>NZ_CP087135.1:2551250-3192500 GCF_020911945.1 Flavobacterium galactosidilyticum
TGGGGATAGCTGGAAATTGGAATTTCTTGGTAGAAATGGCAAATGGAGAATATATTTTTATGCCAGGGGATGATGATTTGATTGCTCCTGATTTTTTAGAAAAGATGCTTGCACCTCCAAATTTAAGTGCTGATGTTATTTTTTGTGATCAAATTTTTATTGATAGTAATGGTGAAAAGTTGGTTGATATTACCATAGAACTCAATTATATATATAAAAGAGACATACTCTTAAGTGGAATTGTCAAAGAGCCAGTTAAAAGAGTACTTCAAAATTCTATACCGATGTCTTCTGCAATAATTAAACGTATTTGTTTTTTAACATTATCTTTTGATAACAGAATTAACACACCGGAATTAGAAGTTTTTTTAAAAATAGCCTTAGGCGGTGGGAAATTTATTTTTGTTAATGAACAATTAGCTTTTTATCGAATGCATCAAGGTTCAGCAACATCATCAGGACTGTCGATTGGTCAATTTTTATCTAATATTATGGATATTGAAATTCCTGAAGAGTATTTTTCTGATAAATATAAATTGATAATTAATGCAATAGTACCAGGTATAAATAATGCTTTAAGTAATGGAAATGTTGAAGTTGCTAAAAAATTATATAATAGTGAATTTTATCCAAGAAAAAATGTAACCATAAGAATCTTGCAAGGGCTACTATTATTATTTCCCAATTATATTTCGAAGTTTATTTTGGACTATCGTAAAAGCTACCTATGAAAATTATTTTTCTTTGTGGATCTTTAGAGCCTGGACAGGATGGAGTTGGTGATTATACCCGCCGATTGAGTGGTGAACTTATAAAATTGGGGCATCAAGTTCGGATTATAGCTTTATGCGATTATCAGGCTATTTGTTTTAATACTGAAAATCAAATGGTAGAGGAAACTAGAGTAATTGTAAACCGGATACCAGTATCAATAATAAATAATCAGCGTTTTATTTGGGTGGAAAATATTTTAAAAGAATATGGACCCGATTGGATTAGCCTGCAGTTTGTACCTTATAGTTTTAACTCAAAAGGATTGCCTTTCTGGTTGCCCTCTTTCTTGAAGAAATTAAAGTCAAAGTACAAATGGCATATTATGTTTCATGAATTATGGCTAGGAATAGATATTGAATCTTCATTTAAACATAAATGTATAGGTCAATTTCAACAATTAATAATTAAAAAAATTTTTGTAAATATTAAACCAAATTTAGTTAGTACACAAAATAAATTATACCAATTTTTTCTTGAATCTCATAATATTAAAGTTGACTTATTACCAATTTGCGGTAATATACCGACAACAGCTTTAAAAAATAAAACTATAAAATTTATACAATTTGTTTTGTTTGGTACCATTCAAACTGGAGCTCCTTTTGGAGATTTTATTATTGATTTAGTCTCCAATAAAATTAACTTTATTAAACCTATAAAGTTTATTTTTATTGGGAAAAATGGCTCTGAATTGTTTTATTATACAACTATTCTAGATAATTACAATATTTGTTATGAAGTTATGGGTCTGCAATCTGAAAATGTAATATCACAAGTTCTTATTGATAGTGATTTTGGTATTTCTACAACTCCTTATTTTCAAACGGAAAAGAGTGGAGTTTACGCGGCATATAGAGAACATAAACTCACCACTATTTCCGTTTCACGTGAATGGACACCAACAAAAGGACAGTATATTGTGCCAAATATTATTAAATATGAGAAAAATAATTTAAATATAATTGAAGTGGATTTTAACGTGTTTAATTTGAATTCCATGGCAAAGCAATTTATTAATTCTATTTCTAAAATATGAAGATACTAGTATCTCATCCCACTTTAAATGCAAATTCAAAAAATTTAGTAATTGGTTTATTGAAAAATAAATTACTTTTTAAATTGTTTACAGCTGTTGCAATATTTCCAGGTCAACTATTATATAAGTTGGGTAACAATCCAAAATTAAAAGATTTAAAAAGAAGAAATTTAGAGAAAGACTGGCAACCTTACACTCGATCAAACTCTTTTTTTGAGTTTGGACGTTTATTAGCTTCAAAATTTCATTTAGAGAATTTGGTAAAACACGAAAAAGGCTATTTTTCTGTTGACAGTGTTTATAAAAAACACGATTTATGGGTTGCTAATAATTTGGATCAAGTAAAAAAAGAGGGATTATCAGGAATATATGGATATGAAGATGGTTCATTAGCCACTTTTACAAAAGCCAAAAAATTGGGAATTAAATGCATTTATGACCTGCCTATTGGTTATTATAAGAGTGCTCTTTTACTGATGAAAAATGAATTTGATGATAATCCTGATTGGTCCAGTACACTTATAGGTTTTAATGATTCACCAGAAAAGTTGAATAAAAAAGACCAAGAATTATCCATGGCAGATGTTATTTTTGTTGCAAGTAGTTTTACAAAAAAAACATTGCAATACTATTCTGGAAATTTGACAGAAATAAAAGTAATTCCATACGGTTTTCCTGAGGTGAATTTTAAAAAATTATATAAACCAATAGAAGGTCGTAAACTAAAAGTTTTATTTGTAGGAGGATTATCACAGAGAAAAGGACTTTCTTATTTGTTTGATGCAGTAGAAGGATTACAAAATAAATTAGAATTAACTGTTGTGGGGCATAAAGTAGTTTCTGATTGTAATGCTTTGAATAAAGCTTTAGATCAGCATCATTGGATGCCGTCATTGTCTCATGATCAAGTACTAATGTGTATGCGTGAACATGATGTTTTAGTTTTTCCTTCTCTTTTTGAAGGTTTTGGTTTGGTGATTACAGAAGCAATGTCACAAGGAGTTCCTGTTATTACGACTGATCGAACAGCAGGACCTGATTTAATCAAGCATGGTGAAGATGGATGGATTGTATCACCTAGCTCTTCAATGGCAATAAAAGAAGTTTTATTAACTATTCTAGAAAAACCAGAGCTATTGAAACAATTCGGACTGGCTGCACAAGCAAAGGCAAAAAGTAGACCATGGTCAGTTTATGGGCAAGAAATGGCAGATGCAATTTCATCTTTAAAAATTTCCTAAATAAATAGCATTCATGATTATAAACACAGAACAAGAAGTTTTTCCAAATTATAATTCTATAAAAATAGCGATATGGCTTTATTTTTTTCTTTGGATTTTTGAAGGGGCTTTGCGTAAATGGATTTTACCTAGTTTAGCTACTCCATTATTGGTGGTACGAGATCCTATTGCTATTTATATAATTCTAAGAGTTTTTTATTTGAATATTAAATTTATAAATCCTTACGTTGTTATAAGTTTAATATTCACTTTATTAAGTTTAGCTATTACATTAACTTTCGGTCATGGGAATTTATTTGTAGGTCTTTATGGTGCTAGGATTATGTTAATTCATTTTCCTCTGATATTCATAATAGGTGCAGTTTTCACAAAAGATGACATATTAAAAATGGGACGTGCGTTTTTGGGAATTAATATTTTGGTAACTTTAATTGTTTATTTTCAGTACATTAGTCCTCAATCTGCTTTTGTTAATATAGGTATTGGAGGTGAAGGTAGTGCTGGTTTTGCGGGTTCGATGGGTTATTTTCGTCCTTCTGGTACTTTTTCGTTTATTTCTGGATTGGCTAATTTTTATACAGGAGTATCTGTTTTTGTCTTTTATTTTTGGTTATCCAAAGACTCTTGTTCAAAAATTCTTCTTTATATTAGTACAATTGCATTGGTTGTGGGTTTACCTTTAACTATAAGTCGCGGTGCAGTTGCTGCTGTAATTATAGTTGGATTATTTGCAATAATAGCATCTGTTACTACAGGTAAACAAGTATTTAGATTAATATTTATTAGTGTTGTTTTTTGTTTTGTAATATTTATTTTACAAAAGTATTTAACGATATTTAACGTAGGAACTGAGGTTTTTTTGGATCGTGTTGAATCGGCTAATCTGCAAGCTGGTTCGGGTGGTTTAAAAGATTCTATTTTATTAAGAGCCTTAAATGAAACTTTTGGCCCCATTGGTGACTTATTAAGTCAACCCTTATTTTCAGGTAATTTAGGAATGGGAACAAATGCAGGCGCCCAGATGTTAACAGGTAAAACAAATTTCATGATTTCAGAAATGGAATCTGGTCGTTTGATAGGTGAACAAGGTGTCATATTTGGAGGTGGTTTAATATTTTTAAGAATGTTATTTGCTATTCGTTTGGCAATTAAATCGTTTAAATTACCTCAAGAGGCAAAACTTCTACCTTTTATTATTTGTGGAGCAGCATGTATAACATTGTTTCTTGGACAATGGGCTCAACCTAGTATATTAGGATATGCAATCATTATTTCAGGTTTAGTTATAGCTAGTTTTAAAAAAGATGTTAGTCCATTGAAAAGTATATGATTGCGCTAATAATTGTAGTTTTTATAACTCCTATTAAAATAATTTAAATATAAATGAAAATTATACTTTTCACACATCCAGACTTTTTAAATCACCAAAGCATGCCAAGATTTGCCAAAATGATTAGTGGTGGTTTGAAGCAAAAGGGGCATGAAGTGAAAGAATGGAGTCCGAAAGCTTATTTTTTTAAACTAGCTTTAGGAAAGCCATTTTTAGAAAAGTGGTTGGGCTACTTGGATCAATATTTAGTTTTTCCAATTAGTATAAAAGTTAAGCTGTTAAGTTGCAGTAGTGACACTTTATTTGTTTTTGCAGATAATGCTTTAGGGATATGGGTACCATTAGTAAAGAAAAGATTCCATGTGGTGCACTGTCATGATTTTTTAGCACAACAATCTGCTTTTGGTATGTTGCCAGAAAATATAATTGGTTTAACTGGAAAATACTATCAAAAATTTATTCATTGGGGCTATGATAAAGCTAAGAATTTTATCAGTATTTCAATTAAAACTCAAAAGGATTTACATGTTTTATTAACTAAAGCACCAAAAATCTCTAAAGTTGTTTATAATGGATTAAATCAAAATTTTCAACCTATAAAAAATAAAATAATACTACGTGAATTACTAACAAATAAATATAAGATAGATTTATCAAAAGGTTACATACTACATGTAGGAGGTAATGCTTTTTATAAAAATAAATTAGGAGTACTTGAAATATATGATCAGTGGGCCAAAGATTTTACAGCAAATATTCCATTAATCTTGGTTGGAGAACCACCTTCTGTTGAGTTGATCAATTTTAAAGAAAAGTCAATAGTTTCAAAATCTATTTATTTTATGAAAAATATTAATGATTTTCATTTAAGGCAATTCTATCAAGGTGCTTCGGTTTTACTTTTTCCTTCCTCATATGAAGGTTTCGGTTGGCCAATAGTTGAAGCAATGGCCTCAGGTACCTTGGTGATTACTACTAATGAGTACCCAATGAAAGAAGTGGCGGCAGATGCAGGTTTTTATATTCCAAAAAAAATATTTAATTCACAAGCAGTGATAAAATGGAAAAGTGTTGCTGCTAAAGAATTAGAAAAGGTAATGCAGCTAACGCCAGAACAAATTATATTAGCAGAACAAAAGTCAATTTTAAGGTCAAAAGAATTTTCAGCTGAGGGTTTTGTCAATTCAATAGAAAAGATTTATCAACAAATCTTACTAGACAAATGAAAGTAATACATTTTATTGATACTATCGATAAAACAGCTGGAGGAACAACTGAATATATGCGTTTATTGAGTAATGCACTAAAATCAGAAGTTGATTTAATAGTAGTAACAGGACTTTCAGAATCTCCTATAGAAATAAGTAGTGTTAAAATTCAATTTTTTGATTGTAAAGTTTGGCGTTGGTTTAATCTTTTAAATGAGTTTCGAACTTTCTTAAAAAAGGAAAAACCTAATATTGTTCATATTAACGGCATTTGGAGTCCTCAAAACTGGGGATTTCAAAAAGTAGCTCAAGAATTGGGTATTAAGGTAGTTTTGTCTCCACACGGAATGCTTGAACCTTGGATTTTAGCACATAATAGTTGGAAAAAAAAAATAGGTCTTTATTTATACCAAAACAAAGCTATTCGGGCTGCCGAACACTTACATGTTACCGCACAAATGGAAAAAGAAAGTATAAGGAATCTTGGGTATACAAATGAACTTACTATTATTCCTAATGGAATTGATTTAAGTGAAATTAAACAGAAAAAAGAGTCCTATGGAACTAAAAAAATAATTTTTTTATCCCGTATTCATCCCAAAAAAGGAATTGATTTATTGTTAGATGCTTGGCGTATAACTAATACTGAAGGATGGTCATTAGAAATAGCAGGAAATGGAGATATAAATTATATAAGAATTTTGTCTGAAAGTGCTAGTGATATTAACAATGTACATTTTGTGGGTGCAAAATATGGTGAAGATAAGTGGGATTTTTTACGATCAGCAGATATAATGATATTACCCACTTATAGTGAAAATTTTGGTATAGTGGTGGCAGAAGCTTTGGCAGTTGGTCTACCCGTGATTACCACCAAAGGAACACCTTGGGAAGATTTAAATATATATGATTGCGGTTGGTGGATTGATTTGTCATTAGAAAGTTTGTCTTGTACTTTAGAAACTGCTTTTTTGACGAAAACTCTTGAACTTAGGAAATTAGGAAGTAATGGTATAAAATTAATTGAAGATAAATATAATATTAAACAAATTGGAAAAGATATTAAAAAATTATACAAAAAGATTTTAACTGATTAAAACTATTATGACTGTAGCACTTAAAACGTTTAAAACTAATAATTTTTCCAAGGGGAAAGGGAAACTGGTTCAATTACTTTGGATTCTTTGTAATGCCTTTTTCTTGAAAAATTCTCTGTTCGTTTTTATGAAATTCAAAGTCATTTTATTACGGATTTTTGGCGCTAAAATCGGACATGGGACGATTATTAAGCCTAACGTAAATATTAAATTTCCATGGAAATTGGTTATTGGAAATGATGTTTGGATTGGCGAAGGAGTTTGGATTGATAATTTAGATAAAGTAACCATTGGTGATGATGTTTGTATTTCCCAAGGAGCTTTACTTTTAACTGGAAATCACGATTATAAATCTTCTTCCTTTGATTATAAAAATGAACCCATTAATATTGAAAATGGAGTTTGGATTGGAGCAAAATCTGTCGTTTGTCCAGGAGTAATTTGTAAAAATGAATGTATTTTAACCGTAGGATCAGTTGCTACAAAAGATTTAGAATCCTTCGGTATTTATCAAGGTAATCCTGCTTTACTTATAAGACAGAGAAAATATTAAATAACAATATATAAAAAACCTGGTTTTAAAAAAAATAGATTTTTTAAGAAGCTATTTTTGATAAAAATCAAGAAAAACGAAGAGTTATAAAAGCATTGCGATATAATATGCCTTTTCGTCCATTGTTAGTTTTTATTTATAGATATTACACCCAATAGGCTGATAATATCTTCAAGTAATCTTTATTAAAAAAATTAAAACTTACTACTAATAATTTATTTTAATGTAAAATAATACACTTAATTATTTTACAAAGTTTCTGCTAAACTTCTAGCCAAGAATCATAATTATACCACTAAATTTTTATCTTCAAGCAATACTTCTCTCTGCCCATTAAATAAGCTAAATTTCAATCCAAAACTATAATTTAGTACTATTTATAAATTGATAGACTCCACTTCATGTTTTTAATTTTGCTGATTTAGAAAACATCTTCATCAACTCATGTTTTATGTAAAATGCAATAAAAATATTAGTTTTTTACTTGTATCTATTTCATGTTAAACAATTGCCTGTTTACAGTGATTTTTTTATGAAAAAAGCCACTTAAATAGCAGTGTAGTCTCAGTGAATAAATGATGTAATTGCTTGAAAACATGCTCTTCATCGTTAATAATAGTTATTTATAGAATATACAAGGATTAGTGAAACCTTTTTCTTTTTTTTGTATAGTAAATCAGTCATAACAGAAGAATTAAGGCCAATAAAAGGCATAATTGATTTATGAATCTTTACCTAAATGATGATTAACTTTTTAGTTTTTTTTAGAATAAATCTTTCAAATAGAATAATGTTTTTATAAAATTTTCGCAGTATTTTAAATTTATATCGTGGTTCAATTTGTTTTAAAAAAAATAACTATTTGCACGAATAGTAATTAAATAGAAAACGTTTTTAAATAAAAATAAAAAATGAAAATCAGTATTATAACAGTATGCTACAATCGAAAGTCTACGATAGAGAAAGCTATCAAAAGTGTATTGGAACAAAATTATAGTGATATTGAATATATTATTATTGATGGTAATTCAATAGATGGAACTAAGGAAATTATTGAAAACTATCGAGACAAAGTAAGTCACTTTATATCAGAACCAGACAAAGGAATGTATGATGCGATAAATAAAGGACTACAGTTGGCTACCGGTGATGTAATAGGTCTAATGCATTCGGATGATGAATTTTACGATAAAAATGTTCTTGATAGAATTGTCTCACGTTTTAATTCTGATTCAACTATTGAAGGAGTTTATGGCGATGGTGTTTATGTTTCAAATGATCAGGAGGAACGTTTAATTAGAGATAGGGTTGGTGGCATTTTCAGCATTAAAAAGATTAAAAAAGGTTGGTTACCATTGCATCCAACGGTTTATTTGAAGAAGTCTATTATAGATAAAAACGGACTATACAACCTTGATTTTAAAATAGCTTCCGATACAGAATTTTTATTGAGATATCTATATAAATATGAAATTAAGATGAGTTATATCAACTCTTATATTGTAAAAATGAGAATGGGAGGAATGAGCACTAATCTAAACTATGCTATTAAAGTTTTGTTTGAAGATTATAAAATATATAAATTTCATGGTTTAGCTGCGTTCATAGCTGTATTTCTCAAGAAAAGTCTTGCTTTGAGACAATATTTGGTTCATTAGCTATCTTAAAAATATTAATTTATTTGTTTACTGAAGTCTGTACGTATTTTTTTAAGTTATCAAATAGTTTTGAAAATTAGTCCAAATGCAAGGATCAATGGCTAATTAAATTCCGAGAAGTAATTTAAAAACCATAAAGAAAAATTGAAAGTAAGATTAAGAGCAGATTAGCATTCAATTTGTTTCGATACAACAAGTGAAAAATAAAAAAACTTATACTTAAAGTACTATGAAAAATAAAATCGTCCCTATAATTTTACTAGTTTTTTTAACCCTTCAATCCTGTACCACTAAAAAACAAATGCTTTATTTGCAAGATGTAGATGAATATTCAAACTCGGTTATAAATTATACTACTTCTAAAATACAAGCAAATGATATCTTGAAAGTTGATATCAGTGATCTCAATCCTATCGTTGCGGCTCCTTTTAATAATAATGCTAGCTCTTCTACTACGCAATCATCAGTAGAAATGATGAAATTAACTGGATATTTAGTTACCCCGCAAGGATATATTACAATGCCCATACTAAATGAAATTAATGTAATTGGTTTAAGTCCTATTGGATTAGAAAATAAAATAAAAGAACGTTTAATTAAAGAGGGTTACCTAATAAATCCTACAGTACAAGTTAGAGTCTTAAATAATAAATTTACCATTTTGGGAGAAGTCAATGCTCCAGGTGTAATATCTTTTACTGAAGAGTCTGTAAGCTTACTAGATGCTATAGGTTTAGCAAAAGATTTAACTTATTCTGCAATAAGAAAAGATGTAAAAATAATTAGAGAGTTAGATGGAAAACGTTTAGTATATCACGTTGACCTCACAACCGCTTCATGGATGTCCAATCCGGATTATAGAATACGACAGAATGATGTTATTTTGGTAACCCCTAATAAACTTAAAGCAAATAGTGGAGGTGTCATTAAAGATCCAATACAATTGCTAGGTGTAGGAATCTCACTCGCGGCATTGATATTATTACTTCGTAAAGGATAATAAATCAGCAATCAAATTTATAGGGTATTGTTGAGATACTACTAAGTTAAATGATATTATTTCTTTATATTTTATTCTAAAATTATGGATTTTAAAAAAGAGTTTTCGAAGTATGTTACGTATTGGCCTTGGTTTCTCTTTAGTTTGATTTTGTGCTTGGGAGGTGCTTATTTTTATATAAAAATAGTTCCACCTACCTATCAGACTTCAGCTACTATTTTCCTTGATAAAAAGCAAGAAGATAAAACTAAAATAATAACAATTAGTACAGATCAAAAAGCTGACGAAGATAATGTTGAAGATGAAATCCGACTTGTCACTTCAAAAGAATTTTTGCTGAAGGTAATTAAGGCTTTAAATTTAAATATATACTATTTTGAAAATGATTATGCAGTAAAAAGTATTTCGAAAGATAAAGTCCCATTCATTGTAGATACCACAATCTCTATGGATTCATTACCTCAAATTTCTTATAACATTAAATTGAATAACGAAGGATTTGTCATAACAGATCAGTCGTCTGAAAAAACCTATATTATTAAAGGTCATAAGGGCAATCAAAGAGTCGGAAATTTACCTTTTAAAATTCATTTGTCGCCAGACGCATTAAAAAATCTTGACCTATATTTCGATAGTGAATATATAGTGAGTTTTGAACCAACAACGATTGCTTTACAAAATTTAAAAAAATCACTTATAGTATTGTCAGATGAAAAGTCTAAAGGAGCGATCGAGCTAAACCATATTGGAACTAATCCTGAACTTTCAAGAATCATCTTAAATAAAATTATAGTCCTTTTAGATGAAAATATTGTTATTAATAAGCAAAAGTTATATGCAAATACAGTTTCGTATTTAAATCAAAGAATCAAAGATTTTACCAAGGAAAAAGACTCTATTGAAAGTGTGAAAGAGAAATTTTTGCAAAATAACGACATACTAGTTATGGATACCTACGTTCTTGAAAAAACTGCTGACAGAAATATTAAAAACGAGAGCTCTTCGCTTAACGAAAAAGAAATTGCACGTACTAATTTTGCGATTAATGACATTAAAAGAGCCACTGGTACAACAACTTTGAGTACGGATTATAACCTAGAAACTCCTACCGTCAATCAAATGCTTTTGAACTATAATGCAAGGCTTATGGATAGTCAATTAATTCTTCAAAGAGCACAGGCAAATAATCCAGCTTACATTAGTTTAATGAATCAATTGAAGGTTCAGAGACAAGAGATATTGAATACTTTAGAAGGGTATTTGAGTTTTTTGAAACAAACGTCCAAAGCTAACAGGTATGAACAAGGCATTGCTAATTCTAGAGCAAAAAGCATTCCCACTAAAGATAAGATATTAGGGAATATCAACAGTAATCTTAATACTAAGGAAGAGACATATTTAGCATTATTGCAAAAAAGGGAAGAAGCTGTTTTAAATGGTGCAATTCTAGAATCGAATTTAAAGACATTAGATTCTCCTGAAACAAATTATTCGGCAATTTTTCCTCAACCAAAATCATTTATGCTGGGTGCTTTTCTATTTGGTATGCTACTGCCGTTCGGTGTTATTTATGGAAAATTTTCATTAGATACTAAAATTCATAATGAGGATGATATTCACAAAATACTGGTTAATATTCCTTTACTAGGATTCATTCCTAAAATTAATAGTAGTGAAAAGTTAGATAACACTGCTAGTTCACGTTCATTGATAGCCGAGGCAACGCGTACTTTTGTCTCTAATATGTCCTATTTATTGCCACGAAAAAACGAGAATAAGGGCAATGTAATTTTGATTAGTTCATCGATCCAAGGTGAGGGTAAATCTTTTTGTGCCTTTCATACTGCAATTACAATTAGTAATCTTAATAAAAAAGTTTTATTAATTGGTTTAGATCTTCGAAATCCACAATTGCATGAATATTTTAGTTTGGATAAAAATGATGCCGGCCTTACAGATTTTCTGTCAAATAAAAATGATAATTGGAAGTCATTATTACATAAAGGCAGTAATTTTTCTGCAAATCTCGATATGCTGTTAGCAGGTGAAATACCTCCTAATCCAACTCAATTATTAACTAATTCTAATTTTGAGTCATTGCTTCAAGAAGCAAGAAATTTTTATGATTTTATAATTTTAGATAGTGCACCGGTTCAAATGGTATCGGATACTTTGAATATTAGTTATTTAGCTGACGCTACTGTGTTTATCGTTAAATATGACTTTACTGATAAAAGTAGTTTAGGACAAGTGAATAGTTTTATAAAAAATGAACAATTAAAAAACGTGGGTATTCTTATCAACGGCGTAAATATGAAAACGGCGTATGGCTACGGTTATGGCAAAAGCTATACTTATCAATATAAAGAGATGAATATAAAAAAACCATGGTATAAAAGAGCCTAAAATGCCACATCTTAATTATTGATAGAGTATATATTTTAAAAGAATATTGGAAAGATTAGCAGGTACATTTATTTAGAGTTTATTTAAAAGGTTACAAAATGCGAAATAGACATAAATTTGCCTTCATAGTTTTCTGCGCTTTTGCTGACATGTTTGCTATGGTAAGTAGCACTGTTTTGTTTTTGAATTTTTCGAATGAACAAAATAGTACTTTGAGCAGTTTGTTTCTAAATGAAATGATTCCAATCACAATTTTTAGTTGGTTGTTTTCAGTGTCCTATTTTCAATTGTATAGAGTGGATGTTCTTTTTAATCTAGAATATTTTTTTCGTAATAGTTGGCGTGCTTTCTTTTCACAAAGAATTATGTGGCAAATTTATATTTTGCTTTTTCATCAAAATACTTTGTATTCCTTTGGTAGTAAAGCAAATTTATTTCAATTAGGATTTTTGTTGCTATATTTTTTGCTGTCGAGAATTATATTTACGGTAGCGATAGAAAAGGTAAAGGGATGGATTTTCAAACGATATACGGTTGCAATTTGGGGATTTAATAAAACGAGTATCGAATTGGCTTCTCATTTAGAAAGTAATTCACTGTTCATGGATTTTGTTGGTATTGTTAATGAAAATTCTTCTATTGATTATACAAACAATAAAGATTTTAGCCAAGCGCTTTCGAAAGCTATTCATAGTGCATCTGAAAATAATATTAATGAATTGTATATTGTTGCGAAGCCCGATTACATTTCAGATTTGAATTTTTTCTTTGAACTTGGTGATAAACACTGTATGAGATTAAAATTTGTTCCTGATTTTTCGTCGATTTCAAAGAAACATTTTAACTCGAGCAGTTTAAATAATTTTCATGTAATTAATCCTCGATTTGAGCCATTGCAAAATGCTTACAATCGTTTATTGAAGAGGATATTTGATGTAGTCGTTAGTATTCTAGTTATTGTATTGATATTGTCTTGGCTTTACCCTCTAGTGGCGTTTCTAATTAAGAAAGAAAGTAAAGGTCCAGTGTTATTCAAGCAAATACGAACAGGAAAAAAGAATAAGCCTTTTTGTTGCTATAAGTTCCGAAGCATGTATGTAAATATTGGTGATGAAAGTAAACAGGCTAAAAAAGGTGATGCGCGAGTAACTAAAATTGGTAAATTCCTTAGAAAAACGAGTTTAGATGAAATGCCACAATTTTTTAATGTTTTAGTGGGTAACATGAGTGTCGTTGGTCCTCGGCCTCATATGATTAAGCATACATCAGATTATAATGACCACATTAGAAATTTCATGGTTCGCCATTTCGTAAAACCTGGAATTACTGGTCTTTCACAAGTTTTAGGGCTAAGAGGAGAAACTAAGAACGTATCTGATATGAAAAAACGAGTTAGTACTGATATTCGATATTTGCAAAATTGGAGTTTACTAACTGATATAAAAATTTGCTTTTTAACAGTAATTGTGACCTTAAAAGGAGACGAAAACGCTTTTTAAACATAAAAAATAGAAATAATGGACATAACAAATTACCTTATCGGTTTGCTTACAGGGGTTTCTGTAACAGCCTTCTTCGTGGGGAAGGAATGGTATAAATATTATACTAGATATACAATTCAGAAAAAGCAACTTGATCGAATTTTAAAATTAAATGATAAAATTAAAAATTCGAAACCAGTGGAAAATCAAAGTTTGACTGCAGTTTATTAAGTCTAATATTTGTTTAATCTTTCAGCCTACAAAGTTAATGAGCTAAATAGAGTTTATTCGCTCTTTTAGCTCAATTAAACTTTATTAGAAATCCTTAAAAGGGATTATAATCGAAAAGTAGTTGGTATAAAACTTCAATCAATTTTCAATTTTTGTAGTTAAATGAAATTTCTTTAAATTGTTATTAGTAAAGGTGTTTACTTTTTACTAGGGAAAGTATAAAAGATACTATTTACGATGCTTTCTATAAATAGTGATACACAGTCAATAATACGTATTGCGCAACAATCGACGATCAGATGCTTTTTTAGTATCATATATGGTTTATAACTACTTTAGGATTGTTTGCGAATATTTTTATTTCGAAGTCAAGAGACTTCGAAGAGCCTGATATTGTTCAGAATCTGGCTGACTAAATTTACTTTTATCATCGGAGGGCGGGTTTTTCTTGTGGCCTCTTCGGCTCAAAAAAAAAAAACTAAAAATCAATAATTTTCAGGCTTTTTTTTCTCTAAAATCCCCATAAAGTCTATTGATACACTTTTACCCAGTCAATGATCATTTGTACAGGTAATTGATCTGGGTTTATTTTCCCAACCCAAGCACCTCCCAATTGCTGATCAATCATCACATAAAAAGGTTGATCGTATGGCCACTGGCTGCTATCTACATCTGGTTTGCGCGGATAACGGAATGTTTCCTTCCCATTCAGCGTAAATATCAATTTATCTGGATACCATTCCAATCCAAATTTATTATACTCAGCTATATTCAGCTTTGCTGTCCCAGAATGAGGCGGGTTAGTTTTTTCTTTTAAATCAAGTGTGTAGTACGAATGGGTAGTTTGATAAATTATATTATCCAAATTGAGATGTTCCATTATATCAATCTCTCCATTTTTCGGATACTTGCCATACTTATCTTTCTCCGCAAGCATCCATATGGCAGGCCATGCTCCCTGTGCACACTCCAACTTAGCGTATATTTCAATTTTACCATACTGAAAAGCAAATTTACCTTTGGTATAAACCCCACCCGTTAGATAGGGTCTTGGATCTTTTAAAGTATCCGGGTTTTTAATACCCCTTAAATATAATTTCCCACCCGATTGATCATAGCAATCAGAATTACTACTCATATGCTTATTCCAATCGCTTCCACCTGATGGAATTTTGCTCCATTTAGAACTGTCAATAGCAGCCCCATTAAAATCATCCTCCCACACAAGTTTCCATTTCTTATTTTCTCTTCCTTCTTTTTGCAAATAGATATACTGATTGTCCTTAGTTAAACGTAAAGTTGTACAAGAAGAAAATAAGATAAGTCCGAAACATATAATTTGTAAAAATTTATTCATAATCTGCTTATGTTTTATACTCCTCGCTTTGTAAAAAAAGTTTTTATTAAGATTTATCAAAAATATAAAAATAGCAAAAAATTAATTAAATCTACAAGTATAATAATAATGCACCGGAAAAATTTAAATGATGACACCTGATTTTCATAACTTTACAATCTTCTTCCTAAATACTTGAAAAAGAATTTATTAGGAGAATGTAGTTGGTGGGCTGGTGACATTTCGTTTACTTCTTTTTTTTATTTCTTCCTCTCTTTTTAAAGAAATATTAATTAATTTTTTTAAAATAAAGAACTTTTTTCTATTTACAGATTCCCTTGAGGAACTGATTTTTATTGTGTTTAAATTTGAAGTATTGATAATTTAAAATATTTTATCATGTCAAAATGGCTAATAGGAATAGTAATGAATTCAGTAAATTTCGGGGAGCTGGCTGGAGTATTTTTTATAAATAGTGATGATTTTAGCTTGGTATCTAATATATTTTAAACTGTTTAACTCCCGCAGTGAATAACATTCAATGAACTCCAAAGAAATAAAATATTAAGGAGATTATTTTCAGTACTTTTGAATCAAATAATAGAAGATGAATAAAATTCAAGAAAACAATACCATGATTTATATGTTTCTAATTATTATTCTGATCCTCATAATAGCGCTTTGCTATCTTGTATATCTTTTAATCAAAATAGGAAACAGCAAGAAGAAGGTTGAAGAAAAGTTTCATTTTCTTGAAATGAAAGTAAATAATTTACAGTTGGAAACCTTAGAATCTAAACTCAATCCTCATCTTTTCAAAAATGTTCTCAATTCAATTCAGTCACACGCCTACCAAACTTATTTTGCTTTGGATAAATTGGCGAATGTACTGGATTACATTTTATATGAAAGTCAAAAAAAGTTTGTTTCTGCAAAAGAAGAGATTGAATTTGCATTGAATCTCATTGAAATAAATAAAATTAAAGTCAGTCCTCTTTTTGAAATGAAAGTAAAAACTAAAATCAATGAAGGCGAAATGCTGTATGAACAACGACTTTTAGCGCCTTTGATTTCGATAGATTTAATAGAAAATGCATTTAAACATGCTGATTTGCAAAGTGCAGATGCTTTTATCTCGGTTTTATTTGAATTCAAAGAGAACTGTTTTTATTTGACGGTTTCGAATAAGATCTCAGATAAAAAAGCATTAAAAAAAGAACGAAGCGGTATAGGAGCAACCACATTGGAACAACGTTTGAAAATTATTTATAAAAATCAGTTCAAACTGGATAAATTTGTCGAAAATGACATTTATATTGCGCACTTAAAAATCAATCTTCTTGAATACAAAACTCAAATGCTTGCTGCTGGACGATGAATTGCCAGGATTGACGTACCTAAAAATACTGTGTGAGCAAATTCCGGAATTAGAAATCGTAAAAGCATTCAATAACCCTGAAAAATTATTGGCTGAACTTCCGGAACTCGATTTTGATTTATGTATTTCAGATATCGAAATGCCTGGAATCGACGGGTTGACTCTTGCGAGTTTATTGCAAAACAAATTGGTTATTTTTACCACTGCATATAAAGATTATGCTGCCGAAGCATTTGATGTAAACGCCGTCGATTATATTACAAAACCGGTTACAAAAGAGCGTTTGCAAATAGCTGTTGCAAAGGCTTTGGAGCGGTTCAATACAGTAGCACCCGCAAAAAAATTCATTCATTTGAATACCGATAAAGGAAAAGCTTTGTTATATTTTAACCAAATTCAATATATCAAAACCGCGGTGGCTGACAGCAGAGACAAAGAAGTATTTCTAGTTGATGGTAGTTCGCTGATTTTAAAAAATATTAATTTTCACTTGCTTTTAAGCCAACTTCCTAATGTTGATTTTTGCAGGGTGAATAAAAAAGAAATCATTGCAATAACAGCGGTGAAATTTTTCAACCACAATGAAATCACAATCAGTAATCAGGAAAAAAATGGGAAATTCACAATATTAATTTTGAGCGAAACCTATCGTTCTGATTTTTTGATAAAAGTAAAAATCTAACTTATTACAAAGTTTTCCAATCTTGTTACATTCGACAAAAATTAGCGTGTGTTTTTATTTATTTCCAAAAAATCACTTCCCATATTTGCATCATAAAGCATTGATAATTTAAAAAAGATTACATGAGAAGTATTAAAAATTCGTTTTTTTATTTGATAATTATAGGTGTATCTTCTGCCTTAATGTATTGGATTATTCTGAAAGGGAAAATGTTGGAAGTAGGACAAAATATTGTTTCTCATCAAAAAGAAAACGGGCATTGGAATGATTTTGTAACCTCGATGAACCACAATTTACAGCACCCTTTGGCTATTCTTCTGGCGCAAATTGTTACTATTATTTTAGTCGCTCGCTTTTTCGGATGGGTTTGCAGGAGAATTGGGCAACCCACAGTAATAGGGGAAATGATAGCAGGAATAGTTTTAGGTCCTTCTTTAATTGGGATGTATTTCCCTGAATTTTCATCAATTTTGTTTCCAAATGATTCCTTGGGCAATCTGCAGTTTTTGAGCCAAATAGGGTTAATATTTTTTATGTTTGTTATTGGAATGGAACTCGATTTGAAAGTGCTTAAAAATAAAGCGCACGATGCTGTGGTTATTAGTCATGCCAGTATTATTATCCCGTTTACCTTAGGTTTAGGGCTTGCTTATTTTATATACAATTCTTTTGCGCCTCCTGGGGTTGAATTTTTATCTTTCGGATTGTTCTTAGGAATTGCTATGAGCATCACTGCTTTTCCGGTTTTGGCCGGAATAGTCCGGGAGCGTGGAATCCATAAGACGAAATTAGGAGCCATCGTAATTACTTGTGCCGCTGCTGATGATATAACAGCTTGGTGTATTCTAGCAGCTGTGATTGCGATTGTAAAAGCAGGTTCATTCACCAGTTCCTTATATGTTATGGCATTGGCAGTATTTTATGTAATTCTGATGCTAAAATTGGTTAGACCTTTCCTAAAAAGAGTTGGTGACTTAAATGCTACAAAAGAAAGTCTGAACAAGCCGGTTGTAGCTATTTTCTTTTTGACATTGTTATTGTCTTCTTATGTGTCTGAATTAATTGGAATTCATGCATTGTTTGGCGCATTTTTGGCTGGCGCAATTATGCCGGAAAATAATAAATTCCGTTCCATTTTTATCGAAAAGGTTGAAGATGTTTCAGTGGTGATTTTGCTTCCTTTGTTCTTTGTTTTTACGGGTTTAAGAACTCAAATAGGATTAATTGACGATCCAGATTTATGGAAAATTACTATTTTGATTATTTTGGTTGCAGTAGTTGGTAAGTTTTTTGGTAGCGCACTTGCAGCAAAGTTCGTAGGACACAATTGGAAAGACAGTCTATCCATTGGAACACTAATGAATACAAGAGGTTTGATGGAATTGGTGGTACTGAATATTGGATACGATTTAGGGGTTTTATCCACTGAAATTTTTACAATGATGGTTATTATGGCATTGGCGACGACCTTTATGACCGGGCCGGGTTTGGATTTAATCAACTATATTTTTAAAACCAAAGACAGTATTATACCAGAAGAAATTAGTAATAAAAGTAAGTATAAAGTGCTGATTTCTTTTTCCACTGCTGAAAAAGGCAAAGTATTGTTAAAAGTTGCCAATAGTTTTGTCAAAAAACAAAGCGGAAATACCATTGTTACTGCAATGCATTTATCATTAAGTTCAGAAATGCATTCATTTGGTATTAAGGATTATGAACGAGAAACATTTTTGCCGGTTATTTCCGAATCAGAAAATTTGGATCAACAAATAATAACCCTTTTTAAAGTTTCAAATGACATTGATTCGGACATAACAGATACTGCCAACCAAGGAGAATATGATTTATTGCTTGTAGGTTTGGGGCAATCTATTTTCGAAGGAACCTTGCTAGGGAAAGTCCTTGGTTTTACAACCCGAATTATTAATCCTGATCGCTTAATTGATAAATTCACAGGAAAAGAAGGATTGTTTGAGAATTCACCTTTTGATGAAAGAACAAGACAAATTATTGCCAAAAGTAGAATGCCTGTCGGAATTCTGGTCGACAAAAAGCTGGAGGAAATTAATCGGGTTTTTATTCCTATTTTCAGTGATGATGATGCCTTTTTGATTCAGTTTGCCCAAAAATTAATTCATAATAATGGTTCTCAAATTACGGTTTTGGATGTCATTGGGCATAAACGAAACAATAGGGAAATTCAAGAAGCGATTCGTTCTATAGAGCAAATAGCCCCAAATCATATTATGATGATGCAGGAAAGAACAATTAAAAGAGAGTTTTTAGAAAATCAGGATTTGATGATTATCAGTTTAGCCAGTTGGAAAAAACTGATTGATTCTCAAAGTATTTGGCTCAACAATACACCGTCGGTATTGATTATTAAGCCATAGAATTACTAGTGAAAATATCTGATGGATTTAGTATATTACTTCCTGTACGGTTATTAAACCTATAAAATTTTATTTTCGAAAGAAAGTGACTTTAAAATATTTATTACGTCAATATTAAAAAACAATCCCTTTGTTTAATATGATTCGTTGCATTTCTGAATTGCGTTTCCATTATGAAGAATGTAAAAAATGTGGGGTTTGGATTGTTAAATAAATTAAATATTAGATTTTTTGACGCTATTTAGATTAAATAGCGTCATTTTCACGTTAAGCAATACCGTTTTTGGTAATACAAGTTTCTATATCAAGTCCTTTATTTTTAAGTTGCCTTTCTTATACATTCAAGTATTGTTCAAGATTGAGTCGTTTATTTTCGTAATCGTTGAGAATTCCTTAAGCTTTAAGTAATTATTTAATTGGTTAGATCAATTCAACTGTTTAAGATGTTGTTACATTAATTATTTGAACATTACTTCTGGAACGTGAGCATTAAAATTGCTGATTATAAAATTCTCTTCTAAGATAAAACTATGTTTTTTGAAGAACGATTTCAATTGCTCTAGGCTTGCTTTAATAGCTTGTTGCGGACTTTGTATAGGGTGATTCTCTATTGGAAGGTATTCTTTTTAATTGACCTTCTAATTCTCCATTACCGAATTTGAGTAGTTTTTCATTTTATTCGCTGCTAATTAAGGATGTTAGACCTGTCGATTTTACTATTTGTGGTCAGCAAATCTATTTGGACGCCTGTATTTTAGCAAATGTTGACTTGTGTAATTCCCGACTTGCATACTTTGTTTTTTGATATTCATGCGGTAAATAGGCTTTGTGTTTACCGCAAAAATGCGGTGATTAATGAAAGTAATCACCGCATTTTTTAATTTTTGGTATTTCGGATAAAAGGGAGTTGTTCGAGGGCGGGAGGCCAAGTACTAGGGGGCAAGGAATGAAATTCCACGCCATCGGGTTTAAATGACAATTATTTTTCTTTTTAAATTACAGGTTCCTTTCAAAAAGACTCGCATTGTTCGCGCTACTCGCGCAATGAAATTTTATCGGTTATATGCATTATTTTAATTTTTATACTTCTTAATGCTCAACGCTTTCTGTTTTATCCATTGTATTGAAATGTCAACAGGTTCTCTATCATTATCAGATGCTGTATTGTGTCCTAATTTAGAAAACAATGTATATTCGAAAGGATTACCTTGCGCTTTCAATGTATTTAATTGCTCCATACACAACTTTACCGGAATCTGTATGTCTTTCTCTCCAAAAATCCAAAGTCCAGGAATCAAAAGATTATTCAAGTAAATTTTTGGGTCAGTAGCTGTAAATTGATACCTATTAGGGTCATTTTTTATATGCTCACGAGCGTCTGATTCTGTATGATTTTCCCAAAAAGTATTGTTTCCATTAGTATAAAATTGAAATCGAAGTTGTTCCAAGGTAGTAATGGTAGGGCAACTAAATAAAACCATAAATTCTATTTGTGGATTTTTGTCTGCAGCAATTGGAATTATCCATCCTGCTTGACTGAAGCCAACTAATCCAATTGGTATTTTTTTATCTTTCAAATAGGTTCGAAATGTATTTACTGCTGCGCTTGCATCGTGAGATAATAAATTAAGATTACCTGTGTCAATATTATTCGTACCAACTGATGGTCCTACGTACACACCACCAGATTCTCCAACTCCACGTTTGTCATAAGTCAAAACAGTAATACCTTCATTGGCTAGACGTGTAGCAAACTCCATTTCTCTTTCTACAGGATCAGAACCATGAACAATTACAACAGCAGCAATTGCATTTTTCGGCGTTAAAATTGAGCCTGCAAGAGTGATGCCCTGACTCTCAAACTTTACGTCTTGAATGGTAAAATCAGTCGATTGTGAAAATACAGTTACTGGTAAGGTTATTAATAACAACCAAAGATATATGTTGGGAAAAAAATTGATTTTCATTTTTGATTACTATAAAAATTTATTTTAAACGATCTTGATTAGCATTTCCTATAACTTTTTGCAGCTTTGAGATGGCTGCAAGTTCGTAACCTTTCAGTTTTCGGCTTTGCAGAAAAGATGATACGAAGAGGGAATTCCACTATTCTACAGCTGGCTCAAAATTGCTATTGGCAGCTGTATTTATTGTTTTGTCCATTTGATAAATTCGTTCATAACTTCTGTCCAATGTTCTTTTTCGTAATTCGTTGTTCCATCAACTTCAACTTCAAAAAAGTTATGTTCTAAATTTAAGTATCTTTTATATGTTAAATTATCTTTTGAGTTTTGGATATAAAATAAAGGAACTAAATCACATAAATCAGAAGCAATATCATTTGTTCCATATGCTAAATAAGTAGGTATTTTAATTCGTAACCAATCATTTAACAATGGTCTTGAAAATGATTTCCAAGCTAATAAGTACGGTTTTTGAATTAAAGTATCTTTATTATAAGCGTCTTTATACATTTGGTAAGTATTTTCAATTTTATCATTAGCATCGGCCCAAGTAATTTCTTTTCTTTCAGCTTCCTTTCTATAATCTCTAATATTTTGGTCTATTCTTCCAAATGGATTTGCTGCAAATAATCCTAAATGCGTAACTTTTTTGTTATTCAAAGCTATGAGTGTTGCAACTTTAGAACCTTGAGAATGTCCGGCAACTATTAACTTCGAATTATCTACCCATTTTTGTTTTCGTAAAAATTTTAAAACTTTTTCTGCTCTGTATTCATAGTTCTCTAAAAAATCGGCTTTTATATATTCTTTATCAAATTCGTCAGGTTCTTTTTCATTTGGAATGTAACAGTAAGATTTATTTAGGTATTTTTCGGCAACAATTACTGAAGTTTTTGGCATTGAAATGACAATTAAATGATAGTTCTTTTTTATTTCATTTAGGTCAAAATTTGTAATACCACCGCCTATCATCCACATATTTTCTTTTTCTGGTTTTACGAACAATGGCATTGGCAAAGAACCTTGACAAAACAAAAAAACGGGTTTTATTTCATCTAATTTAGTGTCAATTACTACAAAATTAATGGTATCATTTTCCTGTTTAATACTGAATTGAATTGCTTGATTATTTATTATATCACGTTTTTGCCCAAAACTTATTTGGATGAAAAGAAATAAGAATAATGTGGTTTGTAGTTTTTTCATACTATATCTGTCAACTTTTATGTAGGTCTTACAATATTTTAGACTTTATAAAAGATCAAATATATTGTTTTATTCTTACAAATTATTAGTGGCTCTTTATATTAGTTTGGTGTATTAGAACATATATTATAGTGTATGATTAGATAATTGAATATTTAAGTTCAATTCCAGAAGGTATTTATTCGATGGAATAATAATTTAATGTAATGGGTTTTATCAGGAATAATGATCAGACTGTTTTAAAAATAAGATAATAAGTGATTTTGATTGTGTGCAGGAGCGAGACACTCGCGCCATTGGGATGTTCATAAATCTTAGATTTCAAAATAAACAAAAAATATTCATGGGTTATTATTGTTTTTTGGTATTCATGAATCTTTGATTTCAAGCCTGAATTTGTATCCCAAAAATCATCGCAAGCATTTTCCTATCGCGAACTTGCGCGGACTACAAAATCAGCACTATCGGGTTTACTTAATATATTTATCAATCATATATTGGGTAATCGGTTTTAAAGGTTTTTCATTTTCAGGGTTAAAGCCCGGTCCATTAAAAAAATCCAGATGATCTCCGGTTTTGCAATACCACAATATTGGTTTATTATGCTTAAAAAAGGTTGTGGTATCACAAATTTCAATTTTTCTAAAATTCAGCATATTTTTATTTAGAGGCATCGTTGAATAAAAGTTTACAATACCAACTGCTTTGGTTTCACAATCAACTGCTTCAAAATGGTCTTTTTGCCATTGCATGCACTCTTTTTTGGGTAAAAAAACGTACCCAAAACCACTCAACATTGTAACTACTATCAGTCCAGGAATAAGTAGCCTTTTTTGAAAAATACGTAATTCTTTATTTTTCAAGGATGATGGTTGAATTGATTGGTCGTCACTACTACCATTATTTTTAACAATCTTAGCTGCTCCAAAAAAATCGACTGTATCTGTATTTTCAATACTAGTACTGGGGATATTCTCTTTTTTAAAAGCCTCCTGTCTTGAGAATTTCAGATAAGGCCGCGGATTAAAATCGACTAATATTGCTGCAATATTTACTGCCTCAATATCAGTTAAATCAGTTTCTCCTTTAAAAAATGTTTCAATAGGCCTGAATTTATCTGTTTGGTCTTTTAATTTATTGGAGCAATTTAAAATAAAATCAAATTGAAAAAAAGCAGAAAAGCTTTTTAAATCATCAACGCTAGCATTATTCTTAAATAACTCGCCACACAATTTCCTCAATTTGGCACGAGAAGGATTTAGCAAAAAACTGGAATGGGTGCCAACCTTTTCAATCTCATACTTCAATTTAACCGCTGCTTTATAATCTTCTAAAGTATTTTTCACCATAAGCTTAAAGGAATTTTTAGGAATTTTTAGGAATCCTCGGCATTGCTGGGAATCATAGGAATTCCGCATCAATTTTACTGCTGAAGCGTCATTACTTTGCATCAGATTTAGTTCTTGTTCTATTTCACGATACGGACAAATCTACAAAACTACTTCTATCAAAGGAAGGTTATACAGAATAGAATTTTTATTCCGGGAAGTATAATTAATCGATTCGGTACTAGCCCACTTTACTTCCCGAAACCAAAAAAACTGTTCTCATTTTAATGGTTTGGCTCTTAATAATTATTCTGTAAAAGATATCGAACGGCCAGACCTATGTCAAATTTTTAACAATTAAAGTAATGAAAAAAAATATTTTTTATAGCTGCTGTTGCAGTATCGGGTTTAGTTATGGTATCATGTGATGCGGATTCGATTGATAGTGCAGCTCCTCAAGCAAAAGATTTTGGAGTTCAAAGAAAAGGTCTGAAATTCAACGAAAGTGATACTAGTCCCCTGTCTAATACAAGTAGCCCTATGGCCACTGAAGGACCAGGCGATGAAATAATTATTATAACACCACCAAAAAAACCATAATAAGGTGCATTAATTTGCAATTAAATACTAATTTCGGGGAAAGAAACTTTATATGTTGCGTTCCCCGTTTTTTATTTTAGTGTTTTTGCTTTCTATTGTATCTTGTCAAAAGAGTGTAAAAACAGGTATTGATACTTCTAAAAAACAAGAAAGCCCTAAAAAAATTATAGCCCAGAAATATTCAGAATTAGGTGATTCCTTTAGTAGGGATAATAAATTGGATAGTGCTTTCTATTATTATTTAAAATCTACAGAATTATTTAAAGAGGAGGGCAGCAGCACATACATCGCCTATAATCTAGTTGGAATGGCACATATTCAACAGACCTATGGAGATTATTACAGTAGTGAAGAAACTTTAACCGAAGCTTTGCCGCACATAAACAATGATGTACAATATCAGGTGGCAGCAAATAATTTATTTGGAATCGCCGCAAAAGAACTAAAGAATTACGATGACGCCGTTCGTTATTATGATACAATTTTAAAAACTGTAAAAGATTCTATAGCTAGAGTTGCTATTCTCAATAATATCGCTACAGTTTATATGGAACAAAAAAAGTACAGAAAAGCAATAGTACTTTTAGAGCCATTTTTAAAGTCTACTATTTTAGATACACTACAGAATAAAAAAGCTAGAATTATTGACAATCTAGGATTTGCTTATTATAAAGACAATCAGATTCCAAAGGGACTAGCATTAATGAATCAGGCTTTAGCAATCAGAACTAGCATTAACGATTCCTATGGCAGTATTGAAAGTTATTTGCATTTAGCCGATTACTATCAAAATAAAGATTACCAAAAATCAAAAGAGAATGCACTACATGCTTATGATGAAGCAACGAAACATCAAAGTATTGACGAACGATTGGAAGCCTTGGGATTTTTAATCTCATATAATCAAGAAAAAGGAGTAAATACATATGCCAAATTGTTTGTAACACTAAACGATAGTATTATAAAAGTCCGGAATAATGCTAAAAATAAATTTGCAAAAATCAGGTATGATTCTAGAAAAGCCATACTAGAAAGTATCAAATATAAGGAACAAAGAGCGGAAAACCTTTTAGAACTCGAAACGCAAAAGAACCAAAAATACTTATTATTTTTTGGATTTTTCACATTACTTGGCGGGATTGTACTTATAGTCAATTACTATAAAAGTAAAACCAAACGAGAACGCTTAGAGGCAAGTTATAGTACCGAAACCCGAATTTCTAAAGAACTCCATGATGAATTGGCTAATGATGTTTTTTACGCCATGACTTTTGCGGGAACTCAAGATTTACAGAATCCGATAAAAAAAGAAAATCTTATAGATAATCTTGATAAAATATATGTTAGAACACGAAATTTTTCTAGGGAAAATAGTCCTATAGAGACGGGAGAACGTTTTGAATACAATTTAAAACAAATGCTTAATAGCTATAAAAGCAGTGGTACCGAAGTTATTATTAAAAATGGGAACCCAATAGATTGGTCAAAAGTTGAAACAGAAAAAAAGATAGCAATACAAAGAGTATTACAAGAACTTATGGTTAATATGAAAAAATACAGTCAAGCCAGTTTTGTGGTCATTGGTTTTGATTTGGAACAAAATTCTATTAAAATTGACTATTCAGATAATGGAATTGGTTTTTCAGAAAAACTAATTTTAAAAAATGGTCTCCAGAATGCGGAAAACCGTATTGAGGTGGTAAATGGAATACTTACTTTTGATTCTCAAACCAATAAAGGTTTCAAAGCTAAGATTTTAGTTCCAAAATAAGATATAAATATGTTTACAAAAGTTTTAATTGCGGATGATATTGATTTTAATGATTTGGGTGCTGCCCAGATACTAAATGAACTTGATGTTCAAGAAATTCAATATGCAAAATATTGTGATGAAGCTTTGTTAAAGGTTAAAAAAGCACATTTAGAAGGTGCTCCTTTTCAACTGCTTATTTCTGATTTGTCCTTTAAGGTAGATCACCAATTGACCCAACTCAATTCGGGTGAAGAATTGATAGCTGCAGTTAAAAAGCAGTGTCCTAACATTAAAATAATTGTTTTTTCGATTGAAGACAGAGCACATCGCATCAAATTATTATTTGACGAGCTTAGTATAGATGGCTATGTAATGAAAGGAAGAAATACAATATACGACCTAAAAAGAGCCATTCAAAAAACCTACAATAATGAACCAGAAAACATTTCTCCTGAATTGTTATATCTGCTTCAAGATAAGACTACAAGTGAAATAGACAATTATGACGTTCAGTTAATCAAGTATCTCTCCATAGGAATATCTCAAGAAAATATAGAAGCAGTATTTAAAAAAGAAGGCATTAGTCCTAACAGTAAAAGTTCTATTGAAAAACATATCAATAAACTCAAAATTTATTTCAAAGCAAATAATACGGTACATCTTGTAGCTATAGCCAAGGATTTAGGAATTATTTAAAGTTTCACTCCTAGCAACCCACATTTATTCTTCACATTCTAGCTCCTTAGGAGGCTTTTATTAATGCTTCAGCAGAATCTTTCAATGCAAAAATAAAAGCATTTAGATCACGATTCAGAGGTGTTAGGAATGTAGAATTTTTCCTTTTTCGACTAACGAATATATATGCTTAATTTTTGCTGCTTCACAGGTTTTCGCGTTGGTCCTGTTGATCCCTTTTTTCATGATTGGCTTTTTTAGTTCTGTATAAATAAAAAAAACGCTTCAATTTCTTGAAGCGTTTTTTGTTGTGGGGAGAGCAGGATTCGAACCTGCGAAGTTTACACAGCAGATTTACAGTCTGCCCTCGTTGGCCGCTTGAGTATCTCCCCTAAGCCTTTGAGTACAACAGTTAGCTGTTGTTAGCGGTGCAAATATAGAAACTGTTTTGGTTTCTACAAAGTAATTTTACAGTTAATTTTAGTATTATTTTTAACGTATTGGTAGTTAATAATATGGCTTTTAATAAATAGAAAAATTTTACTTTTCATACTTGGTTTTTAGAAATATGAGTTACATAATCTCACTAATAAAGGGAAAAATAGATTTTAAAAGTTAGGAGTGGGAACTAACACACAGATGTAAATTCATCTTAAAAGTATTTTTGATTCACTCTATTAAATTATTTAAACCATACATATTAATGACGAACATCCAAAACAAAAAAAAATCTCCACTAGGGAGATTTTTTTTATTATAATAGGAGAACTACTTTGCTAAGAGTTCAATAATTTTAGCTCTAAGTGCATCGCCTCTTAAATCTTTTGCAACTACGTATCCTGATGCATCAAGAATAAAAGTAGCGGGAATAGATTCTACGTGATATTGCTTTGCAATAGGCTCATCCCAAAATTTTAAATTAGAAACCTGATTCCAAGTTAATTTATCTTTTGCAATCGCTTCTTTCCATTTAGCAGCATCTTTATCTAAAGACACTCCAATAATGTTAAGTCCTTTACTGTGCAATTCATTATAAATAGCAACAACATTTGGATTTTCCTGACGACATGGGCCACACCATGATGCCCAGAAATCAACGATCGTAACCTTTCCTAAGCTTTCTTTTAGAGAAATAATTTTCCCTTCAGGATTAGGAGCCGAAAAATCCGCTCTTCATTTACCGTCAGTTGTTGGGGCGGTTGCTCCAACACCTGCTGGTGCTTTTAATTCAGCTAATTTCGATTTAATTGCTTTTCCTGGTTTAGTATTTTTCAATGATTCCTCTAAACCATTGTATAACTTTTCTGATTTTGAAACGTCAGCACTTGGATCATTTAACATACCTTGGATAATCAAAGCAGAGATAAATGATTTAGGATGAGTTTCAGCATAAGACATATACTTTGCTTTTGAATTAGCACCAACTTCTTCTTGTAATTTATTGAATTGCGACATCAAACTGTTGATTACAACTGTATCTTTAGTTTGTTGCGCTTTATTCATCGCTTCCATGTTTTTATTTTGGAAATCCATTAGTTTCTTTTGAACCTTAGTGATTTCTTCATTAAACTTAACATACTCATCGTTATTGTATGTTCCAGAAACTTTAGATTTTTGAATGCTATCTTTGTCAATTGCGATAGTTACTTCGCCATTTTCTAATATAAACGGTATTTTAGCTTGTGCTCCTTCTAATTGAATAGTATAAAATGCAGGCTCTGTAATTTTTCCTTTCATTTCAAATTTACCATTTTCTACTTTAACAGTATCTTTTGCAAGTAATCCCATTCCAGTTTCATCTTGTGTTTCTAAGATGATAGTTTTACCATTTTCAATCCCTGTTGCAGTTCCTGAAATGATGTATTCGTCTTTGCCAACTTTGCTACAAGAAATTAGTACTACAGCCGCCGAAAGTAATAAAATTATTTTTTTCATTATTAATTAGTTAATTGAGTTAAGTGTGCAAAAGTATTTAAAATAATCAAAATTCAAATGATTTTGAAACATAAATTTTTGTTATAGTTTTCTGGTTATAAAGTATTGGTTTTTTTAAGGATACCTAGGTTTTATTCCTACTTTTAGTATCACTTTTAAATAGTGTTTTTTGATGTTTGAGAAGTTTCTATTTGTTTTTCGTTCAGTGAAAACTGTAACAAGAGCACTTAATTGACAAATTATCAATTCAGTAAAGTTTTAAATTAAATTTCTAAATATAAAATAATCAAAAAAAGCACCCTCATAAGGATGCTTTGTATACTAAGTTATAAAGAATTATTTAGTCTTGGTTAAGTGTTTTTCTCCAAGTAAATGAATTCAATATGTGTCTTTTAGCGAATCTTCCAGGAGAATCAGCATTAACCATTTTTACATAAGTTGCTTTAGGAACACTGATGTACTCATAAACACTACCATTTGAAAAGTTGATGATTAATCTTCCTTCAACAAACTTGTAATCAGTTATAGTTGATGTAGAAATTGTTTCAGTATATTCAGGTAAGTTTGCTTTTATAGTCTCAGGATTGATACTTACTAAGAAATGATATGCCTCAATAATTTTTTTACTGTTTTCTTCAGCAGCTTTTAAACCATCGTCATTACCCTGAAATTTGTCAGGATGTGCTTCTTTCATCGCATTGCGATAAATTGTTTTCAAATCTTTTAGCTCTGCAGTTTTGTCTACATTTAGCAATTTGCGGTATTCAACTATTTTTTTCATAAATAAGGTAACTACTTGTCTTTTAATATAAAATCAATATAATTTGATTCCAAAATCGACAAATTTTTTGCAAAGGTACACTTTTTTTTATTTTATTAGTTTCTACCCTTTAAATTTTCAAAAAAAAGTCTCTTTTAAGATTATTTGTTTAATAACGTTAAACTAAAAAAAAACTACTCTTGCTGTGGCTTATTGTTCGCTTTATCGAAATTTTTTGATTTTTTCGGGTATTTGTTATAGCTAATATCGCTTGGGTTTTCGATAATAGATTTTATAGTTATCCATTCTCCAACTGGATATTTCGTTGCCATTTTATAATCTAAAAGATATTCACCACAGAAAAAGTTGTTGTTCTCATCTTGTTCCATAATCCCTGTATAAACTCCTTTTTGCAACATTCTTTCTTCAGATGCTTTTGTCATAATGCTTATATTTAAAATAATTCTCGGATGCAAAGTTAATCAAATATTGTTTGTCTAGGGATGATTTATAGTTTCTCATTACCTTTGCAGTATGGAAAAAAATTTCAGACCTAGTCCTAATTCCTTCAAAAATACGTTCTGTGTATTTCATGAAATGCCTATTGAATCTATAAATGGATTAAAAGTTCAGTACGATAGTAAAGCAGGGAGTAAATACTACTATACTAAAGCTGGAATGTACCGTTTATCAAATCACTGGGGCCGATTAGCGAACAGCAAGTGGCGCTTAGAGCCATTAGAACCAGAAACTATTTCTAAATTGAAGTTAGGTTTTGCCTCGTGGAACGACTTTTATCCAGACAATGCCGAAGAAGAAATTTATTATTTAGAGGCGAATTTCATCAAAAAAACGGTCAATTATCAGCACAAAAATAATCCGCTCTACGATAAAAAAGCTATTCTCCGAACTAGTTTTGAAACTACAAAGCGCATCAAGCAAATTCGAAATTTATTCAATTTAACTTCTTGGGCTAAATATTTTGATTATGAGGATATTGATGTTTTGAGGGAACAGATTATTACGGAACTCATATTCACTAATAAGACTTTAGAGGAAATTAAAAAACAATTTATTTGAGTCTGATTTGTTTTTTTTTAGTCTCTCGATGCAATCAATATTAAGTCATCTAAAGTGACAGGTTTAGATAAATAGCCCAAAATATTTTCATGCGATTTAGATTTATTTTTATCTTCAATCGCAATCGAAGAGCTTACAATATAAACCACGATATCTGCATTAAATTTAGGTTTTATCACTCCTAATTCATCCATAAATTCCCATCCATCCATTATTGGCATGTTGATATCTAACAATATTATATCCGGAATAGCGTCGATATTTTCTGAGCTGTTATACAACTCATCTATAGCGTCTTTTCCATTCTTGAAAGAGGATATCTCTGAAAACATTTCTGATCTCTCCATGATCTTCTTTACGATTATTTGATAGATATTATCATCATCAATTACCCATATTTTTTTCTTTTTCATAGAATATAGATTTTAAATGTAGTTCCCTTATTAGGTTCACTTTCTACAGTAATATTTCCTCCCATTGCATCAATTTGGTTTTTTGTGATAAACAACCCGATTCCTCTTGAATCAGCGTTATTAGAAAAAGTTTTATACATCCCAAAAATCTTATCTCCATTTCTAGCTAGATCAATTCCAATTCCATTATCAGTAATTTCAAGAATTTTTATATTGTTTTCTTCTACTAAATTAATATTGATCACTGGTTTTCTGGAAGGATGTTTGTACCTGATAGAATTTGAAATTATATTATAGAGTATGCTTTCTAAATAGGCAGGATTATAATTAATTAACGTACCTGGAGGTATTTCAGTAGAAATTGTCACTTTATTCGATGAGATTTGCTCACAAAGTACATTTTTAGTCGAAATAATATATTTTTCTAAGTCTAAAGGTTCAGAGACCAAGTCAATGTTAGCTCTTATATTTATAACTTCGTTTAAGTGAAACATGGTTTCATTGAGCGAATCGGAGGTCGTTTTTAACAATTGAATAAGCTGTTCTTTTTCCTCTTCATTTTCAGCAGTTTCAAGGAGGGATATAATAGATTCAATATTGCTAGTGTGCGATCTCAAATTATGGGATATAATATACGAGAAGTTAAGAAGCCTTTTGTTCTCTTCAGTGACTAAATCAAATGATGCGTTTAACTCCTTTTCGGCTTCCTTTGCTTTAGAAATATCAATCATAATACCACGTAAACTAATAGCTTTGTCATTTTCTAAAACAACATTTACAATATCTCTTAGCCAAACAATCGACCCATCTTTAGCAATCATTCGATATTCAAAATCATGATCTAAATTTTGATTCTTTTTTAGTTCCGTGTAATTTTGTACATAATGCTTATCCTCATCATAAATATGATTTTGCCAAAAAGCAGCGTCTGCTAACCATTCTTCAGGGGTATATCCTAATATGTTTTTTACTTTTGGACTAATAAATGTGTGTGAGAAATTTACAGCATCACATTCCCAAACAATTCCGTCAATAGTATTAATTAATGATTCGATTCTTTGTTGTGATTTTTTTATAATATTTTCGTTGTGTTTCTGTACTGTAATATCTTCTGTAGACACTATAGTTCTTCCTAATGATTCCTCGAATCCAGTAATAATACTCCATCGATATTTTACATCTCGAGTTTCACCTTTAGCCGTTTTTATGGTAGAGTCTGCTATTAGTTCATTTTTTCCTTGAGTAATAGCTATGATATGCTTTGCAAAATCACAGGTGTAACTTTCTCCCAGAAATTGTTTAAAACCACACGTAACTTCTTCTTTATTTTTAGCATCATGAAGGTCAATACACATATTGTTCACATCGACTACTCGTACAAGTGTCATGCATTTTGCTATTACTTCAGGATTGGTCTTTAAATATTTCTCAACTATATCTGGACTTTTACTGACTAAATCTAGTTCTTTGAGATAATTTTTAACTTGAGAGAAATCCTTTTCCCAAAGTGGAATAGGGTAGTCCTCAAACAAACTTTTAAAGCGGATTTCACTTTTTTTGATCAAATCTTCAGCGTCTTTTTTTATTGATATATCTTCTATAATTGCTATATGGGACACCACTTTACCATCCTTTTTTATAAGTGGCGAAACGGTTAAATTTATCCATATTACATTACCGTCTTTACTGATAAAGCGCTTCTCTAAAGAATAATTTTCAATTTCTCCGGCTCGAAGTTTATCGATATTGCTTAAATCTTCAATTAAATCCTCAGGATGGGTTAGCGTTTGATAATTTAATTCTTGGATTTCCTTTTGAGAATATCCTAATAGTTTGCAATATTGATTGTTAATCTCAATAAATCGACCCGTAAAAGAATCGATGTGAGCTATACCTACGGCAGCTTGATCAAAAATTGCTTTAAATTTTATTTCGGAATTCATTAATTTTTTAGCTTGTTTGTTCACTAAGGACTGTAATTTCCTTGGCATCCTTAAAAGCGTAAAAATTACTACACCAAATAGTGCTGCTAATAGCATTCCAATAATTCCCGGTATTAAAATTTCTTTTGTTAGAAAACTTCGGTTTTTTGAAGCGATATATAATTTCCAATCACCGTCTGGAATTTGTACTGAAATTTTATAATTGTCATTAAAATTTTCTTTTTTAGGTAAATAGAAAATTTCACGTTTCTCGGTAGGACTGTATTTTGATAGCTGAAAATAATATTTTGATTGATCGACATTAGCTATACCAGACGATTTTAAAAGCGTTTCTAATTTTAGAATTACCGCTGAATAACCCCAAAATTGGTTGTTTTGAAAAATAGGAAATCTCCCTACAATCCCCATTCCTCCTTGCTTAAGTTCTAAAGGTCCAGCAAAATACATTTTTCTGGTTGTAATAGATTTAAAAGCTTCCTTGTTGAGATGAGGGCTGGTCAGAATGTTTAAATTCATCGCCTCTTCGTTACCTGCCATAGGATATATGTACTTTATAATTCCCTTAGGAACGAGCTGAACAGTGTGAATAGTAGGGTTAGTAGCAATTAAACTTTTACTTACATAATCAAAATTTTTAGGCACGCCTGATTCACCAATTGTAAGTGCTAAAGTAAGTGAAGTTGTATAACAGTTTTTTAATGATTGTTCAATGTTTTGCTGGACAACATGAAGAATTGTATCCATTTGTCGCTGCTCATCTTCTTTGATTACTTGATATTGTAATACTACGACAAATCCTACTATATAGCTCAGGAACAAGAATGTAAGTATACTGGTTAATTTAGGCCTATTAAAAAACCACTCAATGAATTTATTGTGTTTTTTTTTGGATTTCATTTTTGTATTGGTCGGTTTGGGGAAACTTCAATTTTCAAAAAATAAATATATAGAAAGATATTTAGTAATAAAATAGTGTCACTTGGTTTCTAAGTTGTTGTTTTATAGTTTTTTAGTCTTTATTTGTAATTTGTGAATTATTAATTATTCCTTTTTTTTTGATAAAAATATTTAATTATAATTTAAATCGCCTACTAAATCTTGGTTTTTTTTGACAAGGTGTTAAACAATCTTAAATTATAATATAAAGTACAGACTTAAAAAAAGAGGAAGTTTTCAAATTAAAACCAATTTAAATTTAATAAATAAGACGAACTTTGCAGGAGATTTTGAATCAAAAAAAGGATTTTAAAATTTTAAAGTATAAAATTATGGGGCGAAATAACGAAAGAAATATAAAAAAGCACAACGATAAATTGCACAAAGCGCAAGATAAAGTTAAGCAAGCGGAAATAGTTCGTAAAGAAAAATTGAAGCAAATTGTAAAAAAGTTTAATGAGAATAATACTCCCGATACTAACAAAATATAAGCAGCATGGATAAAAGTAAATTTGACGAAGTAAAAACAGGTGTTCAAGAAATAATTGATCTAATTGCAGAGAAAAACGCCAAAGATGCTGGTAATAAATTAGTGGAGGTAAGCGAAGAATTAGATGAATTATTAGATTTTGCGGAAGAAGACGAAGATTTAATGGAGGTTAGCAGGTATCAAGTATTATTGAATCAATTGCATCAAAGAATTGTTGGGCTTAATGGTCAAACAACATCTTCTAATTAATTTTTTTTAATATAACAATGATTTCAATCGAATGTTACTGCGGTTCCACTAAACAGTTTGAAGATTGTTGCGAACCCATAATTAAAGGCTCTGAAAAAGCGACAACTGCTGAAGCTCTCATGCGCTCCAGATATTCCGCTTATGCAGCACATCAAGCTGATTATTTGGTTGCAACCACTGATATTTCTCAGCGAAAACACTATACTAAAACGGAGATTTTAAATTGGGCCACGACTAATAAATGGCTCAAATTAGAAATTGTAAAGACCACCGAAAATACCGTAGAATTCAAAGCTTATTTTTCAGATAATGCGCTTCAAAACCATATTCATCACGAACTTTCTACTTTTACATTTGAAAATGGAAGTTGGTTTTATGTCGATGGACAGTTTTTTTGAGTTTAAAACCATGTAGTTTTAAATTTTCTTGTAGGTTGTGGTTCTTTTATCACCTTGTTTTGTGATCATTCGTTCGTCAACGGTTTTTTGCAAATCTGTACTAGCTGTTGCTGAAGATAAATCTTTAAATTAATTTAAATAATCTTTCCTTGTAAATTCATCAACACTACAATCTAAAAAAAAATAATTCTATCTTCATTTGAACGCTTTTTTGCTGAATTTTATAAAATTTCATGTAAAAATTGATTAATAATAGGCATCATATAGTAGATGAATATTGTTGATTTGCCTAATTTATTTGAAGCAGAAAGTGTATTATTGTATGCAGTTTGATTTTTTGAAATTAATGTTCCAAAAGGTAAAGATCCAAAAACTGGAAATTCGGACATTAAAATCAAAGTTTGCCACAATCGTCCCATTCTCCCGTTTCCATCCATAAGGGACGAATGAATTCCATTTCATAATGAAACATACAACTTTTAATTAATGAAATTTCAGGTTTCATTTAAAAGTTCAACAGCTTTCTAGCACATTTTTCCGCGTGAGTGATGGCAGTGGAAATCCTCCCGTTTTTCAGGGAGATTGAAACGGACAGCACGACCACGCTGAAACGCTAGTGGAAGCGCGGACACGCCCAAATTATTATGAAAAATACATTCTAGAACCGCATTTAACTAAAAATTAGTAAACGTTTGCCTGACGGACGCTGCAAAATGATGTAATTTTAAAGTCTATGGAAAACGTGAATAAAAAAGGGTTCTATTTTAAGCAATATGAAGCGCCATTTCAGTCCCCGTTTGATAAACTCTTTGGGATTTTTAAGGAGTTGATTACGCATACTTCGGGAGATTTTGATGAAGCGATCGACTGGTTGCGGGAATTAGACAAGGAATATAAACTCACCGATGAACATTATACCATTGATGATTTTATTGAAGATTTAAGGAAAAAAGGCTATATCCGTGACGAACTGAAAGAGGACGGAACTTCGGGAACTGGGATTACTGCCAAGACGGAGCGTGCGATTAGACAACAAGCGCTGGATACTATTTTTGGGAACTTGAAACGCTCTGGAAGTGGTAATCACAAAACGAAACATGCGGGAAGCGGAGACGAACACACGGGTGAGTTTCGGGAGTTTCATTTTGGAGATGGACTGGAACGAATTTCGTTGACTGAAAGTTTGCGCAACGCCCAGATCAATAACGGTGTTGAAGATTTTATGTTGACCGAAAATGATTTGGTTGTCGAGGAAACACAGTTTAAATCCCAGATGAGTACGGTTTTGATGATTGATATTAGCCACAGTATGATTTTGTATGGCGAGGATCGGATCACTCCTGCTAAAAAAGTAGCTATGGCGCTTGCTGAACTGATTACGACGCGTTATCCAAAAGATACTTTAGATATTTTAGTTTTTGGAAATGATGCGTGGACAATTCAGATCAGCGATTTACCTTATTTAAAAGTGGGTCCTTACCATACAAATACGGTTGCTGGTTTACAATTGGCCATGGATATTTTACGCCGAAAACGAAATACCAATAAACAAATTTTCATGATTACCGATGGGAAACCAAGTTGCGTGCGGGAGAAAGACGGTTCTTATTATATGAACAGTAACGGACTGGACGAATATATTGTGGATAAATGCTACAATCAGGCGCAAAAGGCTCGGAAATTACACATTCCCATTACTACCTTTATGATCGCTAATGATCCCTATTTGCAACAATTTGTGAATCATTTTACGGAGGCGAATCAAGGAAAAGCGTTTTATACTGGACTGAAAGGACTAGGAGAAATGATTTTTCAGGATTATGAAACAAATAGAAAGAAGAGGATTAAGTAGTGTTCAGTGCTCAGTTCTCAGTCGAGCAGTAGTAGATAGATGTAGAGTAATTGTATTGTCAATTGCAATCAAGTAAGAAAATATATTTATAGAATAGTATTAATAAAAAAGTAAAATACAATATTAATCTTGGTGAACGTAGCGTAAAAACCTTGTGAATCTTGTGGTTAAAAAATAATAAACATGAAAATAGAAAATATAAAAACACTCGGAGAATTAAAAAAATCAGGTTACGAAAGTAAAAGCATCAAAGATGAATTGCGTTCGAATTTGAGAGAAAAGATAAAAGCGGGAATACCAACTTTTGAAGGTGTTCACGGATTCGAAAACACCGTAATTCCAGAATTGGAACGAGCAATCTTGTCGCGTCACAATATTAACTTATTAGGTCTTCGTGGTCAAGCCAAAACGAGATTAGCACGTAAAATGGTAGAATTGCTTGATGAATACATTCCGTATGTGACTGGTTCAGAGATTAACGATGATCCATTCCAACCGATTTCGCGTTTTGCTAAAGACATAATTGAAATTAAAGGTGATGAAACCCCAATTTCGTGGTTGCATAGAAGTGATCGTTTCTTCGAGAAACTAGCTACGCCAGATGTTACTGTTGCGGATTTAATAGGTGATGTTGATCCTATAAAAGCAGCAAATTTGAAATTGTCCTATGCGGACGATCGCGTGATTCATTTCGGGATGATTCCGAGAGCGAATCGCTGTATTTTTGTAATCAATGAATTACCTGATTTACAAGCTCGAATCCAAGTAGCCTTATTTAATATTTTGCAAGAAGGCGATATCCAAATTAGAGGTTTTAAATTAAGAATGCCGCTGGATATGCAATTTGTTTTTACAGCAAACCCAGAAGATTATACGAATAGAGGAAGTATTGTAACACCGCTGAAAGATAGAATAGGTTCTCAAATCCTGACGCATTATCCTGACACTATCAAGATTGCAAGAACAATTACAGAGCAAGAAGCCAAGTTAGACTCTTTGCAAAATGATATGGTTTATGTGCCTTCTTTAGCGAGAGATTTACTGGAACAAGTGAGTTTTGAAGCGAGAGAAAGTGAATACATTGATAATAAGAGCGGAATTAGTGCTCGTTTGAGTATTACTGCTTTTGAGAATTTATTGAGTACTGCTGAGAGAAGAGCTTTGAAAAATGGAGAAGATAAAACAACCGTACGTTTATCTGACTTTATGGGGATTATTCCTGCAATTACAGGAAAAGTGGAATTAGTTTATGAAGGAGAACAAGAAGGAGCGGCTGTGGTGGCTCAGCATTTATTAGGTGATGCGATTCATACTTTTTTCCCTGCTTATTTTCCAAAAATTGAGAAATTAGAAAAACAAGATGAAAAAACACCTTATACGGATATTATCGAGTGGTTTTTTGCTGAAAGTGGTTTCGAATTATTAGATGATTGTACAGATGCCGAATATGAAAGAATCTTAGGCAGTATTGTTCCTCTTGAGATTTTAATCAAGAAATACCAACCACAACTCGAAAAAGAAGATAAATTCTTTATGAAAGAGTTCATTTTGTGGGCTTTGGTTGAATATAAAAAACTCAGTAAAGACCGCTTCTCAGAAGGATATCAATTCAAGGATATTTACGGTAGTTTTATCAGTAAACTATAATAGAAAAGGGTTTAGATTTATTTCTAAACCCTTTTTTAAATTTTAAGATAATATGATTCTAACCGCAGATTTGCAGATTTTTAATTTATATACTATATTCTAATAAAGATATTATTTTTAAATAAAACAATTTAATTTTTTGACCTGTAGAATAGTATTTTTAAAAATCAGCCAATCTTCGGTAAAAAATAATAATTTATATTTATTTAACAATCAGGTATTACCATTTTTTTTTATTCTACCTTGGCCCGTTGGCGGTATAAACAGTCAATGAAAATTGACATGGAAAATAATTTCGAGACTTTGATTGCCACTTATATTGAAAATAAAGTAGGCATATCAGAGCATTTTTTGAGTAACACTTTGGCGAATAACTTAAAGCTAAATTTAATTGCTCTCAACACCAAAAGTTTATTGGTAGAAGCAGGTATTGGAAACGCCGAAAAAGTATCATACGATGGAGCGATTCGGAGTGATTCTATTTACTGGTTGGATAAAAAACACAATAACGCATTCGAAAACGAATTCTTTGCTCAAATAGAAGAATTTATCCTTTATCTAAACCGAAGCTGTTTTGCTGGAATTACCGGTTATGAGTTTCATTATTCCCTTTACGAATCGGGTGATTTTTATTTAAAACACTTGGATCAATTCAAAAATAATCCCAGCCGAAAATACTCTATGATTAGCTATTTGAACGCCGATTGGCAAGAAAGTGACGGCGGTGAACTCCTAATTCATCAATTAGATAATAATCAAAAAATAGCGCCAACTCAAGGCAAAACCGTTTTCTTTAAAAGTGACGAATTAGTACATGAAGTTCTGGTTACACAAAATACTCGAATGAGCATTACAGGTTGGTTGAAAAGTGATTAATTTTTGTCTTTTGTCAAATCTAGCGCAGTTGAGATTTAGTTTTATTAGAAGTGCATTTAATTTCCTTTTAATCGAGTGACTATTTTTTGCAACAGTCGTTTTCCGTCTCTTTTATTTTTAGGAACTTCAGTAGCATGCATTTCGGAATTGTTTTGCACAAACTGATAACTGAAAGAAAATAGTGGGTTGCTTGGGTTGTCATTTAGCAGTCCGAACCGCAAATCGTTGAAATATAAATTTTCGTCTTTTTGTGAAATAATATACCAGCCTTCACTAGCTTTCTTGAGTTTTTCAAAATCGGCATTTCCTATTAAGCTTTTTTCTAAAGCGTTGTTTTTGCTATAAGCGACAAATGAAATAGGCTGGGTGTCAAAAAGGGAATAATCACTCAATAGATAATTGTTTGTAGTCGCTACGTTCGCATTCCACAAAATGAGGTTGAAAGCCGTAGGTTTTACAATGATTTCATTATACTGAATACCTTGTTTTGTCAATGCTTTTTCAAATTGAGATAACGCGTATAGTTTTATAAAACAAGATAAAAGTAAATACGAACTACTAATTAGTAAACCGCGCTTGATGTATTTATATCGAAGTGACTCTTTTTGCGTTTTCCATACTAAAACTAATGCGATAACTAGCGGTATGGTGTACAGCGGATCAATAACAAAAATAGTTTTTAAAGCGAAACGTTGTTCTAGTGGCCACAAGATTTGTGTTCCCCAGGAAGTAAACATATCTAACAATACGTGCGTAAACAAACCCCAAAAAGCCATGTTTGTGGCGGTAAAGAAGCTGATTTTGCCTTTTTCTACTTTTGAAATTAACCATCCAAATAATGGACTGATTAATAAAAAAAGAAAAAGAGAATGACTAATTCCCCGATGAATCAATAGCGCATCTACAGGATTTAAGAACATTCCAACTAGAACATCTAAGTCAGGCAATGTTCCTAAAATAGCACCGTACAAAAAGGTTTTATTTTTGAGTTGTTTGCCAGCACATACTTCGGAAACGGCGATTCCGAGAGCTATTTGAGTAAAAGAATCCATAATGCTAAAGTAAGTCTTATCGAGCGACTTCCCAATTTAAGTGTTCTAAATGTTTAGAAAATTTGAGTAAATAAATCTTTAATTTAGTGATCTTATAATTTTTTTTAGCCTGACATAAAAAGGACTAAAAAGATTTTAATCTGTGGAAGTCACAGTACCTCGGGGCAAAATTTTTAAACTTTTTCTTCAAACTTTAAGGCTTTTAGTGGTGAATAGTTTAAATTTCGAAAAGGACTATTTTTTAAGCAATAAACAGTATTTTTGGGTTCTAAAAATTTATTATGCTCTTTCTAATATTAAGTATTATTTGCAGTGTTACCGTAGGTGTAATTTTTAAAGTTTCTCGTAAATACAATGTGAATAATTCACAAATTGTTACTGCAAATTATTTGTTTGCTTTGATTCTATGTTATTTCTTCTTCAGTCCTGATTTGACTGTAGTAGGAAAAGAATCGCCATGGATTTTATATGCTGTTATTGGTTTATTATTGCCTTCGGTATTTTTATTTTTGGCAGCTTCTATAAAACACATGGGAATTGTAAAAACGGATGCCGCCCAGCGACTTTCGTTATTTATTCCTATTCTTGCAGCTTGGTTTATCTTCAAAGAAGATTTTAATTCATTAAAAATTACTGCATTTTTAATTGGATTACCAGCAATACTATTAATTCTAGCAAAACCGTCTGAAAACACTAAAAATAAATGGATTTATCCCACTGTCGTCTTACTAGGTTTCGGATTAATAGATATCCTATTTAAACAAATTGCATTGTACACCACTTTACCTTATACAACTTCGCTATTTGTTGTTTTTAGTATTGCGCTGCTAATTATGGTTGCCGTAGTTATCTATGAATTGATTAGTACTAAAGCGCGTTTACAAATGAAAAATATCGCATTTGGAGGTTTAGTAGGTGTTTTTAATTTTGGTAATATTCTTTTCTACTTAAAAGCGCATCAGGCATTTGTTGAAAATCCTTCGACTGTTTTTGCGGGTATGAATATGGGCGTCATTATTCTAGGAAGTTTGATTGGTGTTTTTGTATTTAAAGAAAAACTGACCAAGATGAATTACGCAGGTCTTGCCCTAGCTTTGCTAGCTATTATTCTAATAGTACTCTCGCAAATGAAATAAGATATAGAAAAAATTTTGTTTTAAACCTGTATTTTTCAGCACTATGTGAACTTAAATTTAAAATTTCTTATTAAATGGTTTTTAAAAAAAAAGTCGTTATTTTCTCCTTAAAACTAGACTTTTATTTTCTCTAATTCCAAATAAATATGGTCCATTTCTTTTTTAAGCTCCACTATTTGATTGTTGGCGATATCAATTTCTTTCATGCTAGCGTTAATATCATTTTCTCTTTCGCTATCTGATCTTAAAAAATGAAAATCTTGGGCTTTTGCTAGCTTATCTTTAGCTTGATTCAAACTACTTACAGCAACAAAAAGCTGCTGTTGAACTTCTACAAGTTGGCTATTAAGAGAAACCTTTCGTTCTTTTAATACTCGCTCAAATTCTAGTTTTTCTTGTTCAATTTTCTGGGCTTTTTCATCCTGAATTCGTTTTTCTTCTAATTCACGCTGTTGATTTTCTTTTTCAGTTTTTAAGTTTTGTTGCTCTAATTGAACGCTCCTTTGATTTTGAAAAAAGCTAATTCCAGCCGTAGCTATAACTAGTACTAAAATTGAAACTACTATATAAAAAAGCGTTTTATCTAATCCCATAATTTTAGGATCAGGCTTTTCTTCATCAGCTTCTAAAAATGTTTGAGGCTCTAGATTTTGAGTAATTGGAAATCCTCTAAGTGGTGGTGGAATAATTACGAATAAATTTTGTAATTCTAGCACATCTCCTGCATACTTCCAATCTTCCATGCCTGCACACCATACAGGAGTAGATTTTGTAATTAATTTGGCTTTCAGTTGGTCGCTATCAAATGGTCCAGTGCTGCCCGTACCATCGTGTATGTAATACAAATTCATTTAGTTGTACTTATTATTATCCAATGTCAAAAGTACAAAACAATTTTATTTATTAATTGTAAAAGAAATTTTCAGTTACAGTTTTGTTTTTCCATAAACTCTTGCAATATAATTTCCGTTTAAAAATGCTATCGGATCAATTTGGCTTTGAAGTATAATGCCAGTAAGAGAGGATTCTAGCAAGAGCTGTGCTGCTTGCGCTAATGGAGCGGCAGTTGTAATTTGAATGGCTCTTAATGTATGTTTTCCTACTATTTGCGGAAGAATACGTTTTGAAATTTCGCGTCGTCGCAACATTCCCGTCGAATCTCTTCCTTCTACTGCAGCATACAAAACAATTTGGTCATCTTCGATAGTAGGTACTATTTGCTGCATTTGTTGTTGCAATTCATTTATTGCATCTTCTTTGTTTTCTAAATTAGAAAGTAACTCGTCAATCCAAGTATAATGACCCGGATGTCTTAGTGTTTTGTAATCAAGCGACCTAACTTTCCCTTGTAGCGCGTCAGGCAAATCAGCTGCGCCACCTGAAGTTAGAGCCTCTTCATAAGCAATACCTTCAATAATAATAGTCGCTCTTTCTGACAATGAAGGAAGTTTTATTTTTGAAAAATCACGAAGAACAACGGTATCTTTGAGATATTCTGTGGTAACACCTATAGGACTCCATGTGAATCCATAATAATGCGGAGCAACGGCATTAGTGGTTAGTGCACCGACCTTAAATTCCAATTTATCTACTTTTTCAACCTCATAATCATTACAAAATTGCTGAAAAAGACCATTGGCCAGTAAATCAATATAACCAGGTGCTAAGCCGGTTTGAAGTAGAAAGCCTGTGTTAGCATTTTTTGCCAACGATTTTATAGCTTCCGTTTCTGCAACATATTCTGTTAGATTGGCGTAATGTAAATTAAAATCTTTCGCAAACTGTGCTATCCTTGGTGCTTGACTTCCAGGCAGACAGTCAAGAATAATATCGCCTTGCATTAATATTGACTTCATTTCATCGGTTAAGTCTTTTTCATGCAGATGAAAATCGTGTATGTTACCAGACTTTGATGTTCCTTTTTGAATCCAATGCACTACTTGATTTGCTTTTGAATGGTTTCTGTCGCCAATGAAAAGAGTAGGAGTGACATCACTCCATTCCATTAGTATTAAACCAACAGCTTCTGCTATTCCGCCAGCTCCCGCTATAATTATATTGTGATGCTTTTTCATACTTTAAAGATAAGGATTTTATTGTTTTAAGAAATTTTTGCTTTAGCATAAATATTTTACAAATTAGTTTCTGGTCGTAATACGCTGCATTTTATTGGTTTTAAAAGAAGTAAGAAACTTTATTTTAAGAAAAATAGTATAAAAGTAAAAAACCAAATTTAATTATATAGAAATTTTATACAAACTGATTATATAATGATTTTTCAATTGTATGTAAGCCGCTCAGACCTTGGTTTTATTAAATATTTGAGAAGTAATAAAATTAATTTAGAAGACATTTATTAATTAATTAGGCAGTTGATCCTTTCCTTATATAATAATGTGATAAATAGGATGTTTTCTAAATTTATTGCAAAAAAATGCACTTAATCCCATCCGTGAAAACAACAATAATTACTTTTTTAACATAATAATTAAGTAATTAAAATTTTAATTAAGTTTTAAATAAATAATAAAATGAAAATGACTAATAATTTAATTAATAAAATTATTTAATAACTTGTTCTTTGTTTTAAATATTTTTATATATTTGCTTATCAATATTAATTTTTAACATATAATTAGTACTGATTCAAAAACTTATTTAAACTTTTAGAATAAAATAGTTTACTAAATAAAAACGAAAATCTGCTAGTCGATACACGAAAGACCATGATAGATTTTATAAAATAAAAATTAATGAGCTCGTCTCATTTTGATTAAATATGATCTTACTTTCCTTAAAAATAGCATGTAGTTCTTTTTATTCTATTATCTGAATAAACTGGAAAGTAAGAGAATAGAAGTTACGAGAATAATAAAGTATTAACCAACCTTCAAAAAATTATGAAAATTTTTTCTAAAAACAAGCCAAGAGATTTATGGTATGATTCGCCAGCCAGGGGAACAACAAAACTAGCTACTGTTTTGTTGACGGCTTTAACGGTTCAACTTTCAACAGCAGCGACGACTGACAAAGTATCGCTTTTTGAAAGTAGACTAGTTTCAAAAACGGGAACAACAGTTTTCAATGCGAGTTTTATCCAGAAGAAAATTACTGGAAAAGTATTAGATTCAGGCGGATTGCCTATTCCTGGTGCAAACATTGTAGCAAAAGGTAGCACTGCTTCGACACAAACTGACTTTGATGGTAACTTTAGTATTGATGTACCAGCTAATGTTACCAAACTTATTGTTTCTTATATTGGAATGGAATCACAAGAAGTAAGCATTGGAAAATCACCACTTACTATTACATTAAAAGAGTCTGGCGAAAGTTTAGATGAAGTCGTAATTGTGGGCTATGGAACACAAAAGAGATCAAAAATAACAGGATCTGTATCAAAATTAGATAACAAAGTATTACAAACAGGTGTGCGTTCTAATCCAGCTTCTGCCTTAGCAGGAACAATTCCTGGATTAAGAGTACAACAGTCATCAGGACGACCTGGAGCTGTACCTTCTATTGTATTGCGTGGAGGTACAAATTATGATGGATCTGGTTCACCACTTGTTATGGTAGATGGTTTTATTAGAGCGGGTTTTAGTGAAATTAGTCAAGATGATATTGCTTCAATTGAAGTATTAAAAGATGCATCTGCGACTGCTATCTATGGTGCAAGAGCTAATAACGGTGTGATTTTGATAACGACTAAAAAAGGAAAGAATGGTACGTCTAACATCACTATTAATTCAAAAGTAGGTATTAATACACTTAATATTCCTTTTGATTTCTTAGATGCTAAAGACTATTTATATTGGTCTAGAAAAGCCATTGAAACTTCTGGAAAGTATGATGCTGGAAGACTGACGCAACTAAATGGTATTGGTCCTTTTGGAACTGGGAATGTTTACAAAGATGTTAACGGAAATATTCTTGACGGAAACAAAGTAAATACTGCAGTATGGAGTCCAATGTTTAGAAATCCGATAAATGAGGAATTGTTGTCGCAAGGTTGGCAATCTATGATTGATCCTTTAAAGACTAATGCTCTTGGAGCCTACGATTTAAATGGAACCAATAAAGAAATCATTTATAAGGATTTTAACTATAAAGATTACGCATTACGACCACAAGGATTAACTAAGGATTATAGTATTAATATGACTGGCGGTAATGAAAAAGGAAATTATTACGCTAGTATAGGCTCCTTTGACGAGCAAGGATTGCCGATAAATACTTTCTATAAAAGGTTGACTTTTGTTTTCAATGGGGAATATAAAATCAAGCCTTGGCTAACATCTACTTCTAGCATTAATTTTGCTGATGCTAAATGGAGAGATTCTCAAACAGCTGGTGAAGGTAATTATTTAACTCGTGCTTTAGGAGCACCTCCTACAATGAGAGGAACAAACGCGAATGGCGATTTGTTAGTAGGGCGTGATTCGCAAGATGGAAATCCTGCTGTTAACGATGATAAATTCATCCGCAATAATACTACAGATAAATTTACACTTTCGCAATCATTCAAGTTTGATATCTTAAAGAATTTAAGTTTTAGCACAAGTGCGAACTGGTTTTATAGTTATGGATATAATGAAGCTTTCAATAAAGATTTTTTATCTAGCCCAGGAAATACAAATAAAACTAGATCTTCAAGTGCTGGTTACTCAAGAGATTTTAGCCAGACCTATAATGGTGCTTTAAATTACAATACAAAGTTTTTAGATAAAAACAATATTAGTGTAATGATTGGATCTGAATATTATGACATTTATCAAAATGGATTATCAGCTTCTGGATCTGGTGCACCATCAGATGATTTCATGGATTTAGAATACACTAGTGGCGATAAAGACAGAAGGAATATTGATACCTATCACCAACGTCAACGTATTTTATCATTCTTTTCTCGTGTAAATTATGATTATGATGACAAGTACTTAATGACTTTAACGGTAAGACGTGATGGTTATTCTCGATTATTAAACAATCGTTGGGGTAATTTCCCGGGAATATCTGTAGGGTGGAACATGCACAAAGAAAATTTCTTTAGTGGGATTTCTGATGTTGTAAATACGTTAAAACTAAGAGCTAGTTATGGTCAAAATGCTAATGTTAGCGGTATAGGTGCCTACCAGTTACAAGGAAGATATAATTCAGGAAAGTATGATGGTATATTAGGATATCAAGCAGGTGGACTTCCTTTTCCAGACTTAAAATGGGAACGTTCTTCTACTTATGAAGTGGGAGTAGATACACGATTGTTTAGTAAATTAGATCTTTCTTTTGCATTTTATGATAGAGAAACAAATGATAAAATCTCTACTTTCCAGCTTCCAGTTACCTCTGGTATTACTCAAATCACAACAAACTTAGGTAGTTTTCAAAACAAAGGAGTGGAGTTAGATTTAAATTATAGTGCAGTTAGAACCCAAGATTGGTCATTAGATATTAATACTAATTTCGCTACCAATACGAATAAAATTTTAAAATTACCAAACAATGGTTTAGAGAATAATAGAATTGGTGGAAGCCAAGTTTATGATGATAAAGGTAATCTTGTTTGGGTTGGTGGTTTTCAAGAAGGACAAGATCCTAATCAAGCCTATGCTTATGTTGCTGAGGGAATTATTAGAACACAGGCAGATCTAGATTCATATGCTTTGCAATTAAGAGATTTATTAGGAGCAAGAACTCTAGTTCATCCAGATGTTTTCAACGCAATGACTCCTGCTCAAAAAGCATTGCATTACCCAATCGCTTTAGGAGATGTAAAATGGAAAGATGTAAATGGTGATGGTATCATTAACAGTTATGATAGAGAATATATGGGACGCACTGTTCCTAAAATGACTGGTGGTTTTGGCTTTACAGCTAGATACAAGTCATTCACATTGAGTAGCCGTTTAGATTATGCTTTAGGTTTTGTTCAATACGATGGTCCTACGACTTGGTTCTTGAGTAATGCACAAGGAACTTTCAACACAATACAAGATGTAAAAAACACTTGGACGCCTGAAAATCCGAATGCAAAATACCCAACATATTACTGGGCTGATCAATTATACAAGAACAATACTTTCCGTACTTCAAGTATGTTTTACAACAAAGCCGATTATTTAGCTTTCCGTGAAGTTAATTTAAGCTACTCTTTACCATCTGAACTACTGAGCAAAGCAAAGATTGAAGGAATAAAATTGACTTTAACTGGACAAAATTTAGGATACTTAAGTAAATCTACTTTATTTTCTCCAGAGGCAACAGAAAATGGAACATCTGTAGGTGGAGGGTATCCGCTACCTCGCACTGTAATATTTGGTATTCAAATTATATTATAAAATTATGAAAAAGATAGTATTAGGATTTGCATTATTAACGTTATCCTTGACGTTTAATGCTTGCGACAATTTAGATTTAGCTCCAGAGGATTATTACGCTAGTGGTAGCTTTTGGAAAACTAGCACACAGGTAGATGGGGCAATGGTTGGTTTACACAATCAATTAAGAGGGTACCAATTTACTTTGTACACTTTAGGAGAACTTAGAGGAGGGACATTAAGGACTGGAACTAGTTTTACAGGTTCTGCGTCTTTGAACTCAAGTGGAATTATTAGTCAAGACATAAGAGAATCGGCTACTGGAATTTCAGGTTGGTCAGGATTTTATAGTGCGATTTTTCAGGTAAATAACTTTATCTATCAAGTAGAAAAAGCTGACTATCTAGTTGCAGCTGATAAAAGTTATTATTTAGGCCAAGCTTATGGTTTAAGAGCTTTTTATTATTTCCAATTGTACCGTACATATGGTAGAGTGCCATTGGCCAAAGAACCTAAAGTGGTCATTAGCACGCCAAGTACAGTTCAAGATGCTTACTTGCCGCGTACCGTTACTGAGAAAGAAACTTTAGATTTTATCAAAGAGGATATTGAAAAGTCAGTGACTAATTTTGCAGGAATTTATACTACTAAAATGCAAAAAGCACAATGGTCGTTAGCTGCAACTCAAATGCTAAAAGGAGAAGTGTATTTATGGTCAGCAAAAGTTAAAATTGATGGAGCAAATCCTACTACAACTGTTGCGGACTTAATTACTGCTAGAGCGGCAATCGAGGCAATTATACCAAAATACAGCTTACAATCTAGTTTTGCTAATGTATTCAACTCTGCTGCAACATCATCTATTAAAGGAAATAATGAAATTATTTTTGCTTTGCGATATGGTCAAGGGGAGGCTACTAATAACTACAGCCAATTTATCTATGCAATTTCAGATGCTTTGACAGGTTATGTAGATGATAAAGGTGTCGCTATTCCTGCTGCTGATCCTTTGAAAGTTAATGGCGGTGGAACGATTATTCGTTATGAGTACAAGTATGATTTGTACGCTAAATACGATGCTGCAGACACAAGAGCTAATGTGACTTTCTTGAATTTTAACAAAGGAACATTGCAAGCTACTAACCTTCGTAAATTCATAGGAACAGTAGTTGAGGGAGCTCGTTCTTTCTCAGATGATTTTCCAATCTATCGTTTAGCGGAGGCTCAGTTGCTGTTAGCTGAAATTAAAAACAAACAAGGACAAGATCCTTCTGCTGAAATTAACGCAATCAGAACGCGTGCTTATGCAGGTAGCGTTGCGCCAGTTTTTGTAAACGGATCATTTGAACAAAACGAGATTGCTATTTTTAATGAAAGACAAAAAGAGTTTGTAGCTGAAGGTAAAATATGGTACGATTTACGTCGTATGCAAGATGCTTCAGGAAATCCTCTTGCTTTCAGAAAAGATTTAAACTTAATAGGCGTACTAGATAATATAGCAGGTCAAAACCATAAATTATTGTGGCCAATTGATTTATCTACATTAAATAGTGACGAAACTTTAAAGGGACAACAAAATCCTGGATATAGTGGAACGTAAGTTTCTATAATGAACAAAGCCGGCAAAGTATTCATAATTATTTTGCCGGTTTTTTTTACTCTAAAATTTAGTTTTTTTCTCGGTTGAGTTACTAAAATTCAGTAGCATTAAAAATGTAATCGAATGATTTGCTTTAGCTCTGATTACCTTGCTGTTAGCCTTACTAAAAATCACATAAAAAAAGTGTTATAAAAAATGTGCGAATCTGAAGTATTATAAATAATTATCCGATTTTCTTGAGTTATAAAACCTGATTAGCTTTAAGAAAAATATAGTAAGTTTGTAAATAATTACCTCTAAATTGTAAAAAACTATAAAAAATGAGTTTAAAAGATTTATTAGACGCTAGTAGTGACAATAGCCTTTCGGGGCAAAAGTGGCACATGTTGAGACAATCAATTGTAAAACACTTATTGTCTTCCGGAAATGCTACAATAGCAGAATTAGGTTCGGAACTACAATCCAGTGTTCCTACAGTTACTAAAGCGGTCAATGAATTACTGACTGAAGGATATGTAGTAGATATGGGGAAAATCACTAATAGTGGTGGAAGACGACCTTCTTTATATAGTATCAATCCCACATGTGCATATTTTTTAGGAATTGAAGTAGGTCGCAGTAGCATGTCTATAGGATTACAAAATATAAAAAATGAATTTGTAAGTATTGAATTAGGAGCTTCGTTTGTTTTAGAAAATACACAAGAATCCTTACTTGAATTATGCAACTTAATAAATTTATTTGTTGAAGATAGTTTAGTTGATAAAAAAATGATCGTTGGTGCTTGTATCAATTTATCAGGCCGTATAAATACAATGGAAGGATTCAGTTATAACTTTTTTTTCAGTGAAAACCGACCTTTAAACGAAATCATATCAGAGCAATTGGATTTACCTGTTCGACTAGAAAATGATACCAGAGCAATGGCTTTTGGAGAATATCATGAGGGCGTTGTTGATGAAGAACAAAATGTAATCTATGTCAACTACGGTTGGGGTGTAGCAATTGGAATAATTACTGACGGAAACTTGTATTATGGAAAGTCAGGTTATGCGGGAGAATTTGGTCACAGTAATATTTTCGACAATGGAATCATATGCCAATGTGGTAAAATGGGTTGTTTAGAAACCGAGATATCGGGTTGGGCATTAGTGAATCAGTTCAAAGAAGCAATTTCTGCAGGAAAACAATCTAAAGTGGTGTTAGATGATAACTCAAAAAGCTTGCAACATCACGCTATAATTATGGGGGCTTTACAACAGGAAGATTCTTTGTGTGTAGAGTTAGTTTCTAAACAAAGTGAAAAAATGGGGCGCTACTTGTCTATGATTCTTAATATTTTCAATCCAGAGTTACTTGTTGTTGGTGGTGACTTCTCATTATTGGGTGGTTATGTACTTTTACCAATTCAATCTGCCTTAAAAAAATACTCATTAGGATTAGTTAATAGAGATGTGAAATTAAAGAAATCTAGTTTAGGCGCTCGTGCAGGTGTTATTGGTGCCTGCTGTGTTGTAAAAGAAAAAATGCTCACTGCTCTAGTTAACTAAAATTATCTTTTCTTTTGTTATTAAATTTTTTTAATAAATCGACTTGTATTATTAAAATATTTTGTAAGTTTACCTTTTGATAGTTCTAAATAAATTTTAAAGTGCTGGAGATCTTATTCTTTTCCGTTTTTTTTGCTAAAAGTAATCTAGAAAACGGTTTACGAAAATGCGATTAAATTTCTGAAACTATACTATTAAAAATAGGATTTAGAGTGGAATGCCTCTAGTCCTAAAAATAGTTAAGATTAACGCTAATTGTATCACCACGCACATTTTTATTTTATCAATTTAATAATTTATTAGTCAGACTAAGTTTTTTAGTTTTTAGTCTTCACTTAATCTAAAAAAAAATCTTAAAAATATATATTATGAAAATTCAACACTTACAAGGTCTTATTTCTGCTCCATTTACACCATTTGATAGCAACGGGAAATTAGATGTTAGTTTAATTCCTGGGTACTATTCTTTTTTAAAACAAAACGGAATAACGGGAGCTTTTATTAATGGTTCAACAGGTGAAGGAGTTTCTACAACCATGGCGGAAAAGAAAGCAGTAGCACAAGCTTGGGCAGACTGTAGTAATCATGATGCCGACTTTAAAGTAATGGCTTTTTTAGCAGGTACTTGTCTTGATGATTGTATCGAGTTAGCTAAACATGCTTACGAAATTGGTTTATACGCTGTTTCACTGACAGGTCCTTTTTATTTTAAACCTGCAAATATAGATATGCTTGCTGAAGTATGTATCAAAGTTGGAAAAGAAGTGCCAAATATGCCTGTTTATTACTATCATATTCCAGTTTTGACCGGAGTTAACTTTCCGATGTTTGATCTAGTGAGAGCACTAGATGGTAAGCTTCCCAATTTTGCTGGAGTAAAATATACCCATGAAGATTTTATGGATTTCCAAAGTTGCATGACGTATGCTGATGGTAAGTACGATATGCTTTGGGGACGTGATGAAAATATGCTTTCAGCTTTAGTATTAGGAGCAAAAGGTGCTGTAGGAAGCACTTTTAATTATGCAGCTCCATTGTATTACGATTTGATTGATGCATTCAATGCCAATGATTTGGTTAAAGCTCGTGTTTTACAACAAAAATCCATTGACATGATTCGTTTGTTAGGGAAATATGGCGGAATCTCAGTTGGTAAAGCATACATGAAAATGGTAGGATTCAATTTAGGTGAATTCAGATTGCCTGTAAAAAACATGAGTGATGAACAATTTGAATTATTCAAAAAAGATGTAGCAAGTTTAAATTTTGATGAATATAAGTCAAAATAATTGTAATTATTGATTCTGAAAAATTCTAACACAAATAGTGTAGGTTTAACAATATTAAATAAGCTGTTTTTTTCGCTAGATTAAAAGCATCTTCGTTGCCATTAATTAATCAGGTTACAAAGGCTTTATTTGCTTTAATTTATAAAAAAGCTAAAAAAATATTCGTTGTGTTTTTGTGTCTTTGTAGCATTGAATCACGAACCGACTTACATTTTGTTAGAGACTTTATTTTAAAATAATAACGATGAACAAATCTATTTTTCCTTTACTTTTTATATCCCTTATTATGGCAACAACTGATGCATTTTCTCAAAAGAAAGAAGTAAATCATGTAGATTGGACGACAGCTGCCCAATTGCAAAATTCGGATGGTAGTCTTTCAATTGGTTACGCAGGACCAATTAACGGTATTAGTAATGAGGTGCTAATTGTTAGCGGTGGTGCCAACTTCCCTGATAAAATGCCTTGGGAAGGAGGAAAGAAAAGTTATTCTAAAACCATTCATGTACTTGAAAAATGCAAAGATCAATATACTTGGAATAATGAAGTAAAAAGTGTATTGCCTGAAGCTATTGCTTATTGTGGATCGACATCTACTGATTTAGGTGTGGTTTATGTAGGTGGCGAAAATGAAAATGGACTTTCTAATAAATCATATCTTTTAAAATGGAATGCCGCTAAAAAAGAAGTGGAAGCTAAAGTATTACCCGATTTTCCTTTCGCTATTGCAAATATTTCTCTGACTCATATTGGTAAAACAGTTTATGCTGTTGGCGGAGATGAGGCAGCTAAATCCTCTGATTTTTTTGCTAGTCTAGACTTGAATGAAGCCAACCCGCAATGGAAAGCTTTACCCAATTTACCTTTGGCTTTAGCCAATGCGGTTGTAATTGCTCAAAAAGGAAAAAACGGAGTTAATATTTATGTAGTAGGCGGAAGAACTAAAACAGCTTCTGGAATAAGTGATTTACATAATACTACTTTTGTTTTCGATGTAAAAAAACAAATCTGGGAAGCTGCGGCAACGATTTCTGACGGAAAAAACAGCACTAACTTTTCAGCGGGAGCTGGAGTTGCCGTAGGAACTCATTCTGTGTTAATTGTTGGTGGAGACAATGGTGTTATTTTTCACCAAATAGAAACCTATCTATCTCAAATTGCTCAAGCAGAATCAGAAGAATTAAAAGCGGAACTCATCGCTAAGAAAAATAAATTAGTAACGAATCATCCCGGATTTTTCAACGGAATTTTGTTATACAATACGCTAACAAATGAATGGTCAAAAGTAGGAGAGTTACCTTTTTTACCTCATGTTACCACTCCAGCCGTTTTATGGGATAAAAAAATAATCCTGTCTAACGGGGAAATTAAACCTGGAATTCGTACACCTAATGTTATGTTAGGAACCATCAAGAAATAATAACAATTAGTTAGTTACACTCACTTTCTATTTACTGAAAAGCTATTTTAAAAACTCACAAAGAAAACCCATTTATGAAAGAATCAAAATATTATCCTTGGGTTGTCGTAGCCCTACTGTGGATTGTCGCCTTGCTCAATTACATGGACAGACAAATGTTAGCCACCATGCGCCCATCAATGGAAACTGATATTCCAGAATTATTATCTGGCGAGAATTTTGGTCGATTAATGGCAATATTTCTTTGGATTTATGCATTAATGAGTCCAGTTTCGGGAATTATTGCTGATAAAATGAACAGAAAATGGTTGATTGTTGGTAGCCTTTTTGTTTGGTCAGCTGTTACTTATGCGATGGGATATGCTAATAGTTACAATCAGTTGTATTGGTTAAGAGCAATTATGGGTGTGAGCGAGGCTTTATATATTCCTGCAGGCTTGTCACTTATCGCTGATTATCACCAAAAAAAGACAAGATCATTAGCTATTGGTATTCACATGACGGGATTGTATATGGGTTCTGCAATAGGAGGTTTTGGAGCTACAATTGCTGCCTCTTTTTCATGGCATACTACTTTTCATTATTTTGGATTGATTGGAATTATTTATTCTGTTGTTTTAGTGTTTTTATTAAAGGAATTTAAACATCCCGAATCAGAAACTAAAGCATCTGTTGCTACACCTACAAAGGAAAGAGAATCAGTGCTAAAAGGTTTAAGCGTATTATTTACAAACATGTCTTTTTGGATAATCTTATTTTATTTTGCTATTCCAAGTTTACCAGGTTGGGCTACTAAAAACTGGCTTCCTACTTTATTTTCTCAAAACTTAAATATTCCTATGGAACAAGCTGGACCGCTTGCGACTATTACCATTTCTGTTTCGGCATTTATCGGAGTTATTTTTGGTGGAATACTATCAGATAGATGGGTACAAAAAAACATTAAAGGAAGAGTCTATACGAGTGCCATTGGTTTAGGATTAACTATTCCTGCTTTACTGTTACTTGGTTTTGGTCATTCTTTATTTAATGTAGTAGGAGCAGCGCTATGTTTTGGTATTGGATACGGAATGTTTGATGCTAATAATATGCCAATTCTTTGTCAGTTTGTGTCTTCAAAATATAGAGCTACGGCTTACGGAATTCTTAATATGGTCGGAGTAGGTTGTGGCGCTTTAGTGACTTCATTATTAGGTAAATATTCTGATAGCGGAACCTTAGGGAGTGGATTTGCATTAATGGCTGGTGTCGTTTTAGTTGCATTAATTGTTCAAATCAGTTTTCTACGTCCAACGGCAAATGATTATGTAGATGCCTAATATTTGATTAAAATCAAATGCGCATTTAATATTTAAATAAGTGACTTTCATTATTTTTTGGTTTGGTTAGAGCTATATTTTGAGGTAAAATAGTATGTTTTGCCTCATTATATAGACAGCTACAAAACTTACAACGGTTAATCCTGTACTATGAAACGATTTGCTATAAATCAGTTTTTACTTTCTTGTATTGTTATCCTCTGTTTCGGACAGTTGGTAATGGCACAAAAAGCAGCTATAAAAATAGCTTGTATTGGTGATTCCGTAACCGCAGGTTATCTTTTAGGAAATTCAGGATTAGAATCGTATCCATCCCAACTTCAATTGTTGATGGGAGAAAGTCATCAGGTTGGAAATTTTGGAAATAGTGGTGCTACACTGTTGAAAAACGGACATAAGCCTTATTATAAAACAAAGGAATTTAAAGATGCTATTGCATTTAATCCAGATATTGCCATCATTCATTTAGGTTTAAATGATACCGATCCTAGAAACTGGCCTAACTACAAAGAAGAATTTGATGCTGATTATAGTTGGTTATTGGATGCGTTAAAAAAGCAAAATCCAGCTGTTAAAATATATATCTGTAGAATGACGCCTATTTTTAATGAACATCCTCGATTCAAATCTGGAACGAGAGATTGGTATTGGCAAATTCAATCGCATATAGAAACTATTGCAAAAGCGAATCAAGTGGGATTAATTGACCTACATGAAATTTTATATCCGCGTCCTGATCTTTTTCCAGATGCATTACATCCCACAAAGGAAGGTGCATCAATTTTGGCGAAGATCGTTTATAAAAATATCACTCAAGATTTTGGCGGACTAAAATTAGCAACGGTTTTTACAGATAATATGGTTTTGCAACGCAATCAGCCTATTACAATTTACGGAACTGCTAATGGTGGTGAGGTAGTTGAAGTATCTTTCAAAGGACAAAAGAAGTCAGCTACAACCAATCAATACGGAAAATGGGAAGTTATTTTTCCTCCTCAAATTCATGGTGGACCTTATGAAATGATGATTAAAAGCAATTTAAAAAACATTGTTTTAAAGAACATATTAATTGGTGATGTTTGGTTTTGTTCTGGGCAATCGAATATGGTTTTTCAACTTCAACAATCTGAAAACGGAAATGAGGAAATAAAAAAAACTTTGCCTAATGCTGCTATTCGTCTTTTCAATTTTAAGGATTTGCGAGAAACGGACAATACAGTTTGGGATTCGATCACATTAGCCAAAACGAATCAATTAGAATTCTTCTCAGGAAAATGGACTGAATGTAATGCGGAAAATGCAAAAGACTTTTCGGCGATTGCTTACTATTTTGCAAAAAAAATTACTACCGAGGAAAATGTGCCTATAGGATTGATACAAGTTGCTGTTGGTGGATCACCGATAGAATCTTGGATCGACAGATATACGTTAGAACATGATGATAAAGTGGTTGATTTATTAACTAATTGGCGAAAATCTGATTTTATCATGCCCTGGGTTCGAACTCGTGCTGATATGAATTTAAAAAAATCAACCAATCCAAAACAACGTCATCCTTATGATCCAGCTTATAATTTTGAAGCAGGCATAACAAACTTTACTAAATTCCCAATAAAAGGTGTGCTTTGGTATCAAGGGGAAAGCAATGCACACAATATAGAATTATATGAACACCTTCTGCCTACTATGGTTAAAAGTTGGCGCAAAGCTTGGAACAGTAATTTTCCGTTTTATTATGTGCAATTGTCTAGCTTAAATCGACCTACATGGCCTGATTTTAGAGATGCTCAAAATAGAATGCAAAAAATAATTTCTAACAGCGCTATGGCAGTAAGTATGGATTTTGGAGATTCAACTGATGTTCATCCTATTCGAAAGAAAGAAATTGGGGATCGATTAGCACTTTTAGCTTTAAAAAACACCTACGGAAAATCAGTTATCGCTAATGGACCTTACCCTTTGAATGCAGTAAAAAATAAGGATCAAATAGTGATTTCTTTTACTTTTTCAAAAAAAATAATGGCAGCAGAAAAAAAAGAGATTATTGGTTTTGAATTAGTGACTGTTAAAGGAAAACACATTAAAACTTTGGCCACAGCCAAAAACAATCAAATTTTTATCACTATTCCAAAAGGAGAAAATATAAAGTCAGTTTATTACGCTTGGGAACCTTTTACGAGGGCAAATTTAGTAAATGAAGCCGGTTTACCATGTTCTACTTTTAAGATAGAAATAAAATAGAAATAAAAAGTACTCCAAAGGATGCTACAACAATATAAAATAAGTACAATAAGCAGGTAGGTGATGAAAAACCTAACTATAATACTTTTAAGAGATGAATTATTCGACTACAGATCTACAGGATTTAAAAGATTTTTACCAAAATCAATTATTAAATGACACGGTTCCATTTTGGTTTCCACGCTCGATAGATACCGAGTTTGGCGGTTATTTATTAATGCGAGATCAAGACGGAAGTCTAATTGATGATGATAAAGCGGTTTGGATACAAGGTCGTGCCGCTTGGTTATTGGCCACACTTTACAATACGGTCGAACCAAAACAAGAGTGGCTGGAAGGTTCCAAAACAGGTATCGATTTTCTGAACAATCATTGTTTTGATACGGATGGACAAATGTTTTTTCACGTAACTCGTGATGGGCAACCCATTCGCAAACGCCGCTATTATTTTTCCGAAACTTTTGCTGTTATCGCCATGTCGGCTTACGCCAAAGCAAGTGGAGATGAAGCCGCTGCCGAAAAAGCAAGGTTTTTGTTTGGTAAATGCATCGAATATTCAACAACTCCAGGTTTATTACAACCTAAATATTTGCCTACTCGACCAGCAAAAGGAATTGGAGTGCCTATGATTATGATGAATACGGCGCAACAATTAAGAGAAAACATTGGCGATCCCCGTTGTAATGAATGGATAGACAAATGGATTGCAGAGATTGAGCGTGATTTTGTTAAAGATGATATAAAATGCGTGATGGAACAAGTAGCACCAGATGGTTCTATTATTGACCATATCGACGGTCGTACTTTGAACCCAGGTCATGCGATAGAAGGAGCTTGGTTTATATTGCATGAAGCAAAATACAGAAACAATGATCCACATTTGATTGCATTAGGATGCAAAATGTTGGATTATATGTGGGAACGTGGCTGGGACAAAGAACATGGTGGGATTTTATATTTCCGTGATGTCTATGACAGACCCGTTCAAGAATATTGGCAAGACATGAAGTTTTGGTGGCCACAAAATGAGGTGATTATTGCAACTTTATTAGCCTACACCATGACTGGAGATGAGAAATATGCCAAATGGCACAAAATGATTCATGACTATGCTTATGACAAATTTCATGACAAAGAAAATGGCGAATGGTTTGGCTATTTGCACCGCGATGGTAGCATAGCACAAACTGCCAAAGGGAATATGTTCAAAGGGCCATTTCATTTACCGCGCCAGGAATGGTATTGTTTACAAATACTCAACGAACACTTGAAAAACGAATAGTTTTTCAAATACTCATTGAACCGATTAAAATTTATATTAATTATTATTTACAATTTATGGAAAAATTATTAACTAAGCTAGGCTTGCTTTTTTGTTTGGCTTTTTGTTTGAATCTTAATGCTCAAAGTGGCAATGCATTAGTGCTAAATGGTACATCACAGTATATGACTGTGGCTACCCACTCTGACCTCAATATTACAGCTCTTCAGAGTAAAACCATTAGCTGCTGGATTCAAACAACCTCCACTGCAAGCACGCGTGTGTTTGGTAAACGTTCCAGTGGCAATGGAGCCAATATGACTGCACCTGGTGTATCAGGTACTGGTTTTGAAATATTTTTAAAAGGAGGCACTTCCCCTGGAAGTTTTGTTGCAGGAAATGCCAAGTCCACAACCAGTGTTAGTATTGGCACACCATATGGTACGGTGGGAGTAAATAATGGAGTATGGCACCATCTTGCTCTGGTAATAGACAATACCACTAAAATAGCATACGTATATATAGACGGCACATTTAGTTCCCAGACTGCCACTGCTGCAACCACCGCACAAGATTTTTCAACACTTGTAAATATGGTTATTGGTGCGGCGGCAGATGCAAGCAATAAATTGCCGGGTAAAATTGATGATTTCCGTATTTATAACGGAGCGTTGGATGCAACACAAATTGGTGCCGATAAAAATACCACAACGGTAAATGGATCAACCCCAAACCTTTTGGCCGCTTGGGATTTTGAAGGTATAACCCAAACAAATGTTCCCGATGTTTCAGGAAGAAATCATCCTGGGATACTTACAGGTTATACCATGCAGTATGCTTCAACGGTCTTGTCACAAACGAATACAACGCAACTTGTACAAGGAAGTAATGACCAACAGATTATTGGTGTCAATATCAAAACGACCAATCCAAATACTTTGCCTGCAATTACACTTTCGCAGTTAAATTTTACTATGAATGGCACCACAGTCCTTTCGGATGTAAATAATATAAAGATATATTCAACAGGGAGTTCCAATGTTTTCAGCACGGCAACACAATTTGGCGCAGCAGTTAGTCCGGCCGCAGGAACGCTTACTGCGACTGGAAGTATTCCGTTGACAACAGGGGATAATTATTTTTGGATTGCTTATGATGTGGCTGCGGGTGCGACAGTAAATAATGTATTGGATGCCACCTGCGAAGGTTTTGTGGTAGGTAATTCTACCTATACTCTAGCGTCACCTAACAATACGGTAACAGGTTCAAGAACAATAGTTGCACCGGGAGCCGTTAATGTTTCCTTTACCACTATCCCGAAGGATATGCAGTTTTTTGCCAGAAATCTTAGTAACCAAGCAACAATAAGTGTTGTGGGTAGTGTAGATTCACCTAATATCGCATCAATAAAAGTTGATTTTTACCGTAATAATATATTGCGAAACACGATTTCTCAAAACCTAACGTATAGTGGAGGTTCGGCACCATTTAATTTGTCTGATGTCATCACGGCAGAATTGGCCGAATATAAAATTGTGGTAAGCACGGTTGATAATAGTAGTGCGACAGAAGTTATTACCACAAAGGATCAATTAGTAGCCGGCGATGCTTATGTTGTTATGGGACAATCTAATTCCCATCCTACCAGAGCAGGTTATACCTTTACCAATGAATACTTAAGAAGCTTTGGTATTCAAACAGGCAATACCAACTATGATACTTACAATCCTGCAGATGTTAACTGGGGGCTTGCACAGGCAAACTATACTGGGGCGTCAGGAACGGCAGATGCTGCTAATCCTACTTTTTTTGCTGGACCTTATATGGTAGGTGTTTGGGGACTCCAAATGATGGAAGACTTAAAAAACCAGTTTCAAATACCGATATGCATCATCAACGGAGGGGCAGGTTCAAGTACAATTGAACAAAACTTGCCAGGTGCGGATCATTTTGATTTGACGACAGTGTATGGCCGAATGATGTACCGTGTACAACAAGCTGGATTACAAAATAACATTAAAGCCATGTTCTGGCATCAGGGGGAGAAAAATGCTGACGGAACTTTTGCAAATTATCCAGCAAACTTCGATTTACTATACAATGCTTGGAAAACAGATTTGCCAGGCATGCAAAAAGTATATGTTTTTCAAACCAACTTAAACGGTTGTTATGGCGGTGCCAGTGTAAACCAATCGGCAATGAGAGAATGGCAACGGATTTTGCCACAAACAAAAACCGATGTTTCTGTGTTTCCTATGGCGGGTATTCCAGGAATGCAATCAGGTGATGGAAATGAAATTGCTTACTGCCATTACGGACTTAGTGGTTATACCACCATGGGTAGTCGTGTTGGGAAAGTGGTAGCTAAAGAAATTTACAGTTTCAATGCTACCGATAATGTTTTGCCTCCAAACATTACTGCGGCGGCATTTAATGCAGGTCGTACCCAAATAACGTTGACTTTCAACAACAGTAATCTTCTTGCGCAAGCAGCGGTGGGTATTCATAATTTAAAAGATTATTTTTTCCTTGACGGTGTTTCGGGTGCTGTAAGCACGTTGACCGTGATTGGTAATACGGTTGTTTTAGATTTATCGGCAGCATCATCGGCACAAACAATTTCGTACTTATCTAATAGTTTGTATAATGATAATTCGAGCGTTTTTGCTGGGCCATATTTAACCAATACTAATAATATAGGAGCATTAACTTTTAATAATTTTCCAATAACAGGAGCATTACAACATTTACCAACTCCTTCAGGCAATGTATTGAAGTTGATCAATGGTGGTGGTTCTAATCAATATATGTCTGTGGTAGATCATGCTGATATTGATATTGCTTCCAATCAGTCTAGGACAATTACGGCATTAGTAAAAACTGCTACACCAGCAGCTGTCCGCATACTTTCAAAACGTAGTGGTGCAGGTTATGAATTTATTACCAGCGCTAGTGGTATTCCAGGTTTAAACGCTTCGGATGCTACTGGTCCACGTGGAGCAGGGTTCACTGGATCACCGAACATTGCAAATAATCAATGGCATCATGTAGCTATGGTGATTGATCAAAGCAATACAGCAGCCAAAACAGTAAAACTCTATGTTGATGGGGTCTTGATTTCAACAGGTTCTTCCTTCAATTCAGCTGGCGATTTCAGTAATGCCGTGAACTTAATTGTGGGTGGTGTTTCTGGAACAGCAGCGGGTCAATTTAATGGTAGTTTGGATAATGTTCGCATTTGGAATAAAGCGATGACATTTTCAGAAATTAGTGCCGATCAGGATGCTGTGGTCAGTGCGCCAACAGCAAATCTTCTTGCTGCTTGGGATTTTGAAGGTGTGGTAGGTACCAATGTTCCAGATGTATCTGGCAATTCTCATCCAGGAACATTGGTGGGAAGTCCGATTGTTGCCCCTGTACAAGTAAATATGGTGGTCAACTCGACTACCTTAGTTCAAACACAACTGCCAACAGGATTGGGAGATGTAGATCAACGCATCATCGCTGTAAGGGTAACCACTGAAGGTTTTCAAAACGTATTGACCGCTTCTGCGTTAAACTTTACAATGAATGGCACTACTTCAATTTCCGATGTTAGCAATATCAAAGTGTATTATACGGGTAGCAGTGCTATTTTTAACACAAATACAGCATTTGGCTCAGCAATTACTCCTGCAGCTGGTGCTTTAACAGCAAATGGTTCTCAGGTTTTAACAGAAGGAGACAATTATTTCTGGATTACCTATGATGTAGCCGCTGGAGCTACCGAAGGGAATTTCCTTGACGCCAGTTGCGAATCTATTGTTATTAATTCTGTGACTTACAATCCAGCCTCGAATACTGTTGCAGGAAATAGAGTAATATTATTGGCAAACACACTATTGTTCACACCTGGGGATGCGGGTTCGTTAAATTATCGTATTCCAGCAATCATAACTGCTGCCGATGGATCTTTGGTAACCGTAACTGACAAAAGATGGAATGGTGCTGGGGATTTAGCAGCTAAGATTGACCCCGTAGTTCGTCGCAGTACTGATAATGGTAAAACATGGTCAGCTCCTGTAGTCATTGCTAATTTTGGTGCAGCTACTGGAGCAGGAGACGCAGCGATTGTAATGGATAAAACAAATGGTAATTTAATTTGTATTTTAGCTGCAAACAAAGGTTTTTTTGCTTCTACCAACGCCAATCCTATTCAAATTTTAATTGTTCGTAGTACTGACAATGGTATTACTTGGGGCACTCCCGTAGATATAACTACCCAAATATATGGTCCTAATCCAAATTGGAAAGGTGTCTTTATAGCTGCTGGAAGAGCGCATCAATTAAGAGATGGAAAAATTGTAGCGGCATTAACCGTTAGAGAAGATGTTTCGGGTTCAGAAAAAATCAATAACTACATGATGAGCAGTGTAGATAGTGGAGTGACTTGGACTGCTTCAACTGGAAGAGCTGAACTAGATGGTGACGAGGCTAAAATTGTAGAGTTGAATAATGGTAATCTTATGATGAGTATTCGTAATTCAGGTTCTCGTAGATTTAATATTTCAACTGATAAAGGAGTAACTTGGGGTACCGCTTACAGTCAAGCTGCAATTACAGATCCAAATTGCAATGGGGATTTTATTCGCTACACTTCAACTATAGATGGATATGATAAAAATCGCTTGTTACATTCTGTTCCATTTGCAGCAAATCGTAGTAATGTTAGTGTATTAATGAGTACTGATGAAGGAACTTCGTGGCCAACCAAAAAAACAATTTTTTCTGGAGCATCAGCCTATTCTAGTTTAACGGTTTTACCTGACGGAACTTTGGGTATGTACTACGAAAATGGCGAGAGTTCGACTTACCAAATGTATTTTGTACGTTTCAGTTTAAATTGGTTAACAAATGGAGCAGATACTTTTGTGCCTAGTCCTACTTTATCAACAAACAACAGTATAAATAATCAAGATCAAAAAGGTTTAACAGTCCAAATCAGTCCTAATCCTACAGATGATTTATTTACTATGAATATACTAAATGCCGAAGATCGTGTTACTATTAAAATAGTTAGTTTACTAGGAAATGTTATTCAAAAAATAACGCTTAATAAAGGTGAATCGACCAAAGTTTTATCTTTAGGAAATCAATCAAATGGGGTTTATGTGATTCAAGTAAATGATACAAAGACAACTAAAAATTACAAGATAATTAAAAAATAGCAAGATTAAACTACTAGTCTTTGCTACATCATAGACTAGTAGTTTATAAATTAAATAGAAAACGAGCAATATAGTTTTAGACGATTATTGATGTTCATTTTATTTATTAATGGATATATTTACGGGTTAACTATTAAAAAATTTCCCCAATAAACAAACAACACACTAACATTAAACAGTTTTTACCATGAGAAAAATTTTCACATCGCTACTATTGATCACAGTAATAGGGCTGTCGGCTCAAAATGAGAAGTACCAAATTGCAGATGGTGTTATTTCACATCAGGACTTATTCAACACATCTATGGTTCAAGGAGTAAACTGCTTCCGAATTCCTGCAATTGTTACAGCTCCAAACGGTGATCTTATTGCTGCTATTGATGAGCGTGTTCCTAATTGCGGTGATTTAAACCGAAGCGGTGATATTAACATTGTTGTCAGACGAAGTGCTGACAATGGAAAGACTTGGTCTGCAATTGAAACGGTGGTTAATTTTCCAATGGGACTATCAGCTTCTGATCCTTCAATGATTGTAGATAGGGATACTAAAGAAATTATTCTTTTCTATAATTACATGGATTTTGAAAAAGAAAGAGACATTTATTATTTACACGTAGTTAAAAGTAAGGACAACGGAAAAACTTGGAGCAAACCAGAAGACATTACAAAGCAAATTGCAAAACCAGAATGGCATAAAGACTTTAAATTCATCACTTCGGGTCGTGGAATTCAAACTAGAGACGGAAAACTTTTGCATACTTTAGTTAATCTAAGTAAAGGTTTATTCATTTTCGGAAGTGATGACCATGGTAAAACGTGGTATTTTATTGATACTCCTATAAAACCCGCTGATGAATCTAAAATTATCGAATTAGCTGATGGAACTTGGATGGTTAACTCCAGAGTTAATGGCGGGAAAATGCGTTATGTACACACTTCAACAGATGAAGGGAAATCATGGACAAGTAAGCCAGAGCCTACACTGATAGATCCGAGTTGTAACGGTAGTATTATAAGATATACTGCAAAAGCAGATGGTTATAATAAAGACAGAATTATTTTCTCGAATGCAAAAATGGAAAAAGGGCGTATGAATTTGAACGTTCGTATCAGTTATGACGAAGGAAAAACTTGGTCAGAAGGTAAAACGATTTATAGCGGTCCTTCAGCCTATTCCTCTCTTACTGTTTTGAAAAATGGCGACCTAGCCGTCTTTTTCGAAAAAGATGAGTATACTAAAAATGAATTTGTTAGCTTTTCTTTAAAATGGTTAACTGACGGAAAGGATAAGTATAAAAAAGCTTGCAAGATCAGAAAGAAAAAAAATTAATAATAAATTTTAGCCCTTCAATAATTCACAAATTTTGGAGGGTTTTTTTCTAAATTTCCTGCATGGTCTTTTTTAACCGTGTAGGTTTTATATTTGAAGAATGGTCTACAACTATTTTTGAACTTTATAAAGCATCCGCTATTGTATGGTTCGAAGAATTTTATACCTACAAGGTTTTGAAAACCTTGCAGAAAAACCATAACAATTACAAATTCATTACCTTTTAACGTATAATAAACCACTATTAATACTGTCTATCATGAATTATCGCAAAAACTGCAATTGGATGTACTCTGTCATTATCACAGCGCTGTTTTTTATTGCAGGAACTACCAATGCTCAAATAAAAAAAAGCAATTTTCCTGAAAGTCTATTTTCGACTTATTATCATCAAAGATTAAGTCATTTTGAAACTTTACCTAAAACTAAAAATGATATTGTTTTTTTAGGAAACAGCATATCAGATGGCGCAGAATGGAGTGAGCTATTTGCGGACAACCACATAAAAAATCGCGGAATTAGCGGTGATTTTACTATAGGAGTTCTCAATCGCCTAGATGAGATAAGTATTCGAAAACCAAAGAAAGTTTTTCTGTTAATCGGAGTTAATGACTTGACACGTAATACATCGACCGATAGTATTTTTAAAAACATTGTTCAAATTGCGAAGTACTTAAAACAAGAGAGCCCTGCAACAAAACTATACATCCAAAGTGTTCTGCCCGTAAATGACGTCTATAAAAAGTTTGATGGTCATACCAGTAAAGGGGAACAAATAAAATCCTTAAATGCTAGTCTTAAGCAAAATGCCAAAGATTACAATTACACTTTTATTGACCTATACACAGCGTTCTCTGATGAGAATGGAAAAATGGCAAAACAGCTAACGAATGATGGGTTACATCTTAACGGCGAAGGTTATTTGTTATGGAAACGTATTGTTTATCCTTATGTATATAATTTAGAAACCAAAGCAGCTTTACTTCCAAAACCACAACAACTAACTTGGAATAATGGCTATTTCTCTTTAACGGATGCCAATACCATTTTTGTCGAAAATCCAGCTTTGAATAAAGAAGCATTAGTATTGCAAAAAGCAATGAAGCAAAAAGGTTTACACGCCGAAATAACAAACAAAAAGCCTAGCAAACAAAATTACATCTTGCTTCGATTAGGAAATGTAAATGCTGCTTTAAATCCCGCAGAAGCCTATAATCTAAAAACTACTTCCGATAAAATTGTACTAACGGCGAATACACCAAATGGAGTCTATAACGGCATTCAAACTTTACTGCAATTAATGCGCGATAATGTTGCAGTGGAAGCCTCTGAAATCACAGATTGGCCAGCTTTTGCATGGCGTGGATTTATGGTAGATGTTGGAAGAAATTACCAATCGATGAAACTCCTAAAACAACAGATTGATGTAATGGCAGCTTACAAAATGAATATTTTTCATTTTCATCCTACTGAAGATATCGCTTGGCGTTTGCAAAGCAAGTTATATCCACAGTTGACAAATCCGGAATTTATGCTGCGTGATAAAGGCGAATATTATACGGAGAATGATTTAAAAGAGCTGATTGCATATTGCAAAGAACGTTACATCACCTTAGTTCCTGAAATTGATATGCCAGGTCATAGCGCCGCGTTCAAAAGAGCCATGGGAGTTGACATGCAAAGTGATGAAGGTTTAGTAATTGTAAAAAATATAATTAAGGAATTTTGCAGTACTTACGATGTACCGTATTTGCATTTAGGAGCCGACGAAGTAAAAATTACGAATCAGAAATTCCTACCCGAAGTGATTGCACTTACTGAAAGTTTAGGAAAAAAAGTGATTGGCTGGGAGCCAGGTGGTAATTTTACTGATAGTGTAATTCGCCAACTGTGGATGGAAGGAGCAACAAAAGTTAGTAAAAACAAAAATATTAAATATATTGATTCTCGACATTTGTACTTAAACCACATGGACCCTTTAGAAAGTGTAGTTACCATTTTTAACCGCCAAATATGCAATTTAACTGAAGGGAATGAAAATGCTTTGGGGGGAATTGTTTGTGTATGGAATGATAGAGCGCTAGAAAACGGTGATGATGTTATGAAAATGAATCCTGTTTATCCAGGCATGTTGGCTTTTGCAGAACGCAGCTGGCGAGGTGGGGGTTCTCAAGGTTGGACAGCAACTATTGGCGAACCAGAAACCGAAAGAGCTACTGCTTTTGCGGAGTTTGAAAACCGACTATTAGACCAAAAAAAGCAATACTTCAAAGGTTTAGATTTTCCTTATATGAAACAAACTGATTTAGTTTGGAACATTTATGGCCCTTTTGATAATAAAGGTGATGTAACCAAATCTTTTGCACCTGAAAATGTAAAATTTAATGCATCCAAAGAAAAACCAACGTACAAAGCTACTGGCGGAACTCTAGTAATGAGACATTGGTGGGCACCATTAATTTCCGGAATTATTGAGGAGCCAAAAGAAAATACAACATGGTATGCTCAAACAAAAATTTGGAGTGATGAAGATAAAGAACAAGATTTTTGGATAGGCTTTAATAACTTATCGCGTTCGATGAATACGGATTCGCCTGCTGCAGGAACGTGGAATAATTTGAATAGTTCCATCTGGGTAAATAATCAGTTGATCCCTACGCCACTGTGGAAACGCCCTGCGCAAAAAGGTAATTTAGAAATACCGCTAATTGATGAAGGATATGAATTTAGAGAACCAACAAAGATTACTTTGAAAAAGGGATGGAATACGGTTAATGTAAAGTTACCAATTACTTCATTTAATGGACTTAATTGGCAAAATCCAGTAAAATGGATGTTTACCTTTGTAGCAGTAACACAATAATAACTGCTCTTGCTCCATTGATGAGAGTAATTCTTTATAAAAAACAGAAAGAAATGAAACAAGCAATTATTAACGCCATAGTACATACTGGAGAGGGGATAATCCACAACGGCGTTGTTATCATAGAAAACGATACTATTATCAGTGTTCAAAAAGAAATTCCAAATGATATTCCACAAATTGATTTAAAAGGAAAACATATTGCTGCAGGTTTTATCGACATTCAAATAAATGGTGGTGAGCAATTCTATTTTAGTCAATATCCAAATGAGGAAACCATTCAAGACATTCATGATTCAAGTTTGAAATATGGAACGACTCATACTCTGCCTTGTTTAATTTCTTCTTCGAATGAAACCATACTTCAAGGAATTGAAGCGATCGGCAATTATAAGGAAAAACATAAAAACGGAGTATTAGGAATGCATTTAGAAGGACCTTTTTTGAACCCTTTAAAACGTGGTGCGCATAGCTTGAATCAAGTTCGAAAGCCAACAAATTCTGAACTAGAAGAGATTATCCGTTATGGAAAAGACGTTATAAAAGTAATCACCATTGCACCAGAATGTTTTACAGATGACCAATTAGAGATGCTTTTAGAAAGTGGCATAGTGATTTCAGCGGGACATTCGACCATGACTTATGAGCAAGCGCAATACTACTTTTCGAAAGGAATAAAACTCGTTACGCACTTATTCAATGCTATGACGCAATTTGGTCATCGCGAACCGGGATTAGTAGGAGCAACTTTTGCAAACGAATCTGTGTATGCTCCAGTTATTTTGGACGGTGCTCACTGTGATTATGCGGCGGCAAGAATAGCTTATGAATTAAAGAAAGAAAAGTTTTTCTTGATTAGTGACGCTGCATTTTTAGGACGTAAAGTTGTAAATTTCAAATGGGAAAATTTTGACGCTCATCTTGAAAATGGATTCTATCGTAATGAAGAAGGCAATCTTGCAGGAGCGAGTATCTCGATGGATGAAGCGGTACAAAATGCTTACAAATACCTAAATGTATCTGCTGATGAAGCAATAAAAATGGCTACTTGTCGAGTTGCAGGAGCTATAAATATGGAAAATGAAATTGGCAAAATAAAACCAGGTTTCCCTGCTACTTTTGTTCAGTTTAATCCTGATTTATCTGGAATTAAAAGTTTAGTTTTAATTTAAAAAAGATCTAATTCATATAATTGCTTTTGTGTTTTGTATATTGAAGTTTTAATCGGAATTTTGAAGAGACTTGAAATCTAACTTTACTACCATAAATGCATTCACTTTTAAAAAATTATATCAAAGAAGAAACTGGAATTAGTGAAGTGCATTTAGATTTGATTTGTACCTATTTTAAGACAATACAAACTAAGCGAAACCAAATTCTCATTAGTTTTGATGAAGTGTGTTCTAATTACTACTTCATAAATAAAGGAAGTATCCGTCTCTATACCATAAATTCAGATGGAACAGAAAACTCACGATACTTTGGCTTTGAAGGTATGCTTTGCACAGCATTACCTAGTTTTATAGATCAAAAACCTGCTGGTGAATATTTGCAAACTATTGAAAAATCAGAACTCCTAGTTATTTCAAGGGTAGATTTTTACAAATTAGTAGATCAATTTCCTGAATTTGGCAACATACATAAACGGATTTTAGAATTGGGTTTTATTACTTCTCAACAGCGCATTTATGGTTTTCAAGGATTTGATGCATTAGAAAAAGTCAAATGGATTATAAAAAACCAACCTCAATTTTTGTTAAGAGTTTCTAATAAAATGGCAGCTTCTTATGTGGGAATTTCTCCATCCACCTTAAGCCGAATCAAATCTAAATTATAATTTTAAAAACGTTGACATAGGACAATTCTTTTCCTTCTAAAAAAAATTAAATTTGACAAAAAATAAATGTTTATTTTCTGATAAATTTTTTGCGGTGAATTCAAAAGGATTAATTGGAAATAACTTTATTTGTTACACTCTTTTTTAATTCCACTTCTAAAACATACAATGAAACAAGTTACTCTTAGCAATCAAGTATTATATTTATTAAGCATATCTGCGGGTTTAGTCGTTGCAAATCTTTATTATAACCAACCATTATTACATCAAATCGCAGTTAGTTTTAAAGTTACGGAAGCAGAAGTGAGCAATGTTGCTTTGTTTACACAATTAGGTTATGCTCTGGGTTTATTATTTATAATTCCACTAGGAGATAAAGTTTCTAACAAGAAAATATTGCGATTGGATTTTTTAATAATGGTCCTTTCGTTAATCGCAGCTGGTTTTGCAAATTCTCTTTTTATTTTGATCGTAAGTAGCTTTTTTGTTGGATTTACATCAGCAATTCCACAGTTATTTGTACCCATGGCAGCTCAACTTTCTGACGATAAAAATAGAGGTAGAGCTATAGGAATTGTAATGAGTGGATTACTGATTGGAATTTTAGGAAGCCGTGTGATAGGTGGTTTTGTAGGAGAGCAATTCGGATGGCGTGTCATGTTTTATGCCGCTGCGGTAATGATGGTTTTGTTGTACATCCTTCTAAAATATAAATTACCAACGATTGCTCCAGTGTTTAAAGGGAGTTACGCTAGTTTAATGAAATCTTTGTACCATTATTTCAAAACTGACGGTTCGTTGCGATTAGCTACTTTAAGAGGTGGTTTAGCATTTGCAGGATTGAGTGCTTTTTGGACTACATTGGTTTTTTTGATGCAAGACTCTTTTGGTTACGGAAGTGCCATCACTGGAGCGTTTGGAATTCTTGGAATTGTAGGTGCTTTGGGTGCAACTTTTGTTGGTAAAATAAGTGGTAATATTAGTAACCATTCCATAATCTTAGTGGGAACATTGCTACTAATTCTATCTTGGTCTATTCTTCTGTTTTCAGGTACTTCATTGATTGGGTTGATGATCGGTGTTTTATTAGTCGATTTAGGTTTACAGTCTTTGCATATTACCAATCAAAAGATAATTTTTTCAAAAAATCCAGAAGCTAGAAACAGAGTGAATACCATTTACATGGTTGGTTTTTTTATAGGTGGTGCTTTTGGAACTGTAGCTGGAGCAATGGCTTGGGGACATTATAAATGGATAGGAGTTTCCGCTCTTGGAATTGTTTTATCAGTTTTAATACTAATCGCTCACCTGTCTTTTAGAAAAGAGTAATTTTTTGTGAATAAGACTAATTTTTTTTAGTTTAAAATGTTAAATAATAATCTCGGATTAATAGCAACTCTCAATAACTCTAAATATTTTATTATTAGTGCATTAGTATAATCAATTAGTTAGATAGCTATTTTTTATTTTGTAAAAAAAGAAGTACAATCACTACTGTAACTTGTAATTGCTGGGTTTTCTGGTTTGATTTTCCTTCAAAATATAGTACATTCGGGCAATATTACGTAATACTTAATTTTTTAACTTAAACGTTTTTTTGTGTCGGTGGAATATGCATGATTGTAGATTTCAAACCACTTTTACACCTAGTAGCAATTATTCTTTATGAAGTCACAAGATTTATTAATCCTTGAAAAACTTAAGGTAGGAGATTCTTCTGCTTATAAAGAATTATTTGACTTATACTACATGCCACTTAGTGTATACTCCTTAAAATACTGCGATTCATTTGAGTTAGCTGAAGATATTGTTCAAGATCTATTTATCAAATTTTGGGATCAAAAGATTTATCTAAGTCTAGAACAGGCGATTAGCCCTTATCTTTTTGCAGCAGTAAAAAACAACAGTATGAAGGCTGTTAAAAAGCAAAATAAATATTATTTTGAAGAAATAGAAGATCATGTCAACATTTTAATGGATGAAGAACGCTTGGACTTAGAGTTTCTAGAGCAAGAAAAAGAGAAATTATATAAAGAAATTGAAGCTTTACCCTTAAAAAGCAGAGAAGTTTTTAAAGCAATCGTATTAGAAAATCAAAAATACAAAGAGGTCGCTTTTGAGCTGGGAATATCAGTGAATACGGTCAAAACACATTATTCAAGAGCCTTAAAACAATTGCGAAATTCGCTGGATGTAATCGTCGTTTTACTTTTAGTTTAAAAAAAGTTTAATTTTTTGTCACCCACTTTTGATCTTTTGTACTCTATAAGATAATAAGAAGACAAAAATGATAACTATTCCACTTACTATATTAGAAATACTTTCGGCATATATCTCAAAAGAGATAACTGAAAATGAATTTGCTATTCTAAAAGAATGGATTGATGAAGGCCCTGAAAACAAACAAGCTTTTTCAGAGTATTTACTCTTCTACAAAAAAACGAGACAAGTAGTTTTCACGGCAAACACTAATAAAGACAATGCGTGGGATACCATAGTTTCTCAATTAGAACGACCATTACAAACGCAAGAAAAACTCCAAAAAATTGAATCGAAGGTTCGATTCTTACAAACTGCCACTACCATTCTAAAATACGCTGCTGTTGTGATAGTTTTAGTGTCTGTAGGCTATTTTTATTTTGGTAAAGATGCAAATGTAAAACCAATTTTTGAAAATTCTATTGCAGCGGAAACAGCTATTACTTTACAGCTAGCTAACGGTGACATTCAAATTATAAATGAGGATGGAACAACTCAAGTAGTTGATGCTAATGGAAATGTAGTGGGTACTCAAAAAGGAAATCAATTGGTTTACACTAATGCTTCCGCAAAAGATACTCTCGTTTATAACACTATAAAAGTACCATACGGAAAACGTTTTGAGCTTAAATTATCTGATGGAACAGATGTTCATTTGAATGCAGGAACTTCATTAAAGTATCCAGTTCGATTTATAAACGGAGAAAATCGCCAAGTGTTTCTTAACGGCGAAGCTTTTTTTGAAGTTACTAAAGATGCGAAACATCCTTTCGTTGTGGGTTCAAACGATATGAACGTTAAAGTTTTGGGAACAAAATTTAATGTAACATCTTATAAAGAGGATGCTAAAACATATACTGTTTTAGTAGAGGGAAGTGTTGTTGCTTCTAATAAAGTAGTTGAAGATGACAATGTAATTTTAAAACCAGGAAACAGAGTGTTTTTCGAAAATAAACATCTTAAAACAGAAACTGTCGATGTTAGAAAATATATTGCTTGGGTTACTGGAGAGCTTATGTTTATTGATGATTCGTTTGGAGTTATCACAAATAAGTTAGAGCGAAAATACAATGTTGATATTGTAAATAAATACGATGAGCTGAATGATATAATGGTTACAGCAACATTTAAGGAAGAGAATATTGATCAGGTTTTGAAAACATTTCAAACTTATAAAGCTTTTAACTATACTATTAACAACCGAGTAATAACCATAACTAAACCTAAGAATATGTAATAATTTTATTAAATAAAAAAAAAGGAAGATGCGCCAACATCTTCCCAGTCATTTTTAATAATGATTTAATCTAAAACTAACAAATTAAACCAAGTGTAAACTTATGAAAAAACAGCGAACTAAAAGTGCGTTGAAGCGCATTTTGAATAACTCTAACTTAAAGATGAAATTCACACTCTTATTTTTATTCATAACTCTTGTGCAAGTTAATGCATCAAGTAGTTACGGACAAAAGAACACCGTTACTATGGACGTAAATGGTGTTGCAATGTCTAATGTATTTCAGATAATTGAAAACCAAACTGATTTTCATTTCTTCTACAACCGTAATGAGTTGAATTTGAATCAAAAAATTGATTTAAATGTTGACAAAAAACTAGTTTCTGATGTCTTAGGGAAACTTTTTAAAAACACTAATATTTCGTATCAAATTTTAGGCAACCAGATTGTCCTTAAAAAAGTAGATAAAACGAAAGTTGAAACTGTAAGTGCTGCTTATCAAAAACAAATAGAAGGCGTTGTTGTAGATAAAGCTGGATTACCTTTAACAGGTGTAACTGTAACAATCGAAGGAACAAATTACGGTACAACTACGGACTTCAATGGACGATTCAATTTAATTCTGAAGCAAATGGAAAATTTTTGATATTTTCTTACGTAGGTTTTGAACCTATGAGGGTAGCTTTTGACGGTACGAGTAACTTAAAAATAGTGCTTTTACAAGAACTTAATGAACTTGAAGAAGTGGTACTTGTAGGTTATGGTAAACAAAAACGTACTGAGTTTTCAGGAGCGGTTTCTTCAGTAAGTGCAAAAGATATTGTTCAGGCTTCAACTGGAACAATTGGTTTTGATAGAGCTTTAGGAGGATTAGTTAAAGGAGTTCAAGTATCTCAAAATACAGGACGTCCAGGTGCGCCGGTTCGTATTAATATTAGAGGTCTTACTTCTCCATTATCTTCTGTAGGTGGTGGATTAAACCAACCTTTATTTGTAATTGATGGAGTGCCGTTTAATGTTGATGCTTTACAAGGAGCAAATCCATTATCGACTTTGAATCCTAATGATATCGAAAGTTTTGACGTATTGAAAGATGCTGGAGCAACTTCTATATATGGATCTCGTGGTGCTAATGGTGTGATCATCATTAAAACTAAAAGAGGGAAAAAAGGGCAACCTTCAAGAGTAAATTTCAATTATGCTACTACTTTAGCACAGCCTATAAACACGGTTGGAGCTTTAAATGCAACTCAGTATAAAAACTTTTATAATCAATTGATTACTAATACTGTTGATGCTATGAATAATGGTCAAATGGATCCTTTCATTTCTTTTGATTTACAGAATATTGCTAAAGTTGATTTAGATTTTGATACGTTCATGGTGAGCAATAATGGTATGAACGATGATTATTTTGGTACTGCAAATACGGATTGGAGCAAAGAAGTATTTAGAAGTATGGCTGTTACGAAACAAGCTAATTTAAGTTTGAGTGGCGGTAGCTATAAAACAAACTACAATTTCAGCACATCGTTTATAGATCAAGAAGGTTTGACTATCAAAGATAAAATGAAGCAGTATAATTTAGGAATGTCATTAGATACAGATCTTACTGATTTTGTAAAAATTGGAAGTTCTGTCAATGTGGGACATACTGAAGCTAATTCAGGAGAAAATGATATCTTAAATCAATTTACTGTAAATACTTCTATAGCTCGCGCTCGTCCTGATTTAGCGCCAAGAGATGAGAATGGTAAATTAGTAGGTCAGCCGGATTATCAAAATGGGTTTATGACTCTTGAGCCTAATCCATTAATGCGTTTGGGTAATATAACAAACAACAAAGCATACAACTTTATTGGTGGTGCTTACATTGAAGTAGAGCCTTTAAAAGATTTGAAATTAAAAGCAGAGTCTAATGCTTCTATTTTCTATAACAAAAACAGTTCTTTTATTCCAAAAACGGTTGAAACTGATTATATCTTTTTTCCAAATGACTCTTACTTGAGTGAAGCAAATGGTTTAGTATCGAACATTACAACGAACTTAACAGCTAACTACAACTTTAATATCTCAGAGAATCATAAATTTGGAATATTAGGTGGTGCTGCTTGGGACAGAACAAACTTCAATAATTCTTCTCAATTTTACAGCGGTTTCCCAGATGACGAAATTTTAATTAATGCTACTTCAGCAAGAACAGTTATTGGTTATTCTAGTACTAAATTAGATACAGGATTATATTCTTTGTTTTCTCGTTTGAACTACGGTTATAAAGATCTATACAATGCTACTTTGAATTTTAGAACGGATACGTCTTCTAAATTTGGTACAGATAATAAAAGAGGTTATTTCCCATCTTTATCTGCAAGTTGGAATATTTCTAATGAAAAATTTCTTTCGGATACGGAGCATATCAATATCTTAAAATTGCGAGCGAGTGCAGGAAGAGTTGGATCAACTAACGTTTCTGATTTTGCTTATGTACAATTTTTTCAAAATTCATCTTCAAATATCTACAATGGTAATTCTGGTATTGTTGCTGATGATAATTTTCCAAATCCAGGAATTGGTTGGGAAACAACAGACGAGGTGAATTTAGGTTTAGATTTTGGATTTTTCAACAACCGTTTAAAAGGTAGTTTTGATGCCTATTCAAGAAAAACTACCGGTGCATTAGTGCAAACACCAATATCTTTAGAATTAGGTCCTAAGTCTTATTTCTCAAACTTTATGGATGTAACTAATAAAGGTATTGAGGTTAGTATAGGTGGTGATATCATTAGAGGTGAAGACTTTGTTTGGTCAACTAATGTAAACTGGTCTTTCAATAGAAACAAATTAGTAAAACTGAATGGAGCGAGCATTAATCCTTTCCAATTAGATTACTATATTGAAGGTCAACCAGTAGGAACGATTAGAGGCTATCAAGTAACTAAAATATTCCAAAATCAAGATGAAATAGATGCATTAAATGCAGCATCACCAACAGGTTTATACGATAAAGCATCAACTTCTGTGGGAGATTTTATGATGGCAGATCTTAATGGAGATGGTTTAATTACAGCTGATGATAAAGCGGTAATTGGAAATATTCAGCCTAAATACTTTGGTGGAATTTCTAATACAATTGCTTACAAAAACTTTAGCCTTAGTGCTTTGTTCCAATATTCAGTAGGAGCACAGTCAATCTGGAATGCAATTCCTATGGGTACATTTAATAATCTAGGTGAAAATAAATACAGTGAATATGCTTTGAATACTTGGACACCTGAAAATCCTAGTGCGCGTTATGCAAGAGCACTTTACACGGATCCATCTGCAAGCGGAAGAATTTCAGATAGATATATTTATGATACTTCATACTTGCGTCTAAAAAGTATGCAGTTCACTTATAATTTCGAACAAAAACTAATGAACAAAATGGGTATTGATAAAGCGTCATTTACGCTGACTGGTACAAATTTATTGACTTGGACAAAATGGCCTGGTATTGATCCAGAAACTTTCTCAGAAAGAGGAACAATAACAGATCAAATCAACAACGAAGATCCATATCCTTTAGCTAAGTCATTCTCATTAGGAATTCAAGTTCAATTTTAATTTTAAATACAGATGAAACAATATATAAAAAATAGCGCTGCAGTTTTGCTTTTTGCAGTAGCCGCTACAGTAACAAGTTGTAGTATTGACGATATAAAACCATACAATAAATTAACTCCTGAAAACGCGGTAAGAGACGAAGCTTCTGCGCAATTGATACTTAATGGTGTTTATGATTTAGGTAGAGAATTTGACGTAAGTTTTTTCCCATTGCATCTTGCAGCTTTAGGAAATGAGGGAACTATCTCAGGATTTATGAGCGGAAGCAATGGTTTTAACACTAATGAAGTTCCAGTTGATAATATCTTTTTGACCAATTTGTATAGTGGTCATTACAAAATAATCAATGGTTGTAACTTTTTAATTCAAGAATTAGAAGCAGGAAAAGCTATTGGTATTGCAGATGATAAAAAAGCGGAAATGATTTCAGAAGCTAAGTTCCAACGTGCTTTTGCTCATTTCAACTTACTTCGTTATTTTGGTGAATTTTATAATGTAAATTCTACATACGGAATTGTTGTTAGAAACACTTTTGCAACTACACTTGAGGCAAACCCAAGAAATACAGTTGCTGAAGTGTACAAACAAATCGAAGATGATTTACTTTATGCTTCCGAAAAAGGACTGCAATACATAGAACATTTTTACTCAGGAAGCCTTGCTGCTAAAGCGTTATTATCTAAAGTGTATTTATATGAAGGGAAATATACTGAAGCTGCAACTTTAGCAGATGAAGTAATCAATAATGATGAAGGTTATGCTTTAGAAATGCAATACTCTGATATCTTCAAAAACAGTTTCAACTCATCAGAAGTTATTTTTGCGCCATTGACTGGTCCAGATAATGAAGGAAAAACTCAAATGAGTCAAGTGAAAAGGACTTCTTTTAGTCAAATTTTAAGAACTTTAGCTGATGCTCAAGTGGGAACTGCAAATGATGGAAGTTTGTTAGGTGCTGGTTCTGGTTATGACCCACGTTTTGCTTTTGCTTATGCAGCAAATACAAAAAAATCGAATGATAACGGAAAATACCCATTTCTAGATCAAATATCTTCTCAAGGAAATACTTTGTATCACTTGCGTTTAGGTGAAATTTATTTAATTAAAGCGGAAGCAGAAGCTAGAAGAACTGGTGGTGATCTTGATCTTGCTTTAGAAAGTCTGAACGAAATTAGAATGCGTGCAGGAGTAACTCCAAAAGATTTATCTACTCAAGCTGCTTTATTAAGCGATATCCGTAACGAAAAGTTGTTAGAGCTTTTCTTCGAAAATGGAGAAGGCTGGTTTGATATCGTTCGTTACGTTAATCTTGGAAATCTTACTGCTACAGCTGCTAAAGCTTCATTAGTTTCTCCAAACAAATTCGTATTACCAATGCCATTGCAAGTACTTGCAGGTAATAAAACAATAATTCAAAACAAAGGGTATTAATCCTAAGAACTAAATGAGAGTGCAAAAAAGAAAAGAATTCATTTTATTCTTTCTGCTATTGCACTCTCACTTTTTACACTATTAATTTTTAAACCTATAAAATGAAAAATTTATCATTCCTAGCATTTCTATTAGTTATGCTTTCTTGCCAAAATGCACTAGCTCAAAAAGAATATGCAGTAGTACATGGAAAAATTGAAAACCCAATTGATGGACTAGTTGTTAGACTTTTTAATCCAGAAACTTCAAAATCAGTAAACATAAAAGTAGCAGCTGATGGAACGTATAGAGATACCATTAATTTAGATAAACCTGGTTTTTTTAATACCTTTTATGACAAGTTCTTTAGTTTATATCTTACCAGTGGTATGAATTTAGAAATTAATTTTGATGCAAAAAATGTGACTAAAACTCTTGTAATTACTGGAAAAGGAGAAAATGAAAATGCATTCTTGAGAGTTAAAGCGAAATTAGAAGGGGAGTTATACGGAAATGATATAAATGCATTTTTCGATTTAGATCAAGCAGCATTTGATGCTAAAATCAATAAATTCAGCGCTGACTTTCAAACGCAATTAGATGCTAAAAAGTCAAATCTTAATGCCTCTTTTGTAACAGCTCAACATAAAATAGTTGCTGATTTGAAAAAAGGTCTAATACAACAATACAACGATGCACAAAGAAATAAAACAGAATTGGCTGTAGGAATGCAATCACCTGAATTTAAAAATTACATCAACCTTGATGGTGGAAAAACATCACTTTCAGATTTTAGAGGGAGTTATGTTTTTATTGACGTATGGGCAACTTGGTGTGGACCTTGTAAATATGAATTTCCGTTTATTGGGAAAGTAGAAAAAATGTATCACGGTAAAAACATCAAGTTTGTAAGTATTTCTATTGATCGTTTGAAAGATGAGCAAAAATGGCGCGATATGATTAAAAAGGAAGGTTTAGTTGGAATCCAACTTTTAGCGGATAATGAAATTAAATCTTCATTTATTGAAGGGTATTATATTCAAGCAATTCCTCGTTTTATCATATTAGATAAAGAAGGAAAAATAATAAATTCTGATGCGCCAAGACCTTCACAACCTGAATTACAAGATATTTTAAACTCACTTGACATGTAATTTTTAGATTTCAAGAAATGACTTCGACTACACAAAAACTTTCAAAAATGTAAAAGTGTAGTATTGCTACTTCATTATTTTGTTTCAACTTATAAACCGAAGTCGTTCTAAAAAAATCCATAAGTCTGCTAATTCCTTGTTTGCGTGAGGGATTGTAGTGGAGCTCTTTTTTCTGGATTCTCGTTTTTTAACGAGATTCTGGGAAAAAAGTGGGAACAAAAAGCCCGGTTGCGATAGCGAACACGCCCAAATAATAAAGCATTTTATTGTAAAAATAGATGCTATTTCTATTCTATTACCTATACCTAAAATTTACTATTACAAAAACATGAAAAATCTATTAACTGTATTATTTCTTTCTTTAGCGGCTTTTACTGTTACTGCACAAGAACTAAAATTAAATGATCCGCTTCCGGTAAATTCTCGAATTAAAAAAGGGGTACTTAAAAACGGAATGACTTATTATATCTACAAAACGGATGTAGTTAAAAACGTAGCAAGTTATTATATCATTCAGAATGTTGGTTCTGTTTTAGAGAATGACGATCAGCAAGGATTGGCACATTTTCTAGAACATATGGCTTTCAACGGAACTAAAAACTTCCCTGGAAAAGGGGTTTTAAGCACACTTCAAAAACACGGAGCTGTGTTTGCAAAAGACATTAATGCGTATACTGCTTTTGATGAAACGGTTTACAATATGGATAATATTCCAACAAATGTTCCAGGTTTAATTGATACTTCGTTATTAATTTTGCACGATTGGGCAGATGGTTTATTACTTACCGATGCTGAAATTGATTCAGAACGCGGTGTAATTAAAGAAGAGTGGAGAACGAGACAGAATGGTTATATGCGTCTTTTCAAAAAATCGTTACCTACGATGTTTAATAATACTAAATACGCTGATCGCATGCCTATAGGTTTAATGAGCGTAGTTGATAATTTTAAATACAAAGCATTAAGAGATTTTTACCATGACTGGTATAGAACAGACTTGCAAGCAATAGCAGTAGTAGGTGATATTGATGTAGCAGAAATAGAACAGAAAATCGAAAAATTATTTTCTCCTATTCAAGCTATTAAAAATCCTATTGAGAGATTCGTAATTACGATTCCAGGTAACAAGGAAATGCTTTACAACTTAGGGACTGATAAAGAAGTGGCTACTTCGACACTTGTTTTTACAATTAACCATCCTAAATCATTGAAAGATGAAACGGTTGCTGACTTGAAAGAATCATTGTATAGTGGAATGGTTTCAAGAATGTTGAGTTCAAGATTAAAAGAGATTTCTCAAAAACCAGATGCACCGTATGTGTCAGCGTCTGCTAGTTATTCTAGTTTGGCTAGAGCCAATAATACGTTTGGATTGATTATTTCTCCAAAACCAAATAGGCAACAACAAGCTTTTAAAACAGCTTTAGCTGAATTAAATAGAGCAGTAAAATTTGGTTTCACACAAGCTGAAATCGATAGAACTATGGCGGTTTATAACAATTTTTACCAAACTAAAATTAGTAAAATTGATCAAACTCCTCATGCAGAAATAGTAAATACGATTCAGAAAAACTATTTAGAAAATGAGGCAATGACTGATATGTCTAAAGAATTTGAGATTATCAAACAGATTTTTGCTCAAATGACTGCTAAAGATTTGCAAGATTTTATCAAAAAATTATATACTCCAGAAAACAGAGTACTTGATGTAACAGGCGTTGAAGGAGAGAATAACTTATCTCAAGCGGAAGCATTGCAATTAATTAACGAAGTAGAAAATGATGCTACTTTAGTTGCATATTCAGATGAATTTGTTGGTAAAACATTAATTTCAGGTCTTGCTATTAAATCAGCAAAGATTGTTTCTGAAAAATTGAATAAAGAAATTGGTTCAACACGATTTGTATTGAGCAATGGAGTAGTGGTAGATTACAAATTTACAGATATTGAAAAAAACAATGTACTACTAGAAGCAGCTAGTTTTGGTGGTAATTCTGTGATAAAAGATGCTGATTTGCCTTCGGCTTCCATGGTGAGTACTCTAGCTAGAATGTCTGGTCTAGGAGATTATAGCGCTACTGATTTATCTAAAGTTTTAGCTGGTAAAAATGCTAATGCTCGCGTGGGTATTTCTGATTTAGAAGAGAATATTTCAGGAATGACTACAACAAAAGATATTGAAACTTTATTACAAATGATTCACTTACAATTTGTAAAACCTCGTTTTGATTTAGATAGTTTTAAGGTACTGCAAAATAATCTAGAAAATACTTTGACACAAAGAAAGAATGACATCGGTACTAAAATGGAAGATAGCATTACAACCTCTTTGTACGGATTTAACAATCCTAAAAAACGTTTATTTGACGAGAAATATTTAAAAGATATTTCATTCGAAAAAATAAAAGCAATCTATCAAGAGCGTTTTAAAAACCCTGCTGACTTCACTTTCTTTATCACTGGTGATATTTCAAAAGAAGCAGTAAAACCTTTATTAGAGAAATACATTGCTAGTTTGCCAACTACTAAGAAAAAAGAAAAATGGCAAGATAATTCAGTTTCTTGGTTGAATGGAACTAACAAGAAAGTGATTTTCATGGAAATGGAAGATCCAAAAGCTACGGTTCGTATTTCGTTTAAAAAGCCTTACACGTATAGTTTAAAAAACACTTACGTTTTAAAAGCGTTTCAGGATATTCTTGAAAATAGATTATTAGAAACATTGAGAGAGCAAGAAGGTGGAACTTATGGCGCTAGTGTTTATAGTGTTTTGCCTAAGAGACCCAAACAAATAGCTAGTTTCTATGTTTACTTTGATTGTAATCCTGATAAAGTAGAAAAATTAGTGGAAATTGTTCACCAAGAAATTGAAAAAATCAAAAATGGTGATCTTAAAAAAGAAGATTTAGATAAGGTTTTAACTAGTTACTTAAAAGACTTAAAAGAAGAAAAAGAATATACAGGTTACGAGTTGAACGTAATGTATGACTACGCTATTGAAGGTTATAATAGAAACGATCCTAAGAACAATGTTGATCTTATAAATGCAGTTACGCCGCAAGACATTCAGAATCTTGTTGAAACAATAATGAATGGCGCAGAGAGCTTCGAATTTATATTTAAACCCAAAAAATAGTATTAAAGCATCTTTCGTTATTACTTAGTTTATTTTAAGTATTTTGAATTAGTACACAAACAACGAAAGTTTATAAGGGGTCATTGAGACAATGACCCTTTATAATTAAATGCAAAAGATAAATTTATATTCCAATGAAAAAAATTATGTTACTGTTAGCTCTTTTTATAAGCGCTGTCTCTTTTTCACAAATCCACAATCCAGTAAAATGGTCTACATCGGTTGTAGCTGTTTCTGAAACCAAATATGATTTAGTTGTTCAAGCAACTATCGAAGGTGGATGGCATTTATATTCTCAAAGTGTTCCTGAGGATGGACCAATTCCAACAGCTTTTACTTTTCCTAAAAACTCCGCTTATGAATTAGTTGGAAAAGTTTCTGAAGGAACGGGGAAAACTGTTAATGATCCAGTTTTCAATATGAAGATAAAGTTTTTTGAAAATAAAGCTACGTTCAAGCAACGTATAAATGTGGTTTCAAAAAAGGCTTTTAAAATTACTGGAGAAGTTGAATTTATGGTTTGTAATGATGCCAATTGTTTACCACCAACTTACGTAGATTTAAACTTTCAAATTCCTGAAACTGCTGGAATAGCTGTTATCAAGGAAGAAGAAAAAGTAGAAAAAGAAGCGGTAGAAATTACAGCCGAAAAAACTGCAATCGACACTTTAGTAAAAGAGGAAGTTGCTGTTGATTCAACTGCTAAAGCTGAAGTTAATGCGAATACGGTCGAAAAAGTAGTTCCTGAAACGACTCAAAAATCGACTGATAGAAGTTTGTTAGCCATTTTTATTATTGCTTTCTTTTCAGGATTTGCTGCATTATTAACACCATGCGTGTTTCCTATGATCCCTATGACAGTTAGTTTCTTTACTAAACAAAGTAAAACTAGAGCTAAGGGAATCAAAAACGCTATTATCTACGGATTATCAATTGTAATTATTTATGTGCTTCTAGGTTCCATAGTAAGTGCAGTTTTTGGGGCAGATGCTCTGAATGCACTTTCAACTAATGTATGGTTTAACGTTATTTTCTTTTTACTATTAATCGTTTTTGCAGTTTCCTTTTTGGGAGCTTTCGAAATCATGCTTCCTAATTCATGGGCAAATAAAGTAGATACAAAAGCAGATAAAGGAGGATTGATTGGAATTTTCTTTATGGCTTTGGCTTTAGCAATTGTTTCTTTTTCATGTACAGGACCTATTGTTGGAACCTTATTAGTGCAAGCGGCAGCCGGCGGAAATCAAGTTGGACCTATCGTAGGAATGTTAGGTTTTTCATTGGCATTAGCTATTCCATTTGCATTATTTGCAGCTTTCCCAGGATGGTTAAATTCATTGCCAAAATCAGGCGGATGGTTGAATACTGTAAAGGTAGTTTTAGGATTTTTAGAATTAGCTTTAGCATTCAAATTTTTATCGAATGCTGATTTAGTTTTGCAATTGCATTTACTTGAAAGAGAAGTTTTCTTAGCGATTTGGATTGCCATTTTTGGAACATTAGCATTTTATCTTTTTGGAAAAATACAATTACCGCACGATTCGCCTTTAACGCATATATCTGTTGGAAGATTAAGTTTAGGTTTACTAACATTAACTTTTACGATTTATATGATTCCGGGTTTATGGGGAGCACCTTTAAACTTAATTAGCGCTTTTCCACCGGCACAACATTATAGCGAATCTCCTTACGGTGTAGGATCTTCTCAAGGAGGAACTTCAACTTCAGCAACTCCTGAAATTCCAGAAGGAGCACACTTAATGGCACCGCATAATATTATTGCCTTTACTGATTACGATTTAGGTATGGCTTACGCCAAAAAAGTAAACAAACCTGTTATGTTAGATTTTACTGGATACGCTTGTGTAAACTGTAGAAAAATGGAACAACAAGTTTGGCCAAAAGAGCAAATTTTGTCTATCCTGAAAAATGAAGTTGTGCTTATATCTTTATATGTAGACGATAAAAGACCACTTCCTGCAGGTGAAGAAATTGAATCTAAGTTAAGACCAGGTAAAAAATTAAAATACGTGGGACAAAAATGGAGTGAATTCCAAACCATTAAATACAAAGCAAATGCTCAGCCATTTTATGTGTTAATCGACAACGAAGGGGAGAACTTACTTGATCCTGTGGGTTATACACCAGATGCTGAAGAATACCACAAGTGGTTAAAAATAGGAGTAGCTAATTTTAAAAAATAGTAATATTCCATTATAATAAAGCACTCTAATTTTTTAATTAGGGTGCTTTATTTGTTTTAAGTATATAGGTAGAAAGGTTAGTTGTGTCGTCTTGTTTAATTCTTTATTTTTGGAATTGAATAATAATAAATAAAACTAGTTTGAGCAAACTTGCGTTCCCTACTTTATCTATTGGAAATATACTTGGCGAAGATAATTTGGGTATTACCCTATTCCGTCATAGTGTAAAGGGACGAAACGAATTTGAGCAGCCCCATAAACACGATTTCTTTCTAGTCTTTTTTGTCGAAAGTGGCTCCGGAGTTCACGATATTGACTTCACACAATATACAGTTGCTGATAATCAGGTTTATTTTGTTCGCCCTGGACAAATACACAATTGGTCACTTAAAGAAGGTACGACTGGGTTTCAGTTGATGCTTTCGAGCGAAATAGTAAATATTTTTTATAATTTATCTCCACTTTCTTTTTTTCAACCCAGTTCTTTATCCTGTATTTCACTAACAGCAACAGTTTTTCAAGAGTTTATAAAAAAGCTGAATGAAATCGAAGGATTACTTCCTAATAATGATATAGTTACAAAGGAAATAGTAGTGCTGCAGCTGCATTTGTTGCTTAAGCTATTAGAGAAGAATTATTTAATTCAATTTCCAGAGAGCGATAGTGTCGTTAGACCTGAAAAATTAATACAAAAATTCGCTGAGTTACTTGAGATTCATTTTCAGCAAGAGCCATCGGTAAAATTTTATGCCACTCAGTTAAAAATAACAGCTAATTATCTAAATATCCTTTCGCAAAAATATTTAAAAACTTCTGCCGGAGATTTCATAAAAGATAGAACCATGCTTGAAGCGAAGCGCCTGTTAGCTAGCACTAACTTATCTATGAAAGAAATCGCATACCAATTGGGTTTTAATGATAATGGCTATTTTAGTAAAGTCTTTAAAAAACATTCAGGAGAATCGCCGAGCGATTTTAGAGAAAGTTATAAATTTTACCATCCTTATCATTAATAATACCGTTCAGTATTAGAATTTCTAATCGATTTTTGTATTTGATAATAATCAGTAAAGATTTATAAGCATAAAAGAAAGTTTAAGACGGTTTTATGACAGAGAATCATTTTTATTAATTCAGTATGAAAAGCACTATGACAAGTATAAAAAACAACAGCGGATTATTAAGCAAATTGGTTATAATCATTGTCTTAATTTGTGGTTGCTCTTCAAAACAAACAGAATCAAAATTAGAGGATATGGACAAAAACAAAGCACTTTTTGAAGCTGTTGATCGTGGTGATGCAACAATGGTGACAAAGATTTTACAGGATAAGCTCTCCTTAGAAATTAAAAATGAAAAGGGGAGAACTGCACTCATGGAAGCAGTTTATAAAACGGATAATAAAATAGCCGTATTGCTTATAACTGCAGGAGCCGATGTCAATGCTCAGGATGGAATAAAAAGCAGCCCTTTTTTATACGCTGGTGCTGAAGGTAATGTGGAAATAGTAAAAATGGCATTGAAGCACGGTGCAAACTTCAAAATCTATAATCGATATGGAGGAACAGCACTGATTCCTGCAGCCGAAAAAGGACATTTAGAAGTTGTGAAATTATTGGTAAACACTCCAAATTTCCCTATAGATCATATTAATAATTTGGGTTGGACCGCTTTACTTGAAGCTGTTTTGTTGAGTGATGGTGGCCAAGTTCACATAGATATAGTAGCTGCGCTAATAAAAGGAGGTTGTGATGTAAACATTGGTGATAAAAACGGAATAACATCATTGATGCATGCTAAGAAACAAGGTTATATTGAAATGGTAAAATTATTAGAACAAGCAGGAGCAAAATAATAAAAAGAGAATAATGGATCAAAACGCGATTAGTAGAAAAAAATTTTTAGGAATGAGTGCAGCTGCAACTGGCGCAGCTTTGTTTTCTGGTGTTGGTAGTTCAGCGATGACTGAGCTAAAGAATGAGGATAAAACGAAAGCTGATTTAAAAGAATATATTTTATCAAATGTAAGGCTGGAAGAAGGTTTTGAATATAATGAAAAGAAGGAAGTGGTTTCCACCAAAACAGACTTGTACAATTTGCATATTGCCAATGGTAAAATAAAAAAGATTACTAAGGAGAAATTAGATTTACGAGTAAAAATAATTGATGCAAAAGGATTTTTGATGCTACCTGGTTTGCGTGATATGCATATTCATATTGATAAAACGTATTACGGTGGGAAGTGGAATGCTGCGCCAAGAAAAGGCTATACAGTAAAGGATATGATCGTGTTAGAGGAAAAAATAATTCCACAATTATTGACAGACTCGCAGCGCAAAGCCGAAGAAGCTATAGAACTAATGAAAAGCCAAGGTACATATTTTGCACGTTGCCAAACTAATATTGATCCCGTAAGTGGATTAAAAAGTTTAGAGCATTTATTAGCCGCTCTAGATAAAAATAAAGATAGTTTTGCTTGGGAAATTGTAGCTTTTCCGCAGCATGGAATTCTGTATTCTCAATCAGAGTCGTTATTGCGAGAAGCTGCTAAAATGGGCGTTGACTTCATTGGTGGACTAGATCCAACAACTGTTGATGGGAATCTTGAGCGATCTCTTGACGCAATGTTCCAAATTGCAATTGATAACAATAAAGGAATTGATATTCACTTGCACGAAGGACTACCAACAGGAAAGGCGGCAATTGATTATATTATCAAAAAAACAGAAGAGAACAAACAGTTACAAGGTAAAACATACATTAGTCATGGTTTTGCACTTGCAAGAATGGAACAAAAAGAATTAGAAAAAACAGCCGAACAAATGGGAGCGCTGGGAATTGGTGTTGTTTCTACAGTTCCAATTGGTAGAACCATTATACCTATTCCTACTTTGAAAAAATACGGTGTAAAATTAATGACAGGAACTGATAGTATTGTAGATCATTGGCAACCTTTTGGAAATTGTGATATGCTTGAAAAAGCAAAATTGTGTGCCCAACTTTACGGATGGACGGATGAGTTTAGTTTAAGTCGTGCTCTACATATTGCTACTACTAATGAGGTTTTACTACTAAATGATGCCGGCATTCGAACTTGGCCTCTTATAGATAATGAAGCCAATTTTATCTTGGTAAAAGCCAGTTGTTCTGCAGAAACGGTAGCGCGTTTACCTAAAAGAGAAGCAGTCTTTTTTAAAGGAAAACTTATAGCAGGAGAAATGAAGGCTTAAGTTTGCTTGTTTTATTTAAAACTTTCTACTTTAATTTTAAGTCAAATTCAGTTTGTAGAAATAGAATTAAAACAAAAAAAGATGCTATCAAAGCATCTTTTTTTGTTTTAACGTAATTTGATTGATTTATGATCTTAAAAAATATTTTCTTTATTGAAGTACGTATCTTCTACTTTTTCACCACTAAATTCACTTAAGCAAAATTAAAGCTTAATTCTCTCAATTATTTTATTGGAGTAGTAGATTTATGAAGCAATTCTGTTGACAATCACTATTCTTCTTCACCATCTATTTCATCCTCATCATTGCCTTCGCCGTTCGAAGCTATTTCGAAAAAACTAAAAATAGAGCCTCCGTAACTTTTCTGGAAAGAAAAATGAATCATATGATCCAGTTTCGTATACTTAGAATGTTCGATTACCATCATTCCATCTTCATTAAGCAAGTCTCTTTCAAAAACTAACTCAATAATTCTTTCAAACGTTTTTTGTTCGAATCCGTAAGGTGGATCTGCAAAAATAATATCATACGATGTTTTACATTTTTCTAAATAGGAGTACACATCACTTTTTGTAGCAGCAATATTAAAATCATATTCAGTTGCAACTTGCTTGATGAATTTTACACATCCAAAGTCGCCATCTACAGAAGTGATTGGTGTGCAACCACGTGATGCAAATTCGTAACTAATATTCCCAGTTCCAGCAAACAAGTCTAACACTTTTAACCCTTCAAAATTAAAATGGTTATTTAAAACATTGAATAATGCTTCTTTAGACATATCTGTTGTAGGACGTACGGGCAAACCTTTTGGTGGAGAAATGCGTCTTCCTTTGTATTTTCCTGAAATTATTCTCATGAGTTGAAAAGTATATAATGTTTTCTGTTTTCGGCCTCAGAAAAATAATTGTTCCATCGCAAATCCTCTACATCGATAAGAGAAACATTGCGAATGTATTTATAAGCAATTTTAAAACAATCATTTTCTTGATCAATATTCCCGATCAATTCTAATGGGAAATTTTCGGGATTAAGATTTAATTGCTCAGCAGTGAATAAAATATAATAAATAAAGTCTTCAGCTGTGTTATAATCAAATGAATTGAATAATAACAGCTTTTGATTCTGGACTACTATGATTTCAAAATGTCCTGAATTGATATGAATGAACATCTTTTTTTCCTCTTTGTTTTTAGAGGCAATCAATAGTTTATGAACTAAAATGCTATTGGCATGTTTGTAATCGAAAGAGCCAAATTGGTCAATAAAAAAATTATTGATATTTACGTAAGGTATATAAACAGAATTCATTTGGCAGTTTGAAATTACATCAAAAGCAAAAAAATCAGTTTCAAAGACCTTTGTATTGTATTGTAAATAACTACCTAAAAAATGTTCATCAAATAGCGGCTCCGGAACAAATGTTGAAAGATTGTTGTTGTGAATCACTAAAATCTCATCATAAGTTTCACTTAATTCGGGATAACTTTGAAAGGCATTGGCAAACAGTTCCTCAATCTTGGCGTTTTTGTCCACCGTGTCAAACTGAACTTCATTAACGGAACTAACAGTATCGTTAAGTGTATTAAAACAACAAAAAGATAAACCATTCAAAGATACTTGAATAGATAGTTTTTTATAAACCTTCTCGGTTATGTTAGTGTTTTCTGTTGGCATAATTTGATGTACAATTCTTCTATAAATTGTATTTTAGAAAGAATTAAATGAGGTTACAAACTTACAAATAAAAATAGCAATGGCAATTGTAAAAATCAATTTCAATTTTAAAAATCAATACTAATGTCGATATTATTTCAAAATGGAAAGCCTATCTTTGAAATTCATATTCCAACTTATTAGCAGATGAATTCCTCCTTGTTTTACAGTCTTTTACAACGCAAATTTCCATTTCAACCCACTTACAAACAAGATGTTTTTTTTCAGAAAATCGCTATTTTTTTAACTGAAGTTGAAAACAACACTATTTTTGTTCTAAAAGGATACGCTGGAACTGGTAAAACAACAGTAATTTCTACGATTGTCAATAGTTTATTGGATATTAATAAAAAATATGTTTTGCTTGCACCTACAGGTCGCGCAGCAAAAGTGATTGCTAACTATTCTGACAAACCGGCTTTTACAATTCATAAAAAAATATACTTTCCTAAAAAATCTTCCGGCGGTGGCGTTTCTTTTACATTGCAGCAAAATAAGCATACTAATACAATTTTTATTGTTGATGAAGCGTCGATGATTTCAGATGCGAATTCCGATTCTAAATTATATGAAAACGGTTCTTTACTAGATGATTTGATTTCGTATGTGTATTCTGGAAAAAATTGTAAGATGATTTTACTGGGAGATACCGCACAGTTACCTCCCGTAAATCTAGATATCAGTCCCGCTTTAGATATTCGAACTTTAGGAATGAATTATGATAAAGAAGTAGAACATATCGAGCTTGACGAAGTAATGCGTCAGGAAGAAAATTCAGGAATTTTACATAATGCAACTGAACTTCGAGAATTGTTGAAAGATTCTTTCATCACTGAATTCAAATTTGATGTCAAGAAATTCAAAGATATTGTACGCTTAACAGATGGATATGACATTCAGGACGCCATAAATTCTGCTTACAGTAATTATAGTATTGAAGATACTGCGTTTATCGTTCGTTCTAATAAAAGAGCTAATCAGTATAATGAGCAAATTAGAACTAAAATTCTCGATAAAGAAAGCGAACTTTCCACTGGAGATTTCTTAATGGTTGTCAAAAATAATTATTTCTGGTTAAAAGATTCAGATCATGCCGGCTTTATTGCTAATGGTGATATTATTGAAGTTTTAGAAATTTTCAATATCAAAGAATTGTATGGTTTTAAGTTTGCAAAAGTTAAAATCAGAATGATTGATTATCCGGATCAAAAGGCTTTTGAAACGGTTCTATTATTAGATACTATAAAAAGTGAATCGCCATCTCTAACTTATGAAGAATCGAATCGACTGTATCAAGAAGTGTTGAAGGATTACGAAGGCGAAACTAAATTCAAACAGTTTCAAAAAGTAAAAGCCAACGAATATTTTAATGGACTCCAAGTTAAATTTTCGTATGCAATAACCTGTCATAAGTCTCAAGGTGGTCAGTGGAATACGGTTTTTATAGAACAACCGTATTTGCCGGATGGCATCAACAGAGATTATATCAGATGGCTGTACACAGCAATGACGAGAGCTAAAAACAAATTGTATTTGATAGGTTTTAAGGATGATAGTTTTGTGGAATAATTTTAAAAACAACCGCAAATTCACAAATTTTTCAATTTAATTTTAAAACATATAATTTGCGAATTTGCGGTAAAAAAAACAGCTATGAACACATTAAACGATTTACATAAAATATCTGGCTCTTTTTCGAATACTGAAAAAATGCCGGTTTTATTTTTGGGACATGGAAGCCCGATGAATGCGATTGAAGAAAATCAGTTTGTGACGGGTTTTCGAAATTTGGCTAAAACGTTACCGCAACCAAATGCGATTTTGTGTATTTCGGCGCATTGGTTTACCAAAGGGACAAAGGTTACTGCAATGGAAATGCCCAGAACGATTCACGATTTTGGTGGTTTTCCGCAAGCGTTGTTTGACGTGCAATATCCAGCAAAAGGAAGTCCGGAATTAGCATTAGAAACCAAACAATTATTGACTCCGGTAGAAGTGGAGCTGGACGAACATTGGGGTTTGGATCACGGTGCTTGGAGTGTAATTAAGCATTTATATCCGGAAGCGAATGTTCCTGTAATTCAGTTGAGTATTGATTATACAAAATCTGGGCAATACCATTTTGAACTAGCTCAGAAATTAAGTGCGTTGCGTACCAAAGGAATCTTGATTGTAGGCAGCGGAAATATTGTGCATAATTTGAGATTGGTCGATTATCGCAATTTCGATAAGGACAACTACGGCTACGATTGGGCAATTGAAGCAAGGGAAACGGTGAACAACTATTTATTGGACGGGAATTTTCAACCATTGATTGATTTTGAAAAACAAAGCAAAGCCTTTCAATTAGCGATTCCTACGCCAGAACATTATTTACCTTTGATTTATACGTTAGGATTAAAAGTAAAATCTGAAGAACTCAGTTTGTTCAATGATAAGCTATTGGCAGGTTCGTTGAGTATGACTTCGGTGAAGATTATGTAGGGTTTTGTGAATTAAATTTTATATTTTGGAATTAATTATAACACAAAAAAGAAAATGATTGCAGTCATTCCTACACATTATGGTTTTCAAATCAACATTTGTGAAACTATTACCTTCTAATAATTCAGATTTATAGTTTAAACATCTCCTGATCGAATAGTATTGGCCAATATTTTTTACATTTATAAAACCGTTTGGATATCAAAAAAAAACGATACCTCGCAATAGTAATTAAAATAAAATTTACGACTTAGTACCTTCGTAGCAAATTAAAAATATAAAAATAAAAATGAAAATAATAGCAGTTATACCCGCGCGTTACGCATCAACACGATTTCCAGCTAAATTAATGCAGGATTTAGGAGGAAAAACGGTGATTTTAAGAACTTATGAAGCTGCTGTTCGAACGCAATTGTTCGACGATGTTTTTGTGGTAACCGATTCAGAATTGATTTTCAATGAAATTATTTCTCACGATGGCAAAGCAATTATGAGTATTAAGGAACACGAATCAGGAAGTGATCGCATTGCAGAAGCTATTGAAAGTATTGATGTAGATGTTGTAGTCAATGTGCAAGGAGATGAGCCATTTATAAATATAGAACCTTTGGAAGAATTGATTCAGATTTTTAGAAATGATATTGACATGAAAGTAGACTTAGCTTCTTTAATGCGAGAGATAAAAGAGGAAGAAGAAATAAATAATCCAAATAATGTAAAAGTGGTTGTAGATCAAAATAGGTTTGCACTGTATTTTTCGCGTTCGGTTATTCCATATCCTAGAGAGAAAAATGTAGGTGTTCGCTATATGCAACATATTGGCATTTATGCCTTCAGAAAACAAGCTTTATTAGATTTCTATAGTTTGCCTATGAAATCTTTGGAGGCATCCGAAAAATTGGAACAGTTGCGTTATCTGGAATTTGGCAAACGCATTAAAATGGTCGAAACTACTCATGTAGGAATTGGAATCGATACTCCTGAAGATTTAGAAAAAGCTAGGAAGATGCTATAATTTAAGGCACATCATCATGATCAAAATAACCTTTGGTGTTAATTTTAGTAGAGAAAAAATTCAAAAATAAAACAATAAAAAACAGGAATAGTAACGATTGTGTACTTACAAGAAATTTCCCCAACGGGTTTATAGGATACAAATCACCATACCCGATAGACGATGACGTTACGATACTGAAATAAATAGGATCAAACCAATGCTTAAATTCTTTATTTAGGTAATTACCAACAGAATAGAAAACCGCATATTCAAATGCAATTTCTAAATAATTAAAAAATAGTAAAAGCATAGATCTTTTATAAGAACGTGGTTTTCCAAATAAATCTGACGCAAATATTAGTGTTGGAATGTAAAATAAAGTTTCTAAGAAAAAGTAAACTATGATCCAGATAAGCCATTGATGGCTTTGCCATTGATTTATTAAAATTAGTAGTGGTAGCGCTACTTTAAATAATATATAAAAATCAGAGGCTAATTCCTGATAAGCTATACCTTTTTTACTAGCTAAATATTTTATGTAAATTCCCGGAAAAAATAATTGTGAAGAGGCAAGAATTAAGCGAACAATTTTCTCAAGTCCGCTATCATCTTGATGATCATTGTTCCAAATAGACTGAATATTCCTTATCCTTTTTTGAATAGGATTTACTTTTGGTGGCAATTCTTTGGAGGTTTTACCAAGAAGTAATTTTTTTAAATGCTTTTTCATTTAAAGTATTGGATTAATACTGCTGTGTAAGAGTACAAAAAAAACTGATAAAACTCCTTTGCAAATTAAAATAAAGCGTGCCAAAAGAAAAATTAATCCACCTTTTCAATTACAATTAGTTCATTATGTTGCTGGACTCTTGGAAGAGTTCTAATTTTAAATTGATTCTCATAAAATTCAGAAACGTATTTTTTATTTCTTAAATTTTGTACTTCATTTAATATCATGGTATTAAAAAGGATACATCCACGACTTTTCAAAAGAGAACAAATTCTATTGACAAAAAAGGTTTCAAATAAAAAATTAGGCATTGCGGTATCTTGAAAAATATCTATAATTATGAGATCGTACTTATTTTTGGTTTTTAATACAAACTCAAAAGCGTCATCTATAATAATTTCGAGGCTCTCTATCTCGTTTAGTTTAAAATAAGTATTGGCTACTTTGATAATTTCAGGATCAATTTCTACTCCCGTAATTTTATTTTTATACTTTATTTCATCTACTAATGTTTTTATGACACTACCACCAGCTACGCCTAAAAGTAATATATGATTCATTCTTGCAATTTTGCTAAACCCAATTTTTTTTAACCCGAATCGCAATATTCGTTGTAAACTACCGTAAGAATAATTTGCATTTTCAGAATCTAGAACTAATTCGCCATTTGCCCATGTTACTTCTATAGATTTACTTAATAACGATTTTGATTGATAAATTTTGATAGGATAGAGGTAGCTAAATATTTTTTTTATCATTAGGGCGACTTTTGACCAAAAATAAGATTTAAATTATTTATTTTGTTCAAAATAGCAAAGAATGAAGAAACAAATCTACAAATGGATATTTTTCAAGCTCATGGGTTGGAAAATAGTTGGGAATATTGATGAAGGAGTAAAGAAATGTGTGATGATGGTGATGCCGCATACCAGCGCTCATGATTTTTATTTAGGAATTTTTACTAGAGGTATTACTGGATTAGAGATGAACTTTGTAGGTAAAAAAGAATTATTTCGTTTCCCGTTTGGAGCCTATTTTAGATACATGGGAGGCGAACCACTAGATCGTTCAGGAGGATTAAACAAAGTAGATTCGATTGCAGCTATTTTTAAGAGAAGAGAAGTATTCAGACTAGCAGTGGCTCCCGAAGGTACTCGTAATAAAGTTACAGAATTAAAAACAGGTTTTTATTTTATCGCTTTGAAAGCAAATGTTCCGATAATTCCGGTAGCTTTTGATTTTGGTAAAAAAGAAGTTAATTTAGGAAAACCCGTTTATCCTTCGGGCGAAATCGAGGAGGACCTAAAAATTTTGAAACAACATTTTGTAGGAGTAAAAGGCAAAATTCCGGAAAAAGGGTATGTAGCTGAATAAAAAATTAGAAAAATATCAAAAAAAATAAAACCAAAGTAAGTAGTTTTTCGTAAATGTTTAAAACATTTAAAATTAAACATTATGAAAAATTTATTTATTAGCTCGGCTTTTTTGATTCTCCTTTTTGCTTCTTGCGATAACAGTGATTCAAACTCCGCTTCGGCAGAGGCTACTTTAGTGACATCTAGCAACACCACAGGGAAAGTTTCTTATGTTGATTTGCTATCCCCTAATGCAATAGCAAAGTCCTTTACAATTGCTTCAATTGATGCCGAAGGAATTTCGTATGATAGTGACACTGATGCTGTGATTGTAGCTTCAAGGACGAACAATCGACTAGAGACGTATAGTGGTTTAAAAGCAAGTTTTAATGCAGGAACAGATAATTTAAGCGCAACGCTAACTAGTTTAACAGGTGATTTTACAAATGCAAGAGAAACAGCTGTTTCTGGAGATATGATTGTAGTTACTCAAGATCAACTGGCTATAAATGGCAATATGAATAAACTTTTAGTTTATAAAAAAGCCTCTAATGGATTTACTTTAGTGAAAACTTTTAATACCGATTTTAAGCTTTGGGGAATTCACATGGTTGGCGATGACTTATACGCTGTAGTTGATTTAACTGGAGATATTGTTATGTTTAAAGATTTTATGAGCAAAGCGCCAGGAATGATTACAGCAACAAAACTTGTAACTATTGCCGGTTTAACACGAACTCACGGAATCACATATTCAGCTGCTGATGATGTAATGATTTTAACAGATGTTGCCGATGCGGCTTCAGCAACTGATGGTGGTTTAGTTTTAATTAAAAACTTCAGTAGTGTTTTTGCATCAACTGCAGCGTCAGGAACAATTGCTTTATCAAATCAAGTTAGAATCTACGGTCCTAACTCAAAATTAGGAAATCCTGTAGATGTGGCTTACGATAGTGTTACCAATTATATTTATGTTGCAGAAAGACTTAATGCGGGAGGTCAGGTATTGACGTACAGCTATCCAATGGCTTCCGGAGATTTCGCTCCAATAAATAGTAGAGCTGAACTAGGTGTAACTTCCATTTTTGTTTTAAGAAAATAGTATTAGGGCTAAAATAATATAGCAAACCCTCAATTCGGAAAAATTCTGAACTGAGGGTTTTTTATTGTGTGAAATTTTGAGTGATACATACAATAGTAGTCTAACTAGGATTGTAACTTTTAAAAGTGCCATTTGTATAAAAAACGACAATCTTGTCAATTTCACTAGAATTTGTTCCCTTTGCAAAATTTTGACTTTCTACATTTTTTGTTTCTAATAAACTGACGGGATTTGAAATTTCAGAAAATAGATTCTGAGGAGTCGATTCCTCGAATGGAGCAGCAGTAGTATTTTCCTTTTTGTTACCTTCAGTTATGCTGTCAATTTTAGAATTGTCATCATAATTTTTTGGAAATGTTCCTTTACCATTTAAAATCCAGTACAAATCTACATCAGGAAAAACCTCTAGTATTTTTAAGATAAAATCTAAACTTGGTTTGTTTCTTCCTGAAAGTAGGTGAGACAAACTAGAGCGTTGCACTCCAATTTTATCAGCAAATGAGGAAGCATTCAGACTGTAATAATCCAATAATGTTTCCAACCGTTTTATAAAATCCTCTATGTTTACCATTGTAAATTAGCTATATCAATTAACTATTCACAAATGTAATCAAAAGACATATCAATAGCAAAGTTACAGATGTAATTAGTATTATTTTTGTAAAATAAATTAAAGTATATTGTTATGTAATACGATGCAACTTACTGAATTACATTATATTGAATACTAAAAAAATAGTAATCCACAATTGTTACTTACCATCGGTACGATAGGTGATAGGAATAATGTAAAAGTGTTTACATGATTAAAATTAGCAATCTTTTACTTGTTTACAAATGTAAATATAAAGATGTTTACTTTTGTAAATCAAATAAATCAATATGAATTTAGAGGCATTATTTAGTCAAAACAAGGAAAAATCTATTACAGGTCGTTACATTACTTTAGAGTCGATTGAGCCATTATTGAAGCAATTAAATAGAAATAATGAAGTTCAAATTATTGGTAAATCCGTTCTTGAAAAACCAATTTATTCGTACGAAAGTGGAAAAGGAAAAACCAAAATATTTCTTTGGTCGCAAATGCACGGTAATGAAAGTACAACGACAAAAGCATTATTTGACTTTATAAATCTATTAAATAGTGGTTCGGAATTAGCAAAACAGCTTTTAAACGCTTTTACATTTTTAAGTATTCCTATGTTGAATCCTGATGGTGCTGCGTTATATACTAGAGAAAATGCTAATAAGGTCGATTTAAATAGAGATTCGCAGGATCTTACACAGCCGGAAAGTAGGATTTTGAGGCAAGCTTTCGAGGTATTTAAGCCGGAATACTGTTTTAATCTCCATGATCAGCGCACTATTTTTGGCGTAAGCGATACAGGAAAACCAGCAACAATGTCATTTTTAGCTCCTTCATATAATGAAGCGAGAGAAATAAACGACTCTAGATTGAAGGCTATTAATGTTATTGCAGCTATTAACGATGGCTTGCAATCCTATATGCCAAATCAAGTAGGTCGATTTGATGATTCTTTCAATATAAATTGTATTGGAGATACATTTCAATACCTAGGTGTTCCAACTATTTTGTTTGAAGCAGGTCATTATCAAAATGATTACGAGAGAGAAGTAACACGAAAACATGCATTTATGGCTTTTGTTTTTGCTTTTACAACAATTAGCGAAAACGATATAGTTATTAATGGAATTGACAAATACATGAATATTCCTCAAAATAAAGTCGTTTTTTATGATTTTATTTATAAAAACATCAGAATAAATTATGATGGTATAGAAAAAATCACCAATTTTGCAGCTCAATACAAAGAAGAGTTAATAGACAATCAAATTTGTTTTAATGCCTATTTTTCACAAATAGGAGATTTAGAAAATTATTTTGGTCATACTGAATACGATGCTCAAGGAGCTTTATATAAAGATGAAATTAATAATATCCCAATTTTAAACCAAAAAGCAGATTTTTATTTAACTAATAACGTAGAATTTGTTAATGGAATGATAAAAATGTAATTTTAATGTCATTTTAACATTTTTTATGTATATTTTTACACTTTGTTATAGCAATTAATAATATAAATTACGAATTATGAGTAAATTTCGTTTAGATGAAGTAGATCACCAGATATTAGATATGTTGATTGACAATACAAGAGTTCCATTTACGGATATTGCAAAAAAATTATTAATCTCTGCTGGAACTGTGCATGTTAGAGTAAAAAAAATGGAAGATGCTGGTATTATAATGGGATCTTCATTAGTCCTTGATTATGACAAATTAGGATATTCTTTCATTGCGTATGTTGGAGTTTTTCTAAACAACACCTCTCAAACTAAGTTTGTTTTGGAACGTATCAACGAAATTCCTTATGTAACTGTAGCGTCAGTAACTACTGGTAAGTTTAATATCTTTTGCAAAATTAGAGCTAAAGATACAAAGCATGCAAAAGATGTTATTTTCATGATTGATGATATAGAAGGAGTTTACAGAACTGAGACTATGATTTCTCTTGAGGAAAGTATAAATGACAAGAAGCGTTTGATGCATACTATTTTCAAAAATATGTAATGATCTTGAATGCGATATTATAAATATAACCTCAAGTTTGTCCTTGGGGTTTTTTTTATGACAAAAACTATTAACTAAACCAACTACAACATATATTATGTACACGCTGCCTAAAATTGAACGTTTCAACCAAGACGTCCTCTCTAAATACAACATTTATAATAGTGTATTTATCACGCTTCCATTTGATTCTATTGATAATACTGGCGCTTTATTGCCTTTGTTTTCAGAGATATGTGATACAGGTTTCAAAAAGCAAGAAACACCTAAAGAAATAGTAGATTTTTTTGCCACACGTTATTTACAAAATGCATCTGAGGATGATAAAATTGATATCATGTTTCGCTTTATTCAATACATTGAGCGTCAAATCGTTTTGTTTGATGCGGTTGAAGACGCTGCATTTCCTATCATAAACAACATGGAAGGAAGAGGTTCGCTTCGTGACATGAAGGAGAAATCAGATGCAAAAAATAAGCAAGAAGAACTAATTGATTTTTTAGAAGAGTTTCATGTAAGGACTGTATTAACTGCACATCCTACACAGTTTTATCCTGGCGCAGTGCTTGGGATTATTAATGATTTAACAAATGCAATCCGTAAAAATGATTTATTGGATATCAAGCAATTGCTAGCTCAGTTGGGTAAAACTCCATTTATTAAGCATGAAAAACCAAATCCTTTTGATGAAGCGGTAAGCCTAATTTGGTTTTTAGAAAATGTTTTCTATAAGGCATCTGGAGAAATGGTTCATTATTTAGAGAAAAACATTTTCAAAGGGGATTCTATAAAAAACCAAATAATTCAGCTTGGTTTTTGGCCAGGTGGTGATCGAGATGGAAATCCATTTGTAACAACTGATATCACATTTAAAGTAGCAGAACGTTTACGAACTTCTATTTTGAAATGTTATTATACAGAAATCAGAGCTTTAAAAAGAAAGCTAACTTTTTCTGGAGTAGACACTTTGGTTACGGAAATTGAACTTAAACTTTACAGGTCTGTTTTTTATTCGAAAGGAGAAATTTTCATTACTTTAGAAGAGTTTAAATCGCAACTTAATAAAATAAAGCAAATAATTATTAATCAGCACCAATCATTATATCTAGATGAATTAGATGCGCTGCTGATAAAAGTGAATTTATTTGGGTTCCATTTTGCTACGTTGGATATTCGTCAGAATAGTAGAATACACGATGCAGTTTTTAATGATGTCGTTAGTTTTTATTCTAGTTCCGATTCTTCTGTTTTTCCAAAAAATTATTTTGATTTAACTGAGGACGAAAAATTCAAAGTATTATCAACTATCAGTGGCGATCTTAATCCAAATGTATTTGATGATGAAATGACTCGTTCTACAATTGAGTCCATTCAAGCGATTAAAACGATACAAGATAAAAATGGTGAATTTGGTGCAAATCGTTATATTATTAGCAATAATGAAAGTGCACTCAACGTAATGGAGACTTTTGCTTTATTTAAATTAAGTAATTGGGATGAACCAAATGTTGATATTATTCCGCTCTTTGAATCGGTTGATGATTTGCAAAACGCGCATACTATCATGGAAAAATTATATCTGAATCCAGCTTACTCAAAGCATTTAGTCCATAGAAATAATAAGCAAACGATAATGCTAGGCTTCTCTGATGGAACTAAAGATGGTGGCTATTTAATGGCAAACTGGAGTATCTATAAAGCTAAAGAGATGCTTACTGAAATCTCTAGAAAATATGGCATAAAAGCAATTTTCTTTGATGGTCGTGGGGGTCCGCCAGCTCGCGGTGGTGGAAAAACGCATAAATTCTATGCTTCTTTAGGTCCAAATATCGAAAATAATGAAATTCAAATTACAGTTCAAGGACAAACAATCAGTTCTAATTTTGGTACTTTAGATTCTTGTCGTTATAATCTTGAAAACTTATTAAGTGCTGGTGTAACCAATCAAGTTTTTAATAAAGGACAAAACGAATTATCTATAGATGAAAAAAATATACTAGATCAATTAGCTGATTTTGGATATCAAAAGTATTTAAGTTTCAAAAATCATCCTAAATTCATTCCATATTTAGAACAAATGAGTACGTTGAAGTATTATGCTAAAACAAATATTGGAAGTCGCCCATCTAAAAGAAGTAAATCTGAAAGTTTAGATTTTGCTGATTTAAGAGCTATTCCTTTTGTAGGTTCATGGAGTCAGTTGAAGCAAAATGTCCCTGGTTTCTTCGGACTTGGAACTGCTTTAAAACATTATGAAGATACCAATCAGTGGGAGAAAGTTCAGGATTTGTATAACGATTCATTGTTCTTTAAAACCTTACTAGAAAATAGTATGATGTCCTTGGCAAAATCATTTTTCCCATTGACGGCTTACATGCAAAAAGATCCTGAATTTGGAGAATTCTGGCAAATTATTTATGACGAATTCTTAGAAACAAAACGATTGCTTTTGAAAATTGCAGGGCATAAAACCTTGATGGAAAACTATCCTGATGGTAAAGCTTCTATTGACATTAGGGAACGTATTGTATTGCCATTGATTACAATACAACAGTATGCATTGTTGAGAATTAATGAATTGAATAAAGAAAGTGTAGTAAACGAAGAACTTATAAAAGTGTACGAAAAAATCGTTACTCGTTCTCTTTTTGGGAATACAAATGCAAGTAGAAACTCAGCTTAAATTATAATAGAATGAAAGCATCACAATTGCCAGTTAAGGAATATGCAGAATATTTTTTCCCTTACATAAGTGTTTTGGGCGATGTTACTTTAATAGAAGAGTTAGAGATTTCTTTGCACGAGTTTATTCGTTTTGTTCAAAATATTCCAATGGATAAATTTGACTATCGTTACGCAGAAGATAAGTGGACAATTAAAGAAATTATTCAACACGTAATTGATACGGAGCGCATTTTTGCTTATCGTGCACTACGAATTTCTCGAAATGATCAAACACCATTGCCGGGATTTGATGAAAATGAATATTCGAATAATACAGAAGCTAACAAAAGAGGCTTGCAAGATTTATTGACAGAATTGTCGGCAGTGAGACATTCGAATATATTTCTTTTCAAAAGCTTTTCAGAAGAGCAATTGCAGCGAACAGGAATAGCCTCTAATGCTGGTATTTCAGTTCGTGCTATTGGTTTTATAATGATTGGCCATCAAAAACACCATCAAAATATTTTTGAAGAACGCTATTTGTAGTCTAATCTAACATTGTAGACCAGATTTTTAACTTTTTTTCAAAACACATTGTATTGGCAGGACTTGTAGAAGGCATCACATAATACGTGATGCCTTTTATTTGCCCAAATTTTTTGAAAAAGTATTTATGACTTTCTTTACCGTTGAAAACAATTTTAGTTATTCCTGAAAATTTTTCAAACAGCATTTCAAAATCATTTTCTTTATGATTTTTGATATGTGCATCCAGGCTTCCTTTTCTTTCGCAATTTTCTAAGACATCCCATAATCCTATTTTATTGTTTTGGAGAAACGCTATCTTTTGTTCAAAAACTTCTAAAACTGGTAAATTATTGAAAAGAGTGTAGATTATTTTCCAAAAATGATTTCTAGGATGCGCATAATATTCCTGCTTTTCCAGAGAAGCTATTCCGGGCATCGTTCCTAAAATCAAAATTTCAGTTGTAGTATTTATAAAAGGAGGAAAGGATTGTATCATTTTAAGTTGTAATACTTTCTTTTTCAAGAATGGCTAATGCTAATCTGATTTTCCCATAGTCCATTTGTTCTTCAAAATGATCAAAATAGGGTTTTAAAGCTACTGGTGATTCCAATTTTGTTTTGGCATCAGCTATTAATCGCACTTCTTCATTAGTCACAAACGGCTTTAAATCAATAGAAAATCCGTCAAGATATAATTTAGCTAAGTGTGACATTATTGTGCTTAATCCTAAATTTCTTTTTTCGGCAATTGCTTCAACAGATAATCCACTTTGGTATAGTTCTAATGTTTCTTTATAAGTACTGCCTTCTTTCTTTTTTCTAACTGGTTTTGTTTTCTGAAAATCGATAATAGCTTTAATGAATGCGTCTCCATATTTTTCTAGCTTTGCTTTTCCAACTCCGTCAATGGCTAATAACTCCTGATCGCTCATAGGTCGTTCGGTTTCCATTTGGCGTAAAGCTGCATCACTAAAGATTACATAAGCTGGAACTTCTTCTTCTTTTGAAATTTCATAGCGTAATTTTCGTAAGGTTTCAAAAAGTGAATTAGCAACTGATTTTGATTTTTTCTCTTTGACTTCTAGTTTATCGATGTTGGTTTTCTGAACAGTTGTCAATTGTACTTTCTCCCCTTCAAACAATACTTTTTTGGCGAAAGCTGTCAATCTAATTTTATTTTGCTGATGAAAAGCGATCTCGCAATAGCCTAAATTAATTAGTTGTATTAAATATTGATTCCAGTCATACCAAGAAAAATCAGCGCCAACACCATATGTCTTTAGATTTTGATATTCCTTTTCAAAAATATAAGCATTTTTAGAGCCACGTAAAAAGTCAACAATTACTGGTAGTGGTTCCGTTTCTTTTAAACGTATAATTGCCGAAAGCGCCATTTGCGCAATTACAGTTCCATCAAAAAATAGCGGTGGATTTTTACACACATCACAATTCCCACAATTCTCAGTAACGAGTTCGCCAAAATAAGAAAGTAATATTTTACGTCTGCAACTTAATGCGTCAGTATATTGTTTCATGCGTTCTAATTTTGCCAATTGTACTTCGGCGTTCAAACCTCGTGAAGCAAATTTTTGAAGCTGAAGCATATCGCCGTAGCTTTCGAATAGAACCGTTTCAGAAGGTAATCCGTCACGGCCCGCACGACCAATTTCCTGATAATACCCTTCTATATTCTTGGGTAAGTTATAATGAATAACCCAACGCACGTTCGATTTATCAATTCCCATTCCAAAAGCAATTGTAGCGCAAACCACTTGGCAATCATCATTTATAAATTCATCTTGGGTTTTTGATCGAATTTTATTGTCTAAACCTGCATGGTATGCTTTTGCGTTAACACCTACTTTTTGTAGTTTTTCAGCAAGTTCTTCAGTAGTTTTTCTACTTAAGCAATATACAATTCCTGATTCGTTTGGTTTTTCTTTTATAAAATCTATAATTTGTTTTACTCGATCTAAAGCAGGACGCACTTCTAAACTTAAATTTTTTCTATCAAAAGAAGCAACAAAAGTTTTAGGATTTATTAAGTTCAATTGATCGCTAATATCCTTACGTGTAGCCTTGTCAGCGGTGGCAGTTAAAGCTAAGATTGGGGTGTAAGGGAAGCGATTTTTAAGATAACCTAAGTTTGTATAGGCAGGTCGGAAATCATGTCCCCAAGCTGAAATACAATGAGCTTCATCGATTGCTATCAAGCTTACGGTCAAACTATTGAAAATATTGTCTAAAAAAGATAAGCTTTCAGGAGCAATGTAAACTAATTTTATGTAGTTCGATTGTAATCTTTCTATAAAAAATTGGCGTTCATTTTCCGTTTGACTGCTGTTTATAAAACAAGCTTCGATTCCATTTGCTTTTAGGCTGTCCACTTGATCTTTCATCAAAGCTATTAGTGGTGAAATAACGATTGTAATTCCAGTAAAAAGTAAGGCAGGTAATTGAAAACATATTGATTTTCCTCCTCCGGTAGGCATAATTGCTAACGTATCTTGACCAGAAAGAACGCAATTTATTATATCTTCTTGATTAGGTCTGAATTTTTCAAAACCAAAGTTTTCCTTTAAAGTGTCGTGTAAAATTTGAGTGGTCATGATGGCGTATATTTTAAACCTAAAGTAATAAAAAAGGAACTCAATTAGAGTTCCTTTTAAACATTATAGTTTAGATTTGGATAAATTAATCCTCATCGTCTTGATCGTCGTCTTCGTCTGCAAAATCTTTTTCATCTGAATCTTCGTCATCTTCATCATCACCAGATTCTGGCTTATCAATAGCATCATCATCAATGTCGTCATCATCTAAATCCAAACCTTTAATTGGTGCAATAACTTCGTCAATTAACAGTTCATCATCTTCATCATAGTTTTCAATTCTATCAGAAAGCTTAGTACTTACTTTTACTAAATAAATAGTGTCTTCAGTACGTACTTCAACTGCTTCAATCAGTTCATTTTTAGCATTTCTAAAACTAATGATATTAGAATCATCATAACCGTCGGGAAATTTTTCAACCAAAAGATTTAAAATTTCGTTTGTAAGTTTGGCGTAATCAACTATTACTCTTTTCATATAAATGCTATAAATCTAATAAATAAGCGAAAATTAAAGGTGCTACAATCGTAGCATCTGACTCGATGATAAACTTAGGAGTTGTGATGTCTAACTTACCCCATGTAATTTTTTCGTTTGGAACCGCACCTGAATACGAACCATAACTAGTTGTAGAGTCTGAAATCTGACAGAAATAACTCCAAAAAGGAACATTTTCAACTTCTAAATCTTGATCTAACATTGGTACAACACAAATAGGGAAATCACCAGCGATTCCACCACCAATCTGGAAGAAACCAATTCCTTTACCGCTACAGTTTTTAGGATACCAATCAGCTAACCACATCATGTATTCAATTCCGCTTTTTGTTGTTGTTGGTTTGAATTCGCCTTTAATGCAATAAGAAGCGAAAATATTTCCCATTGTACTATCTTCCCATCCTGGAACTACAATTGGTAGGTTTTTTTCGGCTGCGGCAACCATCCAAGAATCTTTAGCGTCAATTTCGTAATACTGCTCTAAAACTCCTGAATTAATCATTTGGTACATAAATTCATGTGGGAAATAACGTTCTCCTGATTTATCAGCTTTGTTCCAAATATCAAATAAATGTGATTGTAATCTTCTAAATGCTTCTTCTTCAGGAATACAAGTATCAGTTACACGATTAAAGTGGTTGTCTAACAAATCTCTCTCTTCTTGAGGTGTTAAATCTCTATAATTTGGAATTCTCTTGTACGAATTGTGAGCAACTAAATTCATGATATCTTCTTCAAGATTAGCGCCAGTACATGAAATAATATGCACTTTATCTTGGCGTATCATCTCTGCTAATGATTTTCCAAGTTCAGCAGTACTCATCGCACCACCAAGCGTGATCATCATTTTACCATTATCTAATAAATGCTCTTCATATCCTTTTGCAGCATCTACTAAAGCAGCTGCATTAAAATGCAAATAATTCTTTTCAATAAACTGACTAATTGGTCCTTTGCTCATTTTTATTTAATTTAAAATCTTGTAATTATGTAGTTGTAAAGTAGTTATTCAAATTTAATAAAATAAAATTGAATAGTTAAGTAATTAAAAAATGTTTGTTCTTATTTCTTTGCGTAGCCTAATATTTTTAAAACATCGTCAGCAGTTTGCGTTTCTGAGAAAACCTCGGTAGCTAAAATACCATTTTCATCTCTGTCAATTAAAATATGTTTGGGCTGTGGAATCAAACAGTGATGCAATCCACCGTATCCGCCTATTGTTTCTTGATATGCTCCCGTATTGAAAAAACCAATATATAAAGGTTTTTCTTTGTTGTATTTAGGTAAATAAATAGCGTTCATGTTTTGCTCTGAGTTGTAATAATCATCGCTATCACAAGTCATTCCACCTAATAAAACGCGTTCGTAAGTATCATTCCAGCGATTCACTGCTAGCATGATAAAACGTTTGTTTATTGCCCAAGTATCTGGTAAAGTAGTGATAAAAGAGGAATCAATCATGTTCCATTTCTCTCTATCATTTTGTTGTTTTTGATACAAAATCTGATAAATTGCGCCACCGCTTTCTCCAACCGTGAAAGATCCAAATTCCGTAAAAATATTTGGAACATCTACTTCAGCTTCGTCGCAAGCAATTTTAATCTGATTGATAATTTCATCAATCATGTATTGGTAATCAAAATCAAATGCAAGTGAGTTTTTGATAGGAAAACCACCACCAATGTTCAGTCCGTCTAATGATGGACATTCCTTTTTTAAAGCAACATATACTTTAATACATTTTACTAATTCGTTCCAGTAATATGAGGTATCATTGATTCCTGTATTAATAAAAAAGTGTAACATTTTAAGTTCCAAATTTTTATTGTCTTGAATTTGTTTTTTGTAAAAACTAACTATGTTTTTATATCCAATTCCTAATCTTGAGGTGTAAAACTCAAATTTAGGCTCCTCTTCAGCAGCAATTCGAATTCCAATTTTAAATTTCCCTTTGATTTCCGCTTGTAGCAAATCTAATTCCTCGTAGTTATCAATAATAGGAATAGTATTCTTGTGACCATTATTGATCAATCGAGCAATGTTTTCTACATATTGGTCTCTTTTAAAACCGTTACATATTACATAAGTACTTTTGTTGATTTTGCCATTCTCTAGCAAATTTTCAACAATATTAATGTCAAATGCAGAAGAGGTTTCAATATGAATATTATTTTTAAAAGCCTCATTCATAATATACTCAAAATGAGAACTTTTAGTACAATAGCAGTAATAGTATTTAGCTTCGTACTTGTTTTTTTCCATAGACTTACGAAACCAGCTTTTGGCTTTGTTAATGTTATTGGAAATTTGAGGTAAATAAGTAAACTTTAAGGGCGTACCATATTTTTCAACCAGCTTCATCAAATCGATATTGTGAAACTGAAGATTATCTTTGTTTAACTTGAACTCTTCTTGAGGGAAATAATAGGTTTGATTGATTAGATCAGAATATTTTGTATTCATTAGATTTTATAAATTTTATAGATTAGAATATTTTAAAATAAATAAATCTAAAATTCAAACTCGAATATTGGCATAAATAATCTGAAGTTTCTCGTGATCGCCTTTCAAATATTGAAAAATATCAAAACTGAAGTTTCCTTTAATCGAATAAAAGCGCTTCAACATCCTCAGGAAAGACATGTTATTGCTGGTTTTACTAGAACTATAAATTGGCTTATTTTGACATTTTTTCATTGGTGCAAATGTAAAAAAATATTAGAAACACAATGCGTACTTTTTATAAAAATAAAATTAAGATTTATAATCTTGGAAGGCATTAAGAATTAATTCATTTTCAACGGATTGATTAATTTTTATTTTCCCGATACCTTCTATCAATGCGAACTGTATCGTGCCGTATTCATTTTTTTTGTCATGAATTAGTAACTCCAATATCGGATCAATATCATTTTCTTCAAAAAGTATGTCCTCGTAGATTGCTTTTAGGTTTGATTTTATTTGAAAATATTCTGGCTCACTTAGTAAATCCTTCTTAAATGAAATGTAACTCTCTAAAATCATTCCTACTGCAATCGCTTCTCCATGAAGTAAAGTGGTTTTATTATCATTTTCTAAAAAATAACTTTCTATGGCGTGTCCTAGAGTATGTCCGAAATTCAAAGATTTACGAATATTTTTTTCAGTAGGATCTTGTGTTACAATTTCATTCTTTATTTCTACAGAGCGGTAAATAAGCTGGTCGAAATCAGCAAAATCTATAGCTTTTAAATCTGAAAATTGTTCCCAATAGTCCTTATCATATATCAAACCGTGCTTCAGCATTTCAGCTAGACCGGAACGCATTTCGTTTTGAGGCACTGTTTCAAGGTATTGAGTGTCTATAAGTACCATTATTGGTGTGTTAATAACGCCAATTTGGTTTTTTAGGTTTCCTAAATCAACGCCGTTTTTACCACCTACAGAAGCATCAACCATTGATAGTAGAGTAGTAGGAATATGTATAAAATCAACACCCCGCTTAAATGTGGAAGCAACAAAACCGCCTAGATCAGTAACGACTCCACCACCTAAATTAATAACAAGACTTTTTCTATCGGCACCAAGTTCTGTTAATACATTCCAGATTTGAACACAGGTTTCAATGTTTTTATTGATTTCTCCATTTTCAAACTCAATTATTTCAACAGATAAATCGGTTTCTAAAAACGGCAAAAAATGAGGTAGACAAAACTCATTTGTATTGCTATCTACTATAATAAATACATTCGAATATTTACTTTCTTTTACATGAAGGTTTAGTGCTTCGTATGCTTTTTCGTTAAAATGAATAGGGTAAGTATTGGCTTGGATTGACTGCATTTCTTTTAATTTATTGTAATGGCAAAATAAGGTAATTTTTGCTGAATAATGTTTAAAACTCTCTTTATATTTGTACAAAAATATCACAAATAATGGAAAAAATATTTAATAATACTGAAGTTGCATTTGCATTAAAAAGCGATACCGAACTGGATAGAGCTTATTTTCTTTTTAAAATGATTGATAATCAACCTTTAGTACGAATAGGAACTGCGGTTACAAATTTTGCTTTAAAAGCTAATCTTCCAGTTGAAGGATTGATTCGCGCTACTGTTTTTGATCATTTTTGTGGAGGAGTGAATGAGGATGACTGTCTTTCTGTCGTTGATAAAATGTTTACTAAAGGTGTTTCGTCTGTTTTAGATTATTCTGTTGAAGGAAAAGAAGAAGAAAATCAGTTTGATGCGGCATTAGATATGACGCTAAAAACAATCGAATTTGCTAAAGAACGACTAGCAATCCCGTTTGCCGTTTTTAAACCAACTGGTTTTGGGCGTTTTGAATTATATGAAAAATTAGGAGAAAAGCAGATCTTGACTTCAGATGAACAATTGGAATGGAATAGAGTAGTGGCACGTTTTGATATCGTTTGTAGCGCAGCACACAAAAAAAATGTTGCCTTATTAATTGATGGTGAAGAAAGTTGGATGCAAGATGCGGCTGATGATTTGGTAACCGAAATGATGCGTAAATATAACAAGGAAAAAGCTATCGTTTTTAACACCCTACAACTGTATCGTTGGGATCGTTTGGATTATTTAAAAAAATTACACGAACAAGCTAAAAATGATGGTTTTTATATAGGTATGAAATTAGTTCGCGGTGCTTATATGGAAAAAGAAATAGCTCGTGCTATAGAAAAAGGATATCCATCACCAATTTGTGATACTAAAGAAGATACTGATAAAAGTTATGATACAACTGTTCGCTACATGTCAGATCATTTAGATATGATGTCTATTTTTGCAGGAACTCATAATGAATTAAGTACTTATAAGCTTATGGATATCATGAAGGAAAAAGGAATTAAAACCAATGATGACAGAATCTGGTTTGGTCAACTTTACGGAATGAGCGATAATATTAGCTATAATTTAGCGGCTAATGGCTATAATGTGGCGAAGTATTTACCTTTTGGTCCTGTAAAAGATGTGATGCCGTATTTGATTCGTCGTGCAGAAGAAAACACTTCAGTTGCTGGACAAACAAGTCGTGAATTATCGATGATAAAAGCAGAGAGAAATAGAAGAAAAGGAAAATAGTGATCAGTTATCAGTCTTTTTAAGCTATAAAAAACTCCATTCGATAAGCTGAATGGAGTTTTTTTTGTCAAATTAGTGCTGAGATTTAAGAATGGCTAAACTGTAAATTGCTTAAGTTTTTATAAATTCCATTTTCTAATCCTATTAATTCCTGGTGCGTTCCTTGTTCAGAAATCACGCCATTATCCAAAACTAGGATTTGATCAGCGCTGCGAATAGTAGATAGTCTGTGCGCAATAATAATACTGGTTCTTCCTTGCATCAAAATTTCTAAAGCTTCTTGGACTAATTTTTCGCTTTCACTATCTAATGAAGAAGTAGCTTCGTCTAATATCAAAATACTAGGGTTTTTAAGCAAAGCGCGCGCAATTGCAATGCGTTGTCTTTGTCCACCTGATAATTTGATTCCTCTTTCGCCTACAACAGTTTCAAATTTTTCAGGGAAACTTTCAATAAAATTGTATGCGTTAGCTTGTTGAGCTGCTAAGAGGATTTCTTCATCCGTTGCATCTGGTTTTCCGTAAGCAATATTTTCTTTTATAGTACCACCAAATAAAATAACGTCTTGCGGCACAATACTCATATTCCCACGTAGATTTTCTAAATCGAAATCGTAAATACTTTTCCCATCAATTAATATTTCTCCAGCTTCAATATCGTAAAAACGCAATAGTAACGAAGCAATAGTTGATTTACCCACACCACTTGGTCCTACAATAGCAATTTTTTGTCCAAAACTAGCAGTGAAATTTACATTTTTAAGCACTTTGATTTCTTTTCTAGAAGGATAGCTGAAAGCTACATTCTTAAAACTTACATTCCCTTTTATTTTCTGCAATGAAGAAGCATTTTTTATAGCTTTAATTTCTTCAGGAGTTTCTTCTAGTAATTCAAAAACACGTTCGGTTGCACCAATTGCTTTTTGCATTTGAGCATACAATTCTGCTATACCACCAGACGAAGCACCTACATAACTAGAGTACAATATGAAGGTGAATAATTCTCCAACAGTGATTTCGCCACCTATACTCAATTGAACACCATACCAAACTACGGCTACAATAGTTCCAAACAAACAGATAATTATAAAGGATGCAAAATAGCCTCTAAGCTGACCGCCTTTGATAGCAATTTTCACTACTTCTTTAATTCTATCTTTATAACGTGCTATCTCATACCATTCATTGGCGAAAGCTTTTACAATACTGATGCCTTGCATTGTCTCCTCAACCACAACTTGACTTTCAGCAACCTGATCTTGTACTTTTTTAGAATACTTTCTGATAAATCGACCAAAAAACACAGCTGCAACTCCTACTAATGGCACTACAGAAACCATCATAATAGTCAATTTGACATTTATACTCGCCAACATAATAAAACTCCCGATTATCAATATAAATTGACGCAGAAATTCGGCAATGGTTGTGGTTAATGTATCTTGAATTTGAGTGATGTCATTACTGATTCTACTATTCAGTTCTCCAACTCGTTTTTGAGAGAAGAAAGTCATTGGTAATTTAACTAAATTAGTATAAAGTGCTAATCGAACATTTGCCAACGTATTCTCAGTAAAATTGACAAACAAAGACAATCTAAAGAAGGAGAAAATAGATTGTAATATTAAGACCAATCCAAGACCAAGTGCGATTTGGTTCGCAAGTTCGCTATCTTTTTTGTTCACGCAATCCACTAACATTCCCATGAACTTAGGAAAAGCTAATGCAGTTACACTGGTCAGTAGCAAAAAAACAAGACCAACATAGAATTTCCAGCTATTATTGCCTGCATATTTGAAAATTATTTTTGCTTTATTGAGCGAACTTGCTGTAATTTTTGATTTTGGTAAATCGTTTTCTTTGAATCTTCCCATTTTTTCTTATTTGTGGAGCAAATGTAAGACTATAAGAAGTGAATACAAAAAAATGATCGAGTTTCATCCCTTATTTAAAACACTGTTAAAGAGCATTAAAGGTAATTACATGAAAATAATTTTTATTTATTTTACAAAAGTGCTTGCAAATACCATTTCTAGCTGTATATTTGCACTCGCAATAACGCAAGACATTGCAACCCGAAAGGGCGATTAGCTCAGCTGGTTCAGAGCACCTCGTTTACACCGAGGGGGTCGGGGGTTCGAACCCCTCATCGCCCACCAAGAAACTCCTTAAGAAATTAAGGAGTTTTTTTTATTATCAAAATTTATGTCTTGTCAAAAGACCCAGAGGACGAGACTTTGGAGATTGTCGAGATCAAGAACATAGCATACTTTATAATTGAAATCTACTAAAGGATCTACAAATACTCCAAAAACTAAGCTTCAATTTACAAATAGCCGCTAATGTTTAATGTGACTAGCATAATTGCAACAATTGGCAATACAACAAAAAATAACAAGACATAACCAACAAATAAATACTGAATAAAGCTAGGTGATTTTTTAAAATTAATCAGTAATACATCGAGATCTTTATCTCTGTTTTTTGTGTAATAATGAATTAGTGGACCAAAGCACATCAAAACAGGAAATATAATTACAAGAAATAGGTTGCTAGTAAAACGATACAGCAATACCATCATCAAAATAGTTATTATACTAAGTGTAGCACGCAATACTATAGAACCCCAAATTTCACGAGCAAATCGACCAAAAATCTTTTTCTGAACAATATAGCATGCACTATAAATATGGTCAAAAATAAAATACATCTTAATTTATATTATTGGTTAACTAAAATAACTACCTCTTCTGTCATTAAACCATCTGAGTCAAAAGTACAATGAAAAATCGATAATAAACCAATTACCATAATAATATGTTGAGCTGTTAAAAATGCTATTACTTCCCGGGATAAACAAAGGATCAATCGCAAAAGTTGGGATTTAGAGATAAATTCCAAAAACCGACACCTAACAACAAGATTTAGTAACTCTGCGATACATTACAATTCTCTTTTATCCACACAACTTCCTCTTGGTGCATCCATTTCTGATAATACACTTTCAGAATGAAGAAACTGGGCTGCTGCCGCTGAATCTTTCACTTTAATTGAACTGCGGTCGATCATAACTGATTCAAATTCTTTTAGGACTGTTTGCCTTAATCCAATTTCTCTCCAATCTGGATTCGATTTACATTCTTTAGAAATGGCTCTCGCCAATGCCAAGGCATCAAGTAGTGCTTGGTTTGCACCTTGACCTTTAAACGGGCTCATCGGATGAGCTGCATCACCAATTAATGTTACTTGACCAGCCTTAGATAATAGTTCTGTAGTAAGTAATTCACGATCATAAACTGGATATCCAGAAATTTGAACTTCTGCGGTAGCCCCGATAATCTGGGGAACGGGTTCGTGCCATTGACATCTTCTGATTGCTTCCGCTTTAAGTGCAAAAGTTCCTTTTTCACTCAAGATTTTCGCTTCTTCTTCAGACATTGGAAAACTAAGTTGCCACATTACTGAATCCGAAGTAAAAGGCATGACATAAATTCGCTCGTTGCCATTAGCAGTTTGAAATACTGTAGCTGAATCTAATAGTGGATTGTCAGGACCTTCGAGATCTTTTAAGAGGCAAATACCTAAAATAACAATACAACCGAGGTAAACCAGTGGAGTATCATTGTCGCCAAATAACATTTTTCGCACCGAACTTCTAATACCATCAGCTCCAACTACTAAATCATGAGTAGCTATTTTTATTTTTCCATTCACTTGAAAACGTACATTGAAGGTTTTATCCTGATTTTCATTTAAATCTACTAGCTGATGATTCCATTGCACAGCATTATTTCCTCCAAGTTGTTCTAATAGAGCTTGTCGCAAAGCTTGTCTGGCGATATGAATATTCGAGTTTTTTGAACTTTCTTTGGAGTTTTGGTTCATCCATTTTCTAAGACCCCATTCTCCAATTACCTTTCCAGAAGTAGTATGAACCAGATGTTTTGTAGAAGTTATACCTTCCTTTAAAGTTTGGATTCCGAGTCCTTTCAATGCTTTACTAGCTTGCTGTAAGGTGAGGCCATATCCCTGCGAACGCGCTTCAAAACTAGTATCGCGTTCATAAAGTGAAAAAGGTATTCCCCGATGTAAACAAGCTACTGCCAAAGCAACGCCGCCAATACCACCACCAATAATAGCCACATTTGGATAATTACTAGTATCAACCATTTTATTAGTGGTAGAATGAATAAGCCCTGATCCTGAGCAATTGGTACATAAATACAAGTGGCCTTTAGGAATGGCAGGAGGAATTAAATCGTCTTTATTTTTTTCAAATTCTGCTAATTCTAGCTGGTATTGAAACTGCAATTTCTTACTTAAACCTTTGCTTTTTTTGGCTTGCCCATGACATTCAGGACAAATAATCCAATTGAAAGAGTCTTTTTCTATTTGTTTCAATTCTTTTTTCTTCTAAATTTAAACGTATTTCTTTAAAACAATAATCTGATAAATTCACTATTTCGATGACAATCAAAAAATCACATAGTTTTTTCAATTCAGATACTCTTTGAAATTTTTATGCAATGGTGCAAATTTAGGTGAAATAGTTATAAACTAACTACTGTAATTACGGGCTGGTGACAATTAAAATTCGCAAGCAATTCAAAAAGCAATTGGCGCACTCAAGCAACTGTCCGGAATATTAAAAGCTTCTACTAATGAAACTGCTTCTGGTCTTAGATTCCAGCATAATTGATTAACCATTTTGCGAATAGCTTTTGTTTTTACTGCTTCCATATAACCATCTTCAAGGTACCAACCTTTGTTTATTTCAATTTGTGATAGTGCGTACAATTGACATAATTTTACCATTACAGTTTTACTATTTGGGTCTTTGATACTTGCGATCGCAATTTGAAACTGTTCAAGTACAATTCGTTCCAGATAAGCTTGCGTTACATCAATCATTTGGTGTTGAACAACATTAAACGCATCGTAAGGAGCTAATCCGCTATCAATTAATTTTTTCAAACGCTTTGCAGCTGATGCCAAAGTCGTTTTTTCTCGGTATTGAAAGGCACTAAGGTGGAATTTATCATCTTGAAGATGCGCTTCATCTGTATTTCTTGTTGCAATTGGATTCTTTTCGGAAATCACTGTTTTAGCATTTTCATAAACATATTGAATCATTCCCTTGGCATCCATTTGACCAAAAGCTTTTCTAAATTCTGACAAGCGGTTTTTAGCAACTAATTGCATCAATACGGTATTGTCACCTTCAAAAGTAGTGTAGACTTCTGTATCATTTTTTAAAGCATCGATACGATTTTCCCAGAGGTATGCTTTACCACCACAGGCTTCTCTACATTCTTGCAAAACAGCAGTTGTATTCCATGTAGAGTAGGCTTTCATGCCTGCCGCGAGCGCTTCAATTTCAGGCATTTCCGATTCACTTCTAGCCATAAAACGGCTTGTAACATATTGTAAAGCAAAATGAATTGCATAGGTTTTAGCTAGTTTTGGAAGTAGTCTCCGTTGGTGAATACGGTAATTTAAAATGGGAACCTCTGAACCACCTTCTGGTCCAAATTGGCGTCGCTTATCGCTATATTTAATAGCTATTGTCAAACCAGATTTGGCTGCAGCCAAAGCAGATCGAGGAATACCAATTCGTCCTCCAACTAAAGTGCCGAGCATGGTAAAAAATCGTCGGTTATCGCTTGGGATTGGGCTTTCAAATTCTCCTTTTTCATTTACTGAAGCAAATCGATCCAGCATGTTTTCTTTCGGAATAACAACTTGATCAAAATTAATTGTACCATTATCAACTCCGTTCAATCCCATTTTACGGCCACAATCATTTATAGTAATTCCTTTCAAAATGTGACTATTTTTATCTCTAATAGGAACTATAAATGCATTTACACCATAATCGATACCACCAATAATTAACTTTGCAAAAACGGTCGCCATTTGGCCATGAACAGCAGCATTACCTATATATTCTTTCTGTGCCTTTTGATGTGGAGTATGGATAGTAAATGTCTGCTCTTCATGATTGTAAGTAGCGGTTGTTTCTAATCCTTTTACGTTAGAACCATGATTGGTCTCCGTCATAGCAAAACATCCAGGAAGCTTTAAAGAACCAATATCTTTCAAGTATTTAGCATAATGTTTTTCTGTTCCAAGAGAATGTACGCTCATTCCCCAAAGTCCAAATTGAACACCAAATTTAATCACTAAGCTTAAATCATGATAACTCAACGTTTCCATTATGGCAAAATAAGCAGCGATGTTATCGCCACCACCATATTCTTTAGGATAAGCCATGTTTCCTAAATTTTCTTTAGCCAATATTTTACACCATTTATACACCTTATTTCTGTAAATATTGATGTCAGTCGATGTTTCGTAAGCAAATTCAGGTCGGCTTATAATAGATTTTACTTTATTAATAATCAGGGCTTGTTCACCGTCCAGAATTTTGGTCAACTTTTCAATTTCGAAAGTGGTTACACCTTTATAACTAGAGGTGAGTGTATTCTCTGCTATTTTTAAATCACCAATAATTTCTACTCCTGAAATTCCTAGATCATTTTCAAGTTTTATAAAATCAGTACGCAAATCTTTCATTAATGAATCACTGCCAGAAAGCACTAGCGACATTTCAAAAATTGATTTTATCGAATTGTTCTCTTTTAAAACTGTCTCGATTTGAGACTTCCAGTCATTTAGTTGCGCTCGAGAAGGCGGCGATTTGGTATCTAGTTTAGAAATTAGCTCTTTTTGCTCCTCTACGGATAACCAAGCTTGAGAAAGAATAAATTTTTGTAATGTTAAAAACTCTTTTTGAGTTAAGAGATCATCTGACCAAACAAGATAAAAATGCGGTATAAAAATTTTAAGTTTTGAATTTCCCATATTTCACTAAATTAAGTAAGAATCTTAAGTTGCGTTAATATAAGAAAATTTGAGCAAGGCGAACTGACATTAACACCATTTTCACTTTTATCCAAGTGAAAATTAGTCTATTAAACTTTGATTTATTTAAGATAATTAATCTATTGTCAAAGCACCTAAAATTTCTTCTGACAAGAATGGTCCGCCTGGATAATGCGCAGTATAATCTAAATTCATCCATATTTGGCCACGTTCGTCAACGTGATAAAAAAGTTTTTTATCCTTACTTTCGTTAGGAAATAAAATGTTCTTAATTAAAAAGTTTACTTTTTCTAAATCAGCTTGGGTGCCTATTAAAATTTCTGGATATATATGACCTTTAGTATGTATCAGTCGGGGAGTACCACCAATTGCTCTTACGGTAGCAGCCATCAATATTGAATGATCATCGCAATCTCCTGAAAAATAAAGTAATGATTCTGTTGCCGTAGCAATATAATCACCAGCCTTTGGGTCACTCACATAATTCCATCTACTATTAATCTCTTTAAATACCGCAAAGCACTGAATTATAGTTCTATAATCAGAATAACCTTTTACATCCTTGAAATATTTTGAAGTAGCCATAATGGCAAAATTCCTAACTTTAGGATTTTGATATTCTATCGCATTTATAATCTTAGACTTATTAGGAAAGGGTAGCAGTTTAGCAATAATAATATCTTGCGGATAGGGATTGTATGACATACTATACATCATGGAGTTGTAATCTTCAAAAACACTATTAAAGCCGTAATTTCCAATAGTAGACCCATAAATTAACGCAATAAAATAGAGTATGATACAGAAAATAATAATGGTTCGTAACATTCTGAGAATAATTTGAATGACAACGACCATTACAATAAAAAGGATGACTCTATCTAAATTTAAAAACCAGTTAGGATTGATTAAATTTTGATGTAATATGATAAAAAGAGGTATTGCTATCAAAATATTCAACACAAAAATAATAACATCATCCCAAGGTTTTTTGACCTGAAGTTTTTGTTTAATGTCTTGAAAAGTAATGTTTTTGATTTTTATCATAATTAACAATAGAAACAGTATTCTATACGGTTTCTACAATTTGCTCAAAAGTACCTTTTTTATCTATAATTTTAAGTTCTAAAAGTTGATTTTGAACTTTGTTTAACATTTTTTCACTTAATGGTTTTTGCGACCAATGTGTCAATGACAGCCATTCCTGAATATCCTTAATTTTTTGTTGATAATTTGATGCTAAAGTTTTATCAATACTAGGAATTTCTTTAAATTCCTCAGTAGTTTGATTAATTATTTCAAGAATTTTTACAATAATGGTTGGATTACTTTCTAAAATTTCATTTCGAACAGCAATTACAAAGCAAGGCCAAGGCGTAGGGCAATCAGCGATTCTTCTGAAAACACCTTTGTCAACTAGAGGTTTTGTCATAAAACGTTCCCACATAAAATAATCAGCAGTTCCATTTGTCAGCGCTTCAACAGCTCCATCAATCGTATTTATAATTTCAAATTCTAGATTTTCTGTATTCCACTTTTGATTATCTGCGTTCACATACGCCATTAATTGAGAGCCTGAACCCAAACGAGAAATAGCTACTTTTTTGTTTTCTAAATCAGACAGCTCTTTATAATCTGATTTCGCCGCCACGTGAATTCCCCATACCAATGGACTTTCAACATAAACTTGAACAATTTTGCTTGGATTACCAGCAACGATATCTTTTACGATTCCTTCCGTCAAGATTACAGCAATATCAGTAGAACCATCACGAAGCATTTGGCACATTTTACCAGTTCCCTCTGGAACATCAGTCCATTGTAAATCAATATTTTCTTTTTCGAAATCTCCGTTTTCGATCGCTAAATGCCAAGGAAGATTAAAGTGTTCTGGAACTCCAGCTATTTTTATAGATTTCATTTTATCACATTATTTTTTAATTCATACCAATTCCATAAAACTTCATCTTCCCAATAATCTTCGGTAAATTTCATTCCAATTTTTTTCAGAATAGCATTGGAAGCACCATTTTCAGCATGTGCAGCGGCCATAATTGTATTCAGATTCATCGTTTTGAAGCCATAATCAAGCCAAGCAAATGCCACTTCAGAGGCGTATCCTTTGCCCCAAGAGTTTTCATTTAATCGGTAACCAATATCATAAAAATTTATTTTATTATTAACTTCTACCGTATTGTATTTTAATCCAGCCCAACCTATTAATTCATTGCTTTCTTTTTCGATAACGACAAATCTGCCAATTTTATTTTTAATATACTGATCCCTAACCATTTCAATATATTCATCTACTTCTTCAATTGAACTAATCGGTTTATTCCACAGGTATTTATGTACATTAGGATTGCAGTCCATCTCATATAATTTTTCTGCATCTGATAATTTCATTTCTCTAAGCAGTAGTCGGTCAGTTTCAAGTACTAGATTCATCTTTTATAAAATTAATAGTGTGTAAGCAACTGTTTTTAGCCCTGATCGAAACGGCATCCTTTTGTACTCTGACTTAGGAGTACAAAAGATACAGTGAAGAGCAGGAAATAGCTCTAAAAAAATATTAACCTTGGGCTAATTTATCTAAAGTATAAGCGATTAACGCATCTACGGCTTTATAAGGGTCTTCGCTAAATGTTCCAGAAGCACGATTAGCAATTATCGCATTTAACGAAAGTGCATTATGTCCCAAAAGTGCTGAAAGTCCATATATTGCTCCAGTTTCCATTTCGAGATTTGTAATTCGGTTGCCTTCAAACTGAAAATTATCCATTTTAGAATTCAGATTTTCATCCTGAATTTGCAATCGTAAAACACGTCCTTGAGGACCATAAAAACCACCTGCAGTTGCTGTGATTCCTTTATGCATTTTATCGCTTTCTATTATTTTTTCTAACTTTGCAGAACAAGAAATAACGTAAGGTTTTCCTTTTTTAGGATCCCAATTCGTGTGATTTACAAAAGCGTCTTCCATATCGATGTTAGAAACTTCATCGATTAAATAGGAGCGTAGCATGTTATCCAATCCTAAGCCAAATTTTGACATTACAAAACTATCTACAGGAATATCCGCTTGCAGAGATCCCGAAGTCCCAATTCTAATGATATTTAGTGAGGTTAATTTGTCTTTTGGTTTTTTAGTTTCTAAATCGATGTTGACCAATGCATCTAATTCATTGACTACTATATCAATATTATCGGGACCAATTCCAGTTGACATCACTGTAATTCTTTTGCCTTTGAAAATTCCCGTTTGGGTTTTAAATTCTCTTTTTTGAGTCGAAAATTCTATGCTATCAAAAAACTGTGTTATTTTTTCTACCCGATTTTGATCACCTACAAAGATGATGTCGTGGGCTATATTTTCTGGTTTCAAGTTTAAATGGTATACACTACCATCTGGATTTAATATTAATTCTGATGACTTTATCATTGTTTTTTTTGTTTAAATGTTTTAGGTTTCAAGTTCCTCAACTGATTACTAAACAATTTCTCTAGCCTCCAACGCGTTTTACCTTGAAGCCTTTATCTTTTAAAATCGTCATAATCTTATCACGATAATCGCCTTGTATGATTATGGAGTCGTCTTTGAAGGTGCCACCAACACTCAATTTAGTTTTAATTTCTTTAGCTAGAATTTTGAAATCTTCATCAGTACCTTCATAACCTTCTATTATGGTTGTAGCTTTTCCTTTTCTCTTTTCAAATTTACAAATCATAGGTTCTTTTTGAACGTATAATTCATGCGGAACTGCTTCAATCAATTCTTCAGGAACTGGTTCGTGATCAGGAAAAAGGTTTTTTAATTGGTCTTGTAAGTCCATTTGTTTTAAATTAAAATTTCAAAAAATAAATTCCAAATTCCAATATTTTGTGACTTGATAAGTAGTCTCATTTTCTTGGTATTTGGAATTTATATAATTATTCCCCGCCGCGGCGGGTTGTAGGATTTTATTTTTTAATTAACCCTAAATCCACTAAACGTTCATATAAATAAGCGCCTGCTGTAATGTCTTCAAATTGTTTTGGATGTTCTGCATCAATACAATTATCTAAACAATCTAATTTCATATCACTAACAGGGTGCATAAAAAATGGAATGGAATAACGTGAAGTTCCCCATAATTCTCGAGGTGGATTTACCACTTGGTGAATTGTAGATTTCAATTTATTATTTGTGTGGCGAGATAGCATATCACCAACATTGATAACTAATTCGTCTGGCTCCGCAATAGCGTCAATCCACTCGCCGTCATGAGTTTGTACTTGCAATCCTTTTCCTTGCGCTCCCATCAATAAAGTAATCAAATTGATATCTCCATGCGCTGCAGCACGAATCGCATTTGCAGGTTCCGATGTAATAGGAGGATAGTGAATAGGCCTTAGTATTGAATTTCCCTCTTTAGCATAATTATCAAAATAAAATTCATCTAAACCTAGATGTAGTGCCAAGGCTCTCAACACATAAACACCAGTTTTTTCTAACATTTGGTAAGCTTCTTTTCCTACCACATTAAAACGAGGTAATTCTTTCACTTCAACATTTTCAGGATATTCAGCGGCATATTTTGAATCTTCTGATACATACTGTCCAAAATGCCAAAACTCCTTTAAATCCCCTTCTATACGGCCTTTAGCATGTTCAGTTCCAAAAGAAACATAACCTCTTTGTCCGCCAATTCCAGGAATTTCATAACTGTGTTTTGTTTCTAACGGTAAAGAGAAAAAATTTCTAATTTCGCCATACAATTCATCAACCAGTTGGTCGTTTAAAAAATGCCCTTTTAGCGCTACGAAGCCAATATCTTCAAAAGCACTTCCGATTTCATTTACAAATTTTTGTTTACGTTTCGGGTCGTCCGAAAGGAAATCACGCAAGTCAACACTAGGAATGTTTTGCATATTTTTTTATTTTATAAATAACAAGACATAAATCTTGTAAACACAAAGATAAAGAATAATTTTAATTCCAAATTTATAATACAACCATTAAAATAAAAAAATATAACAATTTATAGTAAAACTGTTATATTTTTTTATCTTTGAACTATACCAAAAAATTAGAAAATGACCTTCGACAGAAAAAATCTTACTGATAACCAATTACTAGATTTGTATAAAAAACTATTAAAGCCTAGGCTGATAGAAGAAAAAATGTTAATTCTGATTCGTCAGGGAAAGGTCTCAAAATGGTTTTCAGGAATAGGTCAAGAAGCAATTTCTGTTGGAGTCACAGCAGTTTTAGAAGCTGATGAATACATTTTACCAATGCATAGGAATTTAGGTGTTTTTACAGGAAGAAATATTCCTTTATACCGCCTTTTTTCGCAGTGGCAAGGAAAAGCAAATGGTTTCACCAAAGGTAGAGATCGCAGTTTTCACTTTGGCACCCAACAATATAAAATTATCGGAATGATTTCGCATTTAGGACCTCAATTAGGAGTTGCTGACGGAATTGCATTAGCTAATAAATTAAAGAAAAACGGTAAAATAACAGCTGTTTTTACTGGTGAAGGCGCTACCAGCGAGGGAGATTTTCACGAGGCGTTAAACATTGCTTCGGTTTGGGAATTGCCGGTGATGTTTATTATAGAAAATAATGGTTATGGTTTATCGACACCAACAAATGAGCAATATCGTTGCGAAAATCTTGCTGACAAAGGCGTAGGTTACGGCATGGAAAGTCACATTGTTGATGGCAATAATATTCTTGAAGTTTTTAATCTTTTATCTGAATTAAAAGCATCGATGATCGAAAGACCTCGTCCTGTTTTACTAGAATTTAAAACTTTCAGAATGCGCGGGCATGAAGAGGCGAGTGGTACAAAATACGTTCCACAGGAATTAATGGATATTTGGGCGATTAAAGATCCCGTTGATAATTTTAGAAAATTTTTAATGGAAAGTGGAATTCTTTCTGAAGCCTTTGACCTAGATTTAAAAACAGAGATTAAGAAAGAAATAGATGAAGGTTTGGCTATTGCCAATGCTGAACCAAAAATTGAAGCTAATTATAGTGGAGAATTAGATGATGTCTATAAACCCTATCAACATGAGGAATTTAAGCATTCAGAAAAAAAAGAAAATATTCGCTTCATAGATGCAATTTCTAATAGTTTACGCGAATCGATGGAACGCCACCCAGAGTCGGTTATAATGGGTCAGGATATTGCGGATTACGGTGGTGCGTTCAAAATCACGGAGGGTTTTGTAGAAAAATTTGGCAAAGAGCGTGTGCGTAATACGCCAATTTGTGAGAGTGCAGTCGTGTCTGCAGGAATGGGATTATCTATAAATGGATATAAAGCAATTGTTGAAATGCAGTTTGCTGATTTTGTTTCGAGTGGTTTTAACCCAATAGTAAATTTATTAGCGAAATCGCATTATCGCTGGCTTGAAAAAGCTGATGTTGTTGTTCGAATGCCTTGCGGCGGCGGCACTCAAGCAGGGCCTTTCCACTCACAAACAAACGAAGCTTGGTTTACTAAAACACCAGGCTTAAAAGTAGTTTATCCAGCATTTCCTTATGACGCTAAAGGCTTATTGAATACTTCGATTAATGATCCGAATCCGGTTTTATTTTTTGAACACAAACAATTATACAGAAGTGTTCAACAAGAAGTTCCAACAGACTATTACACAATTCCTTTAGGAAAAGCAGCTTTATTAAAAGAAGGAAATCAGGTGACTATTATTTCATTTGGTGCAGCAGTTCATTGGGCATTAGATACCCTATCAAAAAATCCAGGTATTTCTGCTGATTTATTAGATTTACGAACTTTGCAACCTTTAGATACTGAAGCCATTTTTGCTTCAGTAAAGAAAACTGCAAGAGTAATTATATATCAAGAAGACAGTATGTTTGGCGGTTTAGCCAGTGATATATCAGCAATGATTATGGAAAATTGTTTTCAATATTTAGATGCTCCCGTCAAACGTGTCGCTAGTTTAGATAGTCCAATTCCATTTACAAAAGCTCTAGAAGATCAGTACCTACCTAAAGGCAGATTCGAAAATGATCTTAAAGAGCTTTTGAAGTATTAATAGAGAAATTATTATTTGGTTTATTTTTAATTCACATTCTAAAAATAACCTAATATCCAGTATATAATAATAAATACTATAATTGTTCCGAAGCATCCTCCGCCTAATTTCTTGGCGCCATAGCCTGCTAGTAATGTTTTGAAAAATCCGTTCATAGTTTTAAGTTTTAGAGTAGTTGTTAAAGTATCTAATTTTGTGTGAAATATTTATTTGGTATTTTTATCATGATTCAAATCATAAATAATTTGATTATAGTATAAAAATAGAATAATATTTTGGCAACATGACGACGATACTTTAATTTTGAAACATTAATAAAAAATTATGAAACCTTTAAAAGAGAAACTACTAATTAAAGACGCAACGATCAATAAAATACAATTTGATACCGAATGGTTTTTTCATTTAGACGATATGACATTTTACTTAAAAGAGGATTTATCAGAAGTAGAATTCGTGTATTTGCCGATGATTATCGCTGGAAATCAAGAGTATGTAAAATGTGCAGCCTTCGATGATATTATCAGAGGTAGAAAGGAAGCATAAAAAAATAGAAGCTACGAACTGCTATTTTTTTTATCTATTACCTAATTTAGCTTTTGCCTTGATAATATCACTTATTTTTCTATTTTCAATTTTGCTTTCAAGCCAAGAAATGATGTCCAGATATAAAAACGCTCTTTTCTCGTAAGTGTTATTTTCTAATTCGATAAAACGTTGTCGCATTTTTATGAATTCTTTTTTAATGTCACTGGGATAAATAGAATTAAGATTTTTCATGAATCGTATAATCTCTTTTTGAACCTCATGCAAATCATTCATTTTAAGCAAGAACTTGTAGGTGTTTTTAAGTTGATTTTCTAAATAGTAATCATTCCCAAGTTCATAATGCGCTATTAAACTCAATAATCGAGCAAAACACATCAAATCTTCGCGCATCGAAAGATTTTTGTTATTTATGATTTTCTCTAAGTAAAATATACATTCTACATATTTTTCAATTCCAAAATAAATACTTGCTATCTTATAAAAGAATAGCATTTCGTGATGCTCGTCTAAGTGCTCGCTATGTAGCTTTAATTTGTCTAAAATTTCTGGAATTAGGTATTCACTTTCGTTAAAAGTTCCTTCTAAAATATGATAATTTAGTTTGTTGTTATACAGATATAAAAATGATAACGAAGCGATATTATCATTGACAGGAAATCTAGGATCGCTGGTAGTTTCTTCTAACAACATCAAATATTTCTTAAATTTTGATTTATATTTAAGCATGAACAACGACTCCAATAAATAATGATTTCCTTTCAAAAAGAATACAGGATTTAGATAGATCATTGTAGGATTATTGTAAAAAAGTGTAACCCACTTATACGCATACTTATAACTGGCTAAAAAATCCTGAACTAAAAAACTGTGCCAAAGATTAGCATTATAAAACCAATATTTTTCCCTAAAACCGAATTTTTTTTCATCAAATTTAGCAATGTGCTTGTTGAAATAATTGTCAATATATTTATATTCCTCATCGCTTTTTACATAACCAGTTTTTAGCATGATTCCATAAAGTTGTAACGATAAATTAGATAATTTGCTGGAAATTGTATTTTGATAATTTAATTCTTTTGCCTGAATAACTAATTCATCTGCACGACCTTGTATACTTCGGGTGATATATTGTGATTCAATTAGTTTTTCAAACTCTACAATTTCGTATGCCATTAATTTTTCGTCATTTTCTAATGCGATAATTTTGGTTTTATCTAAAATTTTTAAGCTTTGCTTATACAAACCTTTATTATACAAAATAGTGGCAAAATCGATTTGTTCACGTATTTGATAACGGGTATTTTGACTTGGAATATTTAATCTAATGCTGACTAAAATTTGTTTATACAGATAGGATTTCAGATTCGACAATTGGACTTTCTTGATAATTCCACTCTTCAAAATGAGTTTTTCATCATATGCTTCTGACTTATCTAAAATATTGAATAATTCAATAAATTTTGTGTTTGAACTAGTTTCAAGTCTGCTTGCAAAAATCTTAAATTGTCTTTTTTCAGACTTTGAAAGTGATTTTATTAGAACAAATAGAAAATCTTTTTGATGGTTAGCCATTGTAAAATACTGAAGTGCAATGTACTGTAAATAAGCTTATTAAGTGTTTATTAATTGCTTTATGAGCAGTATATTTGGTTAAAATGAGTTTTATAATTAAAGTGTTGAAATCTAACTTTGTTACTAAGTTGTGAAATTACATTAAATAAATGAAAATGAATAGAGAGAAAGTCCAAATTTTTGATACTACTTTGAGAGATGGAGAACAAGTCCCAGGCTGTAAGTTAGATACCAATCAAAAACTCGTGATAGCGAATAGATTAGACGATATGGGTGTTGATATCATCGAAGCTGGTTTCCCTGTTTCTAGCCCAGGCGATTTTTTATCTGTTACAGAAATCAGTAAAATTGTAAAAAACGCAACGGTTTGCGGCTTGACAAGAGCAGTAAAAAATGATATTGACGTTGCTGCACAAGCTTTAAAACATGCTAAACATCCTCGTATTCATACCGGAATAGGAACTTCAGAATCACATATTGTACATAAATTAAACACAACAAGAGAAGATGTAATTGCAAGAGCTAAATACGCTGTTGCACACGCTAAATCGTATGTTGAAGATGTAGAATTTTATGCTGAAGATGCCGGTAGAACTGACAATGATTTCCTAGCGCGAGTCTGTGAAGAAGTAATTAAATCAGGCGCTACTGTACTTAATATTCCTGACACAACAGGATATTGTTTACCAGAAGAATACGGTGCAAAAATTAAATACCTACGCGAAAACGTAAAGGGAATTGAAAACGTGATTCTTTCTTGCCACTGTCACAATGATTTAGGAATGGCAACTGCAAATTCGATTTCAGGAGCAGTAAACGGTGCTAGACAAATTGAGTGTACTATCAATGGAATAGGAGAGAGAGCAGGAAATACAGCACTTGAAGAAGTAGTGATGATTTTTAAGCAGCATCCCTATTTGAATTTATACACTGATATCGATTCAAAACAGTTAAACGAAATGAGCCGTTTAGTTTCTGAAAGCATGGGAATGATCGTTCAGCCTAATAAAGCTATTGTTGGTGCTAATGCATTTGCACACAGTTCAGGAATTCATCAAGACGGTGTGATAAAAAATAGAGCGACTTATGAAATCATGGATCCTTTAGATGTTGGGGTCAATGAGTCTTCAATAGTTCTTACTGCTAGAAGTGGTAGAGCTGCATTAGCTTATAGAGCAAAAAAAGTAGGTTATGAGCTTTCAAAAGTTCAATTAGATGTTGTTTACATCGAATTTTTGAAGTTTGCAGATATTAAAAAAGAGGTTATTGATGATGATATTCATCAAATTATAGAAGTATGCAAAATACAAGGTGAATTAATTAGATGTTAATCCACAAATCAAATTGAAGTAAGCATTCTAAAAATAAAAACAGTCCTATGAACTTAAAAATAGCGGTACTTTCAGGAGATGGAATTGGTCCAGAAGTAATTTTACAGGCAAAAAAAGCATTATATGCAATTGCTGTGGTTTTCGACCATGAGTTTGTATTTGAAGATGCTCTAATAGGAGCCTATGCTATAGAGAAAACAGGAAATCCATTACCAGAGCAAACGCTGAACCTTTGTTTAAATACAGATGCAGTTTTAATGGGAGCAATTGGTGACATTAAATACGACCATAATTCCAATACAAAATTGCGTCCTATCGACGGATTATTAAGACTAAGGCAAGCACTAGGATTATATGCAAATATTAGACCTATAAAACCATATAGGGATTTATTGGATTTGTCTCCCTTAAAAAGAAAAATCATTGAGGATACTGATTTTGTAATTTTTAGAGAAATTTCAGGAGGATCTTATTTCACTGAAAAAAAGATAAATGAACAAGGAACTGTAGCCTCTGATTTATGTGAGTACACTGAGGATGAAATTATTCGAATTACTCATTTAGCCTTCAAAACAGCACAAAAAAGAAGAAATAAAGTCACGTTAGTTGATAAAGCCAATATTTTAGAAACTTCTAAGTTATGGAGAAAAATTGTTACTGAAATTAGCGATTCCTATCCTGAAGTAGAAACTGAATTCTTGTTTGTTGATGATGCAGCTATGAAAATTATTATCAATCCAAAGCAGTTTGACGTTATTTTGACAGAGAATTTGTTTGGTGATATTTTATCGGATGAAGCTAGTGTGATTACAGGCGCCATTGGTTTATTGCCATCTGCTTCATTAGGTAATTCTACTGCTCTTTTTAAACCTATTCATGGCTCTTTTTCTGAAGCAAAAACAAAAAACATTGCTAACCCAATCGCTTCTGTGCTTTCAGCAGCAATGTTGTTGGAGCATTTTAGTCTTCATCTCGAAGCCGAAAAAGTGTATGAAGCTGTTGCAAAAGCGATCGAATTAAATGTAGTCACAGCTGATTTGAATCCGTATTCGAAATTTGGAACAAATGAAGTAGGGGATTTTATCTCGAATTTTATTTTAAGTAAGGACGACTTATATTTTAAAAGCGATAATGTTTACATTGGTCAATCGACTATTGTTTAACATAATATAGTTAAAAAGCACATTTTTTAATTGGTAATGTGTTAATAATTGAGATTTTATTTTTTTAATGCTTCAAGTATTCATACTTTTGTCAATGTAAAAAAATATAAAAATGCAAAATTCAATTATTATTTCTCCAATTATTAGTGTCATTGTGGTAATCACATATGCAGGGGAAATGGTATAGATATAATTAGAAATATATTTAAAACCTCCCATCATTTTGGGAGGTTTTTTTTTAGGGATAAATCAAAAATATTGACAAATATAAATACAATGGAATTAAATAAATACAGCAAGACAATCACACAGGATGAAACGCAACCAGCGTCGCAGGCTATGTTTTATGGTATTGGATTAACTGAAGAAGATCTTAAAAAAGCACAAGTTGGAATCGTTAGTATGGGTTATGATGGTAATCCTTGTAACATGCACTTAAACGATTTAGCAAAGGATATTAAAACGGGGGTCTGGAAAGAAGATTTAGTTGGTTTAATTTTTAATACTATTGGAGTAAGCGACGGAATTTCTAATGGGAATGATGGAATGCGTTTTTCGTTGGTTTCTCGTGATGTAATTGCTGATTCTATTGAAACTGTTATGGGAGCGCAATGGTACGATGGCTTAATCGCTGTTCCTGGTTGCGACAAAAATATGCCTGGAGCACTTATGGCTATGGGAAGAGTTAACCGCCCATCGATTATGGTTTACGGTGGTTCTATTCATCCAGGAAAATGGAAAGGGGAGGATTTGAATATTGTTTCTGCTTTTGAAGCATTAGGTAAAAAATTTAGTAACACAATTTCTCCTGAAGATTTCAAAGGTGTAATTCAAAATGCTTGCCCTGGTGCTGGAGCTTGTGGTGGAATGTACACGGCAAATACGATGTCATCAGCAATTGAAGCATTAGGAATGAGTTTGCCTTATAGCTCTTCAAACCCAGCTTTAAGTCCAGAAAAAAAACAAGAATGTATTGATGCTGGTAAAGCAATAAGAATACTGCTAGAAAAAGATATTAAGCCTAGAGACATTATGACTCGTAAAGCATTTGAAAATGCAATTACAATGGTAGCTGTTTTAGGAGGTTCGACAAATGCCGTAATGCACTTAATTGCAATGGCCCATTCGGTAGGAATTGAATTGACATTACAAGATTTCCAAGATATAAGTGATAAAACACCATTATTAGCCGACTTGAAACCAAGTGGAAAATATTTAATGGAAGATTTACACAATGTAGGTGGTGTTCCGGCAGTAATGAAATATTTATTGAAAGAAGGTCTGTTGCATGGAGAATGTTTGACTGTAACAGGTAAAACTATCGCTGAAAATTTAGAAACAATTCCTGCTTTACATGATGGTCAAGAAGTTATTTTCGAAATTCAAAAAGCACTAAAAGCAACTGGAAATATCCAAATTCTATACGGAAACATTGCTTCAGAAGGTTGTGTAGCTAAAATTAGCGGTAAAGAAGGAGAGTTTTTTGAAGGTACAGCAGTAGTTTATGAAAACGAAAAAGATGTAATTAAAGGAATTCAAGGTGGTGAAGTAAAACCAGGAAATGTCGTCATCATTCGTTACTGTGGTCCAAAAGGTGGCCCAGGAATGTCTGAAATGTTGAAACCAACTTCTGCTATTATGGGTGCTGGTTTAGGAAGCACAGTCGCTTTGATCACTGACGGACGTTTTTCAGGTGGTTCCCACGGTTTTGTTGTAGGACATGTAACTCCAGAAGCGTATCAAGGTGGTGGAATTGCACTGATTGAAAATGGCGATATAATTACAATTGATGCTGTAAAAAACACCATTAATATGAAAATTTCTGATGAAGAATTTGCAAAACGTAAAGCAAATTGGAAACAACCAGAATCCGCAATCAAACAAGGAGTTTTACTTAAATATATGCGTTCGGTCTCTAGTGCTTCAGAAGGATGTGTTACTGATAAATAAAAAGCAATTTCAATACTAATTGAAAATATAAATTAAAAATGAAAAACAATAAAATATCTGGTGCTGAGGCTGTAATTAGATGCTTGCTAGAAGAAGATGTTAACATAGTTTATGGTTATCCAGGTGGTGCTATAATGCCTGTTTATGATGAATTGTATAAATTTCAAGACCAATTACACCATGTTTTAGTACGCCACGAGCAAGGAGCAACGCACGCAGCGCAAGGTTTTGCAAGAGCAACTGGAAAAGTAGGAGTAGCCATTGCAACATCAGGGCCAGGTGCAACTAATCTTGTTACTGGAATTGCTGATGCACAAATAGATTCTACTCCGATGGTTTGTATCACGGGCCAAGTAGGCAAACATTTATTGGGTTCTGATGCTTTTCAGGAAACTGATATTATCGGGATTTCCACTCCAGTTACAAAATGGAATTACCAAATTACGGAAGCTTCTGAGATTCCAGAAATTATGGCAAAAGCTTTTTATATTGCTAAATCCGGTCGTCCAGGTCCGGTATTGATTGATATTACAAAAAATGCTCAATTTGACGAAATCGAATTTAGTTATGAAAAATGCACCAGCATTAGAAGTTACAATCCAAAACCAACATTACATCTAGATAAAGTTAAGGAAGCGGCAGCGTTGATTAATACTGCTAAAAAACCTTTTATCGTATTTGGTCAAGGAGTTATCCTTAGCGAAGCAGAAGCCGAATTAAAAGCATTAGTTGAAAAATCAGGAATTCCAGCTGCTTGGACTATTCTTGGACTTTCAGCATTGCCAACTGACCATCCATTAAATGTGGGAATGGTAGGAATGCATGGAAATTACGGTCCAAATGTATTGACTAATGAATGCGATGTCCTTATTGCTCTTGGAATGCGTTTTGATGACCGTGTTACGGGTAATTTAGCAACTTATGCGAAACAAGCTAAAGTAATTCATTTTGAAATTGATCCTGCGGAAATTGATAAGAATGTGAAAACAACTGTTGCAGTTTTAGCAGATTTGAAAGAGTCTTTGACTGCTTTACTACCTTTAATTGAGAATAAAAAGCATGAATCGTGGCACAATGAATTCAAAGAAAAATACGAAACTGAATTAGCGCAAGTGATCAATGAAGAGTTAGCTCCAACCAATGGGAAAGGAATTTCTATGGGAGAAACTATTGAAATGATTAACAAACACTCGAAAGGGGATGCGATAATGGTTTCAGATGTAGGACAACACCAAATGTTCGCTTGTCGTTACGCCAAATTTAATACTACAAAAAGTAATGTTACCTCTGGTGGTTTAGGAACCATGGGATTTGCTTTACCAGCTGCTATTGGAGCTAAAATGGGAATGCCAGACCGCGAAGTAGTTGCTATAATTGGAGATGGAGGTTTTCAAATGACTATTCAAGAGCTAGGAACTATTTTCCAAACTAAAGTTCCTGTCAAAATTGTAGTACTAAACAATGAGTTTTTAGGAATGGTTCGTCAGTGGCAACAATTATTTTTTGACAAGCGATATGCTTCTACTGAAATGACTAATCCTAACTTTATAGCGATTGCTGAAGGCTACTATATCAAAGCGAAAAAAGTAACCAAAAGAGAAGATTTGGATGGGGCAGTTGCTGAAATGATGGCTTCAAAAGAATCGTATTTCTTAGAAGTTATGGTAGAGAAAGAAAATAATGTATTCCCAATGATCCCAACAGGAGCGTCGGTTTCTGATATCAGATTAAGTTAATATTATGGAAAATAAAACATTCACCATTTCTGTTTATTCAGAAAACAACGTTGGCTTATTAAACAGAATATCGGGGATATTCTTGAAACGTCATATCAATATTTTAAGTTTAAATGTATCCGAATCTGAGATAGAAAATGTTTCTAGATTCATTATTGTAGTCAATACAACAGAAAAATGGGTGCAAAATATAGTAGGACAAATAGAAAAGCAAATCGAAGTCATCAAAGCTTTCTATCATATTGACGAGGAAACTATTTTCTTAGAAAATGCTTTGTTTAAAATTGAATCTAACTTATTATTTGATGAGAGAGAAATTCAAAATATAATTAAAGAAAGTCATTCTGAAATTGTAACCGTAGCAAGAGACTTTTTTGTGATTTCAAAATCGGGACAACGTGATGAAATTGAAGAATTATACGAAAAATTAAAACCTTTTGGAATCATGCAATTTGTGCGATCTGGAAGAATATCGGTTTCCAAACAAAAAATGGAAATTTCAAGTTTATTAGAAACATTAAAGTAAAAGTAGCTTCTAGATATTAGAAGGAGTTATTTCAAAAATTAAATTTTACAATCATTAAAAAATAAAAAATGGCAAATTATTTCAATTCATTACCACTTAGATTACAATTAGAACAATTAGGCGTTTGCGAATTCATGGATCAATCAGAATTTGTGGATGGAATTAAAGCTTTAGAAGGGAAAAAAATTGTTATTGTAGGTTGTGGAGCTCAAGGTTTGAACCAAGGATTGAACATGAGAGATTCTGGTTTAGATATTTCTTATGCTTTGCGTGCTGATGCTATTGCAGAAAAAAGACCTTCATTCAAAAATGCTTCTGATAATGGTTTTAAAGTGGGAACATATGAAGAATTAATCCCAACAGCAGATTTAGTTTGCAACTTAACACCTGATAAACAGCACACTGCTGTGGTTACTGCAATCATGCCTTTAATGAAAAAAGGATCTACATTAGCTTATTCTCATGGTTTTAATATTGTAGAGGAAGGAATGCAAATTCGTAAAGATATTACGGTTATCATGTGTGCACCTAAATGCCCTGGATCTGAAGTAAGAGAGGAATATAAAAGAGGGTTTGGGGTTCCAACATTAATTGCCGTACACCCTGAAAATGATCCAAACCGTGAAGGTTTAGGCCAAGCTAAAGCGTATGCTGTAGCGACTGGCGGACATAAAGCAGGTGTTTTGAAATCATCTTTCGTTGCTGAAGTAAAATCAGATTTAATGGGAGAGCAAACTATTCTTTGTGGATTGTTGCAAACAGGTTCTATCTTATGTTTTGACAAAATGGTTGAAAAAGGAATCGAGCCAGCTTATGCTTCTAAATTGATTCAGTATGGATGGGAAACTATCACTGAAGCGTTGAAACATGGTGGTATTACAAATATGATGGATCGTCTTTCTAATCCTGCAAAAATTAAAGCATTTGAAATGGCAGAGGAATTGAAAGACATTATGCGTCCATTGTTCCAAAAACACCAAGATGATATCATTTCGGGAGAATTCTCTAGAACAATGATGATTGACTGGGCTAATGATGATGTGAATTTATTAAAATGGAGAGCTGCAACAGGTGAAACTAATTTCGAAAAAACAGCTCCAACAACAACTACTATTTCAGAACAAGAATATTTTGATAATGGTGTTTTAATGATTGCTATGGTTAAAGCTGGAGTTGAATTAGCTTTTGAAACAATGACTGAAGCAGGTATCATTGAAGAATCAGCATATTATGAGTCATTACATGAATTGCCTTTGATTGCTAATACTATAGCAAGAAAAAAATTATTCGAAATGAACCGTGTAATTTCAGATACGGCTGAATATGGTTGTTATTTATTTGACCATGCATGCAAACCGTTATTGACAGAATTCATGAAAAATGTAGAGACGAATGTAATTGGAAAACCGTATTCAACTTCAAATGGAGTAGATAATGCGGTACTAATTGCAGTGAACAAAAGTATTCGTCAGCATCCAATTGAAGAAGTTGGAGAATGGTTAAGAGAATCTATGACTGCTATGAAAAAAATTGGATAAATAAAAAATAGATAGTACACCTAAGAGGATGTGTTGGGATTAGCACTATATCATTTAATTTCTTAAAATTTTGAATTAGTTAAGCATTATTACATAAGAAAAGATGAATAGGAGTGCTGTTACATTCACTTAACTTTGAATGAGGTTAAAGTTGAGTGAAGTAATCCCTAATGGTAAAAATTTAGAAATTACCGTTTTTTGTATAGCTTATTTAATTTGTAGCGCTGTTCAAAAAATAGTTTTTGATTACTATTTTCTTGGTTTTAAAAATTGTTATATCAAAAGTGAGAGGGATTTAATCTTTCTCGCTTTTTTTTAAATCTATATTTTAAAAATAATAAAAGTTCAATAAATCAAAGGAAAAATTAATTATTATTAGATTTCATTTAATTTATTATGATTATTACAATATAAATAATTTTAACAATAGAGGGATATTTAATACTTTTATAAAAAAATAAAACATGAGCTACTACACCATTGAAAATTTAGAACAATATTTTAAACACTACAATAAATCAGTTCGTGAGCCTAGGAAATTCTGGGGAAAAATTGCACAAGAAAATTTCACTTGGTATCAACAATGGGATAAAGTTGTTGAATTTGATATGGCTGAAGCCGATATCAAATGGTTTACAGAAGCAAAAGTAAATATTGTTAAAAATTGTATCGACAGGCATTTAGCAAAAAAGGGGAATAAAACTGCAATCATTTTCGAACCTAATGATCCGTCAGAAGAAGCATTACATATAACCTATAATGAATTACACGAGCGCGTATGTAAAATGGCAAACGTACTGCGTGAACAAGGAATTAAGAAAGGAGATCGTGTTTGTATTTACTTACCTATGATTCCTGAATTGGCCATTACTACTTTGGCTTGTGCTCGAATTGGTGCGATACACTCTGTTGTTTTTGCTGGATTTTCAGCATCAGCAGTAGCAAGCCGTATTACTGATAGCGAGTGCAAAATGGTAATTACATCTGACGGTGGTTATAGAGGAAATAAAACCATTGATTTAAAAGGAATTGTTGACGAAGCATTAGAAAAATGCTCTTGCGTTGAGAATGTTTTGGTTGTTAAAAGAATCAATAATGATATAAATATGAAAGAAGGTCGCGACCAATGGTTACAGCCTCTTTTAGATTCCGCTTCTGATAATAATGTTGCTGAAATAATGGATGCCGAAGATCCTTTATTTATACTTTACACTTCCGGTTCTACAGGAAAACCAAAGGGAATGGTACATACTACCGCAGGTTATATGGTTTATAGTGCATACACATTCAAAAATGTCTTTAATTACGAGGATAATGATATTTTTTGGTGTACAGCTGATATCGGCTGGATCACAGGGCATTCTTATATTCTATATGGTCCGTTATTAAATGGAGCGACTACAGTGATTTTTGAAGGAGTGCCTTCTTATCCAGATTTTAGTCGTTTTTGGGAAATAATAGAAAAACATAAAATAACGCAATTCTATACAGCACCAACTGCCATTCGTGCTTTGGCAAAAGAGAATTTAGAATTTGTTCAAAAATATCCTCTTAAATCACTCAAAGTAATTGGTTCTGTTGGAGAGCCTATTAATGAAGAAGCTTGGCACTGGTATAATGACCATGTGGGAGGAAAAAGATGTCCATTAGTAGATACTTGGTGGCAAACAGAAACTGGAGGTATCTTAATTTCACCTATCGCTTTCGTAACTCCTACAAAACCTACTTATGCTTCCTTACCATTACCGGGAGTTCAACCTGTTCTAATGGATGAAAAACGAAATGAGATAGAAGGCAATCAAGTTACAGGAAGTCTTTGTATTAAATTTCCTTGGCCAGGAATTGCTAGAACGATTTGGGGAGATCATCAACGTTATAAAGATACTTATTTCTCCGCTTTTCCAGGTAAATACTTTACAGGGGACGGCGCTTTGAGAGATGAAGTAGGATACTACAGAATTACGGGTCGTGTTGATGATGTGGTAATCGTTTCTGGTCATAACCTTGGAACAGCGCCTATTGAGGATGCTATCAATGAGCATCCAGCAGTTGCTGAAAGTGCAATTGTAGGCTTCCCGCATGATATCAAAGGAAATGCTTTATACGGATTTGTAATTCTGAAAGAAGCAGGTGAGTATCGTGATAGAGAAAACTTAACTAAGGAAATTAATCAAATGATTTCTGATCATATTGGACCTATTGCAAAATTAGATAAAATTCAGTTTGTGTCTGGTTTACCAAAAACACGTTCTGGAAAAATCATGCGTCGAATTTTGCGTAAAATTGCAGAAGGCGACTACTCTAATTTTGGAGATATTTCAACTTTATTAAATCCTGAAATTGTGGAACAAATAAAAGAAGGCAAAGTGTAAAGTAAAGTAATTTATTTATAATAGTAAGGTTGAGAATCTGTTACAAGATTTTCAACCTTTTTTTTTATCAGCAATCACGAATAAATAAATTAAATAGAATGAAGTAAAATGTAATATTCTATCGAAAGTGTTCAAAACAACGTTATCAACAAAGTATGTTCCAATAGCGGCAAAGACATCATTGAATATTAGCGCAAATACTCCAAAAAAGTAATAATAGGCTTTCTGATTCGCAAATTTACCTAAATATAAAACTGCAGTAATGCCAAGGAATACAGCAACTATAGCATTGAAAACTAATATAACATCAAGGTAAACCTCAGTTATAGCGGATATTAAAATATATAAAATTCCAGATAGGAAAAAAAAGTTTAATGCAAATATAAATAAAGTAAATCCCCCTGGTTGAGTAAATATTTTTACAGTTTTGATAGAACTATATCCTAAACTCAGTAGTGACAGATAGCAAAAAAAAGACGCTATCAATGCTACCGAAAATATTTCTAATGAATTTTCCCAGAATAAAATTAATACTTCATTTAAATAAAATAGCGCGACGAATAGATAATAGTTGAGAGTAAGTTTCTTGTAATTAGTAGCTATTGCATAAATTAAAAACGTCGGAATTATTAGTGGTTTAATGTAAATCACTAAAGCAGGATCATAAAAAATTCCAGCGCAGTAGTAAACTACCAGTAAAATTCCGAGGATAAATAGTAGCGTACTTTTGATGTTATTCATGGTTAAACAAAACTAGTATTTTAAATTTTTATTACAAAAAAAATAGTATTTAAAAATTTAACACGGTTCCGAAGTATTCTTAGACTAAATTCTTAAATTTACAAGATATGACAGATCAAGCTATAGTAATTATTGGCGGTGGCTTAGCGGGACTTACAGCGGCGATTCATTTTAGAAAGAATAATTACAGCGTTATAGTTATCGAAAAAAATGAATTCCCAAAGCATAAAGTATGTGGTGAGTACATATCCAATGAGGTTTTACCCTATTTAGAATCACTTGGGCTGGACATTGAATCATTGCATCCTAAGCATATTAGTAAACTTTCTTTTTCCTTAGTTTCAGGCAAAACTTTAAATACTACGTTACCTTTAGGAGGATTTGGAATTAGCAGGTATGAATTAGACCACTATTTATACAATCACGCAATAAAAATAGGATGTAAAATAATCCAAGAAACTGTTGTGGATATTGAGTATGACAATGAAAAATTCTGGATAGCTACAAATCTGAATCAGTATCAAGCTCGTCTTGCTATTGGTGCTTTCGGCAAAAGGTCAAATTTAGACATCAAATTAAAGCGTATTTTTATTCAAAAACAATCACACTGGCTCGGTATTAAAGCGCATTATGAGCTCGAATTCCCTGAGGATCAAGTAGGTTTACATCATTTTGAAGGTGGTTATTGTGGCGTTTCAAAAATAGAAAACAATTTAGTAAATATATGTTACTTAGCTAATTACGACACATTTAAAAAATACAAATCGATTGAGGATTATAAAATAAATGTTGTTTACAGAAATCCTAATTTGAAAGCAATTTTCGAAAAAGCAGCTATACAATTTGAAAAACCGTTGACCATCAGTCAAGTTTCTTTCGAAAAAAAGAAAAGTGTTGAAAATCATATTTTAATGATTGGTGATACCGCTGGACTGATTCATCCACTTTGTGGAAATGGGATGGCAATGGCTATTCATAGTGCTAAATTAGCTGTAGGAAATTCGATAGAGTTTCTTGAAAATAGAATAAATAGGTCTACCTTAGAAAATAATTATATAATCGATTGGAATAAAAATTTTAAAAGTAGGTTGAGAGTAGGTCGTTTCTTGGGAAAGCTTTTACAAAGAGAAAAGACTGCTCAATTTACACTTAAAATTTTACTTGTATTTCCGTTTCTATTACCATTGATAATAAAAAAAACGCATGGAAAAGTAATCTAGATGGCGATAAACACCAAGTATAGAACGGATGAGCCTGAAATAATGGACGATTTTGCCATGGAAGGTGAAATATTAAGAGATGCATTAGATAAGATTGCCAAAATTAATCAGCTTTTAGGAGGTAATAAACTGACGCTACAAGGTGTGCAAGATTTATTACCTGCAGTTAGAAATGACAGAGAAATCGTAATAGTTGATGTTGGTTGTGGGAATGGAGATATGCTGCGACATCTTGCTGAATTTGGATTAAAAAATAATTACAAATTTAAGTTAATAGGGATTGATGCGAATAATTTCACTATTTCACATGCGCAAAAATTATCTAAGAACTACAGTAATATTTCATATATCTGTCAAGATATCTTTAGTGACTCATTTCAAGAATTAAAATACGACATTGTACTGTGCACATTGACTTTACATCATTTTAAAGACGATGAAATCATTCACTTATTAGGTGTGTTTTATAAAAATTCAAACATAGGAGTTGTTATTAATGATTTGCAACGTAGTGCGATTGCCTATCGTTTATTTCAAGGATTGTGCTTTGTTTTTCAATTAAATGATATGTCTCGAGAAGATGGGTTAATCTCCATACTGAGAGGATTTAAAAAAGAAGAATTAGTAGCATTTTCTAAAAAACTACGTTTTAATAAATATAAAATTCAATGGAAATGGGCTTTCCGCTACCAATGGATAATTTCAAAAATATGAGTGTAAAAATCAAAACGGTAGCCAAACAACTACCTCAATATTCCAGAAATACCAACGAGATAGTTCCTTTTCTCGATTCATGGCTAGTGGGACAAGACGATCGATTTATTAGGAAAGTAAAAAAGATTTTCGAGGGTGCTTTAGTCGATAAGCGATATTCGATAATGGATCCAATCGAAGTTTTTACAAAAACTTCTTTTGAGGAAAGAAATGATATTTATGTCCGTGAAGTAATTGATTTGGGCGAAAAAGTACTAGAAAAAGCATTAGTAAAAGCTAGTTGGAATCCTGAAGATTTAGATTATATCATAACTGTGAGTTGTACGGGAATCATGATTCCTTCTTTAGATGCTTATTTAATCAATAAATTGAAATTACGTAAGGATATTGTTCGGCTTCCTGTGACAGAAATGGGTTGTGCGGCAGGAATCTCCGGAATTATATATGCTAAAAACTTCTTAAAAGCTAATCCTGGGAAACGTGCTGCTGTTATTGCTGTCGAAAGCCCTACTGCAACCTTTCAATTAGATGATTTTTCTATGGCAAATATTGTAAGTGCAGCTATTTTTGGAGATGGAGCAGCTTGCGTTTTACTTTCGTCTCATGAGGACGATGAAGGTCCAGAAATCGTGGCAGAAGAGATGTACCATTTCTACGATAATATTGATATGATGGGATTTAAATTGACTAATTCCGGTTTACAAATGGTTTTAGACATTGAGGTTCCTGAAACTATTTCGTCGCATTTTCCAGACATTATTAATCCATTTTTAGAAAAGAATAAATTAGATATTACCCAAATTGATCACTTAATTTTTCATCCCGGAGGTAAAAAAATTGTCCAGACCGTAGAAGGACTATTCTTAGATATGGGAAAAAATATAAATGATACCAAAGAAGTGCTGCGCTTGTACGGAAATATGTCTAGTGCAACGGTTTTATATGTTTTAGAACGAATTATGGATGACAATCCGAAAAAGGGTACTAAAGGATTAATGCTCAGTTTTGGACCAGGATTCTCAGCACAAAGAGTGTTGTTGCAGTTTTAGAACGTTTAACCGCAGATGCGCTGATTTTTTTTAAAATTTAAAACAGAAACATATGCCTGATATTAATTTAAACTACAAGAATCGTAGATCTTGTAATGTTTAAAGGGCGAAATAGCTTCTTGAAATATTGCTTTGAATTAAATTGAACTTTACATTTTTTTTTAAAGGTTTCAAAAGCTTCTAATGAAACATCTAATATAAAATTAAAATTTGCGCATCTGCGCTATACAAACTATTTACAATATGAAGTTTCAAGAAATTATATCTAGGTTACCGTATTCAAAACCATTTTTGTTTGTAGATGAAATCATTCATATTGATGAAAACAGAGTGGAAGGCACTTATACATTTGACGAGAATTTAGATTTTTACAAAGGACATTTTAAAGATAATCCAATTACGCCAGGTGTAATTTTAACAGAGACAATGGCACAAATAGGACTGGTTTGTTTGGGTGTTTTTTTATTGAATGATAACTTTAGAACCAAATCTTCAATAGCTTTAACATCAACAGATATGGAGTTTTTAAAAGCAGTTTATCCAAAAGAAAAAGTAACTGTTATTTCAGAGAAAATTTATTTTAGATTTGGAAAATTAAAATGCAAAGTTATCATGAAAAATGAAAAAGAAGAGGTGGTTTGTTCAGGAACAATTGCCGGAATGATAGTATAGATTGTCTACATTGACATTGCGTTACTATTACCATTGAAATTTTAGTTCTCATTAAAATTGAATTTATAAATGAATAGAAGAGTAGTAATAACAGGACTTGGAATTGTAGCACCCAATGGAATAGGGCTTGATGCCTTTACACATTCGATTAAAAATGGTATTTCAGGAATTAAACACGATGCGGAACTAGAAAGACTTCAGTTTTCATGTCAGATTTCAGGAAAGCCAGAGATTTCTACTGAATTATCACTAAATTATTTCTCAGAGTTAGAACTTCGAAATTTCAATTCGACCGGTATTTTATATGGTGTTATAGCGGGAATGGATGCTTGGAAAGATGCGGGATTACCAATTGAAAACAATGAAGAACCTGATTGGGACAGCGGGACAATTTTTGGAACAGGAACTTCGGGTATTGAAAAATTTAGAGAAAGTATTTATAAGATCGATGATTTTCAAACTAGACGCTTAGGAAGTACTGCTGTGGCTCAAACTATGAATAGTGGTGTAAGTGCTTATCTTGGCGGTAAACTAGGCTTAGGGAATCAAGTTACAACTAATTCGTCAGCTTGTACAACAGGTACCGAAAGTATTTTGATGGCTTATGAACGGATTAAATCTGGTCAAGCTAAACGAGTTTTAGCAGGAAGCACAAGCGATTCCGGCCCTTATATTTGGGGTGGATTTGATGCAATGCGTGTCTGTACTTTTAAACATAATGATTCTCCAGAGCAAGGCTCGAGACCAATGAGTGCTTCTGCATCTGGATTTGTTCCCGGGAGTGGAGCAGGAGCGATGCTTATTGAAGATCTAGACACAGCTTTAGCTCGTGGAGCGAGAATTTACGCTGAAATTTTAGGAGGAAATATAAATTCAGGCGGACAAAGAGGTTTAGGAACCATGACGGCACCAAATCCAATTGCAGTACAAAAATGTATAAAGGATGCTGTGGCAAATGCTGGAATTCATGCCAATGAAATAGATTCTATTAACGGACATTTGACGGCCACAGCCAAAGATAGTTTAGAAGTTCAGAATTGGAGGGAAGCATTAGGACGAAATGGTACGGATTTCCCTTATATCAATTCGCTCAAATCAATGGTAGGACATTGTTTGTCTGGCGCTGGAAGTATAGAAAGCGTCGCTTCAGTATTGCAATTGCATCATGGATTTATTTTTCCCAATAGCAATTGCAATGATCTTCATCCAGAAATTACTGCCGCGATCGCCGAAGCAAAGATTCCAAGAAAAATAATAGAAAAAGATATAAAAATTGTTGCGAAAGCTAGTTTTGGTTTTGGTGATGTAAATGGCTGCTTAATTTTTAAAAAATTTGAAAAATAAATAAAGTAAGAGGTACTGCATAATTTAAAAATAAATACTTTACTTTAGTGAAAAATCAGCGAACTACGATGCAAAAAGAAGAAATAATCGAGCAATTAAAAGCAATTGTTAAGCCTTACATTCAAAATCAAGCAGCATTTGATTCGCTTACTGAAAATACGGATTTCATAAATGATCTAAAAATAAATTCAGCAAACCTTGTGGATGTCATTTTAGATATTGAAGAAAAATACAATATTGTCATCGATAACGATTCAATGGAACGAATGGTAAACGTAAAAGCCGCCATCGAAATTATTGAATCTACACTTTCTGAAAGATAGAATGCTTTAACTCGAAGCATTCTTAAAATTCGTTCTCTTTTCAAATAAAGATTACCTAATGATAGGAAATGACATTGTAGATTTGGCTTTGGCCAAAAAAGAAAACAACTGCCAACGTAAAGGGTTTTTAGATAAAATTTTTACTCAAAATGAGCAATTGCTCATTAAAAATGCCGTTGATCCTGAGTTGATGGTATGGAATTTATGGACACGAAAAGAAGCAGCTTATAAAATCTACAATCGGGAAACGAACATTCGGGCATACATACCATTGAAATTAGAATGTGTTTGGGAAAGTGAGGCAATGGGAACTGTTTGCTGCAATGGATTCAGTTTTTATACTATTACAAAAATTTCTCAAGAATGTATTTATACCATTGCGGTTAGTCAAAAAGAATATTTCCATCAGATTACTACTATCACCTTAGAAACTAAAATCAGCAAAATAAATGGTATACCTTCTATAATTGAAGAATCTACTTTAGTTTCACATCCAGTCTCTATAACGCATCACGGCCGTTTTTGGGAAGGAATTACATTATTCAACCCAACTATGCAACCTTAAATTAAATCTATTTTAATCCCAATCTCGATTTTAATTTTAAAAATAATAAAGCGGTTTTATAAGCATCTTCAGCGGCTGAATTTCGGTCACTAAGAGGTACATTATAGATTTTAGAAAGCTCATCTAGTGAAAATTGTTTATCGTTAATATCTAGTAATTTTCGATGCATAACATCAATATCTAAAGCCTCATTTTTCAGACGTCCACATTCCATTCGCTCTAACGCTTGATTGATTATTTCAACATCAAAATCAATGTGGTGCCCCACTATAACCGAGTTACCTATAAATTCAATTAAGGATTGCATCGCCTCTGGTTCTGCTAATTTCTTCATTTTGCTCTCTACCATAAATTCATTCAAAAGGCCATTGTCATGAAAAAATTTATACTGTAATAAGGTTGTTTCGAAGCTATCTCCGATTAGAATGCTATCATTAACTACAGCAAAAGCCCCTATTGATAGAATTACGTCTTTCGTAGGGCTTAATCCCGATGTTTCGGTAGATAAAACTACAAAACGAGATGATTTTTCATCAAATTTAGAAATGTAACTTTTCCAAAATTCTGGATACTCTTTATTAATATTTTTTAGCCAGTCTAACATAATTATGAAAAATGTGTAAGTTGAAATTTACTCTTTATTAATTCTTCTAATTCTCTCATAGGAGCTAATGCATTTTTCAGTTTTTCACGATCAATCTTAGATAATTCTTCTAAATTTATAAATTGACCTGAATTATCATTCTTTAAACCTTCTAATGTTCTGAATTTCGATAGTGTCAGGAATGCTTCTGCACAATTAAGATATATTTCAGAATGTTTAGAATCTGTAATAGCAAATTGTCTAAATCGCTGATAGGTGTTATTTATTCCTCGAATTTCAAAATATAGAGCAAAAAGACGTGCGCCATCAATTAGTGGCATTAAGGCACGCGTTTTTATATCAAATTTATTCTTATTAGGACCTTCATCTTCAACATTAAAATTTTTGAAAAAACTTAATGGGGAATTTTTTCTCAGCGCATCATTTCCTAAATAATCAAAGAACAAAGTATTGTTTTTTGCATTTTTAAAAATAACATCTCCAATGGTGTCCTCAATCTTTTGTTCACCAAAAGCAATCTCATAGTCAAAGAAAATACTGCTTAAATCACTACTGTTTTCACCTGGAGTATTCATCCAATTATCGTACTGTTTTATCCAATCAGTCAGTGATTTACACCAAATAATACTACTTCCCATGTGACCATTAGGACACAACTCATAACCAATCTTTTCGAGCGTTGTCGTTGTCCTTTTTCCTAACTTTAAGAAGTAATCTTTTACGTCCCGATATTTTTCTGCAGATACATCTTCAAAAATTAAAATACTATCTTGATCGGTTAACAAAAGCTGTTCTTTCCGACCTTGACTACCAATACTCAACCAAGCAAAACGGGCAGGAGGTGAGCCTAAATCTAAAATTGATAATTCGACTGATCGTTTTATAATGGCCAAATTAATTTCACTAGCAATATTAAAAATATGAGAAATAGGAATATTTTTAGTAATTGAAGTCTGAATCAAATCGGTTAAGCGTTCCCGAATTTGCTTTAGTTCTTTAGGTGATTGGCAACGTTTAATTTCTTTTATTAAAACACCTGGATTATTAGCTTGAGCAATAATCATATCATGCTCACTGATAATTCCTTTTAAATTAGATTTATCAGTTCCATCAACAGTCACACATAAATGAGTCACATTATGTTTAAGCATCAGCAACTGCGCTTCAGCTAAAGATACATTTTCCATTACAGTGATAACAGGTGAAGACATAATTTTATCTACTGAAATTGTTATCGGATAACGACCAGTAGCAATTTTAGAGCGCATATCAGTATCAGTTATAATACCTATAGGAAAATTATTATTACATACTACAATACTATTTTTCAGCGCTTCAGTCATTATTTGCGCAACATCTTGAACAATTGCGCTACTGCTAGTCTTAAGTGGCGAAGTATTATAAGACAACGATTGAAAATATTGCATTTCTGATTTCTGTCCAGAATAATAAACATTATCAGATATCAGTTTGCCAATGAGATTCTCTTTGTCTTTAGGATTTCGAGTATTAACGGCAAAACTTTCTAATAAATAATTTAAAACGTCAGCATTATTAGCAACAAAAGGTCGGAATGTAGCAATAGGTATAGCATAAACAATACTTTCCTCTCTCGCCTTAGCAGTCATCATATAATTATTCTTTGCGAAAAAAGGACGCAACCCAAAGATATCTCCGGCAGCACATTTGTTTAGCAACGTCTCTTCTGCATCTGAAATAATAGATAGATTCATAACACCAGAAGCAACAACGTAAAAACTATCATGCAGATTCTCGTTTACTTGGAATAAGAATTTATGTTTCTCCAGATTTACAACACGAATATTAGATGCGATTTCAGATAATTCCTTAAAAGTCAAGTGATTGAATGGTGGATATTCCTTTAAAAAATCAGCAATATGTTCAGCAATAGTATTCATAGTACACCGGATAAATATGTATGTTTTTGTAAAAATAACTAAATTTAAAATTATAACACAATCATTCGTGAAGCAAAACAAATTTATTATACAATGCATAATTTTTTCATAAAAAAAATATGATTTTTTTTGTTTAAAAAGAACTTAGATTACTTTTATTAAATAAACTAAAACATTTTAAATCATGAAGTTAATTAGAAAAATGCAGTTTTCGCTTATTGCGTTATTTATTGTAAATTTTGTTAGCGCGCAAGGCAAACCAGCGAGCAGTGCTGAAGTTGCTACTGGGAACATTAATGGTGCAACAATTACAGTTAAATACGGAAGTCCGTCAGTTAAAGCGAGACAAATTTGGGGAGCATTGGTTCCATTTAATCAAGTTTGGCGTGCTGGTGCAAACGAAGCAACAACCTTTGAAACAGATAAGGATTTGATGATTGAAGGTTCTAAATTACCAGCTGGGAAATATTCGTTTTTTGTTATTCCAAATGAAAAAGAATGCACAGTAATTTTTAATAAAATAGCCAAGCAATGGGGTTCTGGAAAATACAATGAGAAAGAAGATCAGTTACGAGTTAAAGTAAAACCAGAAACTGCGAAGTCATCAAGTGAAAAATTAGTTTATAGCATTGATAAAAATAAAGTAGTTCTGATTTGGGAGAAATGGAATATTCCATTGAAAGTGAAATAGAGTTAGTGATTTAGTGTTAGATAGATTTTTTGTTTAAAGCATTACCGACAGGTGATGCTTTTTTTGTTTTGCTAAAAATAGGTGTGAATTTAGATTTAGATAAATTCTATTTTACATAATATAAATTATAGTTCATTTATATCGTAGTATTATTGATCAGAAAAGTAATGTTTTTAGACATTAATTCCATAGCTTCAAATAATTTTGATATCGTCTTGTTGATCAAAAATTAAGAGAACTTTAATATTTTACATTTTCCTTTCAGAGGATTAGGTTTTCCTCCCTAGATTATTTCATCTACCTTTGCAAATAATTAAAAATACCCGTTTTGAACACAAATACTGCAATTACAAAGAAAAAATACATCAAATTAATATTAATTTTAGGTTGGTTAACTGCACTGGGACCATTTTCAATCGACATGTATTTGCCTGGTTTTGCAGGAATAGCTAAAGATTTAAATACTTCAGTTGCAAATGTTTCTATGACTTTGTCTAGTTACTTTATTGGAATTTCTGCAGGACAACTATTATACGGACCTTTATTAGATCGTTTTGGAAGAAAAAGACCGCTATTTATAGGATTAATTGTTTACATATTAGCCTCATTGGGTTGTGTTTTCGTTACCGATATTGATACGTTTATCGGTTTACGATTTGTGCAAGCTGTTGGAAGTTGTGCAGCGACAGTAGCATCAGTATCTATGGTGCGTGATTTATTTCCAGTAAAAGATATTCCTAAAGTATTTTCGATGTTGATGCTTGTTGTTGGACTTTCGCCAATGTTAGCGCCTACAATTGGTGGTTATATAACAGCTGATTACGGTTGGCACACTGTCTTTTTTATATTGATGTGTATGGGAATTGTTATTCTTATTGCATCACAAATTGTGTTGCCAAATACCTATTTACCTGATACTTCCATTTCATTAAAACCTAGACCGATTATTACTAATTTCATAAAGATCATCAAAGAGCCTCAGTTTTACACTTATGCGTTTGCCGGAGCAATAGCTTTTTCTGGATTATTTACTTATGTTGCGGCCTCACCTATCGTATTTATGGATATTTTTAAAGTCGATGCTAAAACGTACGGTTGGATTTTTGCTTTTATGTCATTGAGTTTTATTAGTGCCAGCCAGGTAAATTCATTGTTGTTACGAAAATTTAAGAGCGAACAAATGATTTTTGGAGCTTTAATTTCTCAAACTTTTGTCGTAATTTTATTCCTAATTCTTTCCATTAATGATCTTTTAGGCTTATACGGAACTATTATAATGCTATTTTTATTCCTTGCCTGTCTGGGAATTTCAAATCCTAATACCGCTGGGCTTACCCTTGCTCCTTTCGCTCGAAACGCAGGAAGTGCCTCCGCTTTAATGGGTGCTATCCAATTAGGTTTGGGTGCTTTTGTATCCTTTGCAGTGGGTATTTTTGTAGATAATTCTGTTGTACCAATGGTAATAATAATGACTATTACAACGATTTTAGCTATGATAATTTTAATATTTGGTAGAAGGAATATAAAAAGAACGATTACTAATTCAACTGATGAAGAAATTGCAATCGCTCATTAATACTACAAATTTAATTACTTCTTTTATTTTCGTGCATCGCTTCAAGTAAAGAAGGATATTATAATAATAAGCAGTTTAATAGCCAAATAAAATACCACATCCATTTTAGCGTAAAAAATAAAAAAAAACCATTCCTAAATTTTATAATTTAGGAATGGTTTTAAAATATAATCTAAGAAGATTTAATTTTTATCAGGTCGTATAATCATTCTTAATGATTGATCTTTTGAAAAATACGCTATCATCCAGTTGTAAAAAGTCTTTACTCGGTTGCGATAAGCGATCAATGAAATAAGGTGTATAAACAACCAAATCATCCATGCAAAAAAGCCTTTGAAGTGCATTTTAGGTTTTGGAAGATCAACGACTGCTTTATTTTTTCCGATGATTGCCATGGAACCTTTGTCATGATATTTAAACGGACGCATTTGTTTATTATCTTTTAATAATTTAAAGTTTTGCGCTAAATTAATCCCTTGTTGAATAGCGACTTGTGCCACTTGCGGATGTCCATTAGGAAAACCTTCATCGGTGAGTTGGATACAAGTATCTCCTATCGCATATATATTTTGAGTTCCATTTACCTTATTAAAGGCGTCAGTAGCCATTCTTTTTCCACGACCGTAACTTTCTTCAGGAATTCCTTCAAACGCTTTTGCAGATACTCCTGCTGCCCAAATCAAATTTTTTGTTTGAATGGTTTCACCGTTTGAAAAATGAACCGTATCGTCAACATAATCAACTACCATAGTGTTTAATTTCACTACTACTCCTAAATCTGTTAAGGCTTTATAAGTGTCCTCCTGAGATTCTTTGCTCATGGGTGTTAATAGAGCATTTGAGCCGTCAACTAAATAAATATTACTTGCAGAAGTCGCTAGCTCAGGATATTCTTTAAGAAATATACTTTTTCTCATTTCGGCAAACATACCTGAAACTTCAACTCCTGTTGGCCCTCCTCCTGCTACAACAATAGTAAGTAATTTTCTTCTTTTCCTAATATCTTTACAAATGGCCGCTTTTTCTAGATTTTTTAAGATGGTATTACGCATCTCAATAGCATCATTGAGCGTTTTCATCGGAATGGCATTTTTCTTTACGTTTTCCATGCCAAAATAACTCGTTTCAGCACCAGTAGCAAAAACCAAATGATCATAGCTTAATTCGCCATTGTTAAGAATAATTTTATTTTCTGATGGAACTACTTTAATCAATTCTCCTAAGCGAAATTGCAAGTTCTTTTTACCTGCAAAAAATTTTCGAAACGGATAACTGATACTGGATGGCTCCAAAAAGGCTGTAGCAACCTGATATATAAGTGGTGGAAAGAAATTATAATTGTTTTTATCAACTAAAGTAACATGAATCCCTTTTTGGTTTAAAAGTTCCTTAGCAAGATTTATTCCTGCAAATCCCCCTCCAATGATTACAATTTCCATAGCGTGTTTTTTTAATAATTATAGTACAAAAATAACCTTTATAAACTTCAAACTTTGAAAAACAAGTATTAAAAAAGGGTTAAAAGAAGTTCTGTTTTCAGCAACAACTATGTATTTTTTTTATAGTCACGCCGGTATCATATTAGTAATTAACTAATAAACCCACTCCAAAACCCATATCGCTATCGTAATGAGTCCTAATACCCATGTTTTTGTTTATGATATAGCGTAAATCTGCCATATATTCCTTGTCGGTATTTACCATAAAACCTGCTCGTAATCTTTTTGAAACTGGAATGTCTTCGCGCATTAATTGGAAACGGACATCGCCATTATGATACACTTCTGCTTGAAAAATGACTAACATTGGTAATGTATAATCAAACCCTATACTTACTAGACTTCGGTTATCCTTAGTGTTAGACTGGTTGAATAAATTAGTTTCTTGTTGGTCCTTTCCCATTTTTCTATAGCGATAATCAAATCCAACAAATGGCATAAACCATTGATTTTTGCCAATGTATCTGCCCATGTGAGTTTCTACTTCATAGCCGTGCATACTGTTATATCCTAAACGCCATTCTGTGCCAAAACTCCAACGTGCATTCTGCACCATTGCCATTCCATCATTACCATTGGTCGCAAAATCATTTTGAGTCATAAAATGAGTTTCATTACTTTCGGCTTGCAATTTTTTATAAGCTGCAGCTTTGTTCGGTAAATAAGGATTCGGTTCTGAATTTTCATAACTAAATACCCGATTCATTCCAGACATCATGTGGTACAATATATGACAATGAAAGAACCAATCACCATCTGCATTTGCAGCAAATTCGATTACATCCGTTTCCATTGGCATAATGTCTAATACATTTTTCAAAGGAGAGTATTCGCCTTGGCCGTTTAAAACTCTAAAGTCATGTCCGTGTAGGTGCATAGGATGACGCATCATAGAATTATTGTATAATGTGATGCGAACTATTTCTCCTTTTTTAATTAAAATTTTATCCACTTCAGATAATACTTTGTTGTCCATACTCCAAACATAACGGTTCATGTTTCCCGTTAATTCAAATCTAATTTCGCGCACGGGAGCGCTCTTGTCTAGCGTAGTTTTAGTGGGCGATTTTAACATTGAATAATTCAGCGTTACAATATCGGCATTCATAGAACTCATACTGTGTTTTGAATGGTCCATTTTCATTCCACTTTCTTGTTCCTCTCCTTTGGAAGAATTTGGAACGGATTCAGGATACATAACTATATTCATATCCATTTTTTGTAATGACATATCCATTCCCATGTCGTTCATTGAACCATTCATGTTCATCATGCCATTCATCATCTTCATACCTTCAAAATATTTCAATTTTGGCATTGGACTGACTAATTGTTTGATTCCTTTACCAATATAAATTGAAGTTGATTTAGTTCTGTCTTCTGGAGTTGCTAAAAACTCATAAGAAGTATTTTCAGCAGGAATAGTAACGACAACATCGTAGGTTTCTGAAACTCCAATAATCAATCGATCTACTTCAACAGGTTCTACATCATTACCGTCGTTAGCAACTACCGTCATTTTTCCGCCAGCATAGTTTAACCAAAAATAGGATGAAGCACCACCATTCGAAATTCGTAATCGTACCTTATCTCCGGCTTTAAATTGGGACAACTGACTTTCATATTTTCCGTTGATTAAGAATTTGTCATAGTACACATCACTCACATCCATGGCTAGCATACGTTTCCATTCGTTGGTTAATTTGGTTTTAAAATGTCCTGCTTGTATCGCTTCTGTATAACTTTGAGTGGTTCCTTTTTTAATGGCAAACCAGTCAGAAGCATTATGCAATAATCGATGTACATTTTTTGGATTTAAATCGGTCCATTCGCTTAAAATTACGGGGACTTGAGGCAAGTCATCAATTCCTTTTCTAAACGTTTTATCGTCGGATTTTTTCTTTAAAATTAACGAACCATACATCCCAATTTGTTCTTGCATTCCGCTATGACTGTGGTACCAGTGCGTACCATTTTGAATAATAGGGAAACGATACGTAAAAGTTTCGCCAGGTTCAATAGGCATTTGAGTTAAGTGCGGAACCCCATCTTCTTTATTGGGTAAATATAAACCGTGCCAATGCAAAGAAGTGCTTTCTTTCAGTTGATTATGGACTACAATTTCAGCAATGTCGCCCTCAGTAAAGGTTAAAGTTGGCATTGGAATCTGACCATTTACAGCAATGGCCCTTTTCTCTTTTCCCGAAAAATTGACCAATGTATCTTTTACATAAAGATCATAATGGACTACTCTTTGGGCTAAAAGTATATTCGAAATAAAAAGTACAAAAACAATAGTGATTATTGTATTATTTTTCATTTTCTACTTTTTTAATCATTAAATTTATTTGTTCAATTATTATTTTGGAGCAGTGATTATATCAGCTGCTATTTTTTTTACTTCTCGATCTTTAATGAGCAAAGTGGTTTTATAAAGATATTTACTTTGTCAAATTGAAAAAAGTATAATATAAATTAAAATAAAATCCCTCGGAGGAAGATCGCGTCATCGAATTGATTAATTCTTTTCTGTATCCTAAATCCAAACGTGCTTGACTATTAAAAATAAATTGAACAACTGGAACTGCATCTAAATACGATTTTCCATTTTCATTGATAGTTTGACCAACAAATTCTAACATTAGGTTAATATTCGTTTGCTTTAAACTAGTATATTTTTTTGGATACATTAATTTACCAAAAGACAAGGTGTAGTTAGTCGCAGTGCTTCCAAAATTATCAGGAAAAATATGATTTGAAGTATTGTCAAATGCTTTTTCAAAACTTAGAGATGAACTTATTGCAAGTTTTTTAATCAATTTTGTAGCAACAATACCAGTTTCAAAACCGGTGTTGTTACCCATAATCTCAATTTGTTCTTGATTTACAGTTGAATTGTTAAAGCTGTACCGAGCAAATGCCGCCATTCGAAAATGACTATTGATATCATCCTCAGAATAAAAGCGGTACTTTGCATAAACTCCTCCACCTTCTGCTACAAAATTGTTATCAACATTGCTCGCAAACGCTGACACTCTCAACATTAAATTCTTATTGATTCCGTAACTTACTTCAGGCATTAAATGATAATTATATGCTGAACCACTCTCTTTTTTGAAAAAGGATTGCAGCACATTTACACCTAAAGAGTTTGCAGGAACATTACTTGCTGGATCTGTAACAAGGAATAATTCCTGACTCGTCCCTTTTTGAAAAATGAAAACGATAACTACTACTAGAAATTTCTTCATTATTTTACAATTTTAATATGAAAATCCATTTCATTGTTCATGGCGTAAGTTGTGCTGTTCTTGTAGGATTTAGATAGTTTTTTAAATTCTTTATCGGTTACATATCCTTTATCCAAAATCTGTACTTGAACTTCTTTATTCTTGCTTTCTTTACCATCCACAACAACATAAGAGTTTTTCTTTAGAGTTTCAGAATCAACTGTAACAATTAAAGAACCGATGAAGAATCCTGCTTTTTCCACTTTTTCTTTGAAGATCGAAGGAGATAACGAATTATTATCTGCTAACGAAACAATGAAGGTGTTAGAATTTAAGTCTATTTCCACATTCTTCACTTCTGGCATTGATTTTAATTGCTTGTTAATTGCATTTGAACACATAGAGCACGTTAGTCCGGTTGCTATAATCTCTGCTTTTGCAATTTGTGCATTACTTACCGTAGAAAGCATGACCATTAAAACTATTAAAAAGCTGTATTTTATATTTACTATTTTCATTTTATTTCTTTATTAAATTAATTATTTCTTGATCTGTTGGATTTTTCTTTATTAATATTCCTTTGCTATCAAAAAGAAATTTTGAAGGCAATTCCTCTACTCCAAAAATAAGTGCTGCTTTTGCATCAAAACCTTTTGGGTCGATTAATTGCAAAAAAGATATCTTATCTTTTTCAATAGCTTTACGCCATTTAGTAGAATCAGTATCTATTGAAATTCCAATAATTTCAATTTTACTGGAGTCTAAATCCCCATGCATTTGCACTAACTTTTTATTGCCTACTCTGCATGGTCCGCACCATGAAGCCCAAAAGTCTATTAGCACGTACTTACCTTTAAATTCGTTGATATTAACTTTTACATTTTTACTATTTTGCAGTTCAATTGAAGGAATTGTGTCTCCAATTTTTATTTGTGCAAATGAAGTTACACTAAAAATCAATAACGCAAAGGCGATTAGTTTTGTCCTGATATTCATTATAATTATCTGTTGTTTTATAAAAAACAAAGTCCAAATTTCATAAATGGACTTTGCTCCTTTTATTTTATTGTTTCTACCGTTTTACCACAAGTCAGCATCATCGCACCGTAATACGGATTTTTAACTGCATTTTCTTTACTCAACCAGTTCGCACCTTTTCCTTTATTTGCCATTGGACAAAACTGATAGTAGATTGGGTTTTCTGTTTTCGAAACTTTGATTAATTCGTACATATTTTTTGACAAATTGATAAATCGCTCTCTTTGGTGTGCAATATCTTTAGTGTCAGCAATGTGTTTAGCGTCTTCTTTTAAATTGGTAAAAACTTTCATCCAAACCATGTGGACATCCATTTCTAATTGATCCATTTTTACGACTTCTAAATTAGAAAGTAACATTTTAGCAATTCCTGAAGCCTTTGCTCCATCAGAATTTACCAATGCATCCTTGACTGCAAAATAGTTATCGAAAACTGCCGTAAGTTGGTTATCTTGCTGCAATTCTGTTTTTGTCATTTCCATGTGATTTCCATGATTATCATGATTCTCTGTAGTTGCAGTTGCTTTAACAGCAATTTTACTTACTCTATCATATTGGCAACAACCGTGTAATTCATTATAAACTTTGTCTGGAGCAAGAAACTTATCGCTATCGTAACCAGCTAAAGCAATACGTTTTAAAATTTCGGCTTGATTTGTTTTTTTAGCATCATACGTTAAAGTAGCCATTTTAGTATCTTTATTCCAATCTACTGTAGCTACATTTTTTAGATTACCTGCTTTTTCTATTGTTTTTTCGCACATGCCACAGTTACCGTAAATTTTTACGTTTTCAGTTACTGAATTTTTTATTTGTGCGTTAGAAATTGTAAAGGTTAACAACATAGTTGCTGCTACCAATATATTTGAAATTGAATATTTCATGGTATAGGGGATTTGTTTCAAAAGATTAAATTCTTTTGAAAATGATTTAATTAAAAATTTTAATTGTAGTAATTATAAAAAAAAGCGTGCCAAACAGGACCTTATTTGCTCTATAATTTAGAAAAAATTACTGCAAAAGCAATAAAATAGCCATATCTATGGCTGTCATAAAATAAAATTAGCCTATTTTAGGAATAAGCCATAATGAAGTAAATCCAGACGAAATAAAAGTTTTTGAACTGTAAAACTTCTGTTTTTCATTTGGAAAATTAAAGAAAGTGTAAGCAAATTCGTTTTCGCTAAACAATGCTAAGCTAACTTGTACCGAAGTTGTTGTACAAGTTGAATGTCCGCATTTACCGTCGCAACCGCTATTTTTATCTGCAGCATGACTTTTCTCAGAGCACTCTTTATGTTCTTGTTTTGAAGTTGTTTCTTTTTTACAACATTCTTTTTCTGACTGAGTTCCACACGCATAAGTCGAACTTGGCAATAGAAATAAGCCAAGCGTTAGAATTATGAGATATAGATGTAACTTTTTAGTCATTTGCCAAAGGTAAGCAGTAATTTTTTTAATAGGTTTAATTTTAACATTTCATATTGATTAGAATAATTACTATTTCTTCCCTACTCTTTGAATATCAGAATGGTATTACGACGCATGTTAGTTTTTACTTTTGAATTTCATTTAGCATAAGTAAACCATAAAAACACTATCTGGCTTAATGTTTACTATTATTGTTTGGATACAAATTCAAATTCCTCTCTACCGCCATCCATAACTCGTGGATGCTACAAGTGTTTCATTACTTCTTTTTCTGATAAAGTAAGCTCTGATTGTTTCATTCCCTTATCTTCATAATATTTATTAGGTAAACTTTTAGATTCAATTTTTTGCATGATATTGGGATGTACGTAATAGGATCTGCACACTTTAGGAGTGTTACCAAGCTCATCTGCTACCATTCGAATCAGCGCATTGCTGAACTTACTCTTTTTAGTTTCACCAATTGCTTCAATGGCATAAGGATATAGTTCCACTGCTAAACGACTAGCAACCCATGTTCTAAAATCTTTACTACTAAATCCTTTACCCATGTGCGCATGTATGTATTCATTTACATCGTCACTATCTACGGCTTGAAATTGACCATCATCATTCTTATATCTAAAGATTTCATACCCCGGCAATTCTGAGGTTTTCTTAATTAATTTTGCTAATTGTACATCATCAATCTCTACATGCCGCATTTGATTGCTTTTACCTTTGTATTCAAAAACTACCTGATTTTTCTCGAAAGTAATATGTTTTCTTCTTAATGTAGTTAAACCAAAAGTTCCATTTTGATTTACATATTGTTTGTTGCCTATTCGAATACCTGTTTCGTCTAAAAGTAATATAATTAAAGCTAAAACTTTATTTTTGTTCCATTCCTTTTCAGCGATATCTTCTAAAACTTTTATCCTAAATTTTTTAAGTGATTTACCAAAAGCTTTCATCTTAGCGAACTTCTCTTCTTGTTTGGATTTTTCAAACTCCGAGTGATAAATGTATTGTTTTCTCCCTTTTGCATCTCTCCCAATGGCTTGTATGTGTCCATCATCCCATTTGCAGATATAAACGTCGGTCCACATTGGCGGAATTATAAGTCGGCGAAACCTACTCAATAGTAATTTATCTTTGATTTTATTGCCGTCTTCATCAAAATATTGATATCCTTTTCCTCGTTTGCGTTTGTGAATTGACATTGCTTCATCGTCAACATGTTTTATGTCAATTTTAGTTTCTATCTTTTTCATAATCAATAACTATTTAATTAATTAAAGGTACTGAATAAGGAAATTACAGAATTTTAGAATAATTAAAGAATTTTATATAATTATTGCAAGACTAGATTTACAACAGATTTTTACCTACAATTTAATAGAAAAAAAATAAAAAAGCCATTCCTTTATCTTATAATTTAGGATTGGCTTCAAAGTATCATCTAAGATAGCTTAATTTTTATTAGGTCTAATAATCATTCTAGGAGATTGATTGCTTTAAAAACAGTCAATCATACATTTATAAAGTGTTTTGACTTTATTTTGATAAGAAATCAATGAAATTGATAACTAGCCAAATCATCAGGAAAATATTATAATGAAATAAACCATTGCATAACTTTATCAAGCTCTTGCAATGGTTTAATTATTTAATCTTTGTTTTGTAAGCAAAAAATCATTCTTTAAAAAACTTAAAAGCTTTTACGCTCTCTAATTTTAAGAAGTACAATCCATTTGTCAAAGCTTGAATATTAATTTTTATCTTATCATCGATACTTCCCGCTTTTATCATTGATCCAAGAACATTGTATATTTTATAATTTTCTGTTGTAGTTAATGCTGAAATTTGAATAAAATCTGAGGAAGGATTAGGGAATATTTGTATCGTACTATTTAAATAATCAAAATTGTTTAGATCTAATGTATTATCTGACAACCAATTTGAAGTTGCACCTGTTAACGAAAATTTATTTAAAGTTCCATTATTTAAGCCAAGTTCGTCAATTAAAATAGTTTCTGAAGCGTTATTTCCACCAGCTATTCCTTGATTAAATTTATAATACGAAACTAAACCTGTTTGTGGTAATACTAACTCGTTAGATTTATTAGTACTAATTTGATTTCCTGTTCTGGCAGTATTCCAGATACGAACTTCGGCAATGTCTACATTTAAAAACCTGTCATCAGCAAAGGCTGAACCAATATAAATTTTAGGATTTGAATTTAGGACAGTCGAACTCCTGGAATTTGTCTTATTATCTAAAATTCCATCGACATATAATTTAACTCCAACGTTAGCTTCTCTAACTACGGCAACATGATGCCAATTTCCATCAAAAATAGTAATTTTTCCATTAGTACTGACGCTACTACTTCCGTCCCAAAAACTTAATTTATTGTTTAATATTGAAAAAATAAAATCATTTGCAGGGCCACTTACATCTGAGTCAAGAATTCCAGCACCTTGAAAAGCCTTCATTCCACCAGGGGAACTACTAAGTACCTTTATAAATGCCTCTAAAGTAAATGTGGCTGCTGTAATATTATTAATAGCAATAACATCGTCTACACCGTCAAAATTTAATTTGGTTGCAGTTTGCCCATTAGAAGTAAAAGAAAGCAACATTATAATTGATGCTAGTAAGTAGTTTTTATTCATAAATACAATTTTATTAAAATGATTTAGTGTTAGGTAATTTTTTCAAAAGTAAATGAAATATTTTAAGCATTATAATTTATCAAAAGATGTTTAATTCAAAGTAGATAAAAAAGTAAAACGGAGTGTTTTTTCAAAAAAAGTAAACTGTTTTATTTCCCAACTCTATCAATGATAAAGGTAGTTCGTAGTTTCTCAATTTAGTCTTATCACTTCTATCAAGAATAAAAATAGTTCCCTTTAATTTTAAAAATTGATCTTTACTTTCTACATTTCGACAAAAAGAAAAAACCATTGCTTGGCTTTATCAACCTCTTGCAATGGTTTTAAATTTTACATTTAAAAGACTATTTCATTTTTTGTCTTTTAACCGGTTTTTCGGTTGGCTCGCTTTTGTTTTGCAACAAATAATTAGCCAATAGTTTTTCAATCAATTCATCTTTAGTTAAATGATGAAAAACGGTTTTTATTTTTGTTTTCAATTCCGCATCCACTTCATGGTTGGGTTTAGTTTTGAATATTTGTTTTGCCCATAAAAGGGTATTATTTTCTTCGATACTTAGTGTACTTGGTTTTTTGAATTCGCTGAATTTAATTCCCAATTCTTTTTCGAATTCGGCAATCTCACCCACTTCTTCTGGTTGTAATACCGTTAACGAAAGTCCCTTTGCTCCTGCTCTAGCTGTTCTTCCGCTACGGTGAACGTAAGCTTCGTAAGCGTCCGGTAAATGGTAATTGACAACATACGAAATTTCCTTTACGTCAATTCCTCTTGCGGCAAGATCTGTAGCTACCAATATATTAATATGACCTTCACGGAATTGCTCCATAATACGATCTCTGATTCCTTGTGATAAACTACCGTGTAATGCACCGGATGAAAAACGATTGATTGCTAAATTCTTAGCTAGTTTATTAACAGCAGCTTTGGTTTTACAAAAGATAATTCCGCGTTCGCCTTCTTTTGAATTCAGGAAATGCATCAAAACATCTAGTTTTTCAATTGGATCTACCACGATATATTCGTGATCAATACCTTGATTTCCTGCTGTTTCCATGTTGGCACTAACTTGAATTACGTTTTTATTTAAGTAATTCTGAACCAATTGCTTGATGGTTCCTGGCATAGTTGCTGAAAACAAAAAGGTTTTGTGCTCTTTAGGCAACTCAGCTACGATTTCGTCTAGGCTTTCCTTTAAAATAGAAACCATTTCATCTGCTTCATCAAGTACCAGAAATTTAGTTTCTTTCAGATTGATAGCCTTACGCTGAATTAAATCAATCAAACGTCCTGGTGTTGCAACTACAATATGCGTTGGCGCTGTTAATCGTTCGATTTGAGGTTTGATAGGAATTCCTCCGCAAGTTGCTGCAATAGAAACGTGAGGTAAGAAAGTAGCAAACGACTCCAAATTTTTGAATATTTGTTGGCCTAATTCTCTTGTTGGTGCCAGTATTACTGCTTGCACAACTGGAGAATCAGTATCTATTAATTGTAAAATAGGCAGTCCAAAAGCAGCTGTTTTTCCAGTACCTGTTTTTGCAAGTCCCACTAAATCGGTCTTGTTTTCCAGAAGTAAAGGAATTGTCTTTTGTTGGATTTCTGTGGGTACAGTAATCTTCAATTCGCTAAGTGCTTTAAGTAAAGCGGTCGAAATTCCTAAATCAGTGAATTGTTTTGACATGTTTTTTGGATGTGTTATTTTATAAAAAATAGTTGTTTGTAACCGTAAATACTAGCCCCGATTGAAATGGAAATCCCACGCTTTTGGGCGTGGATTGCAATGGAAAGCGGGAAAGAGCTCCTAATAAAAATTAATCTTCATCAGGTTCGTTCATAATCTTCTCACGGTATTTTTTTCCTGTTAACAATACTAATTTTAATTTGTAATCGTCAACAAGCCATTCGCGGTAGTTTTTACTGCATTGACTCAAACATTTTGAATAGCGCTTAATACGGCAATCAATATCATCTTCAAGTAATTTTCCTAATGCTTTTGCCTCTTGCAAGGTTTCAGAATTATCGACACACATGGCAGCGTGTTGCTCTAATGATTTATCAAGCACTTCTTTAGAACGTAAGTTTTGTTTGATGATCAGTTTATGTTCTTCATCGACATCAAAACTAACGTCAGCTGTTTTGCTGAATTTAGCACGCAATTCTGGAGGCATACTGTATTTAAAATACAACTCAATTTCCGTATCGTCACGTAAGTTTTCTAAGTAAAATTCAGGCGATTTAAAGATATGTTGCCAGTTAACAGGCTCACTCCACAACCCAAAACGAGCTGCATTGTTCCCTAAATCGATCACGCTAAAGTTATCTTTATTTGGTAATTTACGAGAACCACGACCGATCATTTGGTAGTATAAAGTCAATGATTTTGTCGCTCTATTTAATATAATAGTCTCCACAGTAGGCTCATCAAAACCAGTGGTAAGAATCCCAACGGAGGTTAATATAGCGTCTGGCGTATGCTTGAACCAATGTAAAATTTCTTTACGTTCTTCAGTGCTACTGGTGTTATCCAAATGGCGAATTTCATAACCTGCTTCTCTAAACGTTTCATAAACATACAAAGAGGTGTTGATGCCGTTATTGAAAATTAAGGTTTTCTTGCCTAAAGACTTCTCCGTATAGGCATGCAATAATTTCTCTTGCATAGCCATATTAGTATATAAATCATCTGATGATTTTACGGTGTAATCTCCGTTGATACCTACTTTCAGCGATGTTAAACCAACGTCATAGCTGTAGGTTACGGCTTTCGCCAAAAAGCCTTTGTCGATCAATGAGCTAATAGTATCTCCTACAATTAACTCATCGTAACTTTCGTGCATTGGCAATTTAATATTCGAACTCAGCGGCGTGGCTGTAACCCCTAATATAAAGGCGTTTTTGAAAGAGCTTAATAATTTTCTGAAAGAGTTGTAATGCGCCTCATCGATAATTACTAAACCGATGTTGTCTAAATGCAATTTTTCATCATTGATTCGGTTTTTCAAAGTTTCTACCATGGCAACAAAACAAGAGTAATCGTTTTGGTCTGGAAGTTCTTTTACTTTACTGTTGATGATTTTATTTTTTACATCAAAACCCTTCAACATTTTTGAGGTTTGCTTACAAAGCTCAATTCTGTGAGTTAATACAACTACTTTTTTATCGTGTTTTGATAAATAGCGGCGAACGATTTCTGAGAAAACTACTGTTTTCCCTCCACCTGTTGGTAATTGATATAATAAATGATGTTGACTGGGTCCATTATCGATTCGTTCAAAGATGGCATCTATATCTCCTTTCTGGTAAGCATAGAGTTCTTTTTTGTCTTCGATTTCAATTTCTAAAGTGTTTTGCGACATTTCTTGTTATTGGATTTTTGCAAAAATACGCCTAAAAAACAGTTTAATTGTCACATTTAAGTAAAAATATTGAGTCGTCCTTAAATAATATTGATTTATAGATCACTAAATATTAGCAGAAAAACATAAGATTGTTTTTTTAACCATATAAGACATGTTAAGTTTTGAGTTTAATCTTAGTTCTTGTAAATAAAAAGGTTCAGCAGATGGTAATCGTTTATTTTTAAGTCTTTTATAGTTCGTAAAAGCAGCTAAAAAACAAACTATTTGCAGTCTTTACATCTCGTTATTGCTTCTGTAAAAACTCTCCAAAGATTGATAGGACTTAAACTGTGTAAATCAATTTAATCTGTGACTAATTTTCACTTTTTTTCGCAATTAAACTTTGCAATTCTTCAGTCCTACTTGTTTTTTATAGTAATTACTTAATATTCAAATCGCTCGATTATAGCGTTAAATTCTGTTTCATTATACCATTTTTGGACAATAGTCTCCTTGTGAATGGCTAGAATTCTTGTTTTAAATTCAGATAGAATTCCGTTAGCGATCAAAAAAACAACTACTTGCTCAAAGGAGTTGAACATACTTTTGAAAAACAAATCGTTCTTAATCAGATTTTCAGAGGAAAACGTTTGGGCAATTTCAACATTATAAAGCATTACATCTGCAATTATAAATGGATCGACTCCTAAAAGTAAAAAATGCTTAATGTATTTTTGAGCAACAGACCGTCTCATTTTCGGCTTGCTCCTTCTGCCCGCTTTTTTAACAGGGAAGTATTCATTTGAGATTTTGAGTTTGCATTCCTGCAAAAGCGTTTCTTCCTTTGGGTTAAAAACAAAATTGTAATAGACCTTAACGGGACTAAATTTTTCGTACAATTCAATTATTTGTTCTTCGAGTTGTTCTTTATTCAGTTCGTTTAAATATTTTTTTAAATCGCGCTTGCTCATTATCAAAGTTTAAGAGTACAAAAGTAAATTACTTTAGGAATCAATATGCTAAAAATCAATGTTTATAGCTATTTTTGCCCATTAAAACTAAAAACGTTTAAAATGCTCAAGATTTTTAAGATTATTGCTACAATAGAAGGAATTTCTGCTTTACTATTATTTTTCTTTGCTATGCCAATGAAATACATTTATGATGATCCTTACTATGTAAAGCATGTAGGTATGGCGCATGGAGTTTTATTCACAATTTATATTGTGATGGCTACCATTTTAAAATTTACAGAAAAGTGGGATTTTAAAAAATACTTTATAATCTGTATTGCTTCAATTCCTCCTTTTGGTACTTTTTACATTGAAAGAAAATATCTAAAAAATGCATAACTATCTAGAAAAGTTATTTCATGTACTATATCCCATATTCCGTAAATGGGGAATGGGAAGCGGATTTGCATCTTACATTAGTTTGTTTATAAATATTGCTGTTTTATGCGTGATAGCGTATGTGATTTATGTGGTGTTCCGCCTCGTATTAGTCACTATTATGGTGCTTATAGCAAAAAAGACTAAAACTAAATTTGATGATTTATTGGTTACCAATAAAACAGCTAAGTATATAGCACATTTAATTCCATTTTTATTTATTTACAAATCAGTTCCTATAATCCTAGATCGGTACGAATACTGGGAGGGCGTTTTTGGAAAATTTGTTGGAATTTACATCGTAATGCTACTTTTATGGATCATCAGAACTATATTTAATGCATTAAGAGATTATTTAAAATTAAAACCGCGCTACAGCGACAAACCTATTGACAGCTTCATACAAGTAATTATGATTGTGCTTTGGGTTGTGGGTATCGCTGTGATTTTATCCAAGTTATTTGAAATCAATCAAAAGGAACTGCTAACCATTTTAGGAGCTGTTTCAGCAGTTATCATATTAATTTTTAGAGATACCATTTTAGGCTTTGTTTCAAGCGTACAAGTATCTATAAATGATATGGTTCGCATTGGCGATTGGATTACAATGGAGCGTTTTGGAGCGGATGGAGATGTTATCGAAATCAATCTTGCAACGGTAAAAGTTCGAAATTTTGACAATACAACAACCACTATTCCGACTTACAGTTTAAGTTCCGATTCTTTTCAGAATTGGCGCGGAATGCTCAATTCTGATGGTCGACGTATCAAAAGACACATTTTAATAAAAGCGAGCAGTATTCGATTTTTAGGAGAGGAAGAGCTGAATAATTTGAAAAAAATTCAACTGATCACAAATTATATTGACACCCGAACGGCGGAAATTGATACCTTTAATTCTACCAATAAAATTGACAAATCCTTACCTATCAACGGTAGGAATATGACCAATTTAGGTTTGTTTCGAAAATACATCACCGAATATTTACACAAACATCCAGCCTTAAACCAAAATATGCTAATGGTTTGCCGCCAATTGCAATCTACGACGCATGGCGTTCCTCTGGAGGTTTACGCTTTTTCACGTGACAAAAGATTTGAAAATTATGAGTATATCATGGCAGATATATTTGATCATATTATTGCATCCGTAGCTTATTTTGATTTAGAAATTTCTGATAATAATTTCCATATAGAATAATATACCTAGGAAAATAAAAGCTAGTAATTTCTATTTAATAGAACTATTTAAAAATTGCACAAGTATTCACAACCACAGTGAAGCTTGTGCATTTTTTTTTGAATGAAAAATAAAACAACACGCTTCATGTGTACTTTCGAAGTTTTAAATATCAACCTTGATTTTTTTTTCTATATTTAAAGAAAAAAAACATGAACTCACGCGATACTTTTTTAAAAGAACTTAGAGGACAATCAATTGGCTCCGTAACGAGTCAATCAACTGCTGAAGAATCTTTTCAGAACGAGGTCCTTCGACCAATTTTAAAACTGCAAAATGACTTGTTTATAGCTTCATTTATTAATTATATCAAAGAAAATAAAGTTGATTTTAATTCGAAAACTGTGGAGGCTAAGTTGGCAGTTATAGATAATACCGTTCAGAAAGACATAAAATTTAGAAATGAGATGAAGGGGATTATCATTGGATTGTTTACTACCGAAGAGTATAAATTTTATACTAAAAACGCTTCAAATATCAACAAAAGAATCAAGAATATGTTGCTGGAAAGGCTAAAAAGCCAAGTGCAACTCTTTGATAATTAAAAAATAGCTTTCGTTTTTATTGTACTTCACTTAGTCCGAAAACACAAAATGCCGCAAAACGGCTGTGTTTTGGTTTCATTTTTACAGCCTTTACGGTTTAAACAAGTTATGCGCGTACCAGTGATATGTTAAAATAACGTATTTCATTGTTCATAATTTAAAAAGTAGCTGTTTAACACTAAAAAAAATATGATTCCATTATTATTTAATGATTCCTATCTTTTTTATAATAATTATTGAAATAGTTAATTTTTATCTGCCATTTGCACGATTTTTTTTATTATAATTGTTAAAAATAATACTTATGAAGGAAGAATATTTTAAATGGCGTTCACCAAATTTAAATAAAGATATTGAAATGCTGGTTTTTGGACATGCAGGATATCCGGTTATTTTATTTCCCACTTCAATGGGTTCTTACCATGAAAATAAGGACATGGGATTGATTGAATCAGCGAGATGGTATATTGAACAAGGATTAATCCAGATTTATTGCCCTGACAGTGTTGATAGCGATAGTTTTTACAATAAGTACATTCACCCTGTTCATCGCATAGAAAATCATGTGCGATACGATAAAATGATTTGTCATGAAATTGTAGAAAGAGTTAAAAATAATTCTAATTCCGGAAAAGTGGCTGTTGCAGGTTGCAGTTTTGGGGGGTATCATGCCGCTAATTTTGCTTTTAGACATCCAGGTTATGTGAGCCATCTTTTCTCGATGAGCGGCGCTTTTGATATTAAAAATTTTATGGATGGTTTTCATAATGATGATGTTTTTTACAATAGTCCACTGGATTTCTTATATGGACTTGATGACCACGAACTATGGAATATGGATATCGTGTTAGGAACTTCTAACTGGGATATTTGCTTAGATGCTAATTTGAAATTGAGTAAAGTACTTAGCCATAAAGGGGTCGAACATTGGCTGGACATTCGTCAGGAAAAAAAACACGATTGGCCAGTTTGGAAAGAAATGTTTCCACATTATTTATCGAGAATCAATTTTTTTTAAAAATATAAACGTACTAAGATGAAAAAAATAGGAATTTTATTTGGGATGGAAGACACCTATCCACAAGCATTTATAGACAGAGTAAACTCGAAAAATGAAAAGGGAATTATTGCTGAAGCGGTTAGTATTGATAAAGTATTGCAAAACAAAGGCGGAGAATATGCAGTAATAATTGATAGGATTTCTCAAGATGTTCCTTTCTATCGTGCTTATTTAAAAAATGCAGCACTGACAGGTACAAATGTGATTAATAATCCATTCTGGTGGAGTGCTGATGATAAATTTTTCAATAATGCATTGGCTGATACCCTTGGCGTTCCATTACCGAATACTGTAATTCTTCCTTCAGCTGAGCATCCTACAGATACTACTAGTAAATCATTTAGAAACTTAAAATACCCGATGGATTGGGAAGGTATTTTTGATTACATCGGATTTCCTGCGTACATGAAACCGTATGCTGGAGGTGGATGGAAAAATGTATATCGCCTCGAAAACAAAGAAGAATTTTGGGAAAAGCATCAAGAAACAGGACAACTAGTAATGATGTTGCAAGAGGAAATTAGTTTTACAGAATATTTTAGAGTGTATTGTTTAGGAAATAAAGCGGTGAGAATTATGCAATACGAACCAAGGAATCCACATCATTTGCGCTACGTTATTGATGGTCCGCCAACTGATAAAAAATTATTAGCAACTATAAAAGACTATACTTTACGCCTATGCAAAGGTCTAGGTTATGATTTTAATACTGTCGAATTCGCTGTACGTGATGGTATTCCGTACGCAATTGATTTTGGGAATCCAGCACCTGATGCTGAACTAACCTCAGTAGGTGCTGAAAATTTTGAATGGGTAGTTGAAGAATCTGCTAAGATGGCTATTGCTGCAGCAAAAAAGCAAAAACCGGGAAAAATGAATTTGACTTGGGGAACATTTATCAAAGATGCCGCTGCTGAAAAATAATGTCGATTTAGTATCGAAATCCCATAGCCCCGATTGAAGTGGAAATCCTTTTTTAATTTTTCTTGAAATTGCCTTAAAAGCAATTTCAATAAAAATTAAAAAAGATTGAAGCGTAAAGCGGGATATAGCTCCTAAAAAAATAAAGTGATGAAAAAATTACCAGTTTTTACACTTGGTGTAGAAGAAGAATATCAAATAATTGACCCCGTTACCAGAGATCTGCGTTCGCATTTGTCTAAAATTGTGGATGGTGCCAAGATCATTTTGAATGAGCAGGTTAAGGCAGAAATGCATCAGTCTGTGGTAGAAGTGGGTACCAATATTTGTAAAAATGTAAATGACGCTAAGAATGAAATTCGCTATTTACGCTCTAAAATTGTTGAATTAGCAGACAAGCAGGACTTAATTGTAGGTGGCGCTGGAACACATCCTTTTTCGAAATGGCAAGACCAACCTATTACTGATGATCCTCGTTATCACGATATCGTAAATGAATTGCAAGATGCGGCACGCTCTAATTTAATTTTTGGAATGCACTGTCATGTAGGAATCGAGAACCGTGAGATAGGATTGCAATTAATGAATCAAGCAACTTATTTCCTGCCTCACATTTTTGCGCTTTCTACTAATTCTCCTTTTTGGGAAGGCAGACAAACAGGTTACAAATCTTTTAGAACTAAAGTCTTTGATAAATTTCCTAGAACAGGTTTACCTGAATATTTTGACTCTGTTTCCTCTTATCAAAATTATTTAGATACGTTAGTAAAAACGAATTGTATCGATAATCCCAAGAAAATTTGGTGGGATTTGCGATTGCATCCGTTTTATGACACTATTGAATTTAGAATATGTGACATGTCGCTTACTGTGGATGAAACTATTTGTATCGTAGCTATTATTCAAGCCATTGTAGCTAAATTGTACAAATTGAATATGCAAAACACAAGTTTTAATATTTACAGACTAGCATTAATAAAAGAAAACAAGTTTCGAGCTGCTCGTTATGGTATTGATAATACTATGATCGATTTTGGTTTACAAAAAGAGGTAGAAACAAAAATGTTAATTCACGAATTACTTGAATTTATTGATGATGTAGTCGATGAATTGGGTAGCCGCGAGGACATTAATTACGTTCATGAAATACTAAGAACTGGAACAGGCGCTGACAAACAATTGGCGGTTTTTAACGAAACTGGCGATCTTACAAAAGTGGTCGATTTTATTACTGGCGAATTTTCAAAAGGATTATAAAATAAATATAATTACCTTTACTCATGCATTTTAATAAAAATATATGTCCGATAAAATAATAAAAATTGCCATTCTAGATATGTACAACGGAGAACGAAATCAAGGGATGCGTTGTATTATTGATGTGGTAAACAGATTTAGTCCAGTAATGAGTTTCGAAATATTTGATGTTCGCGTAAAATGTGAATTACCAGATATTAGTAAATTTGATATTTATATTTCAACAGGTGGGCCAGGGAATCCATTAATTGGTGATGGAAATTGGGATACTAAGTATTATGAATTCATTGATGCATTAAGTAAATGGAATAACGAAAATAGTGTAAAAAAACATGTTTTATTTATTTGTCATTCATTTCAAATGGCTTGTTTGCATTTTGGCTTGGCTACAGTTACAAAAAGAAATGATACTTCATTTGGAGTGATGACTATACATAAAACTAAAGAAGGAGCTACAGATTCTTTGTTTGAAGGTCTAGCAGATCCTTTTTACGGAATTGATTCAAGAGATTATCAAGTAATACAACCTAAACTTAGTGTTTTTGCTAAACATGGTGCTAAGATCATTTCATTAGAAAAAATTAGAGATCATGTGCAGTATGAGCGTGCTATTATGGCAGTTCGTTTTACAGATTATTTTGTCGGCACACAATTTCATCCAGAAGCAGATCCTATCAGTTTTGTAGCGCACCTTAGAAACAAGGAAGCGAAAGACAAAATTAAGAATATGAAAGGCAAAAAGAAATTCAGGAATATGCTGGAGGATTTAATGGATGATGATAAAATTTATAAAACAAACGAAACCTTGATTCCCAATTTTCTTCGTACAGCAATTAATGATGTAATGAAAAGCAAGAAAATGTTATCTAATTAAAAAAAATAATAGTTTATGATTGCAAAATATCGGGAGTTATTTAACACTCAATTTACGGTTGAAAAGTATCAAGATTTTGCAGCTGATATTGCTTCCGATTTTGACTATATGCCAACTTTTCGATTAGGTGAAACTCCTTTTTTTATATCAAATGAATTAAAAACACAGTTAGTTGAAGGATGTAATGAAGTTATATCTTTTATTCAAAAGGAAGATTTTAAACTTCTTACTAACAAATCATTAGAGCTAAATCATAAAGTGCCAAATGAAGATGAACACACTTCTTTTTTAGCAATTGATTTTGGAATATGTGAAGAAGATGGTAAAACTATTCCTAAACTAATTGAAGTACAAGGATTCCCTTCTTTGTACAATTATCAAGTTAATCTATATGATAAATTCAAAAACCACTATCCTTTTCTTCAAGAGTTAACTCCTTTTGTTAATGATATTACAGCTCAAGAATATCATGATATTCTCGAAGAAGTAATTTGTAATAATCATCCTAAAGAAAATGTAATTCTGCTTGAAATAGAACCTGAAAAACAAAACACAAAAATTGACTTTTACTATTGCAAAAGAGATATTGGAATTCCAATTGTTTGCGTTACAGAGTTACTAAAAAGAGGCAAGCAGCTTTTTTATAAAAATGAACAAGGTCAAGAAATTCTAGTAAAACGAATTTACAATCGTGTTATTTTTGACGAATTGGATTTACGAACTGATTTAAAATTGAATTTTCATTTCTCAGATGATTTAGAAGTGGAATGGGCAGGACATCCAAATTGGTTTTTCAGAATCAGTAAATTTATTTTGCCTTTCTTAAAGGGAAAATATTTTATTGAAACTACTCTACTAAGTGAACTTAAAGAAATTCCTGAGGATTTAGAAAATTATGTTTTAAAGCCCTTGTTTTCTTTTTCCGGTTCTGGTGTTATTTTCAATGTAAAAAAAGGAGATATTGAATCCGTGTTTGATAAAGAACTTTATATACTTCAAAAAAAAGTAAAATATATACCAATAGTGCAATCCCCAGATGGAAAAGTAAAAGCCGAAGTTCGCATACTTTGCACTTGGAAAAAAGACGATAAAACTCCTACTCTACTTTGTAATTTAGTTAGACTAAGTCGTGGCGAAATGATAGGTGTAAAATTCAACAAAGACAAGGATTGGGTTGGTGGTACTTTAGGTCTATTTGAAAGATAATATTCTTTCATTACATTAACATCAAAAGCAAATTAGATTTTACTCTTTATAGAAAATCACTTTGAAGCATTTTAAGCTTTTGAGTGATTTTTTTTTTAGACCATTATTCCAAGTGTTTAATTTTAATGTGAGTTACAAATTATTTTACTTCTTCTCATAATCTTTCATTTATAACTAATAATAACACTAATAAAAATCACTAAATCGATTTTTTGTAGTAAAAATGCTTCTTAATTTATAAAATATTATTATTTAACAGTTTCTGCAATTACATTTTCTTTAGTCTTATGTAACGATTTCATACGTTGATTGCAATTTTCAAAATTATCGAAGCAGATAACTCCTAATTACTTAATTAACAACTTATTTTAGTGTTAAAATTACAAATCTGTCTTTTTTTTAGTTATTATTGTAAGGATTTAATAATTATGAAATCTTCTTTATTAAACAATATCATTAATAATTAAGCGATGGATAGACGTAAAGCACTAAAAAATGTAGCCTTATTATTAGGAACAGCAATCTCCTCAAGCACAATTGGAGTTTTATTTGAAAATTTCGGAGTGTATGAGAGTGAAAAAAATCAAGTTTCTTTTTCTGCTAGTGATGAAGAAATATTAGGTGAATATGCTGATATTATTATACCTACAACAGCTTCCTCTCAAGGAGCTAAAGCAGCTGGATTGGGAGCTTTTATTCCCATGATGGTTAGAGATTGTTATCCTGCTAATTTGCAACAACTTTTTGCGTCGGGAATGAAAGACATGTTGGCTAAATGCCAAAAAGACTTTAACAAAGATTTTATGCAATTGAATGCAGAGGAACGTCATAAATTAATGACTGATTTAACTGCCGAAGCAATTGCTAATAAAAAGAAACCTTCTTTCTTTATGATTGCTAGAGATTTAACCTTATTGGGCTATTTCTCTTCTGAAATTGGCTGTACTGAAGCACGGGAATACCTTCCTGTTCCAGGACGATATGACGGCAATGCAGATTATAAGCCAGGGCAAAAAGCTTGGGCTACATAATTTTTTGCTAGCATAATGCTTTTTATTATTAATATTTAAATGAAGTAAAAGTGAACATAAATACTGATTTAAAAAAAGAAAATACTTACGATGCTATTGTAGTTGGATCTGGTATAAGCGGCGGTTGGGCAGCTAAAGAACTTACTGAAAAGGGACTAAAAGTTTTGATGTTAGAACGAGGAATGAATATCGAGCATATCAAAGATTATGAATCGGCTATGAAAGCACCTTGGGAAATTGAACATCGAGGCAGATTGACTCAAGAACAAAGAAGAACACATCCTGTTCAAAGCAGAGATTATCCTTATAATGAAGCGACTGAAAAATGGTGGGTTAACGATTTAGAATGTCCCTATACTGAAGACAAGCGTTTTGACTGGTACCGCGGTTTTCATGTGGGTGGAAAATCCTTGATGTGGGGACGTCAAAGCTATCGTTTTAGCGAACATAACTTTGAAGATAATGCAAAAGACGGCTATGGAAATGACTGGCCTATTCGTTATAAAGATGTAGCGCCTTGGTACGATTATGTCGAGAAATTTGCTGGTATTAGTGGGCAAGCTGAAAACTGGCCTCTACTACCCGATGGTAAATTCTTGCCACCAATGGATATGAATTGCGTTGAAAAATCAGTAAAAGCTAGATTAGAAAAACATTACAACTATACTAGGCTAATGACGATCGGTAGAACCGCTAACTTAACGGTTCCGCACAAAGGCAGAGGAAATTGTCAATATAGAAATTTATGCAGTCGCGGTTGTCCGTTTGGTGCTTATTTTAGTACGCAGTCCTCCACTTTACCCGCTGCCGTGGCTACTAAAAGACTAACCGTCAGACCTTACTCTATCGTGAATCATATTATCTATGATAAAAATACTAAAAAAGCAAAAGGGGTTATGGTCATTGATGCCGAAACCAATGAAACGATGGAGTTTTACGCTAAAATCGTTTTTGTGAATGCGTCTACTTTAGGATCTACTTTCTTACTATTAAACTCTACTTCAGAAGCTCACCCTAATGGAATGGGGAATGCTAGCGGGCAATTAGGACATAACTTGATGGATCACCATTTCCGTTGTGGTGCCGAAGGAACTGCAGAAGGTTTTGAAGACAAATACACATACGGACGAAGAGCCAACGGAATCTACATTCCAAGATACCAAAACGTAGGTAACGATAAAAGAAACTATTTAAGAGGTTTTGGTTACCAAGGTGGTGCCAGCAAAGGAACTTGGCATAAAGAAGTCGCTGAATTGGCTTTCGGTGGTGGTTTTAAAGATACTTTATCACTTCCTGAAAAACATTGGGGAATGGGATTGGGTGGCTTTGGAGAAATGCTTCCATACTATGAAAACAAGGTTTACATCGATCATTCTAAAAAAGATAAATGGGGACAACCTGTTTTAGCTATTGACTGCGAATACAAGGAAAACGAAGCTAAAATGCGCGAAGATATGATGAATGACGCTGCAGAAATGTTAGAAGCATCTGGTGTCAAAAATGTCCGAACGTATGACAATGATTGCTATCCTGGAATGGCTATTCACGAAATGGGAACCGCTAGGATGGGTAACGATCCTAAAGATTCTGTTTTAAACAAATGGAATCAGTTGCATGAAGTCAATAATGTCTTTGTAACAGATGGTTCTTGTATGCCATCAATAGCTTGTCAAAATCCATCATTGACTTTTATGGCTTTAACAGCCAGAGCTTGTGATTATGCTGTGAGAGAATTGAAAAAAGGAAATCTATAGCATCCATATAATGACAAGAAAATTAAAAATGGGCATGATTGGCGGTGGAAAAAACGCTTTTATTGGCGCCATTCATCGCATTGCTGCTAATATGGATGGATTAGTCGAATTGCATTGTGGCGCTTTTAGTTCTAATCCAAAAATCTCAAAGGAATCTGGAAAGGAATTATTTCTTAGCGATGCTAAGTGTTATAATTCTTTCGAGGAAATGATCGTGACAGAAAGTAAACTTCCTATTGCGGAGAGAATGGATTTTGTTACAATTGTAACGCCCAATTTTGCTCACTTTAAACCTGCGATGATGGCTTTAGATCACGGTTTTCATGTTTTAATTGATAAACCAATGACTTTAAGCCTTGACGAAGCTAAACAATTGCAAAAAAAAGTAAAAGACACAGGACTTACTTTATGTCTCACGCATACCTATTCGGGTTATCCAATGGTAAAGCAAGCACGAAAAATGGTTGGCGACAATGACTTAGGAAAAATCAGAAAAGTAATAGTCGAATACAATCAAGGTTGGTTGAGTTCTTCATTCGAAAAGGAAGGAAACAAACAAGCTATTTGGCGAACAGATCCTTCTAAAAGCGGAATAAGTGGTTGTATGGGCGATATTGGAACCCATGCTGCTCAACTAGCAGAATATATTTCAGGTTTAAAAATTACTCAATTGTGTGCTGATATTAATAATGTCGTAGAAGGACGTCAACTAGATGATGACGGAAATGTTTTATTGAAATTTGATAATGGCGCCAATGGAATTTTAGTAGCTACTCAAATTGCTGCCGGAGAAGAAAATGGTTTAAAAATTAAAATTTACGGTGAAAAAGGTGGTTTAGAGTGGGATCAGATGGAACCCAATTCTTTGATAATTAAATGGCTCGATGCACCAATGCAAGTTTACAGAACTGGAAATAGCTATTTATCGAATTTCGCAATGGAAAATACGCGAACACCAAGCGGTCATCCTGAAGGCTATCTCGAAGCTTTTGCCAATTTATACAAAAACTTTGCTTTGACTTTATCATCACTATCAGAAGGAAAAGAGCCTACTGCAACGATGCTCGATTTCCCATCTGTCGACGATGGTGTTCGTGGAATGGCTTTTATTGAAAACGTAATTGCTTCAGGCAAATCAGATCAAAAATGGTTTGATTTTAAAATTTAAATAGAATGACAACAATACAAGGACCAGCTGTTTTTCTAGCGCAGTTTATTGGCGATAAAGCTCCTTTTAATTCTTTAGATGAAATTTGTAAATGGGCTGTTGACTTAGGTTTTAAAGGTATTCAAATGCCAACTTTAGATCCTCGATTTATTGATTTACAAAAAGCAGCAGAGAGTAAAACTTATGCCGATGAGTTAAAAGGTAAAATTACTTCCTACGGATTGGAAATAACAGAATTATCGACACATTTACAAGGTCAATTGGTGGCTGTTCATCCTGCTTACGATGATTTTTTTGATGCTTTTGCACCTAAAGAAGTCCATGGAAACTCAAAAGCAAGACAAGAATGGGCGGTCCAACAATTAAAATATGCCGCTAAAGCTTCACAAAACTTAGGATTAAATGCTCATGCTACGTTTAGCGGTTCATTGCTCTGGCAATATTTTCATCCTTGGCCACAACGGCCTCCAGGTTTAGTAGAAGAAGGTTTTGCCGAATTAGCCAAACGTTGGTTGCCAATCTTAAACGAATTTGATCAAGCGGGTGTTGATCTTTGTTATGAGATTCATCCTGGAGAAGATTTGTTTGACGGCGAAACCTATGAAATGTTCTTGAAGGCAGTCGATAATCATTCAAGAGCATGTATATTATATGACCCCTCCCATTTTGTTTTACAGCAATTGGATTACATCCAATATATTGATTTCTACCACGAAAGAATAAAGGCTTTTCATGTAAAGGATGCCGAGTTTAATCCAACAGGCAAACAAGGCACTTTTGGAGGATACCAAAGTTGGATTAACCGTGCAGGACGTTATCGTTCTCCTGGAGACGGACAAATCGATTTTAAAACCATATTTAGCAAATTAGCTCAATATGATTTTAAAGGTTGGGCAGTAATGGAATGGGAATGTTGTATAAAAAATCAAGAAGACGGTGCAAGAGAAGGTGCAGATTTTATCAAAAAGCATATTATAAAAGTGACCGATAAAGCTTTTGATGACTTCGCAGCTGTCGAAACAAATCAAGCTTTTAATAGAAAAAATTTAGGATTATAAAAAAGATAAAATAATGAAATTTAAATATTTAGTACTAGCAATATCTACAATCACTTTAACTTCTTTTACAAGAGAAAATAAAAAGGAAAAATACAGCAATATAGCCAATGTCGTTTTCCAATCTTCCGAAGGAGAGAAATTGATTGCAAAGTCAGATTGTGTGGCTTGTCATAAAATAGACAAAAAATTGATAGGTCCCTCCTATTTAGATATTGCCAATAAATATGCTGACAGTGAGAAGAGTATTTCTTATTTATCAAATAAAATTATAAAAGGTGGTTCTGGAGTTTGGGGAACAATTCCAATGGCAGCTCATGCGACTATGAAAAAAGACGAAGCAAGAACAATCGCTAAATACATTTTATCGTTAAAAAAATAATACAGTTACTCCAATACATTTATTAACTAACCAACCAAACTATTAAATTGTAAATGGAAAAAGAACAAAACAATACTAAAATCACGAATAACCGTCGTGATTTTATAAAAAGCACTGCAATAGCCGCAGCTGCATTTATGATTGTTCCCCGTCATGTTTTGGGGAGAGGATTTGTAGCACCTAGTGATCGCTTGTTAATTGCCGGTATCGGTGTTGGTGGTAAGGGATCGCATGATATTGCAATGTTTTCTAAAAGTGGAAAAGCGGATATTGCCTTTCTATGTGATGTAGATACACGCAGAGCAGCACGCAGTGTAAACGCTTTTCCGAAAGCAAAATTCTACAAGGATTGGCGTGAAATGTTGGATAAGGAGCATAAAAATTTTGACGCCGTTTCAGTTTCAACACCAGATCACAACCATGCTATTCAAACCTTGGCAGCCATGCAATTAGGAAAGCATGTTTATGTTCAAAAACCATTAACACATGATATTTATGAGGCTCGAATTCTAACTCAAGCAGCAAAAAAATACAAAGTGGTTACTCAAATGGGAAATCAAGGATCTTCAAATGATGGAACCCGAATCATGAGAGAATGGTATGAAGCCGGACTAATTGGCGATGTTCATACGGTAAAAGCTTGGACAGATCGTCCGGTGTGGCCACAAGGAATTCCTTGGCCAACAGCAAAAACAGAAATTCCAAAAGAATTAGACTGGGATTTATGGTTGGGAACCGCTCCACAAAAGAACTATGTCGATAAATTAGTGCCTTTCAATTGGCGTGGATGGTGGGATTACGGGACAGGAGCTCTTGGTGATATGGGATGCCACCTAATTGAAGCTCCTTTTAGTATTTTAAACTTAAAATATGCCAAAGATGTTCAATGCAGCGTAGGCTCCGTTTATGTAGATGAATTCAAAAGAGGCTATTTCCCAGATAGTTGTCCTCCTTCTAGCCATGTTACTTTAACTTTTCCGAAGACCGATAAAACAAAAGGTGATGTAAAATTACATTGGATGGATGGAGGTATTCAACCAGAAAGACCAGAAGAATTACAGCCAAACGAAATTTTTGGTGACGGTGGTAATGGTACATTATTCATTGGAACAAAAGGGAAAATGATGTGTGATACTTACGGATTAAATCCTCGTTTACTTCCTTTAAGCCGAAATGAAAACATCAAATTAGCTGAGAAATACTCAAGAGTAAAAGGCGGTGCTGATGGGCATTACGGCCAATGGGTTGAAGCTTCAATTGCAGGCTATGGCAAGCAGGAATTAAGTTCACCTTTTGAGATTGCTGGACCTTTGACGGAGGCATTATTAATGGCAAATCTTGCCATTAGAGGTTACGATATACAAAAAGAGATATTAGGCGAGGATGTTTATCCTGGTCGTTCTGCAAAATTATTATGGGACAATAATAACATGAAAATTACCAATTTTGATGATGTCAATCAGTTTGTAAAACGAGACTATCGAGAAGGTTGGGCAAATTTAACTTTATAAATAAGTATTAACAATTTAAAAGTGAAAGTGATGATAAAAAATATTGGCGCAGCCATACTATTAATGACGGTAATTCATACTACTAATGCTCAAAAGGGGTTTAAACCCATATTTGACGGAAAAACAACAGCTGGTTGGCACAATTATGGAAAAACTACCGTCGGATCAGCTTGGAAAGTTGATGATGGAGTGTTGCATTTTGATCCTTCTGCAGCAAAAAACGGCCAAGGTGGTGATTTAGTAACCGATCAAGAATATACTAATTTCCATTTGAAATTAGAATGGAAAGTAGCTCCGAATGCCAATAGCGGAATTATTTTTTACGTAAATGAAGATTTAGAAAAACACCCAAACACCTATTCTACAGGTTTAGAAATGCAAATATTGGATAATGATGGCCATCCTGATGGTAAAATAAACAAACATCAAGCCGGAGACTTATATGACTTAATCAAAAGTTCTAAAGCAGCTGCAAAACCCGTGGGTGAATGGAATACAGCAGAAATCGTATGCAAGTTTGGAAAGCTAACTTTAGTTTTAAACGGTGTATTTGTAGTAGAAACCAAACTTTGGGATGATAATTATAAAGCTTTAGTAGCAGGAAGCAAATTTGCCACTTGGAAAGATTTTGGAACATTCAAAACCGGGAAAATTGCTTTGCAAGATCATGGAGATGCAGTTTCATTTAGAAATATTATGATCAAAGAATGGAATACAATGGATATTACTACTGGCTGTGAAAACGGCATGTAAGAAGAACTAAAAGCTAACAATGTCATAAATAACCAAAAAAAAATAATGAATACCACTACCCGATTTAAATTATCATTAATGATGTTCCTAGAGTTTTTTATCTGGGGAGCTTGGTTTGTAACTTTAGGTACTTTCTTAGGAAACAATTTAAAAGCTTCTGGATCAGAGATAGCTGCTATTTTTTCAACTCAATCTTGGGGAGCCATCGTAGCTCCTTTTATTATAGGTTTGATTGCTGATCGCTACTTTAATGCCGAGAAAATTTTGGGACTACTTCACCTTTTAGGTGCTTTTTTGATGTATCAAATGTATCAATCGGATGATATTGGACTATTTTACACCTATGTTTTAAGTTATATGATTTTGTATATGCCCACTTTAGCATTAGTGAATTCAGTTGCTTTTAATCAGATGAAAGATCCTGAAAAAGAATTTCCTAACATTCGTGTTTGGGGAACAATTGGTTGGATTTTAGCTGGATTATCAATTAGTTTCATATTCCATTGGGATTCTACAGAAGCGATTGGTCAAGGATTACTTAAAAATACTTTTATGTTAGCAGGTGTTGCTGCATTGGTATTGGGAATTTTTAGTTTTACATTACCTAAAACACCACCAAAAGTAGCGGCTAACGAAAAAATTAAGATTGGAGACCTACTTGGTTTTGATGCTCTAAAATTATTAAAAGATAAAAATTTCGCCATATTTTTTGTATCATCCATTCTGATTTGTATTCCGTTAGCTTTTTATTACCAAAATGCGCATCCGTTTTTGACAGATGCCGGAATTGAAAATCCAACTGGAAAAATGGCTATTGGTCAAATATCCGAAGCTTTATTTCTACTTTTAATTCCAATGTTCTTTGTGCGCTTTGGATTCAAAAAAACCATTTTAGTAGGTATGTTGGCATGGGCAATTCGTTATGTACTCTTTGCTTATGGTAATGGTGCAGATTTAAGTTTTATGCTTATTATTGGAATCGCTTTACACGGAATTTGTTACGATTTCTTTTTTGTTGCGGGTCAAATTTATACCAATTCAAAAGCAGGTGAAAAATATAAAAGCGCTGCTCAAGGTCTAATAACATTAGCTACTTATGGTGTGGGAATGTTAATAGGGTTTGGAGTTGCAGGATGGATTACTGATAATCATAAAACGCTAGAAGGAAAAATTAACTGGGAAATGGTTTGGATCATTCCAGCCGGAATAGCATTGGTGGTATTTATTGTTTTTGCCCTTTTATTCAACGAAAAAACTAGAACTGAAACACACTAAATTATAAAAATGATGAGTACGAACTTAAGCAGAAGAGCTGTTTTAAAAAATATTGTTGCTGGAGCAATTGTTCTAAACATTCCTACCAGTTTTTCCGCTACCGCAAAAGAAAGAACAGTAGCTGCAAATGACCAAAATAGGAAAGGAAATATAAATCATTCTGTTTGCAGATGGTGCTTTAGTAGTATAGATCTCGATACACTTTGCATAGAATCCAAAAAGATAGGAATTACAGCTATTGATTTAGTTGGACCAAAAGAATGGCCTACTTTAAAAAAACACGGTCTTGATTCAGCCATGTGCAACGGAGCTGAAATCAATTTAGTTGATGGATTTAATGATCCCCAATTCCATGAAACTTTGATAAAAAACTATTCAGAAATGATTCCTTTGGTAGCCAAGGCGGGTTATAAAAACTTGATTTGTTTTAGTGGAAATAAAAGAGGAAAAACAGATGAAGAAGGATGGAATAATTGCGTGAAGGGATTAAAAGCATTAATGCCTTTGGCTGAAAAGCATAATGTGGTCTTGGTAATGGAATTATTAAATAGTAAAATTGACCATAAAGATTACCAATGTGATACCACAAAATGGGGAGTTGAATTGGCTAAGCGATTAGGTTCAGAAAATTTTAAATTGCTATACGACATCTATCACATGCAAATTGACGAAGGTGATGTAATACGAACTATTAGAGACAATCATAAATACATAGGGCATTATCACACTGCTGGTGTTCCGGGACGAAATGAAATTGACGAAACGCAAGAGTTAAACTATGTAGCAATTATGAAAGCAATTCAGCAGACTGGATTTAAAGGCTATGTAGCACAAGAATTTCTTCCAAAAAATCCGAACAAGATTGATTCTTTGAGAAAGGCAATCGAAATTTGCGATATCTAGCAGATTATAACTTCATTCAAAAGAACAATAAACTATAACACTCCATGATAAAAAGAAGAGATTTTTTAATAAATAGTGGTTTAGCATTAGGAGCTTTAGCAATTGCACCTTCTATTGCTTTTAATGCCAAAAAGAAAAATATTGGGCTACAACTCTATTCTTTAAGAGCGTCGTTTCCAAAAGATGTAAAGGGAGTTTTAGAACAAGTTGCAAAAGCAGGATTTACGGAGGTTGAAACTTATGGATATTCTGTAAAAAATGGATTTTTTGACACTCCCGTAAAAGAATTTAAAACTATTTTATCTGCTAATGGACTAAAAAATCCGAGTGGGCATTACGATTTGGGTTCTTTACTTAAAGACGGAAACACTGAAGTTCTAAAAAACACAATAGAAGCAGCTAATTTATTAGGTAATAAATACATTACAATCCCTTGGTTAGATGACTCCATCAGGAAAACTGCCGATGACTATAAAAAAATTGCCGAAAACATGAATTTAGCGGCGGTGGTTTGTAAAGAATCGGGATTAAAACTGGCCTATCACAACCATGCATTCGAGTTTACTACTTTTGGTCAGACTAACGGATACGAAATATTATTAAACGAAACAGACAAGAAATTAGTTGATTTTGAACTTGATTTATACTGGGTAGAACGATCTGGCAATAATCCTCTGCATCTATTTAAGGAACATCCAGGACGTTTTAGCATGTGGCATGTCAAAGATATGGACAAGAATAATCAGGATTGGAACACAGAAATTGGAAAAGGAGCTATTGATTTTAAAGCTATTTTTGCAGAAGCAAAACTTTCAGGAATGAAACACTTTTTTGTTGAACAAGAGACTAATTATATCCCTAATCCAATAGAATCTGTAAAAACAAGTTGTACTTACATCAATAAAAATTTAGTGTAATTTATAATCTTTAATTAAGTAAAAAGAGTCAATCCAATGGTTAGGATTGACTCTTTTTAAATGTAAAAACAATGTTGTTTTAATCTGTAATATTAAAACTCGCGACATAAAAATTAGTATCAACGACAAGTGTTGGATTGTTCGTTTTTGCTTCCATACGCTCCCATTCCGTTTTAGGATTTAATATTAGCTCTTTTGTATTCACAGTAACATGTACAGGCATATTGAAACCAGACACGCAATTGGTCCAACGATATCCTAGTTGGCCATCTTTGAAAAAATATTCTAAAGTTGGAATTCTAGTATCTCTTAAATATTGATTAAAAAATGGATTTAAATCCATCCCAACTTCCTGACTTAAATAATCTTCTATTTGTTTAGTAGTAACTGTTTGATGATAAAAAGTGCTACTTAAACCTCTCAATATTCCTCGCCATTTTTCATCATTATTTACAATTTGGCGTAAAGTATGCAACATATTAGCTCCCTTGTAATACATATCTCCCGATCCTTCATTATTTACATCATAATGACCTATTATAGGTTTGTCATTTCTAATACTTTTTCTAAGGCCTTTTACATAAGCATAGCCCGCTTCCTTACCATAATAATACTCCACAAATAGACTTTCAGAATAGTTTGTAAAACTCTCGTGAATCCACATATCAGCAATATCTTTGTAGGTGATGTTATTAGCAAACCATTCATGCCCAGATTCATGAATAATGATAAAATCAAATTTTAATCCCCAACCTGTTCCACTTAAATCTCTACCGCGATACCCATTTTCAAATCCATTTCCGTAGGTTACAGAACTCTGATGTTCCATTCCTAAATAAGGAGCTTCAACCAATTTATAACTGTCTTCATAAAATGGATAAGGTCCAAACCAGTGTTCGAATGCTTTTAGCATTCTTGGAGCATCTTTAAATTGTTTTTTAGCTTTGTCCAAATTTTCTCGCAACACATAATACGTGCAATCAAGTTCTTCTTTTTCGCCTTTAAATTTCTCCGAAAAAGAAACGTAATCTCCAATATTTATATTTACTCCATAATTATTAATTGGGTTGGATACGTACCAATTATAGGTTTTCGTTCCGTCTTTCTGTTGTTTTACACTTTGCAAACGACCATTAGAAACTGCCATTAAATTTTTTGGAGCGTTTATACTAATCAGCATATTCTCCACTTCATCATACATATGATCTTTATTAGGCCACCAAACACTAGCACCTAATCCTTGACACGAAGAACCTATAAACGGTTTGCCATTACTATCTTTTTTCCATGAAAAACCTCCGTCCCAAGGAGCATTAACTGCTACTCTTGGCTTTCCTCCGTAAAATACAGTAAGCTCTTTTACTGAACCATTTTTTTGAGGAGCTATCAAGTTAATAAAGAAAGCATTTCCTTCTCTTGTGTATTTTAGCTCTTTTCCGTCTTGAATTACTTTATAAATCTGCATTGGATTTTGTAAATCAATTTGCATCACATTATACTCCTGTAAAACTTTATATCCTATAGTGTTAGAACCAGTAATAGTACTATCTGCAGGATTGACTTTAACGTCAAGATGGTAACTTTTAACATCCCACCAAGCTCTTTCTTTAGTAATACTTCCACGTAAAGTATCTTGTCTAGTGAATATTTCTGCTTTAGGTTGTAAAAGGCCTTGTGCCTTTACTCCATTAAAAAGAAGAAATGAGAAAAAAATAATGCCTAATTGTCTTTTCATGTTTAATTCGTTTTGTACAAAATTAAACTTTAAAACTAAAGAAAGACAATCCTCGAAAGTTTATTTTTATGGATAAATCAGAGCATATTCTTGAAGTAATTTATTCTCCTTACCCCGTATTTCCATAGTGACTTTATTTTTTTTAAAATCAAATTTTAGGACTCCAAAGTTGATCTCTTTAACTACTTCACCTTTTACAAACAAATTTTCTTCCCCTGAAAAATTTTTATAAATGTGTGTGAGTCCGCTGGAAGTAAAATCAACTAATGGATACGACAAACCTGGAATGTTTTTAGAAGAGAAAGTTGCAATATGACGATCACCAGAAATGATAAACGTCCCTTTAGCTTTTGAGGAAACTATTATTTTTTCTAATTTATCAATTTCATGAGGGAAATTTGCCCAAGCTTCAAAACCATGCTTATTTGATAAAAACTGAATGCTGCTTACAATAACGTTAAACTGAGCATCTGATGAATTAAGTTCATTTTCAAGCCATTTCCATTGTGCTTCTCCAAGCATTGTTCCTTCACCATATTTATTCGGTTGAAAACGTTTTGAACCAACTCCTTTAGTAAGCCCTGTTCTAAAAAAACGAGTATCTAATACAATAATTTTTACTTTATTTTTATTGACAGTGATGATTTTAGAATTATAAACCCCATCTCTTTTTCGTTCAATCGCATTTTTTGGAGTATCTAAAAAATCCAGTAATAATTGTTGGCTTTCTCTTTTGAATGGGTAATTCTCTCCTCCATCATTAGCACCAAAATCATGATCATCCCAAGTTCCTAATATAATTTTATCTTTAATGAATTTTAAATAATCCGCATCTTGCTTTTGAAAATTATAATTATTTTCTAGAAACTTCATGTCTTCGGTATCAGAATAGACGTTGTCACCTCCCCAAATCCAAACTGAAGGATGGTTTTTATCTATAGCTGGCCACAGTTCGTTTTTAATCTTTTGATTGTCACAAGAACCGAATGCAATTGTAAACAGTGAATTTTGATTTTGATTTTCTATTGCGATCGTATTTTCAGCATGCTGCGTTTTGCAATTTGTGAAAACTGCAACAGTCAGAAGGAACAGTACTTTTTTCATTTATTTTATTTTTGAAAAATCTATTCGAAGGTAATACAATCAATAGTATTTAACGTTACGTTATGTTTATTAAAAAAGCGACTAAATCAATGTGAAGTAGTCGCTTATTTCAATTATTAATTTAATGATTTAATGTAAGTTGGTCACTTTAGCTTGCGCAACAACAGCAGTAAATTCAGCTGCTAAACGAGAACCATAATCTTCTAATAGTTCTAAAACTCTTTCTTGCTTATCTGATTTTACAATTAGTCCTGCATGATAATCTAAAGGAACTTTAAAACACACTTCAGGATCTGAGAATGAAGATAGATCTGGATGCTCAAACTTAGATAACGTTAAAACAATACCAGCGTACTCTTTTTTAACTTTAGGCAAATTATATTTAGTTCCTTTAACCAAACAGTCTTCTATAGCTGCCCATTCTTTCCACAAATTAATATTAGAAGCTTCAGCCACCATTTCAGCAATATGCGCTCCACCTACTCTTGAAGAGGTTTCTAGGAAATAAATTTGTCCAGTTTCTTTACATTTGATAAATTCAGTGTGCGATGCACCATGTTTCAATCCAAAACCTTTTATTACTTGTTCGTTTACTTTTTTGATAGCCTTATCATCTTCAGAGTTGTATTTGACATTTGCTGAACGAAAAACACCTCCACCTTGCGAAACTTCCATCGGTGTAACCAGATACCTTGAAGTGAGGCTAAAAAGTATTTTACCTTCAAAAATTAAACTATCACAATGATAAACATCACCGGGTTTAAATTGCTCTAATAAATACTTGAATCTGTTATTTCCCATCTCGTTGATGTGAATCCACAAACTCTCTTTATCATAGACTTTTATGATACCAGATGCTGAAGCCTCAGAACGCGGTTTAAAAACCCATGGTGCTTCAACTGAATCAGCGAAAGTATTAATGTCATGATCGTTAAATAATGAGCAAAAAGCAGGAATTGGTATTCCGCAACTTTTTGCACGCATACGCATCGCTAATTTATCTCTAAAATAACGTCCTGTTGTTTGACCCATTCCGCTAATCCGAAGATTTTCTCGCAAATATGTCGCTTTTTCAACATCGTAATCATCCAAAGCTACAATTGCATCCACTTTATTTGACTTCATAAAATTGCCAACGCCTAACAAAAGGTGCTCTAGATTCCACTCGAAATCTTGACCTTCCATATAGAAAATCTCATCAATGTGCTCGTGTGGCCATGCTTCGTCTTTAAGTTTATCGCTGGTAACTAAATAAACTTTGTTGCCCAAATTTTTTAATTGAATTAAAAAATCGGCACCCTTGAAATAATTTGAAATACAAAGTAAGGTTTTTGAGTTTTCCATAGATTATAAGTTTTCAATGAATTTAGTTAATAAATGTACGCCATAAGCGGTTGCGTGTTTACTTTTTGCAAATTCATCATCGCCAAATGCGACACCGGCAACATCAAGATGTGCCCAAGCAGTATGTTCCTGTGTAAAGTATTCTAAAAATTTAGCTGCGCTAATCGCTCCTGCAACTGGTTTTCCACTATAGTTTTTCACATCAGCAATATCGCTCTCAATATCTGATTTATAAACGTCCCAAAGCGGTAAAGGCCAAAGACGTTCTCCAACTTCATCGCCACTTTCTTGTAACTTCTTTGACATTTCTTCATTATTAGTAAACAAAGCGCCACATTCATATCCAAAAGTACCAACACTACTTCCGGTAAGAGTAGCAATGTCAACAACGTAATCGGGCTTGAAATTCTTGATTAAATACGATAATCCATCGGCTAAAACGAGTCGGCCTTCCGCATCAGTATCAATAATCTCAATAGAATTACCACTGTAACTATGGATAACATCACTTGGTAAAAATGACTTTGAATCTACTGAATTTTCAGCACATGGAACTATAGCTGTAACTTTTATAGGCAATTGTAAATCAGCTATAAGTTGCATCGCTCCTAAAATAGCTCCTCCACCAGCCATGTCACATTTCATGTGAAGCATACCAGCGGTTTTTATATTTAATCCTCCAGTATCGAAGGTGATTCCTTTTCCTACTAAACCTACGTGTTTCATTGATTTCACTTCTACTTTTGGAGTGTAATTCATGATAATAAATTGAGGTTCATTTTCACTTCCTTTTCCAACAGCTAAGAATGCGCCTAAACCAGCTATTTTTGAGGCATCGTATCCTAAAACTTCTACTTCAAAACCGTATTTCTCTCCAGTATCTTTAGCCCAATTAGATAAGTATTTAGGAGTAACTGTATTAGGTGGTAAATCAACTAAATTGTACACACTTAATTGTGCTTTACTTATTTTAATTGCTTTTTTGGCTGTAGCCAAATGATCTTTACCAGAAACTAAATTTAAAGTAAAATCAGGATCTAAAAAAGGATGTGCCTTTTTATCAGCTTTAAAATGACCTAAATCATAAGTACCTAATAACAACCCAGAAATAATTGCTTCTACCTGATTATCTGTCAATTGCTCAGGTAAAACTAAAGCTATGTTGGAACTAAAATATTCTTTTTGTTTAGCTGAAATTCTACGAAAAATAATCTTTAAAGCTTTATAATCTATTGCTTTTCCTAATCCAATAAATAAGTAAATATTATTATTCTTCTCTGCTAAATAGTGCGTGTCTTTTTTCCCAAAAAAAACTTTTGCAGGAATTTCTAATCCATCAAACGCAATTGGAACAATATTTTTTTCATAAGTTTCGAATACCGCAATTAAAACTGTTCCTGAAAAATGATCTGTATTTTGTATTGTGTTTGTTTTCATTTGTTACTTTTTAATTCTTAATCGATATTATAAATAATTACACGCTCTGTAAAATTTTATTTTGATTGAAAAAACAACCACTCAATTGCTTTTGGAAATTCATCACTCCAATAGGTTTCATTATGTTTTCCTTTTGGATTTATACTTAAATTAATTTTAGTATTCTCTTTTATAAAGGTACTAGAAATCAATTTTTGCTTAAAACTTTTCATATCACTAACCATTGTTTGGCTTTCCTGTCCTCCTCCGTACAAATAAATTTTTGTATCCGCTACAGTTGCTTTTTTGGAACTTATTTTTATTTCTGGAACCACCCAGAGTGAGGGAGAAAAAATCATAAGTCTACCAAATACATCTGGATTTTGTAATCCGCTAAAAATGCTTACTAATCCACCCATTGAGCTTCCTCCTATTCCAGTGAATTCTTGTTCTTTTTTAGTTCTAAAATTACTATCTATAAAAGGCTTAAGCGTATCTCTTACAAAGCGAATGTATTTTTTTCCTTCTCCTTTTCCTAAGATTGTTTTTCCAACATTATATTCTTTTATACGATCTTCGTCAGCGTGCTCTATAGCTATAATTATTATTTTTCCAATTTTATACTCAGACATTACTGCCAATTTTTTATCAATTTCCCAATTGCCAAATTCGGCAGATTCATTGAATAAATTTTGCGCATCCTGCAAATACATCACTGGATAACTCTCACTAGAATTATCATAATCATGTGGCAATAAAGCCCATATTTTTCTAGTTTTATTCAGTTGTGGAATTTCAAATTCATCTGAAATTAACAAAACCTGTGGTAAATAATTTTGCTTAAAAGGCAACCAATTTTTTCTCCATCTTGCTACATGCTCTTCTTGAATTCCCGTATGAAGGAACGTGGAGCGATTTTCAGTACGATTCCCTTCATTGTTTATTTCTACGTCACTCCAATCTCCTTTTGTAAACTTATATAGAAGTTCATCTGGATAATCAAAATCATTCGGGAATTTATAATGATAAGAACTACTTCCTATTTTCTCCATCATAAATTCTTTGTCCTGCGTTCTCCAATTGTTGAAATTCCCTGAAATATAAACCGGACGAGAATCATCTTCATCAGTAGTCAAAATAATATTTAAACCTGTATTTATTGTTGTACTTTTTAATTCTTCTTTAAATGGGAAATTATCTGAATTCATAAATCACTTGTTATTCTAGTATTTTATACGAATAGTAAATATAGTGGATTGTTTTTTGAAATAAAAGAAAAAAAATCCAATAGACAATCGAAATTGTTATTGGATTTATATTTAAGGAGGGAAATTAAAACTATTTTATTTTTGGCGACTTTTTAAAACATCGACAACATCGTTCAACTGAAACCCTTTGGCCTGTAATAAAATAAGATAATGAAAAAGTAAATCCGCACTTTCGCTCAAAAATAAATCATCATTATCGTCTTTGGCTTCGATTACAACTTCTACAGCTTCTTCACCGACTTTTTGAGCAATTTTATTGATTCCTAATTTAAACAAGGATGCTACGTAACTTTTTTCAGAATCGGCATTTTCTCTTCGAATCTTAATTGTATTTTCTAAATCTGAAATAAAACCGTAATCTATTTTATTTTTTTCTGCCCAGCACGTATCAGTTCCTTTATGGCAAGTTGGTCCCTCTGGTTTCACTTGAATTAACAACGTATCATTATCACAGTCATTTTTGATGTCAATCAAATTTAAAAAATTACCACTTTCCTCGCCTTTTGTCCAAAGTCTTTGTTTCGTGCGACTGTAAAAAGTTACCTTTTTAGTATCCAATGTTTTTTGATACGCTTCAGCATTCATGTAACCCAACATCAAAACTGATTTCGTTTCGCTGTCTTGAATGATGGCAGGAATCAATCCGTCTGTATTTTTTGAAAAATCTATATTCATTTTTTTTTAAGTTTAGTAAATTGTCAGAACTGAATAGTTATTAGTAAAAAGCATAATTTTTTTTTACATTCTACTACTCACTTTTCATTACTCACATATTCGTACTTCTATATTGTTATTTTTTAATTCCTTTTTTAAAGTCTTAATTTCAATTTCTTTAAAATGAAATACGCTTGCCGCCAAAGCTGCATCAGCTTTTCCTATTTGAAAAGCATCTACAAAATGCTCGATATTTCCTGCACCGCCAGACGCGATTATTGGAATATTAACTAATTCTGATAATTTTGCCAAAGCTTCATTAGCAAATCCATTTTTGGTTCCGTCATTATCCATTGAAGTAAATAGAATTTCTCCCGCTCCTCTTTGTTCAACTTCTTGAGCCCAATCAAATAAATTCAATTCTGTAGCTACTTTTCCACCTACTAAATGCACGATCCATTGTTCATCAATTTGTTTGGCATCAATAGCAACTACTACACATTGACTCCCAAATTTTTGCGCCAAATCATTAATTAATTCTGGATTTTTAACGGCTGATGAATTGATAGAAACTTTATCCGCTCCATTTTGAAGCAAAATTTCAACATCTTCAACAGAAGAAATTCCACCGCCAACAGTAAATGGAATATTGATTGTCGAGGCTACTTTTCGAACCAAATCAACCAAAGTTTTCCTTCTTTCTTCGGTAGCTGAAATATCCAAGAAAACTAATTCGTCAGCTCCTTCATCCGAATAGATTTTAGCTAATTCTACGGGATCACCTGCATCACGTAAATCTACAAAATTTACACCTTTCACCGTTCGTCCGTTTTTAATATCTAAACAAGGAATTATTCTTTTAGTAAGCATCTTTTTTAAATTTATTAATTAGAAAATTAGTCAATCAGATAATGTAAAAAATCATCCAATTTTCTAATTATCTTATTTTCTAATTATGAATTCTTCCAATTGTTTCATCAAAATTCTACCTTCATAAATCGCTTTTCCGATGATTGTTCCTTCACAACCTAATTCGGCTAATTTAGGTAATTCATCAAAAGTTGATATTCCTCCCGAAGCGATTAATTTAATCTCGACTCCGCTCGATTTGACATTACATTGGTCCAATATTTTGGCATATAAATCAAAACTTGGTCCTTCAAGCATGCCATCTTTAGCTATATCGGTACAAATTACATATTGAATTCCTTTATTTTGATAATCTTGTATAAACGGAATCAAATCCTCGTTAGAATCTTCTAACCAGCCTGAAACTGCCACTTTTTCATTGGTAGCATCCGCACCCAAAATGATTTTATCAGCACCATATTCAGCAATCCATTTTTCGAAAATGGCTCTGTTTTTGACAGCAATACTGCCACCCGTAATTTGGTTCGCGCCACTTTCAAAGGCAATCTTTAAATCAGCATCCGATTTTAATCCACCACCAAAATCAATTTTTAGTTTTGTTTTTGAGGCAATCTGTTCCAATATTTTGTAGTTTACAATTTGACTCGATTTTGCTCCGTCTAAATCTACCAAATGTAAGTATTCAATTCCGTGTGCTTCAAATTCTTTGGCTACTTCAAGCGGATTTTCATTGTATATAATCTTAGTGTTGTAATCCCCTTTGGACAAACGAACACATTTTCCGTCTATGATATCTATTGCTGGTATTATTCTCATTGAATTTTAGATTTCAAATTATAATTGCTTTTTTTTTTTGCAATTGATATTGCTATTTTACATTTTTAAAAAATTCCCCAAAATTTGTTCTCCAATATCACCGCTTTTCTCGGGGTGAAACTGCGTTCCGTAAAAATTATCTTTTTGCAAAGCTGAAGAATATTCTACTTCATAATTAGTAGTAGCAATAGCTTCAATACAAAGTGGAGCATAAAAACTATGAACTAAGTACATGTATTCATTTTCACTAATTCCGTCAAACAAAGGCGATTTGAGATTGTAAATTTGGTTCCAACCCATTTGCGGAACTTTTACTTTATTTGAAAATTTCACAACATCAACATCAAAAATCCCTAAACCTTCAGTATTTCCCTCTTCAGAAGATTTGCACATTAATTGCATTCCCAAACAAATTCCTAAAACAGGTTGTTCTAATGTTGGAATCAAGCTCTCCAAACCACTTTCTACAAGCATTTTCATTGCTGAACTTGCTTCACCAACCCCAGGAAAAATTACTTTATCCGCAGCTTTTATTTCTTTCGGATTGTTACTCAAAATAGCTTTGAATCCCAATCTTTCGATGGCAAATAGGATACTTTGAATATTTCCTGCTCCGTAATTTATGATTACTATTTTCATTTTTGTTAAGCTTTTGGCTGTTAGCTTTTAGTAAGCACAATACCTAAATTTAAAATTATCGTTTTGCCAAAAGCCAAAAGCTAATGGCTAAAAGCCTTTCTACAGCATGCCCTTCGTACTAGGCAAAATCATTTTTTCCGTATCCCGTTTTACCGCTACTTTTATCGCTTTGGCGAAAGCTTTAAATATAGCTTCTATTTTGTGATGTTCGTTTTGTCCTTCTGCTTTGATATTAATGTTGGCTTTTGCACCATCTGAGAATGATTTGAAAAAGTGTAAAAACATTTCTGTTGGCATTTTACCCACCATTTCACGTTTGAATTCGGTTTCCCAAACTAGCCAATTTCTACCGCCAAAATCAATAGCAACTTGTGCTAAACAATCGTCCATTGGCAAACAAAAACCATAACGTTCAATCCCTAATTTGTTTCCTAAAGCTTTTGCAAAAACTTCTCCAAGGGCTATTGCAGTATCTTCAATCGTGTGGTGTTCATCTACTTCTAAATCGCCTTTCACAAGAATCTCTAAATCCATTTGTCCGTGACGTGCAATTTGGTCCAACATATGATCAAAAAAGGCAATTCCAGTTTCGATTTTGCTTTTTCCAGTTCCATCAAGGTTTAATTTGATAAAAATATCCGTTTCGTTCGTTTTTCTTTCAATAGAAGCCGTACGTTCTTCTAGTTTTAAAAACTCATAAATTGCTTGCCAATCAGTTGTTTGTAAAGCGATAAACGAATCTAATTCTTCTCTTTTGGAAGCAATTTCAGCACTTCCTAACCCTTCATCAGTATTGATGAAAATCGCTTTTGAACCCAAATTTTTAGCTAGTTCCACATCCGTAATTCTGTCTCCAATAACGAAAGAATTCTCTAAATCATAGTCAGAATTATCAATATATTTTGTCAATAAACCGGTAGCAGGCTTGCGTGTTGGTGCATTTTCATGCGGGAATGTTTTGTCAATCAAGACTTCTTTGAAAACAACACCTTCATTTTCAAATGATTTCATAACTAAATTATGAACGGGCCAAAAATTAATTTCTGGATGAGAATCAGTTCCCAAACCATCTTGATTGGTGACCATTACTAAGTCGAAATTCAATTCTTTTGCAATTTTCCCAAGATATTGAAATACATTTGGATAAAATTCTAATTTTTCGAAACTGTCTAATTGATAATCATTCGGTTCTAAAACCATTGTTCCGTCACGGTCTATAAAAAGTATTTTTTTCATTAAAAAAGTTTAAAGTATTAGGTTTAAAGTTGCTTTAAAACCTCCATTAATTTTCTGTTTTCTAGTTCTGTACCAACAGTTAATCGCAAGCAATTACCGCACAATGGTTGTGTAGTTCTATTCCTAATCACGATTCCTTTTGCAATTAATTCGGCATATCTTTTATTGGCATCATCTACTTTTACCAAAATAAAATTGGCTTCTGTTGGATAAATTTTTTCGACAAAATTCACATTAAGTAAGACTTTAAGTAACTCTTCTCTTTGTCTTATTATAGAAGCAATTTCAGTATTTATTTTATTACTATCCGCTAATCGCTCCAAAGCTCTTTTTTGACTTAATTCGTTCACATTATACGGTGGTTTAATTTTGTTTAAAACTGAAATGACTTCTGCAGTTGCATAACAAATACCCAATCTAATTCCTGCTAAACCATACGCTTTTGATAATGTTTGAGTAATAACTAAATTTGGATATTCATCTAATTCATTGATCCAACTTTCTTTTTTTGAAAAGTCAATATAGGCTTCATCAATGACTACTAGACCACTAAAGTTTTTCAAAAGATAAACCACGCTTTCATCTGAGAATGAGTTTCCAGTTGGATTATTGGGTGAACACAAAAAGATAATTTTAGTGTTTTCATCTACTGCTTCAATAATTTTCTCAATTTGGGGTTGAAAATCATCTGAAAGTAAGACTTCTTTATTTTCAACTGCATTAATATTGGCTAGAACACCATACATGCCGTAGGTTGGCGGCAAAGTAATTACATTATCAGTTTTGGGTTCACAAAAGGCTCTGAACAATAAATCTAACACTTCATCGCTTCCATTACCTAATAAAATTTGGTTCAATTTTACATTTTTCTGTTTCGCCAAAATCGCTTTCACGCTCATTTGTTGGGGATCTGGATACCGATTCACACCATTTTCAAACGGGTTTTCATTGGCGTCCAAGAAAATCATATCAGCAGAATCAAAATCCTCAAATTCATCACGAGCAGAAGAATAGGGTTTTAATACTTTTACGTTTTCTCTAACTATTGTATTTATATCAAAATTATTTTTCATTTTCAATTGCTTTTAATCGTAAAGAAACTGCGTTTTTGTGTGCTTGTAATCCTTCGGCTTCTGCCATGATTTCGATGGCTTTACCAATATTTTGAATACCTTGTTTAGATATTTTTTGGAAAGTCATCGCTTTAGTAAAACTGTCTAAGTTTACACCGCTATAATTCTTAGCATAACCATTTGTTGGCAAGGTATGATTCGTTCCAGAAGCATAATCTCCTGCACTTTCCGGCGTATAATTTCCAATAAATACCGAACCTGCATTTTGAACACCATTACTGTAATAATCATCAAACTCTGAGCAGATAATGAAGTGCTCTGGTCCATATTCGTTGATTAAATCTAAAGCAATTTTATCATTTTCAACAAAAATTAATTTAGAATTGACAATCGCTTTTACAGCTATATCTTTTCTTGGCAAAACCTCTAGTTGTAATATAATTTCCTTCTCAACAGCATCAATTAGCTTTTTTGAAGTAGAAACTAATATCACTTGGCTATCAGTTCCATGCTCGGCTTGTGATAATAAATCTGATGCTACAAAAGCAGGAACAGCGGTTTCATCAGCAACAACCAATAATTCAGATGGCCCAGCGGGCATATCAATCGCTACACCAAAGTGTGTTGCCAACTGTTTTGCGACAGTCACATATTGATTTCCAGGTCCGAAAATTTTATAGACTTTAGGAATCGTTTCCGTCCCAAAAGTTAGACCTGCAATTGCTTGAATTCCTCCAACTTTAAGAATTTTAGTCACACCACATAGATCAGCAGCGTACAAAATAGCGGGATTTATATTTCCGTTTTTATCTGGTGGCGAACATAAAACTACTTCATTGCAACCTGCGATTTTAGCAGGAATAGCTAACATTAAAACTGTTGAAAACAACGGAGCAGTTCCTCCAGGAATATACAAACCTATTTTTTGTATAGGTCGTTTTTCTTGCCAGCAATTTACACCTTCTATTGTTTCTACTACTACTCTGTCTGTTTTTTGAGCGATGTGAAACTTTTTTATATTTGATTTTGCTAATTGAATGGCTTCTTTCAATTCAGGAGAAATAGTTTCAATTGCAGCTTCAATCTCTGCTTTAGAGACTTCAATATTTGAAACACTGACGCCATCAAAAAGCGATGTGTATTTTGAAACAGCACTATCTCCTTTTTTCTGAACTTCCTTAAAAATTTCTTTTACGGTCGCTTCAATATCATCTACAGTTTTCGTTGGTCGTTCTAAAATAGTAGACCAAGTTTCTGGTTTTGGGTTGTATATTTTGTTCATATTTTAAAGTCTAACCGCAAAGTTCACAATGTTTTGGCAAATTTTGCAAAGGTTATTATTTCTATTTTCTATGTTTAAAGTTCATTTCCTATCTCGTACCACAAAGTTCGCAAATCGCACTTTACAATACCATTTTCTCAATTGGACAAACTAAAATGCCTTCGGCTCCTACTTCTTTCAATTGATCGATAACATCCCAAAAAGTATCCTTTTCAATAACTGAGTGCACGCTGCTCCAACCTTCTTGTGCCAGCGGTAAAACAGTTAAACTTCTTAAAACTGGAAGGATTCTACCAACAGCTTCAATTTTGTCATTGGGAACATTCATCAGAATATATTTTGATTTTCTAGCTCTTAAAACAGATTCTATTCTGAATTTTAAAGTATTGATGATTTTTTGAGATTCAGGACTTACTTTTGGAGAAACAGCTAATACAGCTTCGCTTTTATAAATAACTTCTACTTCTTTTAGATTATTTTTAAATAAAGTACTACCGCTAGATACAATATCAACGATAGCATCAGCTAAACCAATATTTGGTGCTATTTCAACCGAACCAGAAATTTGGTGAATATCAACAGAAACTCCTTTAGAATTAAAAAAATCAAGTACTGTTTTAGGATATGAAGTAGCAATTCGCATACCGTTTAAATCTTCAACTGACCTATATTCAAATGCTTTTGGTACGGCAACTGACACTTTACATTTTGAAAATCCTAACTTCTGAATAACTTCAATATCTCCCCCTTTTTCCACCAATAAATTATCACCAACAATAGCAATATCTACCACTCCATCCATCAAATATTGAGGAATATCCGAATTTCTTAAATATAAAACCTCTAAAGGGAAATTAGACGCTTCTGCTTTTAACTGATCGATTCCATTATCAATTGAAATACCCGCATCTTTAAGAATTTGGATACTATCTTCGTTTAAACGTCCTGATTTTTGAATTGCAATTTTTAAAGTACTCATTTTTTTAATTTTTTAATTTTGTTAATTATTTTTGATTGAGTACAAATATTAGGCAATAAAAAACCCGTTTGATGTACTCAAACGGGTTCTTAGAATATGATGATTTACACACATACCATTAACACATCGCTTGAGAGCAATAATGAAAATGATGATGATGCAATTGATTTGTAAACATTTTTGTTTTTATTTTTTATAACCGTTGGCAAATATAAGAGATTAATTTATTAAAATGCAATTAAATTTCTAACTTATTGCTCTTAAATTGTTAAAACTACTTGACCTGCTATTCTTTATCAACATTTATAGTGCTTGAGCTCTCAGGAATAATTTTAGTATTATTACTATCTGTCCTAATTTCAGTATGACGAATTTCTCCACCTGTAGTACCAACTAGCTGTGCTAAATAAACCGCTCCAATAGCAACAATTAAGGCTACGATAGAAATAAATTTTGCTTTGGCATGATTTTTTAAATTTAAAATAATTCCTAAAACTGATATCCCTCCCAATAAATAAAGTACAATAGCTAATTTTTCGGCTATTTCTTCATGCACGTGGATAATTCGCTTACCAATATTAGGCATATCTTCAACCATTTCCTCCGCTCCTTCTCCAGTTGACATGCTCAATGCCGCAAAGATTGCCGAAACAATAAATAGACCATAGGCAGTATTTTTTACTGAACTATTTTTCAGAAAAAAACCTGCTATTAAAACGCCAAGCGCTAAAATCGTCCCAATAATTGGGAAATGATTTACTACTAAGTGTAAATGTGCATCATTCATAATTTTGTATTTTTAAGGTTTAGATTAAATTTTATTTTTAAATAAAAAGGGGAATAAAATATGTTACAAAAAACTATCCAGCTAATGAAACGCCTATTAAAGATCCAATTCCATACGTTATTGCAGCTGCTGCTAAACCAAAACCAACTTGTCTTAATCCAGAGAACATAACACTTTTACCCGTCAATAAAGTGATCGCAGCCCCAATTCCAAACAGGCCAACGACACTGCTTCCTACGCTTAAAAAAATAGCATTTTTACCTTCTAAGATCATAAATGGATATAAAGGAATAATAGCTCCAATAGAAAAAAGAACAAAAGAAGCAATAGCTGCTTCCCAAGCTGAGCCGCCTAACTCTTCTTTATCAATGCCTAATTCTTCGGTTATAATAGCGTCAATAGCTGTTTCATGACTTTCAAAAGCTTTGTCAGCTAATTTTTGCGCTTCAAAAACATTCATTCCTTTGGCTTGATACAGTAAAACTAATTCCTTTTTCTCTTCTTGGGGTGAAGCTAATAACTCTTCGGTTTCCAAGTCAATTTGGCGTTGGTTTAATTCTCTAGAACTTTGTACCGAAAGCCATTCGCCCAAAGCCATCGAAATTGCTCCTGCTAAAAGCCCTGCGATTCCGGTTAATAAAATAGTATTGTTGGAAACTGCAGCTCCAGCAACTCCCATTACCAAACTCATGTTAGAAACTAAGCCATCATTAGAACCTAAAACTGCAGCACGCAAGGCATTTCCTCCAACAGATTTATGCCTGCTTTCAAATTTTGATAAAAAACCTCCTGAAACATTTAAAGCGGCATTATTATTTACGGCTTCAATGATTTTGAGGTGATTGTGTTCAAAACCCGTTGGTTTTTCACCATTTTTAATTTTATTTTTGACTGCATTTACTGCAAATTGCTTTTCAACACTTGAAAGACTACTAATTATCGAACTGTAGCCAAAAATTTTGCCTAGTTTCAATTGTAGTTTTGCTCTTGAAGACGGCATTGGCATTTGGTATTTGGAATCAATTGTCAAAACTTTATCGAGCATGTTCTTGGCATGACCTTTCTCGATTTGAGATAAACTTCGTAAAACTCTTGTCAGATTATCGTCAGATTGTATAGAAGCGATACTGTCATATAAAAATGCAGTATCGACTTCTGTTTGCAATTGACCTTTTAGTTTATCTAAATCCATGTTGTTTGCTATAAATTAGTTAACCAAATCAAAAACACCTTTTGTCAAAATTTTTGATTCAGAATTAATTACTGAATTTGGTATTATTTCTACAAATTTTTCCGATTTCTCTCCTACGGTAACACTTACCTTTTTGAATGAGAAGCCGTTTTTTTGATTCTCTAATAAAAGTACGAAATTTTTGTTATTCTCGGTTATTAATGCTTCCGTAGGAATTGCTAATCCTTTTTTAGAATCTACAATAATTTGAGCTTCAACAAACATTCCTATTAATAGCTTTTGCTTAATAGCATCGTCTAAATGTGCATGAATATTTATGGTTCTATCGTTTCCTTCGATTGATTTTCCAACCAAATGCACTTTGGCATTAAAAATAGCTGCGGAGGCTGCTGGAACTGTAAAGGTGATTTTTTGTCCAATTTTTACGTTCAAAATATCTTTTTCAAAAACAGCCAGTTCTAAATGCAGGTGGTCCGTGTCTACAATTTCCAGAATTACATCTGATGGTGCTGCGTACATGCCTACATTAGCATTCATCACCACAATATCACCAGCTATAGGAGAAAAAATAGTAATTGTTGAAGTTAAGTTTCCCTGCTCCACATTGGCGGGATTGATATTTAAAAGCACTAATTTGGCACGCAAACTTTGGTATATCGCTCTAGCTGTTTTATACTCACTTTCGGCCTTTAAATAGTTTTTTTGCGAAGTAATTTTTTCATCAAATAGTGTTTTTTGTCGGTTGTATTCTGACTTCAAGAAAGTAATTTGCTCCGCCACTGCCCTATATTCTTTTTGTATATCCAAAAATTCGGTGTTTTGTAGGACTAATAATGCCTGTCCTTTTTTTACTTTATCACCTACTAAAAGTGTGGTCGATTTTACATATCCACCCATAAATGTGGTCACTTTTGCACGATTTTGCGGCGGCACATCAACTTTACCCGACGCTTTGACCGTTACATCAAAATCTTGTTCGGTTGGGCTGCCAATTTCCATTCCTGCAGATTGAAATTGTACTGCACTTACAGTAGTTAAGTCGTCTTGTAATGGTACTTCTTCTGTTTTTGATTCTTTACAAGAGACAAAAACAATGGATAAGGCGGCTATATAGAGTAGTTTTTTCATTATAATGGTATTAAAAATTTAAGTATTGTAAATCCAATTGGGTTTGGTTAAATTGTAAAATGGTGTCTAAATAATCGACTTGAATTGTAGTTGCGTTTTCTAAACTTTGTATGTATTGAAAAAAGTCTATTTCGCCATGTTTAAAACTACTATTTCCAACTTTTATAATCTCATCTGATAATTTCTTTCCATACAAATTATAGTAGTTTATAGCTTCCTGATATTTGGCTAGTTCATTCGTTTTTTGATTGATGTACTGTTCTATTTTCGATTCCTCATTTTGTTTTTGCTGTTCCCAACTTTGTAATTCGAGTTGGGCTACTTTTGATTTAGAAATAGTTCCAGAAAAAAATATGGGTACGGCTAATCCAACTTGAAAACCATACAATGATTGTGATAATCCTTTATTTCGTCCTTGAAAATAATCTAAATTAATATCAGGTAACCACGCTTGTTTTTGCAAATTAATTTGAGTTTTATGTAGTTTTGTAATACTCTCTAAATAAGCGGTATAAAATGATTTATTTGATACATCATTTAAAGTATTTAAAGGTTTTATTTCATTATTTTTTATCACAGTTATTTCGTCACTTTGAATTAAAGATTGTAACAATTCATACTGTGCTTTTTTATCTTTATCGATTTGAGAAAGTTTGGTTGCAATTTGTCTGAATTTAGCTTGAGCCGTAATTTTTTCAAGATAATTAGTTTCTCCCAATTCAAAACGTCGGTCGCTGGCTTTCGAAAAATTTTGATACAAACTATCTAAATACTGATACAGTTTTTCTTGATTTTGCAGATATACAATATGCTGATAGGATTTGGAAACTGCCATTAAAAGTTTATTTTTTTGAATATCAAAATTGGCTTTCTCTCTTTCGTATTCAGAAGAATAGACCTTTTTTTGAGCTCCGTAGACGGTTGGAAAAGAAAAGCGTTGCTGCACTCCAAACACCTTTAAAGGCAGATTATTCATAGCAACGTTATTTTGATCATAACTGTAATAAACATTGGTTTTATCATAGGTGTAAGCCGATTTTATATTAGCTTTTGCTTTATCTACTTGCAATTGAGCTGCTTTAATTCCTTTGTTATTTTGTATCGTTTGCGACAATAAACCGTCTAATTCTGAATTTGAATTTTGAGAAAAAGCTAAAGAAGAACTCAACAAAAACATAATAATATAGGTAGCACTTTGATGCTTTTTGAACTTGGCTTTTTTAAATTCTCGGCTATCAAAAACTTTATACAAAATAGGAAGAACAATCATCGTTAAAATAGTTGCTGTGATCAACCCACCAATTACTACTGTTGCTAAAGGACGTTGTACCTCTGCCCCAGCCGATGATGAAATCGCCATGGGTAAAAAACCTAAAGCAGCAGCAGCAGCGGTTAATAAAACTGGTCGTAATCGGTCTGTAGTTCCTTTTAAAATTAATGCATCTATATCTTTCATTCCTTGATGTTTGAGCTCTTTAAAATGTTCTATTAATACAATCCCATTTAATACTGCAATTCCAAAAAGTGCTATAAATCCAACTCCTGCCGAAATACTGAATGGTAAATCACGAATCCATAAAAATAAAATACCACCAACTGCTGAAAGTGGAATTGCTGAATACACCATTAGTGCTTCTTTTACAGAACCAAAAGCAAAGTACAAAAGAATGAATATTAAAAATAAAGCTATTGGAACTGCAATCATCAAGCGCGCTTTGGCGCTTTGTAAGTTCTCAAATTGGCCGCCGTATTTCACATAATAGCCGGCAGGTAATTTAATTTCACTGTCAACAATTTTCTGAATGTCCAAAACAACACTTTGTAAATCGCGGTTTCTAACATTGATTCCAACCGCAATTAGTCTATTGGTATTTTCTCTTGAAATCTTCGCAGGACCTTCAGTATATTCTATCGAAGCCAATTCCTGTAACGGAATTTGTTCACTGTTAGCAGTGGCAACATACAAATTACGTAAATCCTCGATATCATGACGATTTTCTTGACCTAAGCGAATTACCATATCAAAACGTTTTTCGCCTTCAAATACATTTCCAACTGTTTTTCCAGCAAAACCAAGCGCAATCATTTCGTTCAAATCAGAAATATTAAGTCCGTAGCGAGCAATTTTAGAACGATCATAAACTACAGACATTTGTGGTAAACCGTCTGTTTTTTCGATAATAATGTCTGAAGCACCTTCAACTTTTGCAATTGCTTTTTTGATTTCATGTGCTTTTCTTGCCAGAATCTCTAAATCTTCTCCAAAAACCTTCACCGCCACATCAGAACGTGTTCCAGAAATTAATTCGTTGAAGCGCATTTCGATAGGCTGTGTAAACTCAATTTCCATATTTGGAATTTCATTTTCAAGTGCTGCTTTAATTTTATCAGCTAATTCATCTTTGGTAGAAGCGGAAGTCCATTGTGATTTGGGTTTCAATTTGACAATAACATCACTTTCCTCCATTGACATTGGATCAGTAGGTACCTCGGCAGCACCTATTCTGCTGACTACTTGTGTTACCTCAGGGAAGTTTTTAAGAATTATTTTCTCAATTTTAGTGGTAATAGCAATTGTTTTGGTCAAAGAAGTTCCTGTTTTTAAAACAGGCTGTATAACAAAATCTCCCTCATCTAATGTTGGGATGAACTCCCCGCCCATCGTTGCGAATAATCCCACTGCAAGCAATAGTAATCCTAACGCCCCGTACAATACTTTTTTAGTGTTCCCAATTGCCCAAGTGATTAGAGGCAAATACCATGAATTTAGTTTACGGATTAATTTACTAGAAATAGAATCTGGATTCTCTGGTTTTGGTTTTAAAAATAAAGAAGAAACTACCGGAACATAGGTAAAACAGAATATCATAGCCCCTACTAAAGCAAAACTAAAGGTCATCGCCATAGGTTTGAACATTTTTCCTTCGATTCCTGAGAGCGATAGAATTGGAATAAAAACAATCAATATAATTAACTGACCAAAAATAGCCGAGTTCATCATTTTTGAAGCACTCTTATACGTAATTTGATCGATTTGCAACTGACGTTCTTCTTTTTCAAGACCTACTAAATGAGCTGATTTGCTCGCTATCTGAAAAGCAATAAACTCCACTATAATTACCGCACCGTCTATTATAATTCCAAAATCGATGGCACCAAGACTCATTAAGTTAGCATCTATTCCAAAAATATTCATAAACGAAATAGCAAATAATAGACACAACGGAATTACCGATGCTACTACTAATCCAGAACGCCAGTTGCCTAGCAATAAAATCACCACAAAAATTACGATTAAACAGCCTAATATTAAGTTTTCTGCCACCGTAAAAGTCGTTTTACCAACTAACTCACTTCTTTCTAAAAATCCATTAATGTAAACGCCATCAGGCAACGATTTTTGAATTTCTGCTACTCTATGTTTCACATCATCAATTACTTGTTTAGAGTTCCCTCCTTTAAGCATCATTACTTGCCCCATCACTTTTTCACCTTCACCATTTGCAGTTATAGCTCCAAAACGATTTGCATGACCGAAACGAACATCCGCTACATTTTTGATATAAATAGGTAAACCATTGGCGTTTTTTACTACAATGTTGCCAATATCTTCTGCAGATTTTACTTTGCCTTCTCCTCGTATAAAATAACTTTGATTTACTTTTTCGATATAAGCACCACCAGCGATACTATTGTTTTTTTCAAGCGCGATGAATACATCAGCGGTTGTAATATTCATTGCTTTTAAACGCGATGGATTAATCGCAATTTCATATTGTTTTAGATAACCACCCCAAGTATTAATTTCGACCACTCCTTTTATTCCAGATAACTGTCGTTTTACTACCCAATCCTGAATAGTTCGTAAATCAGTAACGGTATAATTGGCTTTGAATTCTGGTTTTACCTCCAAAGTATATTGATAAATTTCACCAAGACCTGTAGTAATAGGTCCCATTTCGGGAGTTCCAAAACCTTGCGGAATTTTCTCAGAAGCAGCTTTAATTTTTTCAGCGATGAGTTGCCTTGGCAAATAGGTTCCTAAACCATCTTCAAAAACGATAGTCACAACGGATAAACCAAATTTTGAAATAGATCTAATTTCGGTTACACCAGGTAAATTAGCCATTTCAATCTCAACAGGATACGTAATGTATTGTTCGATATCCTGAGTAGATAGATTTCCAGAAGTTGTAATTACCTGAACCTGATTATTAGTAACATCTGGAACGGCTCCTATTGAAATTTGAAATACCGATAACATACCGTACCCAACAACTCCAAGGGTGAAAAGCAAAACAATGAGTTTGTTTTTTAAACTGAAAGCAATTATTTTTTCGAGCATTTTTATTTTATTTACTCTTCAAAAGTACTGCTTAAAGATAGGTTTTTCCTTAAGAACAACTTAAGTTACGCTTCAAATAAACTTAAAATTACTTTTGTTCCAAGACCTTCCTGACTAGTAATTCTTATTTCAATAGAAAGTAAAGAACAAAGCCTTTTTACAATCGATAATCCTAAACCTGTTCCCTTAATTTCTGGGTGATCCGTTGCATTTGATCGATAAAAAGGATTGAAAATTCTTTCTAAATTTTCTTTTGGTATTCCAATGCCAGAATCAATTATATGACATTCCACTTTAGCATCATTATTGAATATTCTAACAGTAAGATTTCCATTTGAATTAGAATATTTCAATGCATTTGAAATCAAATTATTAATGACTATCGAAAATAAATAACCATCTGTTTCTGTATAAAAATCTCTCTCAAAATCACTACTAATAGTTATATTTTTTGACTGAATTTTAGATGAATATCGGGCAAAGCTATCAAGAAAAAGTGAATTCAGATATACTTTTTCGAGTTTTAAAGTTTGTTTTTGGTTTTCAAATCGAGCTAAAAGCAGGAGCTGATCCACTAAATTATTCAAGCGATCCACTTCATTGACACAAAAATTAATTTTTTCCTCATATTCAGCTGCTATTCTAGGTTTACGTATTAAAACTTCTAAAGTTCCCTTAATAACCGTCAATGGTGTTCTTAATTCATGCGATGCATCTGAAGTAAACTGTTTTTCTCTTTCAATCGCAGTTTCAATTCGGTCTAATAAGCTATTTATGGTCTGGGATAAAACAAATAATTCGTCTTTATTTTGAGGAAGTGGAATTCTAGACCTTAAATTGTCTTTTGTGATTATATTAGACGTATTAATAATAGAATTAATAGGTTTTATACTTCTTCCAGCAATAAATCGAGCAATAAAAAAAAGGATAATCAAAATTAAAGGATAGGCAATACTTAATATTTTAGATAAATTTTGCAGCACCATCGATGCCCCTTCTAAGGACATGGCAATCACAATATATCCAACAATTGTGGATCCATCATAAATAGGCACTTGAATTTGGCGTATTTTATTACCTAAAATTTTAGTGTCATATAATTCGCTATCATTCTTTTTCTTGTCAAAAAATAAAACCTCATTTTTTAAGTTGGGAGATTTTTCGATAATTGTTCCGTTTTTATCTAAAAACTGAATAAAAACTGGATTTACATCAACCGTATTGTGTTCACGCTCTTCCCATTCATCCATGTGAATTAGGCGAAAAGTATTGTTTTTTATTTCAATTTCATTCAAATGGTTTTCGACTTCCTTCGAAATATCAGTATTAAGATGATTGTAAACACTGAGTTTTACGATAGAATAAATAACAAAAAAGACTACAAAAATCAACAAAGCTGTAGTGATAATGTAATGAGAGGCTATTCGATTTTTAAAGGAAAGTTGTTGCATTTTATTTAGTCATTAGCAATATATCCTACACCGCGAACGGTTTTGATGTAGTCTTCTTCTATTTTTAAATTTAATTTTTTGCGAATTGCGTTCATAAAAACATCGATAACACCAGTATCGTATTCAAAATGAATATCCCAAACGTCTTCAATAATTTGAGTTCTGGTACATACTTTTCCTTTATTTTTCACCAGATATGTCAAAAGCTCAAATTCCCGCTGTGTTAATGAAACTTCCGACTGATTGACTAAAACTTGGTATTTTACAATATTAATTTCAATAGTACCAAGAGTCAAGATTTCATCTTGTTTTTGATTTCTAAAGTGAATTTTGATACGTTCTACTAATTCATCAAAACTAAAAGGTTTCTTGATATAATCATTTGCCCCTGCTTTAAGCCCTTCAATTGTTTCTTGAACAGTATCTTTAGCAGTCAAAAATATAATGGGTGTATGGTTATTGTTTAGTCGAATAGCCTTACAAAGTTCTAAACCTGTCATTTTGGGAAGCATCCAATCTAACAAAATCAAATCAAAATCTTCTTTTTGAATAATTTCAAATCCTTTCAAACCATCAGAAACACTTGTAATTTGGTAACCTTCCTCTTCTAGACCTTGTTTCAGGAATTGTACAATGCCAGCTTCGTCTTCTACTATTAATATATGCATAGTGTAGGCTTTTGTAAATTTAATGTTTAAAACTCGAATTGATTTTTTGGATATTCAAAAATAATCTTTTTATTTTGAGTAAATCCCTGTTAGTTTCTTTCTTAAGTTAATATTAATTTTCATTATTAATTAAGCAATTCTTAAAATATATGTTTGAAAATTAATTATACTTTTACACAAAATATAATTGTATGAATTTATCTAAAAAAGTTTCTCCATTTTATTATTTACTATTATTTTACGTAGCTGTAAGCTTTATATCAAGAGTCCTTCTTTTTTTTCATCCTATAACTCAAACGACCTTCACTTTTGGCGATACGTTATCGGTATTCTTATTTGGATTTTTATCCGATTTTTTCATTTTTGTATTAATTAGTGGCTTTTTGTGGCTTTATCTTATTTTTATATCTAATACTAAATATTATAAGCCTTATGGTTATATAATTTTTGGACTCTTTGTTGCATTATTTTTATATATACTTTCAGGAAAATCAATACTTAATGAATACGGTGGTGCTTTACCGGAAATTGGTTTAGTGTTTATAGGGATTAAAACAATGTTATTTGGATTACTTCTTTTTTTACCAAAATACCGCAATCAAATCCGTTTTTGGTTATTCTCTTTTGTAATTTTCTTACACGTAGTTTTAATTCTGCAAAATGCTATTAGCGAGTACTTTTTCTGGAACGAATTCGGTGTTAAATACAATTTTATAGCTGTAAATTATTTGATTTATACTAATGAAGTTATTGGAAATATTATGGAGTCCTATCCCGTAATTCCTATATTTTCGGCTCTATTTATCATTGCTGGCTTGGTTACTTATTTGATAGTTAAAAAATCAAAAGTTTATATCGAGAACATTCCGCATTTTATTGAAAAAGTAAAAATTTCAGGAGTTTACATGGTGCTTTTTGCCTTGTCGTTATTTGCAATTCCTGCTTTAGCCAATAAAGAAAATGCTCAAAATATTTTTGCAAATGAATTGCAAGCGAATGGTATTTACAAATTCTATTTGGCGTTCATGAACAGCGAATTAGATTATTTTAAATTCTATAAAACAGTTCCAAACAGCGAAGCTTATGCGGAATTAAAATTACAACTTCCAGCAATTTCAGGTGAATCGACTTTAAGACAAATACAAGGAGAAACCGCAGAAAATCATAAAAATGTAGTTTTGATAACTATAGAAAGTTACAGCGCTGAGTTTATGAAAATGTATGGCAATGAACAAAATATAACTCCTTTCTTAGATAGTTTAGCAACAAAAAGTTTGGTGTTTTCTAACCTATATGCGGTAGGAAACAGAACCGTTCGTGGTCTTGAAGCCGTTACTTTATGTTTTCCTCCTACTGCTGGTGAAAGTGTGGTAAAAAGAAAAGACAACAAAGATAAATTCTCAACTGGAGCTATTTTTAAAGAAAAAGGGTATGATGTGAAATATATGTATGGTGGTGATGCCTTTTTTGACAACATGGAAGACTTTTTTGGAGGAAATGGATACGATATTGTAGATAAAAAAACCTTTGCACCAACTGAAATTACTTTTGCAAATATTTGGGGGGTTTGCGACGAAGACATGTACAATAAAGCCATTAAAATTATGGACAAAGAAGCGCAAACTGGAAAGCCGTTTTTTAATCATATTATGACAGTGAGTAATCACAGACCGTTTACTTATCCTAATGGAAAAATTGATATTCCTGGTGATGCTAAATCGCGTGATGGCGGTGTAAAATATACCGATTATGCGATGAAAAAATTCTTCGAAATGGCTAAGAAACAACCATGGTTCAAAAATACCGTATTTGTTATTGTTGCCGATCACTGTGCATCTAGTGCTGGTAAAACAGAACTTCCTGCCGATAAATACAGAATTCCAGCTATGATATACAGTCCTGGTTTTGTGGAACCTCAATACTATACTAATTTGATGTCACAGATTGATGTAATGCCGACAGTTTTAGGATTATTAAACTTCAATTATCAAAGTAAGTTTTACGGTCAAGATGTTTTAAAATCTGATTATAAACCAAGAGCGTTGATCGCAACTTATCAAGACTTAGGATTGATAAAAGATAATATTTTAACGATTATTTCGCCAAAACAAACAGTAAAACAGTTTCAATTGACTTTGAAACCAAACCAAAAAGTAGCTCCAGATTTCCAGATTTTTTATGATCAAATACCAATGACAAAAGAAAGAACAGATTTAGTAAATGAAACTATTTCCTATTATCAAACTGCCTCGGATATCTTAAAAAACAAGAAGTATCAAAAAATTAAGTAGCATAAAAAAACGGCTGAAATATGATTCTCAGCCGTTTTTTTTTTTAAAGTAAACTTATGTTTATTCTTTATCATATATTAAACCAAAAAGTTTTCCATGTTCAAAAGTTTTTAAATCCTTTTTCAAGAATTTATGATTGCGTTTGGTAAGTTCTTTAGTATCCAGTTTGCTTAAATCTGGTTTTCCAGCATTTACCCATGCCGTGTACCAAAAACTAGCTGTTACTGTAATCGCTTTTTTCATTTGGTTTTCTACCATTCCATTCAATTCCATGTGAAATTTTGCAGCATACTCATCAGAATATAATACACCACCGTATTTATTTTTAAGAACAACTCCGTTTGCATCGGTAACATACATTTTATTTTCGGCAGTAGCTGTTCTTAATTTTTTATCTGCAGCTAATAATGGCTCTACCAAACTGTGAGTATCCGCCATTAATTCCCAGATTGCAGCATCTACGTTTTCTAGGTATTTTCCTTGAGGAACATTTAATTTGTAATCCTTTACAAATAATTCTGGTAAACGGCTTTCCCATAAAGAATGAATCCCTTTTTGATTCGTATTTTGTCCGTCATGATTGTCAGAGGTATGCAAAGGCATGTGCGCATCTGCAATATAATGGCCTAAATCAGCTGCAATAAATAATATTTCATTCTTTCTTTTATCTTTGAAAGCCTTGGTTAATTTGGTCATCATATCTTGTATGTGCCAAGGCAAAACACCATTTTTATCTAAAAACTTATCATCATATTTTTTTCTCGCTTCTTCTATAGTTTTTGGGAAAGTAGCTACATCACCAAAATTTTCCATATCAAAATAATGACGAGAAGGTTCCATTTTGTCATTTAAAACATTTCTTCTCAAATCTGGTACAGTAGATTCTTGAGTAATATAATCGATGTGATTATAGAAAAAAGTCTGTAATGGTGCAGGAAGTGCTAAAACTGCTGCTCTATTAATTCTTTCGTGTCCGATAACTCCCCAAGAAATAGCTAAAAAAGCAACAACAAGAGCAGATAAAGCGATAAGCGTAGGCTTAATTTTAAAATTTTTCATTAAATTTAGTTTTTAGAAGTGCAAATGTATTTCTTTAAATGGTTATTATATAAAATTAGCATTTAAGATTCTGTTAATAAAAAAGAAAACTACATATATGTTTCGACATCAAGGAAAAAACAGAACTTTTATTCACAATCTTCGTTTAGCTATCTTATTATCTTTTGTTGCAGGAATTGTAAACATCACTGGAGTTTTATCAATTCATACCTTAACTACAAATGTAACTGGCCATTTTGCTTATTTTGCTGAGGAGGTAATGAAGCAGGATTACGCAGCGGCATTCACTTTTTTTGTACTAACACTTTTCTTTCTATTTGGTGCTTTTACTTCAAATTTTCTTGCGGAATTAATTGCTAAGAAATACACTCATTTGTCTCATGTGATTCCAATTTCTCTCGAAATGATCATTTTATTAGGTATTGGCTTTTTAGGATTTCAAACTGAATTATCAAGTAATGAAGGAAAATGGATTGCCTTTTCAATGCTTTTTGCTATGGGAATGCAAAATGCTATGGTTACCAAAATTTCTCAATCAACTGTAAGAACAACTCACTTAACAGGATTATTTACAGATCTTGGAATAGAATTATCTCAATTATTTTTCTATAAAAAGCCAGAAGAAACCAAAAAATTAAAAACAAGTATTTATCTCAGGTTGTCAATTATTATCTGCTTTTTCATTGGATGCGTATCTGGCGGTTTTATTTATAATATATTGAAATTGAAAACGCTTTTTATAGCTGTAGCTTTTCTTTTGATAGCGCTTTTGTATGATTATATCAGAATGCAGTTTCATGTCATAAAACGTAAAACATTACATCAGAAACCTAATTGAAATATATTATTGAAAGTAAAGCAGCTGATGCAACAAAAATCCATAATAAAATACCTTGAAATAATGGTTTTACGCCAACGGATATTAGAACATTAAAGTTTAATCCTGCTCCAATTAAAAATAAGGTAATAGTCAAACCAATTTTAGCGATATTCACTAAATAAGGAGCTACTAAATCTGTTTGAGGAACATACGTATTCAATAGCATTGCTATAATAAATAGTCCAATAAAATACGGGATTTTTACTTTACTAGATTTATTATTAAATAAAACCGAAGTTAATAAAGCAACAGGAATAATCCATAAAGCTCTAGCTAATTTTACAGTAGTTGCAATTTGTAATGCTTCAGGTCCATATTTATTAGCCGCACCAACTACTGAACTCGTGTCATGAATCGCAATTGCACACCACAAACCAAACTCTTGTTGGCTAAGGTCTAACCAATGTCCAATTACCGGAAATAAAAATAAAGCAATAGAATTCAAGATAAAAATTACTCCAAGTGCTACTGAAGTTTGTTTTTCATCTGAGTTTATCACAGGGGCTATGGCTGCAATAGCGCTTCCCCCGCAAATAGCAGTGCCGCATGAAATTAAATGCGACGTTTTCTTTTCAATTTTTAACCATTTTCCAATAAAGAAACCTAAGATCAAAGTGCTAAAGATAGAAGCAACTGTAAAAATAAATCCTTCTTTGCCAGCTGATAAAGCACTATTTACGTTCATTCCAAAGCCAAGTCCAACAACTGAAAATTGCAAAAGAATATTGGTTGCTTTATGATTGAATTGCAAAAAAGGATGTCCAGAAAGATTGGCTACAACTAAACCAAGCAATAAAGCAACTGGTGGCGATATGAAACCGGTAAGACATAGGATCGTTAACAAGAAAAAAAATATTTTTTGCACCGTTGGGCTTACTTTTAGAAAAGCGGCAGTATCTTTTTTAGGGATTGCATTATAATTTTCCACAATAGAGTTATTTAATTATGACTCTACAAAGGTCTGCAGATTTTGTAACATTTGATAATCAAAATAAGCAATCTACTATAACTCCAAGTTATAGTAACTAGAAATTATTTTAATAAATAGATTAGAAAGAGAATCGTTCTTTCCTTGAAGGTTAATAATATAAAAATAACGTTCCAAACTTAGATTTTTTACATCTAGAATGGTCAATTCGTCATTTTTTAGCTCTTTTTCAATAGCATGAATTGACATAAAAGCAACGCAATCAGAGTTTAGCAAATACGATTTTATACTTTCAGTACTTCCTAATTGCATTTCAATATTTAAATCTGAAAATTTGAGTTCCAATGATTTCAAAGCGTGCTCAATAACTTCAAGTGTTCCAGAACCTTGCTCCCGAATTAAAAAATTCATTTTCTTTAAATCCTCTGGAGTGCATTCGTCTTTGTTTAACAGCGAATGGGAACTTTTACAAACTAGAACTAATTCGTCTTTTAAAAATTGGGTATATTTAATAGACTTATTTTTAGATTGTCCTTCAACAATTCCAATTTCAATTTCTTTGTTTAATAAAGCACTTTCTATTTGTTCTGTATTTCCATTCAGTAAATTCACTTTGATATTTTCCATTTTCTTATGAAAACGAGCTAAAAGTGGTGGAATAATATATTGAGAAATAGTAGTGCTTGCTCCTACTCTTAGTAATCCAGTTCTTTCATTAATTAGTGAACTCATGTCGAAATCTATTTCCCGATAAATTTCAAAAATATTCTTGCTGTGTTTTAGTAATACTTCGCCAGCGTCAGTCAGTGAAATTTTAGAACCGTTTCTCTCAAAAAGTTTGATTTTATATTGTTCCTCTAATTCCTGTATGTGTTTAGAAATTGCAGGTTGTGTTATAAATAATTCGGTTGCCGCCTTTGTAAAACTCAAACGGTTCGCCACAGTATAAAAAACTTTTAGTCTAAAATCCATAATTGTACTGTTTTGATTTATTAAAGTAAACCATTGTATTTACGAACAAACCATTCTGTTGCGAGTGAAACAGAAATAAAAATCAATAGCCAAACCCAATCAATTAGAGGAGTTTTAGCCACTACATTTTTCTGTATTGACTTATATTCTTTATTTTCTAATAAACTTTTAATTAATTCGTCAACCTCATTAGGAAAATAAGCTTTTGCATTAGCTTGCATCGCTAATTGAGTTAATTTTTCAATATCTGGATTCACAAATTGCTTTTCAATATCAAAATCAAGAATTTCAAAACTACTCGAATAAATAGTATTGGAATTTAATTCTTTTAAAATAAAACTATAGTTGCCAGCTTTAAGTCCATCCAGATTAACTTTATAATAATTAGTACTTTTTAATAAATCGTAATTTTTAATTTGTTTCGATTTTGTATCAGTAACTGCAATTGTTAAACGTGCTTTTTCATCAAACTCATAATTTTTATTAAAATATTGAGCTGAAATTTCAATTGCTTCGCCAAAATTATAAAAACGTTCGTGTTCTACAACCAATGATTTCTTTCCTGTACTTGTTGCTAAAAACTGTATTATTTTATCTACAAAAACATCATATCTTTCAAAAGATTGATTTTTTACATGTGTTTGCAATCGCCATTTCCAACTATTTTCACCAAGAAGGTAAGCAGTACGCTTATTCTGATTTTCTGCGAAAGCTAGTAAAGGAATATTAGTTTCTATATTTCTGATTTTGGACGAAAGTAAAACAGATAGTGAACCATTTAGGGTAACGGATCCAAAAGCATTTTGTAATGGAGGTAAATTTTCAAACCCGATATTATCAATTGCAAATAAGTTAAACTGCGGATTAAAAACAGACAAATAATCTTCTTTTTGTCCGCTCATTTTAAAGTTTAAATTGTTCTGTTGCTGATTCAAAAAATTAAAATCAGTACTGTTTCCAGTAATAATAAAGGTGTTTATCCCAGCTATTTTGTTATTGTCAAAAAGCGTTTTAAATTCTGTTGTAGGCTGATATAAAACTAATACATTATAACCATGTAACAACTTAATATCGTTTGGTTTAATTATAGTTACCTTACGTTGTTCATTAGATTCAATTGCTCTTTTTAAAGCTCCCAAATCAGGATGATTAATTGCTGAAACTACCGCAATATTTGTTTTTTGGTCAATGACTTCGACCGCAAAGTTCTTCGTATTATTATAACTGTTTTTCTCTTTTTCGGAAGATAAAATAGTGGCTTTAAAAACTTGAATTCCTATTTTGTCAGCAGGTAACAGTATGTTGACAGTAGCCGTTTTTTTATTACCTGAAAATGAAATTTTCTGTTTACTGAGTATGGAATTTCCTTGTGAAATAACAAAATCAGCTGTTACAATTATACTTCCTGAATAGCTTAAAAATGCTTCAACAGGAAATTTATTCTTGTGAAAAGCATACTTATTTACATTCAGTTGGTTAATTTTTAAATCTAAAAAAGTCGTTGTATCGCCTACAATTAATGGATACACTTTGTTTTCAGTACCAAAACTATACACATAATCATTCCCAGAAGTTTGATTACCATCCGAAATCAAAATTGTTGGATAATTGGTGTTTTTATAAATGCTTTTTAGATTTTTAGCAACAACATCTATATTAGTTTGTGTGCCTTTGAAAGTAAAAGTTTCTGAAGGTTCGAAATCTTCTGAAAATTGATACGATTGCACATCAAATTTATCTTGAATAGCAGTATTACCACTAATTTTTTTATGCAATTCTACTACTTCTTTATTGACATTCAAAAATGAAATTGAATTGGAATTATCTACCACTAAAGCCAAAGGTGTTTTTACAATTTCTAAAGTATTCTTGGTTATTATTGGATTTATAAGCAATAATAAAATCGAAAAAATACTTAAAAAACGCAAAAAAGCCAAAAACAAATTCACTTTAGATTTGTTTTTGGCTTTGAAAATATATTGAAAATGGGATAAACCACCCGCTATTAATATTGAAAGAACTAATAATAGAAGCGTAGTTGTTGTCATATTTCAGTAGTATTAAGAAATCTGTATTTAGTTCTAATTACTGAGCACTAAAAACAGATCACTTTTTATTAAGTAAGCATTCCTCCACAAACATTCATAACCTGACCAGTTACATAACCGCTCATGTCTGAAGCGAAGAAAAGACAAGCATTAGCAACATCTTCAGTAGTTCCGCCACGTTTCAATGGAATTCCATCTCTCCATCCTTTTACCACATCTTCATTTAATTTAGCAGTCATCTCAGTTTCAATAAATCCCGGAGCAATTACATTACAACGAATATTACGCGATCCCAATTCTAATGCTACCGATTTAGAAAAACCTATAACTCCTGCTTTAGAAGCAGCATAATTCGTTTGACCAGCATTTCCTTTAACTCCAACTACTGAACTCATATTGATGATCGACCCAGCACGTTTTTTAAGGAATGTTTTCTGAATTGCTTTTGTCATATTGAAAACTGATTTCAAGTTTACATCCATTACTTGATCAAAATCTTGTTCAGACATACGCATTAACAAGTTATCTTTGGTAATACCGGCATTGTTAATCAAAATATCAACAGTTCCAAATTCAGCTAAAATAGCATCAACAAGAATTTGCGCTTCGTTAAAATCAGCAGCGTTAGACTGATATCCTTTCGCTTTAATTTCTAGTGCGTTCAATTCATTTTCTAATGCCATAGCTGATTCTACAGACGAACTGTATGTAAAAGCAACATTTGCACCGTGTTTTGCAAAAACTTCTGCAATTCCTTTACCTATTCCGCGGCTTGCACCTGTAATTATAGCTACTTTTCCTTCTAGTAATTTCATATTCAAAACTTAGTTTAATTTTTATTTGAAGCTATTCCTGCTATCCGCTACAATCCACGCCCAAAAGCGTGGGATTTTCACTTCTATCAGGGCTATTTTATATCTGCCAAATATATAATATTTCCTTTTTTAAAAAAAATTCAAATCCATTTACATTGATATAAATAGCAGCTTTTAGATTTTAATGATTCGATTCACCCATTTGTCCCAAAAATTAGCATAAATAGCTATTAATGTAAATATAAATAAGAATAAGTGATACCATGCGTTACTAATCAAATCTAAAAAATTAAGTTTTCCATCGGCAAAACTTAAAATCAACAGCACTTGTGCACCATAAGGTAAAATTCCTTGAATAACACATGAAAAAATATCAAGTATTGTCGCCGTTTTCTTTGCACTCAAATTATATTCATCGTTTATTTCTTTAGCAATACTACCTGTAATCACAATAGAAACTGTATTATTAGCGATTGCTAAATTTGTCAATCCAACTAAAGCACCAATTCCTGTCTGCGCTGATTTCTTGCTTTTGATTCGCTTTTTAACTTGGTACAAAACATAATCAATTCCGCCCGCTTTATCCACCATCGCTGCTAAACCACCAGAAAGCATCGAAAGTAAGAAAATTTCAGTCATACTGGTAAAACCCTCATATATTTTTTGGGCAAAAACCAAAAGCGTAAAATTACCTCCAAAATAACCAATTAGCCCCGCTAACAACGTTCCTATAATTAAAGTAGAAAACACATTAAGTCCCGAAACTGCTAACACAATGACCAGTAGATATGGTATAATAGTAATCCAATTAAAATCAGTTTTAGGTATCTCAACTGAAACAACTTCAGAATTTAAACCCAAATAAAAAAAGACTAGAATCGTAATTAAAGCAGCAGGAAAAGCAATAAATAAATTAATTTTAAATTTATCTTTCAATTTACAACCTAAAGATTGCGTTGCAGCAATAGTGGTATCTGAAATCATCGAAAGATTATCACCTAACATAGAACCTCCTAATAATGCACCCGAAATCAAAGGTAAAGAGGCACCACTTTTGTCAGCTAAACTCACTGCAATAGGACCAATGGCAACAATTGCTCCCACAGAAGTACCTGTCGCAGTAGATAAAAATGCAGCAATTAAAAATATACCTAAAGGAAAATAAGCAACATCTATATTGTTTATTCCTAAATTTACCACTGCATCTACTCCACCAGTAGCTTTACTCACCACTGCAAATGCACCAGCCAGTAAATAAATAAGACACATAGTCATAATTTTACTTTCACCACAGCCTGTAATCAACGTATTGACTTTCTCTTCTGTAGAAGATTTAAAAAGTAAGAATGCAGCAATTATACCAATTAAAACAGCAATTGGTGATGGAAAAGCATAAAAGTCATCTAGCCAAATACCAACACCTAAAAAAGTTGCAATAAATATAAATAAAGGAATTAATGCGAATGGATTACCATTATTTTCACCATGTTTAGTCATAATCATTTTTTTTAATTAAAGGTATATGACGAAAAACAAAAAGGCAAAACAGGAATAAAAAGCAACATTTTTTCCAAAGGATTTGGCTTATCGTTTTAGCACCTTGCTCGTTGTTGCAGGTTGCTATCTCCATTTAAGAGATTCGTGATAACGGTGGCAAAAATAGCACTTATTCTATTATAAAAACAACTAAAAAAAAATATTTATGAATTTAATGCAAAAAAGGCTTTACCGAAGTAAAGCCTTTTGAAATGTAAATGTATTTTTTACGGAAATAGCTTAAAAGGCTACATTCCATTTTGGTAATCTTCCGCTCTCGTCCAAGAAATTCTGTAAAACTTGTGCTTCTACAAATGTTGGAATTACCTTAGAATCGTTATTAAAAGTCTCATACCAAACTACTTCAAGTGTAGTAATATCCTCTTTTTTCATTTGTGCTGGCCAAGAATATTTTCTTCCTGTTTTAGCAAATTGGTGTCCTTCAACAATTTTGTCATTTAAACCACCATTTTTAATTTTCAAAGTTCCGTCATTTTGAACAGTTCCAGTAGAACCAACCATAATTAACTCTTTTGCTTCTCCAACTGCATAAACCAAAAATACACCAGATCCTTCTGAAGCATTGCAAACTTCTGCTAAGCTATCTTCTGTTGTAAATGAAAACTGATTGGTAACTTTGAATTTTTCTAATTCCTTGTACATATATTATATTTTTATTTGAATTGGTCTCCATAAATAAAACTCACAAAATGAGGAGCATCATCTAAACCATTCGTTTACGTTTGTTATTTATTAAAATTTAATCTGTAAAACAGTTTTTTTAATAAAGTGCAAAGGTATTCTTTAATTCGATTCTATAATAAAAAAGCCTCACAAAATGTGAGGCTTTTAAAATATTTAATTTAGAAAAAGATTATCCTAAAACTTCTTTTACTTTTTTACCAATTTCAGCTGGAGAATCTACTACGTGAATACCACATTCTCTCATAATTTGTTTTTTGGCTTCAGCAGTATCATCAGATCCACCAACGATAGCACCTGCATGTCCCATTGTACGTCCTGCTGGAGCAGTAACTCCTGCAATAAAACCTACAACTGGCTTACGGTTACCATCCGCTTTGATCCAATGAGCAGCATCCGCTTCTAATTGTCCACCAATTTCACCAATCATTACGATACACTCCGTTTCTGGGTCATTCATCAATAATTCAACTGCTTCTTTAGTTGTAGTTCCAATGATTGGATCTCCACCAATTCCGATAGCAGTAGTTATTCCTAAACCTTGTTTCACCACTTGGTCAGCAGCTTCGTAAGTTAAGGTACCTGATTTAGAAACAATTCCAATAGTTCCTTTTTTGAAAACAAAACCTGGCATAATACCAACTTTAGCTTCCCCTGGAGTAATAATTCCTGGACAGTTTGGACCAATTAATCTTGCATTTCTTTCTTTAACGTAACTGTTTGCTTTTATCATGTCAGCAACAGGGATTCCTTCAGTAATTGCAATAATTACTTTGATTCCTGCATCAGCAGCTTCCATTATTGCATCAGCAGCAAAAGCTGGTGGTACAAAAATGATAGTTGTATCAGCTCCTGCTTGTTCAACAGCATCTTTTACAGTATTGAAAACGGGTATGTCTAAGTGAGTTGTTCCACCTTTTCCTGGAGTTACACCACCAACAACATTAGTTCCATACTCAATCATTTGAGAAGCATGGAAAGTTCCTTCACTTCCTGTAAAACCTTGAACAATTATTTTGGAATCTTTATTAACTAAAACACTCATGATATATTTTTTTTATGTAGTTTTTAAAATCGTAATGCAAAAGTATAAAATAGTAAGCACTAAATTGGCATTCACTATTCAAATTTTTGACACTAAATTAGTATAATTGGCTTATTTGATAGCCACGAAACAACTTACTGTCTTTTATTTGCCAAATAATGAAAAAATGTGCCAATAACATTTCTTCTCTTGGGTTCTCAATCGTTTTTACAAAATGATCATATCGTACCGAAACCATATCATTTTCACTTATAATATGACTAATTCGAACCTTAGAACGAACATATGCTTTGCTTAAATCATTGGATAAATCCAATAATGAATTATAATTATGCTCCACAAAACCTGTACTGCTATTCCATTCAACAAGTACATCTGGATGCAAATAATCTTTCATTACCTCACTGTCAATTAAGGCATCTGATTTATAAAACTTTTTAACGATTTCTTTAGCAGACATATTATTTTATTTTATTTAATAGTTCAGGAATCTTTTTGATATTTGCTAGCTGTTTCAATTTTTCTCTTGATTCCTCTATTGGAGTACCAAAATATGATTTACCTCCTTCAACAGATTTGGTAACTCCAGTTTGTCCCATAATAACGGCCTTAGCTCCTATTGTGATTCCGCTAGTAGTTCCTACTTGTCCCCAGAGTGTAACTTCATCTTCAATAATTACACAACCAGCAATTCCAGTTTGAGATGCTATTAAACATTTTTTTCCAATCACAGTGTCATGTCCAACATGTACCTGATTGTCAATTTTTGTTCCTTCTCCAATTCTTGTATCGCCAGTAACTCCTTTATCGATAGTACAAAGTGCCCCAATACCAACATTGTCCTCAATAACGACTCTTCCTCCAGAAAGCAATTGATCAAATCCTTCCGCTCTTTTTTTATAATAAAAAGCATCTGCTCCCAAAATTGTTCCTGCATGAATGATAACATTGTCACCAATTACAGTATGATCGTAAATAGAAACATTAGAATGTATCAAACAATTTTCTCCTATAACAACGTGATTCCCAATAAATGTATTAGGCTGAATAACAGTTCCGTGACCTATAGAAGCTGAAGTAGCTATAGAAGCATTTGAAAATTGAAAAGGTTTGAAGTATTTTGTTAATTTATTGAAATCTCTAAACGGATCCTCTGAAATCAACAATGCTTTTCCATCCGGACAATCCACATTTTTATTAATTAAAATAATGGTAGCTGCAGAATCTAAAGCTTTATCATAATATTTAGGATGATCTACAAAAACAATATCGCCTGCTTCAACAACGTGAATTTCGTTCATTCCTGTTACCGGAAAATTGGCATCACCAACATATTCACTGCCAATAATAGTTGCGATCGTTTCTAAAGAGTAAACTTTTGGGAATTTCATATTTTATAATTAGAAAATTTGTCAATTAGAAAATGAGTCAATTAGTAAATGAGTCAGCTAGAAAACAAATCGAAAAATTGTGTTTATTTAAAAATTTTCTAATTGACTCATTGACAAATTATCTTAATTAAAATTACTCTTTTACGCGTTCCATGTAGTTTCCAGAAGTTGTATCAATTTTAATTTTATCACCTTCGTTGATAAACAAAGGAACATTTACTAACGCTCCTGTTTCAACAGTCGCTGATTTAGTAGCATTAGTTGCAGTATTCCCTTTAATTCCCGGTTCAGCATAGGTAACTTCAAGTATAACTGAAGCAGGCATATCAACTGAAAGAGGCAAATCAGTTTCTGTGTTGATACTTATCATTACATTTTCTCCTTCTTTCAATAAACCAGGAGAATCTAAAATATTTTTATTTAATGTAATTTGTTCGAAAGTTTCTGCATTCATAAAATGAAACTCATCACCTTCAGGATATAAAAACTGAAATTTATGGTTTTCAACTCGTACTTCTTCAATTTTATGTCCTGCAGAAAAGGTATTATCTAATACTCTTCCATTAGTTAAACTTCTTAGTTTTGTTCTAACAAAAGCAGGTCCTTTACCTGGTTTCACATGAAGAAATTCAACAATTTTATAGATGTCATTGTTGAACTTAATGCATAATCCGTTTTTAATATCTGATGTAGATGCCATTTATAATTTGCTTTTGGCTGTTAGCCCTTGGCTGTTAGCGATTTATATTTGATTATTTATTTTTAAGGCTAATAGCTAAGTGCCGAGAGCCAAATCTTTTTTTTAATAATTCCCTGAATACCCTTTCATTACTCCACGAGAAGAATTTCTGATGAAATCGATAATTTCATCTCTTTCTGGTGTGGCTTCCATCTCAGCTTCAATAATACCTAAAGCTTGAGTGGTATTGTAATTTTTTTGGTATAAAATTCTGTAGATTCCTTGAATTTCTCTGATTTTTTCAGATGTGAATCCACGTCTTCTTAAACCTACTGAATTAATCCCAACGTAGGACAAAGGCTCTTTGGCTGCCTTTGTATAAGGTGGCACATCTTTTCTTAGAAGTGAACCTCCAGAAATCATCGCATGATCACCAATACTTATAAATTGATGTACTGCAGATAATCCTCCAATAATTGCATGATTACCAACGGTTACATGTCCTCCTAAAAGTACACCGTTTACAATAATTACGTTGTGACCAATATGACAATCATGAGCAATATGTGCCGTTGCCATAATAAGGCAATTATCACCTATAGTGGTTTGACCTGATGCAATAGTTCCTCTATTGATCGTAACACATTCTCTAATAGTACAATTATCGCCAATTATCGCTAAAGAATCTTCTCCTCCAAATTTCAAATCCTGTGGAACCGCTGAAATTACTGCGCCTGGAAATATATTACAATTTTTTCCAATTCTTGCTCCCTCCATTATTGTTACATTAGACCCAATCCAAGTTCCATCTCCAATAATCACGTTATTATGAATGGTTGTAAATGGTTCAATAACTACATTTTTAGCTATTTTAGCGCCTGGATGTACGTATGCTAGTGGTTGATTCATCAGCTATTATTTATATTTTATATTTATCAGAATAAAACGCAAATCAATTTTTATCAAATATCACTGAAACGTTTTAAATCCAAATCTTTTATTTTTTTGCAATTTGTGCCATCAATTCCGCTTCAGCAACCAATCTACCATTTGCATAAGCATTTGCCTGCATGTGACAAATACCTCTTCTGATGGGAGTTATCAAATCACATTTAAAAATCAACGTATCCCCCGGCAACACTTTTTGTTTGAATTTAACATTGTCAATTTTCATGAAATAAGTCAAATAATTTTCAGGGTCTGGAACTGTACTTAAAACTAGAATTCCACCCGTTTGTGCCATTGCTTCAACAATTATAACACCGGGCATCACTGGAGCTTCAGGAAAATGTCCTACAAAGAAATTTTCATTCATAGTTACATTTTTCATACCTACAACATGACTTTCAGACATTTCAATGATTCTATCAATGAACAAAAATGGAGGTCTATGAGGAAGAACCGCCATGATTTTATGAATATCCATCAAAGGCTCAGCGTTTAAATCATAAACTGGAACAAAATTTCTTTGCTCAATTTTTATAATTTTAGCCATTTTCTTTGCAAACTGAGTATTTACAAAATGTCCTGGCTTATTAGCTATAATTTTACCTTGTATTTTTGTACCTATTAGAGCTAAATCCCCGACTACATCTAGCAGTTTGTGTCTTGCTGCTTCATTTGGATAATGTAAAGTTAGGTTGTCTAAAATTCCGTTGGATTTAACCGTTATTTCTTCTTTATCAAAAGCGACTTTTAATTTCTCCATCGTAGATGCAGAAATTTCTTTGTCAACATAAACAATAGCATTATTTAAATCACCACCTTTTATTAAACCTTCTTCTAAAAGAAATTCTAATTCATGCAAAAAGCTAAATGTTCTAGATTGCGAAATTTCAGTTTTGAAATCGCCAATACTTTTCATATTTGCATTTTGGGTTCCTAAAATTTTAGTACCAAAATCAACCATTGCTGTTACACAATAATGATCGCTTGGCATTACTAAAATTTCACTTCCTGATGCTTCATCGGTAAAAGAAACAACCTCTTTGACAACATATACGTTTCTTTTAGCATTTTGCTCTTCGATTCCTGCTGCTTCGATGGCTTCAACAAAAAACTTAGAAGAACCATCCATGATTGGAAGTTCCGAAGCACTCAATTCGATAATTATATTGTCTAAATCACAACCAACTAATGCAGCTAAAACATGCTCTGGAGTTTGAATTTTAACTCCAAGTTTTTCTAAATTAGTTCCTCTTTGCGTATTTACAACATAGTTTGCATCAGCTTCGACAATAGGGTGCCCTTCTAAATCTACTCGAACAAAGGTAAAACCATTATTCACCGGAGCAGGTTTAAAAGTCATTTTTACTTCTTTACCAGTATGCAGTCCAACTCCCGTAAGTGAGATTTCCTTCTTGATGGTCTTCTGTTTAACCATTGTTTCCATTTTTTTGGTTTAATATTTATTTCTTTAATTCTTTTATTTCTGCAACAATTTTAGGTAAGTTCTTAAAATGAACAAACGATTTACTAAAGTCGTTGTATGCAAATGCAGGGCTACCTTGCAAGATCTCATTATCTTTAATATTCTTTCCTATACCTGATTGAGCCTGAATGCGGACATTATCGCCAATGTGTAAATGACCTGAAATCCCAACTTGCCCACCAATCATTCCATTTTTACCAATTTTAGTAGAACCTGCAACACCGGTTTGAGCAGCTATTACAGTATTCTCACCTATTTCGACATTATGGGCAATCTGAATTTGATTGTCTAATTTAACTCCTTTTCTAATAATAGTTGAGCCCATTGTTGCTCTATCAACTGTAGTGCACGAACCTATATCAACGTTATCCTCAATAATTACATTACCAATCTGAGGAATTTTAGTGTAGGTTCCATCAGGATTTGGCGCAAATCCAAAACCATCCGAACCAATAACAGCTCCTGAATGAATTGTACAATTATTTCCAATAATTGTTTCTGAATAAATTTTTGTACCAGCAAATAAGGTAACATTATTACCTAATACTACATTATCTCCGATGAAACAGTTTGGATAAATTTTTACATTATTACCTATAACTACATTTTCGCCAAGGTAACTAAAACTTCCTAAATAAAGGTTTTCACCATATATAACAGTTGGTGCAATATATGAAGGTTGTTCAATACCACTTTTATGCTGCTTTACTTCATTATAATAGGCTAATAATTTAGAAAATGCTGCATAAGCATCTTGAACTTTTATAAGTGTAGTAGTTAATTCAGTATCAGCGACAAATGTATCATTTACAATTGTTACCGAAGCTTTAGTGGAGTAAATATAATTAAGATATTTAGGATTTGACAAAAAAGTAAGCGAACCATCGCTACCTTCCTCGATTTTTGACAATCGAAAAACTTCTACCGCTGGATTCCCAACAACTTCTCCTTGTAAAATACCTGCTATTTGTTCTGCTGTAAATTTCATCGCGACAAAAATATAAAAAAATAGATTTTAAATGGTGTTTTTATAACAGTTGTTTTGGAAAACAGATGTAATACTTGGTTACTGATTTCGATAATGATTTTAAATTCAGTTGATCCGATGATTCAATCACATCTTCAACAGTATTGTCTTTTTTCAAAATTCTTATGGGTTCTACTTCTTTATCATAAGCTTGGTTTTTTATTTTTCCTTTAAAAATAAAATAACTCGTATCTAAAATAGAAATTTCATTTTCTGCAGCAAAACGCTCTTTCAATGGCAGCAATTCCTCATTCGCTACTTTTTCACTACTTAATTTTATTTTTAATAAATCTCGGTTAACGATCATTTTACTTAACGTAGATAATATAAAATCACCATTTTTTTGCCAGGATTTTAAAGCTCCTATAATATCAAAATCATCTAACTGAGCAAATAAATCTAAGGTTTGCGCATCAAATGTTTCTATTGCTACTTTATTTTGCATAAAAAACAATAACGGTTCGCTACATGGCAATGAAACTCCTTTAAGCGTTAATTCTTTGGCGCGTTTTAAGATTCTCATCAAAATTAATTCTGCCACTAAGCTCGTTTTATGCAAATACGCTTGCCAATACATTAAGCGTCGCGACATTAAAAATTTCTCTACAGAGTAGATTCCTTTTTCTTCTATAACTAAATAATCATCAACGACATTCATCATCTGAATCAATCGTTCTGAATTCACATTTCCTTCAGCAACACCCGAATAATAACTATCGCGTTTCAAATAATCCATTCGATCCATATCTAGTTGACTGGAAATCAACTGAAGCATGAATTTACGATGATATTCTCCTTTAAAAACCTGAATCGCTAAATCTAACTTGCCTTTAAATTCAACATTCAGTTGATTCATAAACAGCAATGAAATTTCTTCGTGATGAACCTCTTCAACAATGCTTTTTTCCATTGCATGTGAAAATGGTCCGTGTCCTATATCATGTAATAGAATCGCAATATATAAAGCATTTTCCTCTTCAGGCGAAATGACAACCTCTTTAAAACGAAGTACATCAACGGCTTTTTGCATTAAGTGCATACAGCCCAAAGCATGATGAAAACGAGTGTGATTTGCTCCAGGATAGACTAAATACGACAATCCCATTTGCGATATACGGCGCAAACGTTGAAAATAAGGATGCTGGATTAAATCGTAAATTAAGGCATTTGGAATGCTAATAAACCCATAAATGGGATCATTGAATATTTTAAGCTTATTGATTTGACTCACTACTCTATTTTTTAGGTCAACAAATATAAGGAAATTAGGTCTCAAATTAGAAAGCTTAAACCAAACGGATTGATGGTTAGAAAAAAGTATCTTTTTAAAATTCTCTTTTGTATCGATTTTATACGGAGAATCTAACTCAAACTCTATCGTAACTACACCAAAATAAAATACTTAAAAACTGAAATCTAATTTCATTGAAGCCTTCATAAAAAAATGCAAGAAAAAAAACGTTAAAAAATTAACATAACTTTAAGTTCGTTTAGTTCGCAAAACTCCGAACTAACTCTACTTTTGCAAAAAAAATTATGACAACAATACAAAAAGAACGAGAAGAACTGATTGAAATGTTCGGAAATCATTTTGAATTATTATATAATTTACCACCTCTAGGTTCTAGAATTCTTGGATTATTAATAATCGATGGATGCAAGACAGGGTTAACTTTTGAAGAAATAGTGGCGAAAATGAAAGCTAGTAAAAGTTCTGTTTCTACTAATTTGAATTTGCTATCAAAAATGGATAAAATAACCTATTACACTGTTGCAGGTGACCGAAAAAAATATTTCAAGCCATCTCCCTTCAGTGAAAGATTAGCAAACTATATCAAACTAGTGGATTTTGAAAAGACAATTTTAGACCGATTAATTCATTATCGTGAGCAAACAATTACCTGTTCAGAAGAACGATACAATATGGAGGACATAATAGCTTACAAAACGCACATTTGCGAAGTCGAAGAACTTTTGATCAAAACCATTGAAAAATTTAAAATAATAGAAGAAAATAATCACTAAATATAAATCCAAACTCAAGAATAAAAATGAAAAAAAATTCGATATTTACTTTATTTGTATTGCTAATTCTAGCCTCATGCGGTAAAAAAGAAGAACACCAAATGCCAGCTCCAACTGCTGCTCCATTTCCAGTTCAAACCATTTCAACAGAGGATGCTGTTGTTTATCAAGAATTCACAGCCAATCTTGAAGGCCAACAAAATGTGGAAATCCGTCCTAAAGTAACTGGATTCATTCAAAAAATATATGTTGATGAAGGACAAGTAGTAAGAAAAGGACAATTGCTTTTCAAACTAGAAACCCAAACATTAAACCAAGATGCTTCTGCTGCCAAAGCTATGATTCAAGCCGCTCAGGTGGAAGTAGACCGATTGAAACCTCTAGTAGATCGTAAAATCATCAGTAATGTTCAACTGGAAACTGCTAAAGCAAAATTAGCTCAAGCCAAAAGTGCTTACGGAAGTATTGCTTCAAATATTGGTTTTGGGACAATCGTTTCTCCTGTAAATGGAGTTATTGGTAGTTTGCCTTTTCGTGAAGGAAGTTTAGTTAATTCAACTAGCGAAATGCCTTTGACTACTGTATCAGATACCAAAATAATACGTGCTTACTTTTCAATGAATGAAAAGCAATTGCTACTCTTTAATAAAACTTTTAAAGGTGCGACAACGGCTGAAAAATTAAAATCAGTTCCAGAAGTTTCATTGCTTTTAGTTGACAACTCTGAATATGACCAAAAAGGTAAAATTGTTACCATGAATGGTTTGGTCAATCCAACAACGGGAACAACGCAATTTAGAGCCGAGTTCAAAAACCCTGAAGCAATTTTGAGAAGTGGAAATAGCGGGATTATTCGTTTGCCAATTGTTCAAAAGGATGTTGTTGTTGTACCACAAAATGCTGTTTTTGAAGTTCAAGGAAAACAAATGATTTTTGTTGTAGGAGAAGGAAATAAGGTACAATCTAAAATTATTACTACAAACGGAACATCTGATTTAAACTTTATTGTTACTGAAGGACTTTCTGAAGGTGATATTGTAGTTGTTGAAGGTGCATCAAAATTAAAAAACGACACAGAGATTGTTCCGCAACAAGTAAATCAATCTGCAATAGCAAAAACTGTAGCTCCTACAGCTAAAGAATTAGTAAAAACAAATGCTGCTCCAGCTAAAAAATAATATTCAAAATGTTAAAAACTTTTATAGAAAGACCTGTCCTATCGACCGTAATCTCTATCTTAATAACCATATTAGGGGTTTTAGGATTGATGTCATTACCTGTAGAACAGTATCCAGAAATTGCACCGCCAACAGTTCAAGTTAATGCTACTTATACCGGTGCCAATGCAGAAACAGTACTAAATAGTGTTGTTATTCCGCTAGAAGAGGAAATTAATGGTGTAGAAGGAATGACGTATATGACTTCCTCTGCTGCAAATGATGGTTCTGCTAAAATCTCGGTTTATTTTGAGTTAGGTGTAGATCCAGATATTGCTGCGGTAAACGTTCAAAATAGGGTTTCGCGTGCTACAAGTAAACTGCCTCAAGCGGTAGTTCAAACTGGGGTTACCACGTTAAAAAGTCAAACAAGTGCTTTGATGTTTTTTGCTTTATATTCAAAGAACAAAGATTTTGACGAAACTTATATTCAGAATTATGCTAAAATAAATTTAGTTCCAAAATTACAACGTGTAAAAGGTGTTGGACAAGTAAATGTTTTTGGGGCCAAAGATTACTCAATGAGAATCTGGATTGATCCTGCAAAAATGGCTTCGTATAATGTTTCTCCAAAAGAGATTCAAGCAGCATTGCAAGAACAAAACGTAGAAGCAGCTCCTGGAAAATTTGGCGAGAATGCTGAAGGTGTTTATGAATATGTAATTAAATATAAAGGAAGACTTTCTGAAATTTCAGATTACGAAAATATTGTTATTCGCTCCACAGGAAATGGGAATTTCTTACACTTAAAAGACGTTGCTACTGTCGAATTAGGAGGTTTCAATTATGGAACTAAGAATATCGCAATGGGTAAACAAGGTGTTGCAGTAGGGGTTTTTCAAACTTCCGGTTCTAATGCACAAGATATTATTACCGAGGTAATGCAAATCTTAGAAGATACAAAACCAGACTTCCCAAAAGGTGTTGATTATGTGATTCCATTAAATACCAAGACATTTCTAGATGCCTCTATAGACAAAGTATTAACTACATTACTTGAAGCCTTTATACTGGTATTTATTGTCGTGTATATATTCTTGCAAGATTTCCGTTCGACGCTAATTCCTGCAATTGCTGTTCCAGTAGCTATTGTTGGAACCTTTTTCTTCCTACAAATATTTGGATTCTCGATCAATATGTTGACGTTGTTTGCTATGATTCTAGCTATTGGAATTGTGGTCGATGATGCTATTGTCGTCGTCGAGGCAGTGCATGCCAAACTGGATGAAGGCGCAAAATCAGGAAAAGAAGCAACTATTTCTGCGATGAGTGAGATTACAGGAGCTATTATTTCCATCACAATGGTAATGGCAGCAGTATTTATTCCTGTGTCCTTCTTGAGTGGTCCATCGGGAGTATTTTACCAACAGTTTGCAATTACTTTAGCTATTGCAATTTTGATTTCAGCCGTTAATGCTTTGACTTTAAGTCCTGCATTATGTGCTTTATTCTTAAAACCTCATAAAGATTCGGATCATCGTGATGCTAATTTTAAAGATCGTTTTTTCATTGCTTTCAATTCTAGTTTTGATAGAATGAATAACAAATATGTGAAGTCATTAGGATTTTTAGCAAGAAAAAAATGGATCACAGTTATAGGACTTATTGCCTTTTCAGGAATCACATTCCTTTTATTTCAAACCACACCCTCTGGATTTATTCCAAATGAAGATCGTGGAATAATAATGGCCGATTTAACATTGCCTCCAGGAACAACATTAGAGAAAACTGAAAAAGCAGTTAAAGAACTAGATACTATTTTAGGTTCGATGGATATAATTGAATCGAGAATGAGCGTTGTAGGTTTCAGTTTGCTGAACAGTGTAAATGGAGGATCTTATGCCTTTACAGTAATAAAATTAAAAGATTGGAAATACCGTAAGGAAGCCAATCAATCCGTGGATGCTGTTGTAAAAGAGTTGTTTGGAAAAACAGCGCATTTTAAAGATGCAAGAGCTTTATTTTTCACACCTCCTAGTGTTCAAGGTTTTGGTTCAGCTGATGGTTTCGAATTAAAAATTCAAGATAAGGGAGATGATGATTGGGCTACGGTAAGTAAAGTGAGTAATGAATTTCTTGGAGAATTAATGAAAAGACCTGAAATTCAATATGCTCAAACCAACTTTAATGCGGCTTTCCCTCAATTCCAAATGGATATTAATGTAGAAAGAGCTAAGGATGCTGGAGTATCGGTTTCAGATATTTTCAACACCATGCAAGGGTACTACGGTGGATTGTACACTACTGATTTTAATAAATTTGGTAAACAATACCGTGTAATGATTCAGGCTAAACCGTCTGACAGAGCTAACGAAGCTTCCATTAATAATATTTATGTAAAGAATGCAGCAGGTCAACAAGTGGCTATTAGTCAGTTTATAAATTTAAAAAGAATTTATGGTCCTGAAGCTGTAGCCCGATTTAATATGCTGAAGGCGGTAAACGTAAACGGAAAAGCAAATCCTGGTTATAGTTCTGGTGATGCTATTAAAGCAATTCAAGAAGTTGCTGCACAGCATTTACCTAAAACGTATAGTTATGAGTTTTCGGGAATGACGCGTGAAGAGATTCTTGCAGGAAATCAAGCGATTGGTGTATTCTTACTAAGTTTAATATTTGTTTATTTCTTGTTAAGTGCACAATATGAAAGTTATTTAGTACCACTATCTGTACTACTTTCATTGCCTGTAGGTATTGCTGGTGCAATTGCTTTTGTAAAATTTGCTGGATTGGAAAATAATATTTATTTCCAAGTCGCGCTGATAATGCTGATAGGACTATTAGCCAAAAATGCCATTTTGATCGTGGAGTTTGCCATACAAAGACGCCGACACGGAATGGACTTAGCGCAAGCCGCTATCGAAGGTGCTAAAGCGCGTTTACGCCCTATTTTAATGACTTCTCTAGCTTTCATCTTCGGATTATTGCCTTTGGCTTTTGCTTCTGGAGTTGGTGCCGTTGGTAACCGTTCGATTGGTATGGGAGCTGTAGGTGGAATGTTAGTAGGAACCATTTTAGGAGTATTTGTAGTTCCAATTTTGTTCATCATATTCCAAAACTTACAAGAAAAAATTTCAGGAAAACCTGTAGTTACTACCGAATCTGATACTATACTTTTAAATGAAGAAAATGAAAAATAATTTCTATAACATAGGAGTCCTTGTTCTAACAGCAACAGTAATGCAATCGTGTTTTGTAGCCAAAGATTACAAGCGCCCAGAATTAAAAACAGAAAATTTATACCGTAACGAAGTCGTTTCAAATGACACTTTATCCTTTGCCAATGTGGCTTGGGATAAAGTTTTCACTGACACGCTTTTACAAGGATATATTCAAAAAGGTTTAGATAATAATCTAGATGTCAAAATCGCTATACAAAACATTGTAGCTGCAGAAGCTGCGATGAAACAAGGAAAAGCGGGATACTTCCCTACTTTTTCAGCGGGCGCTGATTGGACGCATCAAGAACTTTCTAAAAATAGTCAATTTGGTGCTTTGTTAAAAAATACATCTACCGATCAATATCAATTGACGGGAAATCTTTCTTGGGAAGCAGATATTTGGGGTAAAATAAGAAGTAATAAGCGAGCTGCAAATGCCAGTTATTTCCAAACAACTGCCGTCAACCAAGCTGTAAAAACGCAATTAATTGCTAACATCGCTGCAACCTATTACCAATTACTTTCTGTTGATGCTCAAATCAAATTAGCAGAGAAAACTTTAATTAACAGAAACCAAAGTATCGAAACTATAATTTCATTGAAGGATGCTGGTAATGTTACTGAAGTTGGTGTGAAACAAACAGAAGCACAGAAATATGCTACTGAAATTATTATAGCTGATTTAAAGAACAGTATCATTATTTTAGAAAATAGCATGAGTATTCTTTTAGGCGAAAGTGGTACTCAAATTGAAAGAAGCACTTTTGAAAATCAATTAATGCAACCTAGTATTACGCTTGGTGTTCCTGCAACTTTGTTAAGAAACAGACCGGATGTAATCGCTGCAGAATACAATTTGATTTCTAATTTTGAACAAACTAATATTGCCAAAAGTAACTTTTATCCAACTTTAAAAGTAACAGCATCAGGCGGACTGCAAAGTATTGATTTGAAAGAATGGTTTAGTGCCAATTCGCTTTTTGCAAATGTAATTACAGGTTTAACACAACCAATTTTTAACCAGAGACAGATCAAAACGAAGTTCGAAATTGCAAAAGCTAATCAAGAAAAAGCATATTTACAATTTGAACAATCGTTGTTAACAGCTGGAAAAGAAGTTTCGGATGCTTTGGCGCAATATAATAATGAGACTTACAAACTTACTGTTAGAGAAAAGCAAGTGGATGCATTGAATAAAGCAACTGATTATTCAGATGAATTGTTAACCTATGGTTTGGCCAATTATTTAGAAGTATTGACTGTAAAAGACAATGCACTGAATGCTGAACTTAGTTTAATAGACAATAAATATCAACAATATAAAGCCATAATCCAATTGTATCGCGCACTTGGTGGCGGATGGCAATAGCGGACTGTACGCCTATTATTAATTTTTGTTTGTTTAAAACCACTGCCTTATTTAATAGGCAGTGGTTTTTTGTTTAAAATATGATTTTATTTTTTTAAAGATCGATGATGAAAACACATTCAATAAAAAGAAATAAAATTTCAAAACTATTTGCTGCACGTTCTTCTTCATCATTTTCAAAATTAATATGTTAAAAAATTATAATAATATTAGCAGATAGAACTTTTAAAAAAATGTAATTTGGCACTTTGATTTAGTACCTTAGAACACTAGTTTATAGAACTTATGGATAAAATAAAAATACTTTGGGTTGATGATGAAATCGACCTATTGAAACCACATATATTATTTCTAGAAAAGAAAAATTACGAAGTAACAACCTGTAATAATGGGCTTGATGCGATAACTATTTTTGAAGAAAACAACTTTGATATTGTTTTTCTAGATGAAAACATGCCTGGAATGAGCGGCTTGGAAACCCTATCAGAGATGAAGGAAAAGAAGTCATCGATTCCAATGATTATGATTACCAAAAGCGAAGAAGAATACATAATGGAGGAAGCCATAGGTTCTAAAATTGCTGATTATTTAATTAAACCAGTGAATCCAAATCAGATTTTGTTAAGCTTAAAGAAAAATCTCGATCATTCTAGATTAATTTCTCAAAAAACAACTTTAGATTACCAAAAGGAGTTTAGAAAGATTACAATGGAAATGGCACAAGTCAATTCATACGAAGATTGGATCGAAATGTACAAAAAATTGATTTTCTGGGAATTAGAACTAGAGAATATTGCTGATCAAGGAATGGTTGAAATATTAGAATCTCAAAAAGCAGAGGCTAATTCGCAATTCGGAAAATTTATAGAGCGCAATTATGAGGACTGGTTTGAACCAAAAGCGGATAAACCAGTTCAATCCCATACGTTATTCAAAGAGCTAGTAGTTCCAGAACTCAAGAAAAAAGACAAACCTATTTTGTTCGTTGTAATCGATAATCTGCGCTACGACCAATGGAAAGCGTTTGAAAGCGTAGTAGGAAACTACTATAAGTTAGAAAAAGAAGTGCCTTATTATTCCATTTTACCTACTGCTACTCAGTACGCGCGCAACGCTATTTTCTCTGGTTTAACACCACTAGACATGGAAAAAAAGTTTCCACAATATTGGAAAAATGATCCTGAAGAAGGCGGGAAAAACTTATATGAAGCGGAATTTTTGACAGCACAATTGAAAAGATTGGGATTGAATATCAAGGAAGATTATTTTAAAATAACAAATCTTGCTGGTGGTAAAAAGTTAGTGGAAGGCTTTAAAGCTTTGAAAAATAATGATTTAGTTACTGTTGTGTATAATTTTGTAGATATGCTTTCGCATGCTAAAACCGAAATGGATGTAGTAAAAGAACTTGCCTCCGATGATAAGGCGTATCGTTCGCTTACGTTGAGTTGGTTTAAAAACTCACCGCTTTTAGAAATCATTCAGCAAGCTCAAAAATTAGGGTTCAAATTAATACTTACTACAGATCACGGAACTATAAATGTGAAAAATCCATCAAAAGTTGTTGGTGATAAAAACACTAGTTTGAATTTGCGTTACAAAACAGGACGCAGTTTAACATATGAACACAAAGATGTTTATGCTGTAAAAGATCCAAAAAACATTGGTTTACCTGCTATAAATATGAGTAGTTCTTATATTTTTGCAAAAAATGATTTGTTCTTGGCTTATGTCAATAATTACAATCATTATGTGAGTTATTATAAAAATACGTATCAGCACGGTGGAATTTCATTAGAAGAAATGATTATTCCGTTTTTAGTTTTTAACCCAAAATAAAAAAAGAAGTAAAGCTTAGTTTTCAGTGTACGGCAAGAACCTTAAACTTTAAAATTTAAACAATTTTATAAGAATGAATATCATTTTTTCTATTGACCAGCTCGAAGAAGTAGCGCAAAAAATTATAGCCAATAACCCTAAAAAAGTGATTCTTTTTCATGGCGAAATGGGTGTTGGAAAAACAACTTTAATCAAGCAATTGTGTCGAAATCTTGGCGTTACTGATGCAACAAGCAGTCCAACTTTTTCTTTAGTTAATGAATATGAAGCCGATAATAATCAACTAGTTTACCATTTTGATTTTTACCGTCTAAATAAAGAAACCGAAGCATTAGATATGGGTATTGATGATTATTTATATTCGGGTAATTGGTGCTTTATCGAATGGGCAGAAAAAATTCCAAATTTGATCCCTAATAAACATTCTGTTATAACTATTTCACTGCTTCCTGATGGAAAAAGATCTTTAACCTTAAGTTAAAAGTAATTATGAGTTTAGACAATACTGTAGAAATCATCCCTTTTTCAGCAACATTAGCAGCGCCTATAAAAACTTTGAACTTGGAATGGCTGAAAAAATATTTCAAGGTGGAACCCAAAGACGAAATCGTACTTTCGGATCCAAAAGGCCAAATTATAGATAAAGGCGGAATGATTTTTTATGCGAAATATAAAGATGAAATCGTTGGAACGGTATCCTTAATAAAAATTGACGATACGACTTTCGAACTGAGTAAAATGGCAGTTACTGATGGTCTTCAAGGATTAGGAATTGGCAAAAAATTAGTAGAACATTGTTTGGCTTTTGCCAAAGAAAGAAACATTCAAAAACTGATTTTATATTCGAATCGAAAGCTAGAACCAGCAATTCATTTGTATAAAAAACACGGTTTTGTCGAAATAGAATTAGAAAACGGAATCTATGAAAGAGCTGATATCAAAATGGAAAAAATAGTTATATAAGTTGCTAAAATTCATATCTACTTATAAAATAAACTATTATACTTTTTTCTAAAACTTTTGCGTAAATTGTACCTTCAAAATAACAACCTAATGCCAATTACTAACACACCATTTACAAAGCAACAATTACTACCTCAGGAAGAAAAACTTGAAGTAGGAAGAAAGAAAAGTGAACTTTTTATTGGGATACCAAAGGAAACCAGTCATCAAGAACGCCGCATTTGTCTTACTCCTGATGCTGTAAATTCGCTTACTTATCATGGTCACCGAGTTATGATTGAATCTGGCGCAGGAGAAAGTTCAAGCTATTCTGACAAGGAATATAGTGAAGCAGGTGCAGAAGTTACTAATGACACTAAAAAAGTATTTAGCTGCCCGATGATTCTTAAAGTAGAACCCGCTACAACTGCGGAAATAGCGATGATGAATCCGCAAACAATTCTAATTTCGGCGATTCAAATAAAGACTAGAAAGAAAAAATATTTTGAGGCATTAAGCAAAAGGAAAATTACTGCCTTAGCCTTTGAATACATTAAAGATGAAGATGGATATTATCCCGCTGTGAAGTCATTAAGCGAAATAGCAGGAACCGCGTCGATACTAATCGCTGCCGAATTAATGATTACGAATGAGTTTGGAAAAGGATTATTGTTCGGAAATATTACTGGCGTCCCGCCTACTGATGTTGTTATTTTAGGTGCAGGAACAGTAGGTGAATTTGCTGCTAAAACAGCGATTGGTCTAGGAGCAAGTGTTAAAGTATTTGACAATTCGATAACTAAATTACGTCGTTTGCAGAATAATTTAAATCAACGAATTTTTACTTCTACCATTCAACCTAAATCATTATTAAAAGCTTTACGACGTTGCGATGTCGCTATTGGCGCCATGCGAGGGAAAGAACGATGTCCTATAATTGTTACAGAAACTATGGTCGAACACATGAAAAATGGTGCCGTAATCGTCGATGTAAGTATAGATACTGGAGGGTGTTTTGAAACTTCTGAAGTTACCACTCACGAGAAACCCACCTTTGTCAAAAATAATGTAGTACATTATTGCGTACCCAATATTCCTTCCCGATATTCTAAAACAGCCTCACTTTCTATAAGCAATATAATTTCTCCTTACTTAATGCAAATTGCTGCAGATGGTGGAATTGAAATGGCGATTCGTTTCGATAAAGGATTAAAAAACGGAGTATATATGTACCACGGAATCCTCACTAATAGCGCTATAGGAGATTGGTTTGATTTACCTAGCAACGACATTAATTTAATTGTTTTTTAAGGAAACTTTCTTCTACCTTTGCACAAAAATTAGTCATGAAGTTTATACATCGTTTTGCTTATTATTTAGTAGGTTTAGTAATTGGAGTCTTTTTCGTTGCAATGGTTTTTAGTGGTAAAGATACACGCTGTAATTATTTTCCAAATTCAAGAGTTTTGAATGATTTGCGCAATAAACCTTTTCATTATTCTGAAAAAGCCTCGCAAATACTTACTGAAAAATGGGTCGACACATCCGATATTAAAAACTCATTAAAATTTGGTGATGTAGATTTTGACCAAAGTAATGTTGTATACAAAAAAGGAAAATTATATATTATCGAAGGAAAAACCGTAAAAAACCAAGAGATTATTCTAAAAGTAATTAACTACGACAATAAAGCAGTTTTAGACGATATTATAAAAATAGAGAATAAATAAGCTATTCCATTTATTTGGGCGTGCCACCATCAAAAAAGATATTTAGATTTCCTTACCTATAAATTTAGTATTGGGAGAACCATTTAATAGCTTCTTTTCCATTTTGTTTTAAATAATCATTCGTTTTACTAAAATGTTTATTTCCAAACCATTTCCCTTGATTAGCGCTCATGGGCGAAGGATGTCCAGATTCTAAAACTAAATGTTTGTTTCTATCTATTTTAAGTCCTTTTTTATTTGCAAATGCGCCCCAAAGTAGGAATACCACATTTTCTTTTTCTTCTGAAATTTTCTGAATTACAGCATCGGTAAAATGATTCCATTTTAAATGTTTGTGACTATTTGGCGAATCCTCTCTTACAGTCAAAGATGCATTCAACAGTAAAATTCCTTGTCTTGCCCAATCTTCAAGATTACCAGAAGTTGGTAGAAAAATAGTTCCTAAATCATCACTCAGTTCTCGGTAAATATTTCGTAATGATGGCGGAATCCGAATATCATCGTTCACTGAAAAACACAAACCATTCGCTTCCCCTTTACCATGATAAGGATCTTGACCAATAATCACTACTTTTAAATCATTGAAACTACAATAATTAAAGGCCGAAAAAATTAATTCTTTGGGCGGATAACATATATGTGCGTAGTATTCCTCGGCAACATCTTCCATTAAGTCATCAAAATACGGCTTCTGGATTTCATCTGACAAAACAGTTTGCCATTTTGGATTGAGATTCGTTTGCATAAATAATTATTATTTAGCAAAGATACACAGAGTAATTGCAGAGCAAGAGCAAGAATCTATAATTTTTCACGTTAAATAAGGATAATAAACATTCATTAATTCTTTGTGAATGACTGTTAAATAGTCTTAACTATTAACTATTTTTGTGTCGCAAAGAATTATTATAGATAAATGATATCCATCACCGAAAAGACATTACAAGATTTACAATTTCCAACCGTTCTTGAAACGATTTCGGCAATTTGTAATACTGATATAGGAAAACAAAAAGCACTTGAAATAACTCCTTTTAAGGATAAGGAAACTTTGATGAAGGCATTAATGCAAACATCAGAATATGTTTCGTCTTTCCAAAATAATAATGCAATTCCAAATCATGGTTTTGATGCGATCACGCATGAAATTAGATTTCTTGCTATTGAAGATAGTTTTCTTGAAGTAGGTAGTTTTAGAAAAATAGCAACTATATCCTCAACGGTAAATTTTCTATTGACTTATTTTAAAAAATTTGAAGACTACTATCCCAATCTAAACTCTAGAGCTTTGCAGGTTGAATTCACCAAAGATATTATCACAATGGTGGATGAAATTGTTGATAAATACGGCGAAATAAAAGATAATGCTTCACCAGATTTATTGAACATTCGTAGAAATATGAATGTGATTCGTGGAAAAGTCAATCAAAGTTTTGGAACTGCGCTAACACAATATAATGCTTTAGGATATTTAGATGATATTAAAGAAAGCTTTGTGCAAAATCGTAGAGTTTTGGCAGTTTTAGCCATGTACCGACGTAAAGTAAAAGGATCTATTTTAGGTAGTTCTAAAACCGGAAGTATTGCATATATCGAACCTGAAGCAACGCTAAACTATTCTAGAGAACTGAGCAACTTAGAATATGAGGAAAAAGAAGAAATAACTAGAATTCTAAAACAATTAACAAATCAAATTAGGCCTTATCTACCATTGCTTATAGAGTATCAAGAGTTCTTGAGCGATATTGATGTAATTGCTGCTAAAGCAAAATACGCCAATCGCATCAATGGAATTATGCCTAACATTACTGATAATAGAAGGCTGTATTTTAGAGATGCCTTCCATCCTATTTTGTATTTGAATAACAAACAAAAAAACGAAATTACGCATCCACAAACTATTGAATTAAGTCAGGAAAATAGAATTATTGTTATTTCTGGTCCTAACGCTGGTGGAAAAACGATCTCACTTAAGACCGTTGGTTTACTACAGTTGATGTTACAATCAGGAATGTTGATTCCTGTTCACGAACGTAGTGAAACTTTCTTATTCGACAGAATACTTACAGATATTGGAGACAATCAATCAATTGAAAATCATTTAAGTACTTATAGTTACCGACTAAAAAACATGAACTACTTTCTAAAGAAGTGTAATCGAAAAACGATGTTCCTTATTGATGAATTTGGGACCGGTTCTGACCCTGAATTAGGAGGCGCGTTAGCTGAGATTTTCTTAGAAGAGTTTTATCATCGGGAAGCTTTCGGGATCATTACAACACATTATTCCAACTTAAAAATTTTAGCAAACGAACTGCCTTTTGCTACTAATGCAAACATGCTTTTTGACGAAAAGTCATTAGAACCGATGTATAAATTAGCTTTGGGACAAGCAGGAAGTTCTTTCACATTTGAAGTAGCATTGAAAAACGGAATCCCTTTTGGGTTAATCAATCGCGCTAAAAAGAAGATTGAAGTTGGAAAAGTTCGTTTTGATAAAACTATTGCAACCTTACAGAAAGAACGTTCTAAAATGGAAAAAACGTCGCAAACACTAAAAGAAGAAGAGAGTAAAGCGCGTGAAGAAGGAAAGAAGATGGAAACTATCAATATAAAAATCAAACAAAAATTGGAAAGCTACCAGGAATTGTATGATAGCAACCAAAAAACGATTTATATAGGTACTAAAATAGAAGATATTGCGGAGAAATATTTCAATAATAAAAACAAAAAAGATCTGATTGCTGAGTTTTTAAAAATCATAGAAATAGAAAATTCCAAGCGTAAAAAAGCGACTCCTAAGGAAGCAAAAGCGATTGTTGCAAAGAAAAAAGAGGTCATTCAAGAAGTAACTGTTCATGTTGAGGAGATTAGAAAAGAAAAGAAAGAAAAGAAACTAAAACCTGTAATTGAAAAACCGAAGCATATTTTAAAAGTTGGTGACAGAGTACGAATGTTAGACGGAAAAGCAGTTGGAAGTATTGAAACCATTGAAAAAAATAAAGTAAATGTAAATTACGGAATGTTTATGTCTAAAGTAAGTTTAGATGATCTAGAATTAGTTGAAGCAGTTAAAAAGTAGCGTAATTCATTGCGAGGAAAAGCTCTTTCTGATCTATTTATCATCTCAGTGCGAGGAACTACGCAATTACACGAAAATAAACAGATAGATTAAGCAATGAAATTGAGTCATTAAAATAGCAATGAAAAAGATCAACTGAAGTGAGCAACGTAGCAAGATTACTTCGTAACTCGCAATGGCAAAAAAATGGAAAAACTACCTAAAGACAAAAAAATCATCCTCTTTGATGGCGTTTGCAATTTATGCGATTCGGCTGTTCAAGTTGTAATTAAAAACGATAAAAAAGATATTTTTAGATTCGTCTCTTTACAATCTGATTTAGGACAAGAAATCATCAAATACTTAGGACTTCCGAGTAAGGAAATGAATAGTATTATTCTCTATCAGCCCGGTTTTGCTTATTACACTAAATCAGAAGCAGTTTTTCAAATCGCAAAATACTTAAGTGGGATATTATATTTAACCACTCTGTTTTCGATATTACCCACTTCATTGACCGATTCAATCTATGATTATATTGCTAAAAACCGTTATAATTGGTACGGAAAAAAGGAAAACTGCTTAATTCCAACTAAAGAGCTAGAATCCAAATTTTTGGAATAAAAATAAGTATGATAAATATCATACCCTACATATTACAAGAAGTATATATTTGGACAATATTTAAAATTTGATAAAGATGAAAGACACTACACTTTTTACAATGGATAACGGGACGTTTATAATGGTTATCGTATTTGGTTTGGTAATAGTTGGACTAGTTGCCGCCGTTTTTATTATGATGAATTCAGATAAAAAGAAATAACAGTATAAAAAAAGAGGATGTCCAAAATTTAGACATCCTCTTTTGCTGTTGAAAAAATTAGAAGTGAACTAGCTTCTAATCAATTTTCTATATTTCAGTCGTTTTGGTGTTAAATCACCACCAAGACGTTTCTTCTTATTTTCTTCATAATCAGAGAAACCTCCTTCAAAATAATACACTTCAGAATCTCCTTCAAAAGCCAAAATGTGCGTACAAATTCTGTCTAGAAACCATCTGTCGTGAGAAATTACTACTGCACAACCTGCAAAACTCTCTAGACCTTCTTCTAAAGCTCTAAGTGTATTGATATCCAAGTCATTCGTAGGCTCATCCAGTAACAATACGTTTCCTTCTTCTTTAAGTGTCATGGCAAGGTGCAAACGGTTACGTTCTCCTCCAGAAAGCATCGAAACTTTCTTGTTTTGCTCACCACCACCAAAATTAAAACGAGACAAGTACGCTCTTGAATTCACTTGCTTTCCTCCCATCATGATCAATTCCTGACCATCAGCGAAGTTTTCCCAAATAGATTTATTTGGATCAATATTAGAATGCGCTTGATCTACGTAAGCGATTTTCACAGTATCACCAATTAAAAACTCACCTGAATCTGGTTTTTCTTCACCCATTATCATTTTGAAAATGGTCGATTTACCAGCACCATTTGGTCCGATGATTCCAACAATTCCAGCTTGTGGTAAGGTAAAATTTAAATTATCATATAGTAATTTATCACCAAAAGCTTTGGCAACATTTTTAGCTTCAATTACATTCGTTCCTAAACGTGGGCCATTTGGAATATAAATTTCTAAATTTTCATCCAATTGTTTTTGATCTTCATTTAATAACTTATCATAGTTCTGCAAACGTGCTTTTTGTTTCGTCTGACGACCTTTAGCTCCTTGACGAACCCAATCCAATTCGCGTTCTAAATTTTTTCTGCGTTTTGAAGCTACTTTCTCCTCAAGAGCCATTCTGCTCGATTTTTGGTCTAACCATGAAGAATAGTTCCCTTTCCAAGGAATACCTTCACCTCTGTCTAATTCCAAAATCCAACCGGCAACATTATCCAAGAAATATCTATCGTGCGTTACTGCAATTACAGTTCCCGCATATTGTGCTAAATGTTGCTCTAACCAAAGTACACTTTCCGCATCCAAGTGATTCGTAGGCTCATCTAAAAGCAATACATCAGGTTGTTGCAATAACAAACGACATAAAGCTACACGACGTCGCTCTCCTCCTGATAAGTTTTTAATTGGGGTATCACCTTCTGGAGTACGCAACGCATCCATTGCAATCTCTAATTTAGTGTCTATTTCCCACGCACCTAAAGAATCGATTTTATCCTGCAAAGCTGCTTGACGATCCATTAACTTGTCCATTTTATCTGGATCTGAATAGTTTTCTTCAAGACCAAATAAATCGTTAATTTGATTGTATTCTTCTAAAACAGCCATCGTCTCAGCAACTCCTTCTCTTACAATTTCAATAACTGTTTTACTGTCATCTAAAATAGGTTCTTGCTCTAAATAACCAACAGTATATCCTGGTGCAAAAACTACATCTCCTTGGTAATTTTTATCAACACCAGCAATAATTTTTAATAAAGAAGATTTCCCAGATCCATTCAAACCTAAAATACCAATTTTAGCTCCGTAGAAGAAACTCAAATAAATATTTTTAAGTACAGGCTTATCAGCTCCTTGATAGGTTTTACTCAATTTTGACATTGAGAAGATCACTTTTTTATCGTCTGCCATTTTTTTTTATTTAAAATTTAATATTACTTCGTCTATTCGCTCTTTCAGGCTCGGGTCAACATTTAAAACAACTATTAAAGTCTACCTTTAAGTGAACTGAACACCCAAGCATTGGCTAAAAATCCAACACCTACTGCTGCAAATCCCCATCCTGATACATCACTGTATCTAAATGCGCCTAATCCTATTAGTAGTAAACCCATTAAAATCATGATTAATGTGGCCCATCCTAAAATGGTATTCTTATTCATTCCCATAATTTGTGGAGTTTTATTTTTAATTCCGATTTCGATGCTTCGAAACCGATTTACAAATATCGGTAATTTTTAGTCTTTAATTAAATATTTTATAAAGCATTTCTCTTAATAAATCAGATTGTGATAATGCATTAGCACCCACACCTTTACTCTTTACATCAATATCTCTCAGTGCAGCCACAATTTGACTCACTTTTTTCATTGGATAGTTTTTCAAAGCAACATCATATTCTTTTAAAAAGAAAGGATTTACCCCTATCACTGCCGCTACATTTTTAGGATTTCGATCTTTCAATCCATGGTATTTTAGCAATTGGATAAAAAATCCAAAAACTAAACTCGTAGTTACCACCATTGGATTGTCTTTTGGGTTTTGGGCAAAATTTTCAGCAATAGTGTAGGCTTTTAATTGGTTGCGTTCGCCAAGTGCTTTTCGCAATTCAAATACATTAAAATCTTTACTAAAGCCTATATTCTCTTCAATATGCATGGGATTTATAACACTTCCAACAGGAAGAATAATTTGTAGCTTTTCAAGTTCATTGTTAATTTTACTCAAGTCAGCACCTAAAAATTCAACTAGCATTGCTGTAGCTTTTGGTTCTATGGTGTATTTTTTCCCTGCTAAAACACGTTTGATCCAGTCACCCACTTGATTTTCATATAATTTTTTACTTTCGAAAACAACACCATTTTTTGCTATTAGCTTGGTTACTTTTTTTCTTTTATCAAGAGATTTATATTTATAGCAAATGACTAAAACTGTTGTAGGCATTGGATTCTCAGCATAACTTTCCAGCTTGTCAATAGTTCGAAGTAAATCTTGAGCTTCTTTGACAATGACAACTTGGCGTTCTGCCATCATAGGATATCGCTTGGCTGTCGACACAATATCTTCAATAGTAACATCTCTTCCGTATAGAACCGTTTGATTAAAACCTTTTTCCTCTTCGGTAAGTACCTTTTTCTCAATATAGTCAGACAACTTATCTATATAATAGGATTCTTCTCCCATCAAGAAATAAATTGGTTTTATGTTACCCGTTTTTATATCATTTACAATTTTAAGTACTTCGTCCATTGTTTATTGTTTCAAATTCCAGCTTTGTCAAACCTTGAGTAAGATTAAACTTTAATTTTTAAATCTTATTTTATACTTTTGCTCCATGCGGCAATTAAATTTTTCTAAATATCAATTTCGTTTCAAAAATAGCGAAAATAAAGTGGCTATTTTTGATGCAATTAGAAAAAAATTTATTGCACTTACTCCTGAAGAATGGGTTCGTCAGCATGTTGTCCAATTTCTATTGGAAGAAAAAAAATATCCCAAATCACTAATCAATGTTGAAAAGGTTTTAAAGGTCAATGGCTTACGCAAAAGATACGATGTTGTTGTGTACAATTCTGATGGTTCCATATTCATTTTAGTTGAATGTAAAGCGCCTGAAATTAAAATTGCTCAAGCAACTTTTGATCAAATTGCAACCTATAATATGACTTTGAATGCCCAATTTTTGATGGTAACTAACGGATTGAATCATTACTTTTGTCAAATGGATTTTGAAAACGAAAAATATCAATTCCTTAGTGAATTGCCAATTTATCAAATCCGATAATCAAATTTTAAGATGAAAATAGCTGTTGTTATACTAAATTGGAATGGAATGTTATTGCTAGAAAAATTTCTTCCATCCATAGTTGAATATTCTCCTCAAGCAACTATTTATGTGGTTGACAATGCCTCTACTGACGATTCGAATTCCTATATAAAAGCATTTTATCCAACTGTTACCATTATTAAAAACGAAAGTAATCTTGGTTTTGCAAGTGGATACAATCAAGCTTTGAAAAATATTGATTCAGAAATTTACGCCTTAGTGAACTCTGATATTGAGGTTACAAAAAATTGGTTACAACCTATTATTAATACTTTCGAAAATGAAAGCAGCACCGCTATAATCCAACCAAAAATATTAGACTATAAGCGTAAAGAATATTTTGAATATGCTGGAGCGGCGGGCGGATTCATCGATCAGTACGGTTATCCTTATTGCAGAGGTAGAATTTTTGATACTTTAGAAAAAGATAGCGGACAGTACAATGATAACTGTGAAATATTTTGGGCATCTGGAGCGTGCTTTTTTATTAGAAGCCAAGTTTACCAGGAACTCAATGGATTTGATGGAGAGTTTTTTGCTCACCAAGAAGAAATTGATTTATGCTGGAGAGCCATTAATGAAGGTCACAAAATAAAATACAATTCACAATCGATCGTATACCATGTGGGCGGGGCTACTTTGCAACAAGGTAATCCTATGAAGACATTTTTGAATTTCAGAAATTCATTATTGATGTTGACTAAAAACCTTCCGAAAGAGAAATTATATAAAATTTTAATGGGCCGAATGGTATTAGATGGTGCGGCAGGAATTCAATTTTTAGTAAAAGGAAAACCAAAACATTTGTGGGCAATTCTAAAAGCGCATTGGTCATTTTACGGTTTCTACAATAGGTATTACAAAAAGCGAAGTAAAACACAATGTCATAAATATTACAATGTCAAAAGCATCGTGTACTCCTATTTTATTAGAAAAGTTGTCGTTTTTAACGATTTATTTAGAATTTAATTAAATATAAAAATTAACTTTGCGACTAACACTATAATCTAAATTTAAACTATTTATGAAAAAAATTGTAATAGCCTTATCAGTAATGGCTCTGTTAACTTCTTGTGTTTCTAAAAAGAAATATGCAGACTTAGAAGCTAGAAACAAAGAAACTCAAGATTTATTAAATACTGCAACAGTAAAATTAAATTCTTGTTTAGAAGAGAAAGCGGGTCTTGTTGCTAGAGTTGATGGTTTGAAAGAACACAATCAAACTTTAATCAACACTTCAAAAGACATGACAATCTTGACTACAAAAGGTGCTGCTAGTATTGAAAAAGCTTTAGAATCTATTAAAGAAAAAGATTTAAAAATAAGCAGAATGCAAGATGCTTTAACTAAAAAAGATAGTGTAACTCTTGCGGTCGTAACTAGTTTAAAAAGTGCGGTTGGAATTTCTGATCCAGATATCGAAATCAATGTTGAGAAAGGTGTAGTATTTATCTCTATTGCAGATAAATTATTATTCAAAACAGGAAGTTATGATGTAACTGACAAAGCAAAAGGTGTTTTAGCTAAAGTTGCAAAAGTAGTTAATGACAAACCAGATTTTGAATGTATGGTTGAAGGACATACTGACAATGTACCTTACAATGGTTCAGGGATTTTATTAGACAACTGGGACTTAAGTGTTAAACGTTCTACTTCAATTATTCGTGTATTAACAAACCAATTAGGTGTTAAGCCAGAGCAATTAATTGCAGCAGGTAGAAGTTCATACGTTCCACTAGTTGGTAATGATTCAGCTGAAAACAGAGCTCGTAACAGAAGAACTCGTATCGTTGTTTTACCTAAAATTGATCAATTCTACGAAATGATTGAGAAAGAAATGAAAAAACAAACTAAATAATATAGTATTCAGTGAACATTAATTAGTGTTCAGTCTACTTATAATACTAAAACGTCTTGATTTCTCAAGACGTTTTTATTTTTTATACCATTCTAAAAAGGTCCTTATTCTTAATCGGCTGACCACAAAATTAAATTCTTTTGCATCAGGAATTTGAAGTATCATTTGGGTGTCATTTTTCAATGCTGAGATATATTTTTTATTGACCAGAAACTTTCGGTTAATTCTAAAAAACGACTCTGGCGCGAGCTGTTGCTCTAAGTTATCTAAAGAATTATTGATTGTAAATTGCCTGGATTGATTGGTCAAAATAAAAGAAGCATTGGCATCACTAAAAAAACAAATCACTTCATCGGATTCGATTTTTTTCAGATGATTCCCAGAAGAAACTAGGAAGGAGGTCTTAAATTTATTTTCTATATTTTCTTCCAAAAATCTCCAGTTCGACGCATTTGCAAAACCAGTTTTGAAAGCATCATATTTTGAAATCATTTTATCCAACTTAGACTCATCAATGGGTTTCAAAAGATAATCAATAGCATTATAATTGAATGCCTTCAGCGCAAATTCATCATAAGCCGTGGTGAAAACAATCTTGGATTTTATTTGAATGCTATCCAATATTCTAAAACAATTTCCGTCCCTCAATTTGATATCCATGAAAACCAAATCGGGATGATTATTTTCTTCAAACCACCTCAAAGCACTGACAACCGAAGTTAGAACGACTAACACCGTGAAGTCTTTTTCAATCAATAGCTTCTCCAGTCGCTTGGCTCCCGGAATTTCATCCTCAATAATTACTGCCGTCATTAGGATTCAAGTGTTAAAATGGGAAGACTTACTTGATGCATACTTGAAGTACTAACAATCTGAATTTCTTTATTAGTCAAAATTTTGTAGCGTTTATTAATATTTTCCAAACCTATTTGATTGGATTGCTTGTTTAATCTATTAGAAACGGAATTCTCAATAAGCAAGCCATCATCACCTGTTGAAATTCGTATTTCCAAAGGACTCTCTTCGTCCATCTTGTTATGCTTAAAAACATTGTCTACAATTTCCTGCAGCGAAAGGGACAACATGTATTCGTTTTCTTTTGGAAGAGCGCTAATTTCAAATGAGAAACCATTTTCAAATTTCGCCTTATAAATTTCAAGATATTCTTTTATAAACTCCAATTCCTCTTTTAGTAAAACAAAATCATCGTTTTGATTCTTTAAATAATGACGATAAGTATTCGATAAATGATGACCGAATTCAACCGCTTTCTTAGGATTTATTTCGATAAAAGAAATTAAAGTGTTCAAATTATTGAATAAAAAATGAGGATTAATCTGATTTTTCAATTGCAAATATTCGGCTTCTTTTTTAGAAAAGGAATTGGTTAAGGTTTTTATTTTAAAATCAGTGTTCCTTTGGTTAATGCGATACAAAAGTAAAACCATTAATAAAGCAGGTGCTAAAGTAGAGGGGTCAAAAAATGAATTTAAATAAATATTATCGTAAACGTGTATCTGTAATCTTAATAGAAAGGTCAGTGATAAAAAAAGTATTAGGACTATCAATAAATTGTTTTGTTTTAAAAATGGTAAACGTGATAATCCCCAGATTAAAACTAATGAAACACTTGTAACCAGAAGGCAATATCCACATATTTCAAGAAAGATAGGAATTAGGTTATTTACGGACAAACGATCAAAAGTAGAGAATGCACTTTCTATTTGAGTTAATATTAACATCATTCCAAATAGGGATAAAACGAAACTTGTTAATATAATTAATTTAATATAAAAAAGTATTTTTTCATCAAAAAATAATTGATCTGATTTGGAAGAGTATACCAGCAGCTTCGAGCCCAAATATTCAAGAGAGAAGATGCATATACAAAGAAAATAATGAGAGGTTACACCCGAATAGAAACTTTTACTAATCTCTGACAAATCGCCTAAAATAAGTCCATTATATAAAACAACCAAAATAAAGAGACTTGCAGCAGCTAGCAATAAATTACGTGTAATACTCTCATTTTTATTTTGCTGTCTTTCAAAAATGTAAACATAACTAAATGAAGACAACCCAAAATAACCTGAATAATAACTAAAAACATACCATATTGAGCCTGTGAAATTAGCACCAAACTTACCTAGAATGGTACTAAAAAATACTATAAAAATAATAAAAGATAAGATGGTCAGTAAACAAAACTTTTTAAATGCTTTCATAATGCTGTTTTTTAAAATTTAAATCAAAAGTCGGATGATTTGAATTTTAATAAAAAATAAAGATAGTGAAATGCATTTATCGGCTAGTGAATGGTAAATAATCTTTAAATAATATCCAAACTCCCTTTCCCTTCCCTTACTACAATAGGCTCATCACCTGATAAATCAATAATTGTTGATGCTACATTATTTCCATAACCACCATCAATAACTAAATCGACAAGATTTTGCCATTTTTCAAAAATGAGCTCAGGATCAGTAGTATATTCTATAACATCATCTTCATCACGAATTGAGGTAGAAACAATAGGATTTCCCAACATTTTTACAATTTCCAATGCAATAGAATTATCAGGAACACGGATTCCGACCGTAGTTTTCTTCTTGAATTCTTTTGGTAAATTGTTATTGCCCGGCAAAATGAAAGTATAGGGTCCAGGCAAAGCCCTTTTCAGCAACTTAAAAGTAGAAGTATCTATTTGACGTACATAATCTGAAATATTACTTAAGTCGTGACAAATAAACGAGAAATTAGCTTTTTCAAGCTTAATACCTTTAATTTTAGCGATGCGCTCTAGTGCTTTTGTATTGGTAATATCACAACCTAATCCATAAACGGTATCCGTTGGATAAATAATTAAGCCACCTTCTTTTAAAACTTTTACTACTTTGCCAATAGCCGCTTCGTTAGGTTTATCTTCGTATATTTTTATAAATTGAGCCATTTTTTTATTTTATTTATGGTTAGCTAATACATTAACTAGAGCATACTATTACTATCACTATTACCCTATAATATCCAGTTTGGCAAATCGCAATAATAACTTTTTAATTCCGCCGACTTCAAATTTGATTTCTGCTTTTTTATCAGCACCAACGCCTTCGAGATTTACGACTTGTCCTTTCCCAAAACGTTCGTGCATTACAATATTTCCAGCAACCAATTTATTATCAAATAAATTAGCGCTTCCAGAACCTGCATTAGTAGAAACTGGTTTTAATCTGCGTACATTAATGTCCGCTTTAACTTCATTATTTGAAGGATTTGGTGGTGGCGTTCCTCCTATCGGTTTTGCAAGACGTAATTTAGATTTATCTACATCTCCAAAAATATCGCTATCAATCATTGGTTTGTATCGATAATTATTTTCAGGCGGTGTCATATATTCTAGATACTGACTATCAATTTCTTCAATAAAACGAGAAGGCTCACTGTCAGTTAATTTTCCCCAGCGATAACGCGACTGTGCGTAAGTCAAATATGCTTGGTGTTCTGCACGAGTCAACGCTACATAAAACAAACGACGCTCTTCCTCTAGTTCACTTCTAGTACTCATACTCATCGCACTTGGGAATAAATCTTCCTCCATTCCTACCACAAAAACATGAGGGAATTCCAATCCTTTAGCTAAGTGAATAGTCATCAGAGCCACACGATCTTCATCGCTAGTATCTTTGTCTAAATCTGTTGCTAAAGCTACATCTTCCATAAATTCAGATAAAGCTCCTCTAGCGCCATCTACTTCTTTTTGTCCATCCGTAAAATCCTTGATTCCGTTTAATAACTCTTCAATATTTTGAATTTTACCCATTCCTTCCGGAGTAGCATCTTTCTTTAACTCTTGAACTAATCCTGTTTTTTTAGCCACATGATCCGTTACATAAAAAGCATCCTGATTTTCATTAATCGCTTGAAAACTTTGAATCATAGTGACGAAATCAAGTAGCTTTTGTTTGGTTCCAGCATTCAGTTTTAAATCTATTCGTTCGATATTTTGCATTACTTCAAAAATAGAACGCTTGTAATGATTGGCTGCAATAGTTAATTTTTCGATAGTTGTATTCCCAATTCCACGAGCAGGATAATTGATTACTCGCATTAAAGCTTCCTCATCTTTTGGATTAATTACTAACCGTAAATAACACAAAACATCCTTAACTTCTTTTCTTTGGTAAAAGGAAAGTCCACCGTAAATACGATACGGAATATCTCTTTTACGCAAAGCATCTTCCATAGCACGCGATTGCGCATTGGTGCGATATAAAATAGCAAAAGCACCATTATTCAGTTGGTTCTGCATTTTTTGCTCCCAAATGGTACTTGCTACAAATCGACCTTCTTCATTATCCGTTAAACTGCGATGCACTTTTATTTTGGGACCAAAATCATTGGCAGTCCAAACTACTTTATCTAGCTTTACTTTATTTTTATCTATAATTGTATTCGCTGCTTCTACAATATTTTTAGTCGAACGGTAGTTTTGTTCCAGTCGATACGTTTGCACGCCTTCATAATCCTTCTGGAAGTTCAAAATATTATTAATGTTCGCACCACGGAAAGCATAAATACTTTGTGCATCATCACCTACCACACATATATTTTGGAATTTATCTGATAACGCACGAACGATTAAGTACTGAGAGTGATTCGTATCTTGATACTCATCCACTAATATATATCGAAAACGATTTTGATATTTAGCAAGAACTTCCGGAAAACGAGTTAGTAATTCGTTAGTTTTCAATAACAAATCATCAAAATCCATTGCGCCTGATTTGAAACAACGGTCTACATAATTTTGATAAATTTCACCCATTCGAGGTTTTTTAGACATCGCATCGGCTTCTTGTAATTCAGGATCATTAAAATAGGCTTTTACTGTAATCAAACTATTTTTAAAATTAGATATTCTGCTTAAAACCTGTTTGGGTTTATACACATCTCTATCTAATTGCATTTCTTTGATTATTCCTGAAATAGCACGAAGTGAATCCTGAGAATCATAAATGGTAAAGTTAGAAGGATACCCTAGATGTTCTGCTTCTGAACGTAAAATTCGAGCAAAAACAGAGTGGAATGTTCCCATCCAAAGATTTTTAGCCTCGCCTGCACCCACAATATCTGAAATACGCTTTTTCATTTCGCGAGCAGCCTTGTTGGTAAAAGTTAATGACAAAATACTAAACGCATCAATTCCTTGGTGCATCAAATAAGCAATTCTAATAGTCAGCACACGCGTTTTTCCAGAACCAGCACCTGCAATAATTATCATGGGTCCTTCTTTTTGCAAAACAGGTTCACGCTGGGCTTCATTAAGTTGATCGATATATTTATGCATGGAAATTTTTATAGTATTGTATGCAAAAATAGCAATTTTGAATGAGGTTTTAAGCACTAAAAAATAACTATTGATTAATTCATTATTGCTTTACTATTAATAAGATATTCTCCTCATTTATTTATAAAATACATCATAAGAAAAACGGATTAATGTTCCTATCACTACTATTAAAAAGAAAACACGAATAAAGCTATTTCCTTTATTAATGGCAAGTTTTGCTCCAATCCAACCCCCTAAAGCATTACTAGCAGCCATAGGCAGTGCAATTGCCCAAATTATTTTTCCTTTTAAAATAAACAAACAAATAGATCCAAAATTTGTTGCCAAATTAACCATTTTGGCATTAGCTGAGGCATGCAAAAAATCGAAACCCATAATTGCAATAAAGGCTACCACTAAAAAACTACCAGTTCCCGGACCAATAAATCCATCATAGAGTCCAACAATAAAACTAATTCCAATGGCATTGATAATTTGAGTTCTGGGGGAATGTTCTTTTTCAGCATGCTGACCAAAATTCTTTTTTGCATAGGTATAAATGACCAAGAATGACAAAACTACTAACAATAATGGTTTCATGAAATCATTACTAACATAAGTCAATAATGTAGATCCTAAAAAAGCCGAAGGAAAAGCCAAAAGCATCATAATGAGTAATAATTTCCAGTTCATATCTACCTTTTTAAGGTATTGATAAGCCGCAAATGACGTTCCACTAAAAGCAGGAACTTTTAAAGTTCCAATAACCGTGGAAACAGGCAAATTAGGCAATAAAATTAGTCCCATAGGCGTTTGTATTAGTCCACCACCTCCTACAATTGCATCTATGAATCCCGCAGCAAAAGCAGCTAAACAAAGTAAAACCAATACGTAAGTTTCCATTACTATAAGTACTATTAAATTTCCAAGTATAAACGGCAAAAATACTATTCACAATCATTTATTACTAATTAAATGAGGTCGATTTATAATCAAAAAAGTATATTTTTGCTTTTCAAAATTTACATCAAAATGGACTCTACAAAAATCATCGAAATAATTGCTTATACCTTGCCTTCGCTAATTACTGGCGGTGTTGCTTATTTTTTATTTGATTCTTATTTTAAGGATCAGCAAAACACCAGACGTTGGTTATTGCAAAAAGAAAATAAACCCGCTATTTTGCCACTTCGACTGCAAGCGTATGAACGCCTAACCTTGTTGATGGAGCGCATAAATCCGTCACAAATGATGGTAAGAATAAGTCCATTATCAAATGATAAAACAGACTATCAAAACTTAGTAATAGCACAGATAGATCAAGAATTTGAACATAATTTATCGCAACAAATCTATGTTTCAGAAGAGTGTTGGTCTGTAATACTTACTGCTAAGAATGCAACTATCCAAATGATACGATTAGCTACTCAAAACGAAAAAGTTACTGATGCTGATAGTTTACGGGCATTTATAGTTAGCGATTTTCTAGAAAAGCCAACCCCAAGTAGTGCTGCACTTTCTTTTATTAAAAATGAAGTTGGACAATTGTGGTAAAAGTAAAAAGTTTAGATTTATTTATCTTTCTAATTTTTTATTTCTATCATACAATTGGCGTCCTAACTCTGCTAGGAAAGGCAAACTTATACTATCGTATTCATACTTGTTATCATTAAAAATGCCATTTTTATTGGCTATAATTGTTGCTGAAAGCATAAATTCAACTTTATTCACTTCATCAACAATATAGGCACAGTCTATCATTGTACCATAAGCATTACCTACTTTGTTATAAATCTTTATGTTTGAAGGGATATTTTCTTTAGTGTCTCCAAACATGAAAAACTTGCAATAACCATCGTAGTATTCGACTGCATCAAATCCAGCATTTCTTGGTAAATTCTGCATTGAAAAGAGAATGAATTCGCGATCTTTTTCAGTAATTTTAAAGCGCTCTTCCTCTTTGAAAACTGTTGGAAAAACGAGTCGTTTTAGTGTATTATGAAGCGTTTCCAATGGATAATAATTCCTTTTAGAAAAATCAAAAGGCTCATTAACTAATTTATCTTCACCATTTATGTAGCCAATTCCTTTTTTGATGCCGTTTAGATCTAAAGGGATTACTGATTGATTTACTTTCGAAGGAAATATTTCAACGCTATTATCACCTTTAAATGTCTTTGTCGATTTGACAAACGGACTACTTGGATTAGTACCTGAAAGGCGATGACTCATTCTAAACGGCGACAGGCCCTTATCTTTCATCTTTTGATTCATATAATCGAATCCTATAAACTCAAATAAATTGGTGCTTGCAACATTGTCACTTACCGCAAAAACTTTAGAGATTTCCTCTGAAAACTTTAATTTAACATTATTTCCCTCAATTTGATATTCGGTGTTTACTGAAGTATTTTTAATTGTATTTAACTTTTCTAATGCTAAAATAGCTATTGGAAATTTTATAGTACTCGCTGGATAGAAATAATTATTAGCATCAAGGTTATAAGTGTAGTCCTTAAAGGAAACATTGCCTTTTTTATCTCTTATAATTTGAGTGTAAATAATTTGAATTTCATGTTGCTTTACGTTGTCCATCACGCGTTTTATATTTGGATTTTTAGACGCTAAAGTTTTTTGAAGCACATTTTTTTGTGAAGTACAACCCACTAAGGTTAGTACTAAGAAATAAAAAATAGATTTTTTAAGTTGGATCATAATTGCTTTGTTAACTATATAATTTATCTTATTGATTCAGAAATTTTCTCATCTTAACTATTTATTAGCAGGAACATTTTGTAATTTGTTTGAAGCATATTCATATCCTGCTTTCCACCACTCTTTCATTCTGTTTCTATTAAATATCAAAGCATTGTGAGTTAAATTAATTGGAGTGTAGTAAATATTGAGTTTTACCTTATTGTCTTCCGCAGATATCTTTCCCAATAATATATCATGTTTCTCAATTTGGTCTAATTCAATTCGGAATAAATCAATCAATAATGAAAATGGATTTTTTCCAATAGCAATTTTATCTAATGTCTTTTCGGTTTCCAAAACGATAACATCAATTTCAGTAGCTCCACGAATAATAGCTTGACGAATAGGTACTAAACTCGAGAAACCACCATCACCGTAATCAAAACCTTCTTTTGAAACTAAACTCATAAATGGGATATAATTACTTGAAATCCATACCCATTCACAAAATTCATCATACGTGCATCCATGAATAGATTTATATTCTGCTTCGTTTGTTGAAAGATTGGTAACGGTAATAATAATGTCCGTTTTTAAAGCTTTCAATTGGTTAAATTCGGAAACAGTAAATTTTTTTTTAATATATTTTAAAAGCCTTTTGCTTTCCCCAAAAGTTCTTTTTCTTTTTAAAAATTGCCAAATAACATTCACATGGTTAATAGTGACAATATCCATCCCATTTTTATTTTTAACTACAAATGGGTTTACATTGAATATTTTCTTCATATCAACATTTGTATATATCTTATAAATCTTGTCGATATCTCCTAATGCTAAATGAGGAATCAGTAAGCTTCCTGTTGAAGTGCCTATAAAAACATCGTATTTATTTTTCTCTATTTCTATAAGGTATTGGGCTACACCGCCCGCGAATGCTTCTTTGCTCCCTCCACCTGAAATTACTAATGCTCTCATAGAATTATCCTTAATTCAAAATTAACATACGAAACGAATCTATTCCTTTAATAATCTATCAAGCTGAAAACGCTCACTTTCATTTAAATCTGGTGAGATTCTTTCAAATGAAACTCTCATTTCATTATTTTTCAATAACTTTCTAATAGTGTCTCTTCCAAATTTAGAAAATTGCCACATATGATGTGTTGTTGCATTAACTAAATTTTTAAGAACAGTGTCATTTACTAATTGAAAAGTAATTAAGTTCTCCAAAGCATTCTGACGCGTGGCCGCCTCATAATTTATAGAGGAATATCCAATTAGTTCATTGATTAAATCCTCCTTATGCTCCACATAATTTGGAGTACTTAAAGCTAATGATAACCATAAATTTCTTAAGTTATAATCATTAAATCCAATCCAATTTTTTGCTTTATCCAAATATTGAAAACGCTTGCTTGGAAAATTATTCCAAAGTGTAAATAAAGCAATTTCCTGAGTTTGATAGGACTTATCATCTAATAAACTTTCATAATTTAATCTAAAATTTTCTGGAATATTACTCAAATTAGTGGCTACTGCTTGACGAATTTGCAAGTTAATAGTTTGTAAAGCGAGCAATAATAATTCCTTTTTATCATCAAATTTTTCCTTTTTTATTTGGTTTAAAATAGCCTGTTTAATGGTGAAATAAACATCAGACTGCATTACTTTAGTAAAGAAATCCTTTTTGTCTAAAAATGTAGTATTTCTTAATTTATCTACTTCTAAAAACACTTTAGTAGCATTATTTTTTTCTAGTAAACTATTCGCTTCTTGAGTATTAAACGCACTAGATTCAAGCCACACTTTACTAAATTTATTCAAATCATAAGAAGAGACTTTTTTAATTTCAGCAAAGAAATCTTGAGTATTAACAGATTTAAAAGAGTATTTTTTCAAATACGATTTTACCGCTTTTTTAAAGTTTTTTTCACCTAAAGCTTCTTGTAAAGCAAATAATGCCCAAGCTCCTTTTTGATAGAATGTCAACGAACTCGCCTTGGGGTTCAAAACTGGAATAGTATCGGTTCTAGAGGCAAACTTCAATTGCTGAGCTGATTCATACAATTTAGAATAAAAGTAATCTTCGCCATACACTTCTTTCTCCGCAAGCAAGGCATAATAGGTAGCAAAACCTTCTTGTAGCCAATGATGTGTACTACTTTCAGCAGTGACTAAATCTCCAAACCATTGATGTGCTAATTCATGTGCATTAACATTAGTATAATTTCGATCTATAAAACCTATTGAATCGACTACATAGCGTGTTGAAAATAAAGTGGCCGAAGTGTTTTCCATTCCTGCATATAAAAAATCACGAACAGGAACTTGCTTATAAATTTCCCAAGGATACTTCACTCCTATTTCTTTTTCAAGGAAATCAAACATCGTTTTTGAATAGCGATAAGTAGTTTCAAATCTAGATTGATCTTTCGGTTCATAATACATCTCCAAAGGAATTCCAGAATGAGATAATTGTGTTTGTTTTTCAAATTTTCCAATGGCCAACATCAATAAATAGGAACTCATAGGCTGTTGCATTCGGTAATTCCAAATAGAAAAGCCACCTAATTCCGATTTTAAATCTAATTTACCGTTAGAAATAACTTGATATTCATTTTTGAAAGAAATATCTAAATTAAATATCACCTTTTCATTCACATCATCAAAACTAGGAAACCAATGACTGGTGTATTTCCCTTGTCCTTGTGTCCAAATTTGTAAATTGTCTTTCTCTTCTGATCCAACAAAATATAGCGTTTGTTTTGGAGTAGCTGAATACGTGAAAATCAGTATGTTTTTTCCTTTTTTGAATGGGAAAATGATTTGTAATTGCTTTTGAGTATTGCTATAATTGACTTCCTTTCCGTTGAGTTTTAAATTATAAAATGTCATGTTTTGCGCATCAATTTTAATGGTATCAATAGGCTTTAACACATCAAAATCATATTGTACATCACCTGAAACAGCTCTATCCGTTGGATTTATGTGAATTTTTCCTAAAACCGTTTTAAAATCAACAAATTGAGTTTGCTGAGAAAAAACAAAAGAACTTATAAGAAGGAATAAATATTTCATTGGCATTATTTTATACTAAAAACTCAAAGTTACAATGATTTGTCAAACTAATCGATGGAATAACGTAAGTTTACGACTTGAAAAACTACAATATATTTACATTGAAAACGAAAGCAATATTTAACTGGAGCAGCGGAAAAGATTCTGCTTTAGCATTATACAAAGTACTACAAAATTCTGAATTTGAAATCACATACCTACTAACAAGCGTAAACAAAGAATTTCAGCGCATTTCGATGCATGGCGTGCGAGTTGAGCTTTTAGAGCAACAAGCTAAAAGTCTCGGACTACCGCTTGAAATCATGCAAATTCCTGAAATGCCTACCATGGAAGCGTATGAAAATGTCATGACTGAAACATTAACTAAGCTGAAAAACCAAGGCGTTACGCACTCCATTTTTGGAGATATTTTACTGGAAGATTTACGTAAATATAGAGAGAAACAATTAGCCAAAATAGGTTTTGAAGCTATTTTTCCGCTTTGGCAAATACCTACAGCAGATTTGATTCAAGAGTTTATAGCTTTGGGATTTAAGACTATTGTAGTTTGTGTCAACGAGCGTTTTTTAGACAAAAGTTTTGTGGGTCGTGTAATAGATCAAGATTTTATCAATGATTTACCGGAAAATGTAGATCTATGTGGTGAAAATGGTGAATTCCATACTTTCACTTTTGATGGACCTATTTTCTCTAAACCAATCGATTTTGAAGTTGGCGAAATTGTGTATCGAAAATATGAAAAACCAAAACAAGAAGAATCGTCAGAAACAGCATGTGACACGGCAAGTCCCGATGTATTTGATTTTGGGTTTTGGTATTGTGATTTGATCGCTAAATAAACAAACGCTGCCATTTTTGTCACGCTGGAAGCGTCCCAACTTTCAAGAGCAACTTAATTGAGATGCTTTCAGCATAACAAACTAGGTAAAAATAAACTATCTCTCTTCATACATTTTTAATAGTTGCGTTACTGTATTCCAATTGCGAATCGTAGCGATTACATTCAATTTTTTCTCAATGTATTTTTGATCAAAACGGGTTTTAACAGCTCCAACTGCATATTTTATAAAAATTTTGTTGCCGTCAATACTGGCTTCATCAGGTTTGAATTGACTAATTCTTAAGTCATTCATGCTCGTGCTTGATAAAGTAGTGGAAATAAAAGCAACATATAATTTTTTAAAATCTACATCTTTCTCTTTCAGGAAGGGATTGTTTTTAAAACAGGAATCTAAATCTGCTTTGCTTATAACCACGACCGGAACTTCATGACCAAAAACCTTGAAAATTTCTTGCTTTATTTTGAAACCAACAGCTGCAGCACTTTCTTCTTCAGTATCTACAAAAACATTTCCAGATTGAATATAGGTTAGAACATTTTGAAAACCTATAGCTTCCAAAGTCGTTTTTAGAGCGTCCATTTTGATCATGCTATGACCGGAAACGTTGATTCCACGTAGTAATGCGAGATGAGTAGTCATATTTTATGTATTTCTGAAGTGATTTTGATTTTGGAGGAATAATTATTGAAAATATTAGATTTTCACTTTTACAACCACTTTTTTTACTTTGGCAATTTGATCTAATTTCACTCCTGGTCTATGAAGATCTTCTGGGAAAAAGATTGTAAACATTCCCTCTTCGACCTTAAGCATCGAAGTTTCTGCTTTATAAAAAGTATAATCTTTTTCTAAATTTTCTTCGACAACTACTTGGTCATTTAGGAAGGCTACTCCCATCAACTCAGTTCCTTTAATAATATATTGAATGTCAATGTATTTATGATGGCTTTCTAAAACACAATCTTGCTCTTCTTTAGTATCGTATTCTTGCACAATTGCAAAAATATTGTCGTTGTCAATTTCATATTTCCCAGATTCAATGGCTACTAAATCAGTATTGGTTATAAACTCAAATCCTTTCAATAACCTACTCGTTAGCGTACTGTATAATCTGTAATTCTCTATTTTATCAACAACCATTCTGTGTTTTATTTATATTCGATTTCAAAGATATATTGAATTATAACCATTTCCAAAACAATCGTATTTCCAAATTTCCAAACAAACCCCTATCTTCGCTTTTTGAACGAAAAATGATTATCGGGTAAAAGGAATTTACTCTAAAATCAATATTTAAAAACACACATGTCTAACAACCTCCTACTTACCCAAATAGAATACTTAAAAGGCGTTGGTCCAAGTCGGGGCGAATTGCTTCGTAAGGAATTGGGAATTCATAAGTATGCAGATTTAGTTAATTTTTTTCCAAATAGATATATAGATAGAACGCGTTATTACAAAATAAATGAACTGCAAAATAACGGTGCTGAAGTTCAGATTATTGGAAAAATTATAAATATTAAAACAGTTGAATTTGGTAAAAACCAAAAACGGCTAGTTGCTACATTTGTTGATGATACGGGACAAATGGAACTCGTTTGGTTTCAAGGACACAAATGGATTAGAGAAAGTTTAAAATTGAATGAAGTTTGTGTGATTTATGGGAAATGTACTTCTTTTGGAAGTACATTTAACATGGCGCATCCGGAAATTGAATTAATGACGGAGCATAAGCAAAGCCTTCGTTCTGCTATGCAACCCGTTTATCCATCGACAGAAACATTGACAAATCGTGGAGTTTCTAATAAAGTCATTAATAAAATGATGCAGCAGTTGTTTGTTGAAACTCAAAATTTATTCACGGAGACTTTACCTGATTATCTGATTGCTGAACTAAAACTGATTTCAAAAAAAGAAGCGCTATTCAACATTCATTTCCCCAAGAGTACCGAAGCTTTGGCGAAAGCCAAATTTCGCTTAGTCTTTGAAGAATTGTTCTTTATCCAATTACAATTAATTACCAAAAATCTCATTCAAAAGCATAAAATAAAAGGCCACCCTTTTACAAAAGTGGGTGAATATTTTAATGATTTTTATCAGAATCATTTGCCTTTTGAACTTACTAATGCGCAAAAAAGAGTAATAAAAGAGATAAGAAATGACATGGGTAGCAATGCCCAAATGAACCGATTGTTACAAGGAGATGTAGGTTCTGGGAAAACAATTGTTGCTTTTATGAGCATGCTTTTAGCACTTGATAATGGCTTTCAAGCTTGCTTGATGGCACCCACAGAAATCTTAGCAAACCAGCATTTTATTGGTTTATCAGAATTGGCACAGACCATAAATATTAATATTCGAATTCTTACGGGCTCCACTAAAATAGCACAACGCAGAATAATTCATGAAGAGCTGGAAAACGGAACTTTAGATATTCTTATTGGAACGCATGCTTTAATAGAAGATAAAGTAAAATTTAAGAACTTAGGTCTGGCAGTAATTGATGAGCAACATCGTTTTGGTGTTGAACAACGTTCAAAACTATGGAAGAAAAATACGATTCCACCTCATGTTTTAGTCATGACCGCCACTCCTATTCCACGAACATTAGCAATGAGTTTGTATGGTAATTTAGACATTTCAGTGATTGACGAATTACCACCTGGAAGAAAACCAATTCAAACCGTACATCGATTTGACAGCAACCGTTTGCGGGTATGGAAATTCTTGAGAGATGAAATCGCTTTAGGTCGCCAAATCTATATTGTATATCCGTTGATTCAAGAATCTGAAAAAATGGATTATAAAGATTTAATGGATGGTTACGAAAGTATTTCTAGAGATTTCCCTTTGCCACAATACTCTATTTCTATCTTGCATGGAAAGATGAAACCGGCTGATAAAGACGCTGAAATGAAACGTTTCTCCGAAGGTAAAACCAATATTATGGTCGCGACAACCGTAATTGAAGTCGGTGTTAATGTGCCTAATGCGAGCGTAATGATTATAGAAAGTGCGGAACGTTTTGGATTGTCACAGCTCCATCAACTTCGGGGTCGAGTGGGTCGTGGTGCAGAACAAAGTTACTGTATATTAATGACTAGCCATAAAATGAGTGCTGATAGCAAAACCAGAATGGAAACGATGGTTAGCACGAATGACGGTTTCGAAATTGCCGAAGTCGACTTAAAACTTCGTGGTCCCGGAAATTTGATGGGAACGCAACAGAGCGGTGTACTTAGCCTACAAATTGCAGATTTAGTTAGAGATCGAGATACTTTGGCTTTAGCCAGAAATTATGCTATGAAATTGTTGAAGGAAGATCCTGCAATGCAAAAACTAGAACATAGTGCATTAAGAGTCGTTTTCATTGAAATGACCAAGAAGAAAAACATCTGGAACTACATTAGCTGATCTTTTTTTTAGCTCCCATTTAAACCTAAACCGTTTTTTAAAGTCTTATTACTCTAAGACTTTTAAAGATTCAGAAATTGAATTTTTTATGTTTTAATTAATATTTGTATGTACAAGTGTTAAATAATAATTAACATATCAACTATTTACAATACTAAAAACTAAATTTGTTTTTGTCGAAATAATAAAAATTGATACCTATTCTTACTTTATAAATTAAAATATGAAAATTAAATACCTAGTTTACACATTATTAGCTGTTGGAATTATTGGATTTATTGGCTACCGAATCAACTCTAACAGTAGTAAGGGCGGAGATTCAAAAAGTCCAAAAGGAAAGTCTAAATCGATTACCGTAAATGGAATCGTTGTAAAATATGAGACTTTTGACAATAATTTATCGCTTTCGGGTTCCATTGAAGCTAATGAACAAGTAGAAATTCGCAGTGAAGTGTCAGGAATTGTGGAAGGAATTTATTTTCAGGAAGGAAGCTTTGTAAATAAAGGTCAAGTACTTTTTAAAGTGAATGATATTGAGTTAAGAGCGCAATTACGACAAACTTCAACTAAAGAAGGATTAGCAGCAGAAAACGAAAGAAGAGCAAAATTACTTTTGCAAAAAGAAGCAATTAGTCAAGAAGAATATGATTTAGCTAGAGCCGATTTAAAATCAGCGCAAGCGCAAAGTCAATTGATTCAGGCACAAATTGCAAAAACATCTGTTAGAGCGCCATTTTCAGGGAAAATTGGTTTACGTTCCATATCACCTGGAACCTATATTACTCCTGCGATTTTAGTTACCAAATTAGTTAATACAGGCAAATTGAAAATTACTTTTTCTATTCCAGAAAAATATGCAAGTCAGGTTAAGACAAATACTACAATAAGCTTTAAAGTTGCAGGTTCTCAAAATAGATATTCTGCAAAAATTTATGCTATCGAACCAGAAATTGCAGTTGCAACAAGAACTTTACAAGTTCGTGCGATTGCTGAAAATAAAGATGGAAAATTGTTACCAGGAACATTTGCTGATGTAGAATTACCTCTAGACATCATTAAAGACGCAATTGTAGTTCCTACTGAAGCCATTATCCCTATACAAAATGGGAAGAAAATTTTTATCACTACTAATGGATTAGCAAAAGAAATAATGATAGAAACGGCTACAAGAACAGAGACTTCTGTTTTAGTGCTTTCTGGCCTAAAAGAGGGAGATACCGTTTTGACAAATGGCGTAATGGCATTAAAAAATGACGATCCAGTTAAAGTTATTGTAAAGTAAAATATGCTCGTAGATTACTTTTTCAAATCTAAAGGCAGCAATCAAAAATCTAAAATCTAAATGAGTTTATCAACTACAAGTATTAGAAGACCAGTAATGACCATCGTCATCAATTTGGCCATTGTGTTATTCGGGATAATAGGATATACTTTTCTGGGCGTTCGAGAGTTTCCATCCATTGACCCTGCTCAAGTTTCTATTCGTACGAATTACGCTGGTGCAAATGCTGATATTATCGAATCGCAAATTACAGAACCATTAGAAAAAGCAATCAACTCGATTGACGGAATTCGGAATGTAACTTCTTCAAGTGCGCAAGGAAGCAGTAATATTACTATCGAGTTTAATTTGGATAAAAATCTGGAAGATGCTGCTAACGATGTTCGTGATAAAGTGTCTCAGGCAGTTCGAAATCTTCCTCAAGATATTGACTCTCCTCCAGTTGTTTCAAAGGCTGATGCCAATGGTGAAGCAATTATTTCCATGACAGTTCAAAGTGATACTCGAAGTGCGCTAGAACTGAGTGATTATGCTGAAAATGTAATTTCGCAACGTTTAGAAACAATTCCTGGCGTAAGTGGTGTCCAAATTTGGGGTCAAAAAAGATACGCAATGCGTTTGTGGATAGATCCTGTAAAGTTAGCTTCTTATGGTTGCACTGTTTCAGAAGTTCGAAATGCATTGAATAAGCAGAATGTTGAATTACCGTCCGGAAAATTAACCGGCGCTAATACGGAGTTAACTGTAAAAACGGTTGGAAATCTTTCTACTGCAGAAGAATTCAATAATATTATCATCCGTTCAGAAGGCGATAAAATTGTTCGCTTGAGCGATATTGGTAGCGCTAGTATTGGTCCAGAAAACATCGAAACTAAAATGACACAGTCGGGAACTCCGTTAGTTGGTGTTGCTATTGTTCCACTACCTGGTGCTAATTATTTGGATATTTCCAAAGAATTTTACAAAGTTTTTGAAGCTTTGAAAAAGGATTTACCAAAAGATATTAAATTAAACATTGCTATTGACAACACTATTTTTGTCAAAAGATCAGTTATTGAAGTAGCAGAAACATTAGGGATTTCGATAATTCTGGTAATCTTGATTATCTTTTTATTTTTCAGAGATTGGGCAATTGCATTTAGACCATTAATTGACATTCCTGTTTCATTAATTGCTACTTTCTTTATTATGTGGCTTTTTGGATTCTCGATAAACGTATTGACTTTACTTGCCATTGTATTAGCAACAGGACTTGTAGTTGACGATGGAATTGTAGTTACCGAAAATATTTTTAAGAAAGTAGAAGAAGGAATGACTCCAATCGAGGCTGCAATAAAAGGCTCCAATGAAATCTTTTTTGCAGTAATCTCTATTTCTGTAACTTTAGCCGCAGTATTCTTGCCTGTGATATTCCTCGAAGGATTTGTTGGTCGATTATTTAGAGAATTTGGCGTCGTAATTGGCGCAGCGGTTTTGATTTCTGCATTTGTATCACTGACTTTAACACCTATGTTGAATGCCTACTTGATGAAAAGTGGTGAGCAAAAAAAATCAAATTTCTATCTTAAAACGGAGCCTTATTTCCAGAGACTAAATAAAGGATATGCTGATTCATTAGCTAAGTTTATGAAAAGAAAATGGTTGAGTTTCCCTATTTTATTGGTTTGTTTTGGATTGATTTATCTGTTTTTTAATTTGTTACAAAAAGAAACAGCACCGTACGATGACAGAAGTAGTTTTGTGATGCGCATGACTACTCCAGAAGGCTCTTCTTACGAATACACAGATAGATTTATGCAAGAAATATCAAAATTAGTTGATGATTCTATTGCCGGAAAAAAAGTGAGTTTGGTTATTACCTCGCCTGGTTTCGGATCTTCATCAGTAAATAGTGGTTTTATTCGCGTTTCTTTAGTAGACCCAAGTGAAAGAACCGATTCTCAAAAAGAAATTGCCGAGAAATTAACAAAATGGACTAAACGGTATCCTGAAGCAAAAACTTCCATTATTGAACAACCTACAATTGCAGTAAACAGACGCGGAGGTTTACCAATTCAGTATATCATTCAAGCTCCAAATTTTGAAAAACTAAGAGAGAAGATTCCAGTTTTCATGGACGAGGCTGCTAAAAATGAAACATTCTCTATTACTGATGTAAATTTGAAATTCAATAAACCGGAAATCAACGTAACTATAGATCGTGAAAAAGCAGAAAGTTTAGGAATTTCAGTAATTGATATCGCTCAAACTTTACAGCTATCCTTAAGTGGACAACGTTTTGGTTACTTCATGAGAAACGGAAAGCAATACCAAGTAATTGGTCAATTTGATCAAAAAGACCGTTCTAAACCTCTAGATTTAACTTCTATGTTTGTTAAAAACAATAAAGGAGAATTGATACAAATGGACAATGTTGTCAATGTAGAAGAGCAAAGTAATCCGCCACAATTGTATCACAATAATAGGTATTTGTCAGCGACTGTTTCTGCAGGTCTTGCTCCAGGCAAAAGTATCAATGATGGTATTGATGCGATGAATGAAATAAAAGCCAAAGTTTTAGACGATACATTCACCACTGATTTAGGTGGAGAATCTAGAGATTTTGTCGAAAGTAGTTCAAATACAGCTTTTGCATTTGGATTAGCTTTATTATTAATTTTCCTTATTCTATCTGCCCAGTTTGAAAGTTTTATAGATCCATTCATTATTATTTTGACAGTTCCTATGGCAGTCGCAGGTGCATTGTTCTCTTTATGGCTATTTAATCAAACTTGGAATATCTTTAGCCAAATTGGAACTGTTATGCTTATTGGTTTGGTAACCAAGAACGGAATTCTGATAGTCGAATTTGCTAATCAGCTTCGAGAACAAGGAAAACCTAAATTAGAGGCAATATTAGAAGCTTCTGAAGCTAGACTTCGTCCTATTTTGATGACCAGTTTAGCAATCTCATTAGGTGCATTACCAATTGCAATTTCATTTGGAGCCGCTTCAACTAGTAGAATGGGAATGGGTGTTGTAATTGTAGGAGGAACTATTTTCTCTTTGGTCTTGACTTTATTTGTAATTCCAGCGATGTATTTAATGTGGTCTAAAGCAAGAAAACATTATCCAGAATTTGATCATATTGAAGAATATGAAAAAGACGTAAAATAGTAATAATGAAACTCCACGGCACACATTGATTAATCTGATTTATGTTAGAAAAAATTAATTTGTGTCAAATAAAATATAATTATGATAAATACCAAAATACTGTTTCGAAGTTTAATTCTATTATTCTTTTTTGTAGTAAAAATAAGCGCGCAAGAAGTTCTTACATTAGAAAATGCAGTAAAAGTTGCATTAGAAAATAATTATGAAATAAAAATTGCTTCTAATAATTCCCTAATTAGCAAGACAAATGTAACGAGTGGAAATGCAGGAATGCTCCCAAAAGCTACAGCTACAATTACAGATAGTAACGGTATTCAAAACCTATCGCAAACGCGAGCTGACGGAACTGTTAATGAACTTGATAACGGAAAAAGCAGCAATTTGAATTATGGTATTGGTTTAGATTGGACCATTTTTGACGGTTTCAAAATGTTTGCTAAACGAGATCAATTAAAAGAGTTGCAGAAATTAGGAGAAGCGCAGCTTAAAATGACAATAATTACAAAAATTAGTGATGTAAGTGCTACTTATTTTGATTTAGTACAACAGCAACAGCAATTAGCAGCACTGGACACCACAATCGTAATTTCAAATCAGCGTTTGAATTTAGCACAAAACCGTTTTTCGATAGGGAAAGCATCTAAATTAGAAGTTTTAAACGCACAAGTAGACTTAAACACTGATAAAGTTGCACTGTTGAGACAGAAGGAATTGTATGCTAACACTAAGATTATATTAAATCAAATTTTAGCTAGAGATGTAAAAACTGATTTCACTGTAATAGATAATATCACTGTTGATAGCCAATTATTACTTCCGGAATTAACGGCTTTAGCTGAAAAACAAAATCCGCAATTAGAAGCCCAAATTATAAACAGAAAAGTTGCAGAATTACAATTAAAACAAATAAAAGGAACAAGATATCCTACAGTTAAATTAAACACAGGATACAATTTTTCAGAAAGTAGATCAAGTCTTGGTTTTACAACTCAATCATCAGCCAGAGGTTTAAATTATGGTTTTAATGCTTCTCTAAATTTATTTGATGGTTTTGCACAAAATAGAAATGAGCAAATAGCTAAAATTCAAATTGACAATTCTAAGTTGGCATTTGATCAGCAAAACGAACTATTATATTCTCAATTAGCGACATCGTACCAAACCTATTTAACTAATTTAGAACTGATTAATTTAGAAGAAAAAAACGAGGCAATTGCAAATCAAAATTTGAATATCACTTTAGACAAATTTAAAATTGGAACGATAACAACTTTAGAATTCAGAACAGCACAATTAAATTATGTAAATGCAAAAGTGCGTTATAGTAATGCTCAATTTCAAGCTAAATTATCGGAAATTGCTTTAAAGGAACTTGCTGGAACTATTACATTTTAAAAGATATAAAAGGTTTCGAATGTTCTTATTAATTCATATACTTTTAAATAATTTAATTCACTGCTCTCCTCCTTTTCATTTAGGTTTCCACTTAAAAAGTTAGTATATAAAATACACACTTAGTTGTATCAAGGAATTAGAAAAAACCAAAAAAAATGTTTCTTTCTACAACATGCAATCCTTATATTTGCAAACTCATTAAAATTCACAGATGAAAATATCTTACAACTGGTTAAAGCAGTTCATTAAAATAGACTCGAATTCCGAAGAAACAGCGGCTTTACTAACCGATTTAGGTCTTGAAGTAGAAATTGTTGATAAATACCAATCGGTAAAAGGCGGATTAGAAGGCATCGTTGTAGGACACGTACTTACTTGTATTCAGCATCCGGATGCTGATCGATTGAAAATAACTACAGTCGATTTAGGAACTGGTATTCCCGTACAAATTGTATGTGGTGCAAGCAATGTTGCTGCAGGACAAAAAGTACCTGTTGCGACTATTGGAACTGTATTATACGACAAAGAAGGTGTTGCTTTTACAATCAAAAAAGGAAAAATACGAGGACAAGAAAGCCACGGAATGATTTGCGCTGAAGATGAATTAGGTCTTGGTGAAGGTCATGATGGTATTATGGTTCTTGATGACGAACTAGTACCGGGAACTCTTGCAGCTACTGTATTCAAAATTGAGAATGATGAAGTATTCGAAATTGGATTAACTCCCAATCGCGCTGATGCGATGAGTCATTTAGGGACAGCTCGTGATTTGAGAGCAGGTATGATCCAAAATGGTACAAACGTTGAACTGATAACTCCTTCAGTAAGTAATTTTAGAGTTGATAAAAGAACTTTAAAAATTGATATTGACGTCAAAGAGCCTAAACTAGCTCCTAGATATTGCGGTGTAACTATTTCAGGAATCGAAGTTAAAGCTTCTCCAGCATGGTTACAAAATAGATTAAAAGCTATTGGATTAAGTCCAAAAAACAATATTGTCGATGTTACAAATTATGTGTTACATGAATTAGGACAGCCACTTCATGCTTTTGATGCATCAAAAATTAATGGCAAAATCATTGTGCAAACACTTCCGACGGGAACTAAGTTTGTTACTCTTGACGATGTTGAAAGAACATTGCATGAAGAAGATTTGATGATTTGTGACGAAAAAGGTCCCTTATGTATCGCTGGAGTTTTTGGTGGTAAAAAATCGGGAGTTTCTGAGAATACCAGTTCTATCTTCTTAGAAAGCGCGTACTTCAATCCAGTTACTATCCGTAAATCAGCTAAAAGACATCAGTTAAACACGGACGCATCTTTTAGATTTGAAAGAGGTATTGACCCAACTATTACGGAGTATGCTTTAAAACGTGCTGCTTTATTAATTCAAGAAGTTGCAGGTGGTGAAATCACATCAGATTTAATCAACGTTTATCCAAAGAAAATTGAGGATTTCTCAGTTTTTCTAAACTTTAGTAAAGCAGCTAAAATTATAGGTGAGGAATTACCAAAAGACACTATTAAGAAGATATTAGTTTCATTAGACATTAAAGTAAATAGTGTTTCTGACGCTGGTTTAGGATTAACAATTCCTGCTTACCGCGTTGACGTACAAAGAGAAATCGATGTGATTGAAGAAATATTGAGAGTCTATGGATACAACAATATTAAGTTTTCTAAAAAAGTAAACGCTACCGTTTCTAATTCACCACGAAACGAAGATTACAAAGTACAAAATGTAATTGCTACACAATTAAATTCACAAGGATTTAATGAAATGATGGCTAACTCATTGACTACAGCTACTTATGTTGAACTTTCAGAGGAATTAAATCCTTCGCATAATGTCACAATGCTTAATCCGTTGAGTGCTGATTTAGCAACGATGAGACAATCATTATTATTTTCAGGATTAGAAGTAGTTTCTTATAATATCAATCGAAAAAATGCCGATTTAAAATTATTTGAATTTGGGAAAACATACCATAACTATCTTGCTGGTTACGAAGAGATAAAACATTTAAGTTTATTTCTAACGGGTAGCAGAAATCAGGAAAGTTGGACTGGCGCTCAAAAGCCATCTGATTTTTTCTTATTCAAGGGCTATGTAACTGGAATACTTTCTAGATTAGGCATCACAAAAACTCAAAATGTACCATCAACTTCAGATGTATTCTCAGAAGGAATCGCGATTGCAATTGGTAATGATACATTGGTAGAGTTAGGAGTAGTAAAAAAATCAATATTAAAACATTTTGGAATCAAGCAAGAAGTTTTTTACGCTGATTTTAATTGGGCTTTAATTTTAAAATTAATTGCTACTAAAATAAAATATACAGAGATTCCTAAATATCCAGAAGTGCGAAGAGATTTAGCTTTGTTGATTGACCAAAATGTATCTTACGAGAGTATTTACAATATTGCTAAACAAACGGAAAAAGCACTTTTAAAAGACATTAATTTATTTGATGTTTACGAAGGACAAAATCTTCCGGAAGGTAAAAAATCATACGCATTGCGTTTCACTATTCAAGACAATTCAAAAACATTGACCGATACTCAAATTGATAAAATTATGAGTAAATTGCAAAATAATTTTGAAACAGAACTTGGTGCAAGTTTAAGATAATTTTTTTTTTTTTTGAAATCCCATTCGCTCCGGTGAATGGGATTTTTTTATACAGAAAAGGCTCTGCAAATCGCAGAGCCTTTTCATTACAAAAACATCAACCTATAAACAAACTAACTTTTTGGTAATACTACGGCGTCAATTACATGAATTACGCCGTTTGATTGGTTTACATCGGCAATAGTTACTTTAGCACTATTTCCGTTCTCATCCGTAATGTATAAATTTTTTCCTTTCATCCAAGCAGTCAAAGTTCCACCACTAACTGTTTTCATAATTGCTTTCCCCTTTCCCATTTTAATAGCTTTAGCTACATCCGTTGAATTCATTTTTCCTGCTACAACATGATACGTCAAGATTGTTTGTAACATTTTCATATTTTCTGGCATCAATAAAGTCTCAACTGTTCCCTTTGGTAATTTATCAAATGCAGCGTTTGTTGGGGCAAAAACGGTGAATGGTCCTTTACTTTGTAATGTTTCTACTAATCCTGCTGCTTTAACAGCCGCAACAAGCGTAGTATGATCTTTTGAGTTTACAGCGTTTTCTATGATGTTTTTAGTTGGATACATTGCTGCTCCACCAACCATTTTTGTTTTTTGAGCAAATGATGTAGCTCCAAATACTAATGCTATAAAAGCAACTGATAAAAATTTTCTAGTGTTCATAATAATCTATTTTTTAAGTTATATAAAGTCATTTACGCACTAAGATTGAGTTTGGTTTTAAAAAAATGAAAATATTTTTTAAATTATTGATTACTAATTAGTTATTAATTATTATTTTTTACCCTTATGAAAATATAAAGTTCTACAATAGCCCCGATTGAAGCGCTATCCTGTTATAAAGCTTAGAGCCTTCGAAAGGCTAGAAGTTTTATAAAAGATATAGCGCAAAGCGGGATTACTCATGAATTGAAAAAAGATTGCCGTGCTCTAAAAGAAACAGCAGAACATTTTAAAGCAAAAAAAAAACTCCACATTGCTGTGGAGCTTTCTATATTTAAAAAATTTCAAGAAATTATTTTTTCTCTGATTTTTCCATTTTAGCTTTCAATGCAGCTAACATATCATTGTTATCACCTAAAGTTGCAGCTGGTGCATTTGTAGATGAGTTAGATGAAGTGTTTTCAGTCGCAGTTTTCACATTTTTCTCTTCTTCTTCACGGAAGATAGCTGTGTGAGATGCAACTACTCTTTTAAATTCTTTGTTGAATTCAATTACTTTAAAATCAGCAGAATCTCCTTTTTTCAATTTCTTTCCGTCTTCTTTTTCAAGGTGACGAGTAGGAATGAAAGCAACGATATCATCTCCGAATTCTACAGTAGCTCCTTTGTCAACAATTTCAGAAATTTCACCATTGTGGATAGTTCCTACAGCGAAAGAATCTTCATACTGATCCCAAGGATTAGCAGTTGTTTGTTTGTGACCTAAAGATAATTTACGTCCATCAACATCTAACTCTAATACTACTACGTCAAGTTTTTCACCAACATTTACAAATTCAGATGGGTGTTTGATTTTCTTAGTCCAAGAAAGATCAGAAATGTAGATTAATCCATCAATTCCTTCTTCTAATTCTACGAAAATACCAAAGTTTGTAAAGTTTCTAACGATACCTGTATGTTTAGAACCTACTGGGTATTTAGCAGTGATATCAGTCCAAGGATCTTGAGACAATTGTTTGATACCTAATGACATTTTACGGTCATCTCTATCTAAAGTTAAGATAACAGCCTCAACAACATCACCTACTTTTACGAAATCTTGAGCAGAACGTAAATGAGTAGACCAAGACATTTCAGAAACGTGGATTAAACCTTCAACACCTTCAGCAACTTCGATAAATGCACCGTAATCAGCGATTACAACTACTTTACCTTTTACTTTGTCTCCAATTGCTAATTTAGCATCTAGAGCATCCCAAGGGTGAGCGTTTAATTGTTTCAATCCTAATTGAATTCTTGTTTTCTCATCATCGAAATCAAGGATTACAACGTTTAATTTTTGATCTAATTCAAGAACTTCAGATGGGTGGTTGATTCTAGACCAAGAAAGGTCAGTAATGTGAATCAATCCATCAACTCCACCTAAGTCAATAAAGACACCGTAAGAAGTAATGTTTTTAACAACACCTTCTAATACTTGACCTTTTTGTAATTGACCGATAATTTCTTTTTTCTGGATTTCGATATCCGCTTCAATAAGCGCTTTATGCGAAACAACAACATTTTTGAATTCGTGGTTGATTTTCACAACTTTAAATTCCATCATTTTGTTTACATATACATCGTAGTCTCTAATTGGTTTAACATCAATTTGAGATCCTGGTAAAAACGCTTCAATTCCGAAAACGTCAACGATCATACCACCTTTAGTTCTGCATTTTACAAAACCATTAACGATTTCTCCTGTTTCGTTAGCCGAAATAACTCTATCCCATGATTTGATAGTACGTGCTTTTCTGTGAGATAAAACTAATTGACCAGTTTTGTCCTCACGGATGTCGATTAATACTTCAACAGTATCACCTACTTTTAATGCTGGGTTGTAACGGAATTCGTTTAATGAAATAACACCTTCCGATTTTGCGTTGATATCAACGATAACGTCTCTATCTGTAATTCTAACAACTACTCCATCTACCACTTCTTCTTGATCAGTAGCGATAAAAGTTTTTGAAACTAGTTCTTCGAATTCTAATAAGTTTTTCTCATCAACTGCATCAATACCTTCTTCGAAATTGTGCCAGTTAAAATTTGCTAAAAACTCTTCTTGTGATTTTACTTGTTCAGACATGCTGATTAAAAATTTGTATTCTGTATTCTCTCGAGTTTCTTAATGCGATAGAAAACAGCAGAAGTTGTTTGTATAATTAGTTGATACCTAAAGGAAACTCTTATTCACCAAAAGGTTTGCAAAAGTAACACTTTTATTTTTATCCGCAAAATATTTAATCACTCATAACCAACAGAAATTAGAAATTTAAATCATTGATTATCAATACTAAATATAAAAACGATTAGGAGCGAGTTACTGGGGCTTTTTCAGGTATTAGGATTCCCGCTTTACACTATATCTTTTTTCTACCTTCCAGCCCTCAAATTGCTGTAAGCTAGAAAAAAGGAAACCGTTTCAATCGGGGCTAGATTGGGTTTAGTATTTTATGTTTGTGAAATTTCTCCAGGATGCAAAGTCAGGGGCTTAAAGACTTGCAAATAAATGGGGAAAAGCGCATAGACAATAAAGAGTTTATATTTCTTATCAATGCTTCCAGCCTATTAAACGTTGTAAGCATTACAAATACTGTAAGCAATAAGAACAATATTTCCTGAAACTTTTGGAACAATTGCAGTCATCACCCTTTATTGAGTATTTTTCATTATAAAAAAAACCGACAACTATTATCAGTTATCGGTTAATATTATATTTTTTTAATGTGTAAAGCTCTCCAGCGCTTTAGGATCGTGTTTATGTTTAAAAAATATTGCAAAGGCAATTGCTATCACTAAAGCATATGCTGCAAAGGCTAACCATATATTTGGCCAGTCTTTCATAAAAATGGTCTGACTCAACGTTCCATCCGATCCAACTGTCGCATTCGATTTACTTATAAAAGCAGCCAGATGACTGTCTCCTGGAACTGTTTGAAGGTGTGTTGCCAAACCAGATACAGTCGTATACGCTTTTGTAAAGAAATGTTCAATTGCCCATCCAGCAATTACGCTTCCTAAAACTGCCCCTACCCCATTTGTCATCATCATAAATAAACCTTGTGCAGATGACCGTGTCTCTGCATCGGTATTCGTATCGACAAACAACGATCCCGAAATATTGAAGAAGTCAAATGCCATTCCGTAAACCACACATGAAAATATAATCATCCACAATCCGTCGATAGGATCTCCAAAAGCAAAAAGACCAAAACGCAATACCCAAGCAAGCATACTAATTAACATAACCTGTTTAATACCAAATCGTTTAAGAAAGAACGGAATGGCGAGTATGAACAAAGTCTCAGAAATCTGCGAAATAGACATAATAATTGTCGAACGTTCTACTACGAAAGAGGTCGCATATTTAGGAAAATGTTCAAATTCGCTCAAAAACAAATCACCGTAAGCATTTGTAAGTTGAAGCGCACCTCCAAGGAACATCGCAAAAATAAAAAACAAAGCCATCTTGTAATCGGCAAAAAGTTTAAAAGCCCCTAGTCCTAAAGTTTCGGCAAGCGGCGCATTTTCTTTGGTTTGATTTTGTGGTGGACATTTCGGTAATGTCAAAGCATACAATGCCAATCCGATTGCTACAATTCCAGCAATATAAAACTGATTTGCAGTTGCTTTGCTATCGGTAAGATTGGTGATCCACATCGCTACAATAAAACCAATAGTTCCCCAAACGCGAATTGGTGGAAAATCCTTAATTACATCGCCGTTGCTTTGCTTTAAAACGTTGTACGATACAGAATTGCTTAATGAAATCGTCGGCATGTAAAAACACATGGCTACGAACATGACATAAATAAATGTCGTCGGATCATTAACTGTAGGCAGGTAAAACAAAACTGCGGCATACAAAATGTGCATAATCGCATATAATTTTTCAGCATTAATCCATCGATCGGCAATGATTCCGGTGATAGTAGGCATAAAGATTGAAGCAAAACCCATCGTTCCAAAAACAAGCCCGAACTGCGTATTGTCCCAATGTTTGGTGCCAAACCAATAATTGGCAATTGTTAACAGCCACGCACCCCAAACAAAAAACTGAAGGAAGCTCATTATAATCAATCGTAATTTTATGCTCATAATATTTGGGTTAGTTTTTTTGAAAAATAACAGGGCGTAAATCTACTATTTAAAATGAGATTTGCAACTATATTATGCTGATTTAATAGTATCATTTACTAATTCTAAAACGAGTTCAAATTGCTCTTTTCTATCCAAATGTGAATTGTCAATCTCGATAGCATCATCAGCCATTATCAAGGGAGAATCTTCTCGATGTGTATCAATGTAATCACGTTCTTCGACATTTTTAAGCACTTCTTCAAACGACACATCGTCGCCTTTCGCAACGAGTTCATCGTAACGTCTTTGCGCTCTGGTTGTTGCACTAGAAGTCATGAATATTTTAAGTTCGGCATCTGGAAAAACAACAGTTCCAATGTCTCTACCGTCCATTACAATTGCTTTGTCTTTGCCCATTTCTTTTTGTTGTTCTACTAACTTGGCACGAACCTCAGAAACTTCGGCTACTTTACTAACAAAACGGGAAACTTCGATCGTTCTAATTTCAGTTTCTACATTTAGATTATTCAAATACATTTCGGCAAAACCTAAATCAGCATTAAATTTGAATTGTAATTTGATGTTTAGCAAACTGTTTATTAATGATTCTTTATCGAAAAAATCTGCATTTATATACCCTTGTTGCATTGCAAAAAAAGCTACGGCACGATACATTGCGCCCGTATCTACGTAAACATATCCTAAATGATTAGCGAGCTGCTTTGCTAAAGTACTTTTTCCAGTAGATGAAAAGCCATCAATTGCAATAGTAATTTTTTTATTCAAAATGTAAAATTTAAAGATTTATGTTATTTTCAAATCGTTATTGGAAATTCATTGTTAGCCCAAAAAGGCTTGTATTTCCTGCTAATGTATATCTAGAATAGGAATAGTTAAATTTGAGTTTGTTCATTTTTAGACCAAATCCCAATGAAACTCCTGAAAAATTACGCTGTTCCAAAAGTCTTAATTCTTCTGCTCTTCTAAAGTTGTATCCAACACGCAAATTAAAAGCTTTTTTTGGAAAAAGCTCTACACCCATAATTACATGACGCAAAGTATTATTCACAAACGAAACTTTTTCGTCCGCTACTTGACCGTCGAGTGATGATTGTGATTGTGAAGGATTCACAAAAGCTATGTTCCACTGTTGCAAATTTTCTAAAGTAAGATGCCATCGAATAGGTACATTTTCGAGTTCTTGCGAGACACCTGCTATTATTTCGAGCGGCAATCTCTCACTGACGCCGTTATAGCTTGAAAATTGAGTTCCAATATTTCGGATTACTAATGCCCAATTTACGTCGTTTTTTTCATCAATAAAAACAGCTCCAATATCTAAAGCACCTCCTAAAGAGTGGTAACTTTCTAAAGTTGAAGAGATTAGTTTAGCACTTGCTCCAATATGAATATCTGTATAAGGAATATTGTAAGCGTAACCTACAGAAAGCGCCACTTCACTCCCCGTGAAATTGGAAGTAGGTTGACCATTTTCATCATAACCTTCAAAACTTCCATAGTTCACATAATTAACTCCAGCTTGAAAGGTTTGTAAATGACGATCATAGGTATAAGCATATGAAGCTGTTCCATATGTTACTTCTTTGAAATAGCTTCCATAATTTAACGCTAAATTATTATCCATTTCTTCATTTATAGTTGCGGGATTGTAATGGGCTTGGTTCACATCATTATCATAAATTGTAATGACTTTTCCGCCTAATGCAGCTTGCCTTGGAGAAGTAACTAAATTCAAAAACTGATAGGTATACTTGCCTCCTATTTGACTGTATGAAACAGCGCAAACAAAAAGTAAAATGTATAACAATAGTTTTTTAATCATCTTTTTAAAGACAGTTTATAAGAGAAAAACGCAATTGCGAAGATAAAATTATAATTTTAAAATAAATCAAAAAACAAATTCCAAATTCCAATACTTATTAGATAAGTTATGGAGTTTGGAATTTTTAAATTTTAACCGTTATTACCTACAGTTCCTTAGCGTTTTTGACACTTTGATCTGTTAAAGCAAATTCTAATACTTCGCTCATTTCCTTTACATAATGAAAAGAAAGTCCTTCTAGATATTCGGCTTTTATTTCGTCAATATCACTTTTATTTTCGTGACATAGAATGATTTCTTTAATATTAGCTCTCTTTGCTGCTAGAATTTTTTCTTTAATTCCACCTACAGGTAATACCTTACCACGTAAAGTAATTTCTCCTGTCATGGCTAGGTTTTTCTTCACTCTTTTTTGCGTAAACAATGAAACTAACGATGTCAACATGGCAATTCCTGCACTTGGTCCATCCTTAGGAGTTGCTCCTTCTGGAACGTGTAAATGAATGTTATATTTTGAAATAATATCAGCATCTAATCCTAAAAGTTTACTATTTGCTTTAATATATTCTAAAGCAATAGTAGCTGATTCTTTCATTACTGTACCTAAGTTCCCAGTGATAGTCATGGTTCCCTTTCCAGGAGAAAGTAATGATTCTATGAAAAGAATATCACCTCCAACTGAAGTCCAAGCCAATCCGGTAACTACTCCGGCAACATCGTTACTCTCGTATTTATCTCGACCTAATCTTGGAGCACCCAATATTTTGATAATATTCTCGTCCGTAACTTTTTTGTTGTACTCTTCTTCCATAGCAACAGACTTAGCTGCGTTACGGATTACTTGGGCAATCTTAGCTTCCAGATTTCGAACACCAGATTCACGAGTATAGCCTTCTACAATTTTTTCCAATTGTTTTTTTCCAATTGATAAATCTTTGGTGGTCATTCCATGCTCTTTCAATTGTCTAGGAAACAAATGCTGACGCGCAATTTCTACCTTTTCCTCAATGGTGTAACCAGACATTCTGATCACTTCCATCCTGTCTTGCAGTGCGGGTTGAATAGCTGCCATATTATTAGATGTTGCAATGAACATCACTTTTGATAAATCATAACCCATTTCAAGGAAATTATCATAGAAAGAATTATTCTGCTCTGGATCTAAAACTTCGAGTAAAGCTGATGATGGATCGCCATTATGACTGTTTGATAATTTATCGATTTCATCCAAAACAAAAACTGGATTAGATGTTCCCGCTTTCTTCAAGCTTTGAATAATTCGCCCCGGCATCGCACCTATATATGTTTTTCTATGTCCTCTAATTTCAGACTCATCACGCAAACCACCAAGTGAAATACGAACGTATTCTCTTCCTAATGATTCGGCAATCGAACGACCAATCGAAGTTTTACCAACTCCCGGAGGTCCCGTCAAACAAATAATTGGGGATTTCATATCATTTCGCAATTTTAAAACGGCTAAATGCTCAATCATTCTCTTTTTAACCTCTTCAAGACCAAAATGATCTCTGTCTAATATCTTCTGCGCTCTTTTTAAATCAAAATTATCTTTAGAATATTCATTCCAAGGCAATTCTAAAAATAATTCTAAGTAATTTCTTTGAATACCAAAATCAGGCGCTTGAGGATTCATGCGACGCATTTTAGACAATTCCTTTTCGAAATGCATCTTGGTTTTATCATCCCATTTCTTTGTCAAAGACTTCGCTAACATTTCATCCATTTCCTCTTCCTGAGACACACCGCCAAGTTCTTCTTGGATGGTTTTCATTTGCTGATGAAGAAAATATTCGCGTTGTTGTTGATCTAAATCAAAACGTACTTTAGATTGAATATCATTTTTCAATTCGAGTTTTTGCAACTCGATATTCATATATCGAAGAGTTTCTAACGCTCTATCTTTCAACTTATTAATAGCTAGCAAATCTTGTTTCTCTTTAACAGACAAATTCATGTTAGAAGTAACAAAATTAATCAAGAATGACTGGCTCTCAATATTCTTTATCGCGAAGGTTGCTTCGCTAGGAATATTTGGACTTTCCTTAATAATTTGAATTGCTAATTCTTTAACTGAGTCAAGAATTGCTAAAAATTCACTGTCGTTTTTCTTAGGTCGTTTTTCAGGAACCTCCTTAATTTTAGCTGTTAAGTACGGTAATTCTTCAACAACAGAATCAATTTCAAAGCGCTTTTTACCTTGTAGAATTACAGTAACATTCCCATCAGGCATTTTTAAAACTCGCAAAATACGAGCAACAGTACCTATTTTATGAATATCTTTTCTAGTAGGATCTTCCTCTTCTTCATTAATTTGAGCCACGACACCAATATTCTTACCCGCTGCGTTAGCATCATTAATTAGCTTAATTGATTTATCGCGACCAGCAGTAATTGGGATTACCACTCCTGGAAATAGAACCATGTTACGCAAAGGTAATATAGCTAATAATTCAGGTAATGATTCATTATTCATTTCCTCCTCGTCTTCAGGAGTTAAAAGTGGAATTAAATCTGCTTCAGAATCAAATTCCTGAAGTGACAGATTGTCAATAGTTAGTATTTTATGATTTGACATATATCGTTTTAAGTCTTTTTGTCATTAAAAAATTTCATTATATAAGCAAATATAATGTTTCGGCGTAGGCTATAACTATAAAAACTCAGTTTAATAGTGAATATTTGCTAGAGCCTAAAGGAGTCAATCTCTGTGCCAAAATAGAATCTTTAAAACCTGATTTGGAGTAAAAAGATTATTCGTTGGACTGTAAAAGAAGACTGATGATATTCAAAAGTCCTCCTGATTAGTAAAAAATATTAAGTTTAAATTTATAAACTGTAACAAAAGCATATATTGTAAGTCTATATAAGAAATCACCAGCAACTGTTTGAGTTTAGAACAACATAATATCGAGGATCTGATTTTGCTTTGTAAGCAAAAAAATCAAAAAGCACAATGCGAAATTTATAATCGCTATGCTAAGGCGATGTATAATGTCTCCTATCGAATTGTTAAAGATGCGCATTTTGCAGAAGATGTTATGCAAGAAGGTTTTTTAAAAGCGTTCAATAAAATAAATGATTTCAAAGAAGAAGTAGCTTTTGGCGCGTGGTTAAAGAGGATAATCGTTAATGGAAGCATAGATTTTTATAAAAAAAACAATCTATTCAAAGTAGAAGATTTTAATGCTGCGTTACACAAAACTGAAGATGTAATTCTAAATGATACAGATGACAATAATTTCAATGAACTAAAAGTAAAGCAAATACTTGAAACCATTAATTCCTTAAAATACAATTATCGAATGGTTTTAACACTATTTTACATTGAAGGATATGACTCAGAAGAAATTAGTGAAATTTTAAATATTAGCTACGCTAATTGCAGAACGACATTAAGCAGAGCAAAAGATTGTTTAAGAAAAAAACTAGAGGAACTATGAAAAATGAAAATGAAAAACTAGATAATTTATTCCAAAAACTGGAGCATGATTGGGATACTGAAGAAATTGAATTTAAGCATGAACAACGATTTTTAGATAGATTGAATTCAAATAAGCCATCAAAAAAATACTTTCTAGCTATAGCAATCGCAGCTTCAGTAATACTTTTTATTGGAATATCTTTATTGCATAGAACTGAAGTTAAAGAAAATGAATTTCACTTTGCTTCAAAAGAAACCCAGCAAACCGATTCTATTTTTACTGTTTTAATAGAAAAAGAATTGGAAAAAATAAACGAAAAGAAATCTCCTGAAAACAAAAAAATTATCACTGACGCGCTAAAGCAAATGAAAGTTCTAGATCAGGATTATGAAAAAATCATAAAAGAATTAGAGACTAATGGAGAAAGCAAACAAATTATTTACGCCATGATAAGTAATCTTCAAACTCGGATTTCCTTTTTGCAAACGGTTTTAGAACATATAGAAGAAAATGAACAAGCAATACAGCTACCCAATGAAAAAACAATTTAGCATTTTTATTTTTTTGCTCTTGATACCTTTTTTTGGCTATTCTAGTGAAAGTGATTTTAATTATTCCAAACAAAAAAATATTAATAAAGCCTATTACGTAAACTCTAATGCTACGCTCGCAATAGACAATTCGTACGGAAATATTTCAGTAACGACTTGGAATCAGGATAAGATAGAGTTAGATATTAGTATTAAGGTAAGTGGTGACAATGAAAATTGGGTAAACCAACGTATTAATGATATTGACATCGACATAATTGCTCTCAAAGGAATGATAACGGCAAAAACAGTTTTTGGAAATTCAAGTTCTAAAAATCAAGGTCGAAACAATAGTTTTGAAATAAATTTCACCCTTAAAATTCCAAAAAACGGCAGCGTTAAACTTAATAACAAATATGGTAATATCAGCACATCTGATATTTTTGCTGATGCAGATATAAAGTGTAAGTATGGTAAAATAAACTTAGGTAATTTAGTAGGTAACACTGCTATACAAATGGATTACTGTTCTAATTCCAGTATTACCTCATTAAAAAATGGAGTTATAAATGCTAAATACTCTAACTTAAAAATTAATGAAGTAGGAAAGCTAGATTTAATTTCTGATTATACCGACATTGAAATAAATAACAGTGAGGCTATAAAATACAATAGCAAATACGGTAAAATTAGATTAAAGAATGTCAAGAAATTAGATGCTTCTGGGAATTATTTAACCATTAGAATAGGCGAAGTTTTCGATAATTTGAAATTGAACACAAAGTACAGCTCCTTAACTATTGAGACTTTAAATGCTAAAGCAAACAACATAAATATTAACTCAGGATATACGGGAATAAGCATTGGATACGACAACAATTTTGCTTTCGATTTCAATATTATTTTGAAGTATGCCAATTTTAATTTTAGTAATGATTTAGAAATACTTTCAAAAGAAGAGGTGTCAAATTCAAAAAAATACAGTGGCTTTTATAAAAATAAGGGAATCAATAGTTTAAACATAATCTCAGATTATGGAAATGTATCATTAAAAAACAATAATTAATCAAACAAATCATGAGAAATTCAAGTCAATTACTTATTATCTGCGCCGTATTACTAACTTCCGTGATGCAGGCACAATGGAGAAGCAACCAGAAAGTTAAAGGAAATGGAAATGTAATTTCTGAAAAAAGATCAACCACTAACTATGATAAAATAGCTATTACAGGTTTTTTTGATGTGGAGTTAGTTTCTGGGAAAGAAGGTAACATTACTATAAAAGGAGAAGAGAATCTATTGCCACACATTAAAATTGAAGTGGTAAATCAAGAACTAAAAATAACCACAGATAAAAATAAATACATCAGTACTAGTAATGGAAAAAACATTGTCATAACCATTCCTTTCGAAAGTATCAATCAAGTTTCCCTGACAGGTTCTGGTAATATTTCAACTAAAAATACTATTACTTCGGATTCTTTTGCTGCAAAGCTAACCGGTTCAGGAGATTTAAAATTAAATGTAGAGGCTAAGAATATTGAAATCAATCTGAATGGTTCAGGAGACATAGTTCTAATAGGTAAAACCGACAACATTACGAGTACTTTAAATGGCTCTGGAGATATAAAAGCTAGCGCAATGAAATCTACAAATGCAAAGGTTACCGTTTCTGGTTCTGGAGATACTTCCGTTTTTTGCTCCGAAAGTATTTATGCGCGAGTTTCAGGTTCAGGCGATATAAAGTACAGCGGTAATCCAGAGAAAAAAGACACAAAGGTTAATGGATCTGGGGATATATCTAAGTCATAGATACCACATACTGTTTTAAAAAAAGGTGTTTTTAAGGATTTAAAACACCTTTCTTTGGAACTCTATTCAACAGAATAACTGCGATAACAAAAAATAATGCTAAGGAAGCAATTCCTAGTCTAGGACTTCCAGTAATTTGATCAATTATTCCGTAAACCATCATTCCTATAACTATTCCTATTTTCTCCGCTACATCATAAAAGCTAAAAAAGGAAGCTGTATCTTCTGTCTCCGGTAGTAATTTTGAATAAGTAGAGCGAGACAATGCTTGTATTCCTCCCATCACAAGTCCGACCAAAGTTGCCATTACGTAAAACTCAATTGGTTTTGTAATGAAATAAGCACCCACACAAAGCAGCACCCAAAAACAATTAATCGCGATTAAAGTTCGTATATTACCAAATTTCTCAGACGCTCTAGAAGTCAAAATTGCGCCTAAAATCGCCACTATTTGAATCAATAAAATACAAATTATTAATCCAATTGTACTTTCTTCTTTTGAAGACCATGCTATTTCTTGAGCTCCAAAATAAGTGGCGACTAACATAGCTGTTTGTACCGCCATGCTTGAAATAAAAAAACTTCCTAAATAGCGTTTCAACGGAACGTTTACTTTTAATAAAACCCAAACTTTCTTTAATTCTTTAAATCCATTAAATACAAGATGATGCATAACTTTGCATTCTGCATTTTTATTGCCTTTGGGTAAATAATAATACGAATATTGACTGAATACAATCCACCAAACCCCAACCATAACAAATGAGTAGCGCATTGCCTTCATTGCAGCCTCGCCATCTGTACCAGCGATTCCAAAAAGTTTTGGTTTCATGATCATTGCCAAATTGATAATTAACAAAATCACACTACCAATATATCCCATTGAATATCCTTTGGCGCTAATTTTATCTTGCTGCTCTACAAAAGCGATATCAGGTAAATAGGAATTATAAAAAACTAAACTTCCCCAATACCCAATCAATCCAAAAAAGTAAAATGCTAATCCTACGTATATGTTGTCAAGATCAAACCAATATAATCCCATACAGGATAAGGATCCTACATAGCAAAAGAATTTCATAAACGCTTTTTTATTTCCGACATAATCAGCAATCCCTGATAATAACGGAGACATAAAAGCAACTACTAAAAAAGCAGTAGCAGTTACAAAACTTATCAAAGCAGAATTTTTTAAACTAAACCCAAAAACGGTGATATAATGACTTCTTTCTGAGAATAAGGCTTCATAAAAAATTGGGAATATTGCTGATGCAATTGTAAGCGTATAAACGGAATTTGCCCAGTCATAGAAAGCCCAAGCGTTTAATAATTTTTTACTTCCCTTAGGTAAATCTGCCATATACTATTTTTTATGGTGCTAATTTATTCAATAATATTCAAATTCCTATTTTAAATAGTAATACTTGTTAGTGCTACATTTTAAAGATCGATCATGTAAAAAAAAAGGTTATTCTCGTTTGAGAATAACCTTTAGTATAAAATTTATTTGATTATATTATTTTAAAACACCAACCTTAGCAGCTAATGCTTTTGCTTCTGGTATTAATGCTTTTAAATTTGCAATTCTTGTAGCATCGGATGGATGCGTGCTCATAAATTCTGGTGGCGCTTGACCTGACGATTTTTCAGCCATTCTTGACCAGAATGTAATAGATTCATCTGGATTATAGCCTGCAATAGCCATCAACGTAAGACCTATTTTGTCTGCTTCAGTTTCGTGATTTCTACTAAATGGTAACATTACTCCTACTTGAGATCCTAAACCATAATACTGTTGCCACATTTGTTGCTTTTCGGATGATTGTCCACCAGTCGCTACAGCAACTCCAACAGCTCCTAATTGTTGTAATTGAGAAGCACTCATACGTTGCGCGCCATGATTTGCTAATGCGTGAGAAACTTCATGCCCCATCACAGTCGCTAATCCAGCGTCATTTTTTGTAATTGGTAAAATCCCTGAATAAACAACGATTTTTCCTCCTGGCATACACCAAGCATTAACTTCTTTGCTATCAATTAGTTTGTATTCCCAACGATAGTCTTGTAAGTATTGTGCTTGTCCTAAATAAGTTAAATACTTTTCCGCAGCAGATTTGATTCTCGAACCCACAGCTTCAACTTTTCTTGCGTCAGCAGTTCCCGAAATTACTTTATTTTCCTTCAAGAAAGTTCCATATTGTTGAAAAGCAGAGGGAAATAATTCACTGTTGGAAACAAAATTTAGAGTCTTCTTTCCAGTTAGAGGATTCGTCGCACAGGAATAAACCATTGATAACGCACAAATTCCTAATAATATCTGTTTTTTCATAATTTTAAGTTTTACTAGTCAAAGATACACTTAATAAAAACTTAATTTTTTATATAATTATAAAATTAAGTTTCAACATTATTGTTATTCTCCTATAATTTGTAAAGTTGAAAATTCCTTATCTATGGTTATTGAATTAGTTCTCTCTAAATCATCCATATCCACGGCCACTTCTACATTATCAATCTGGATCGTTTTAATTTTAAAAGGCAAGCCAATCAAATTTAATATATATTTAGAATAATGCGTGTCATACTTACCTTCTTTATGCAATTGGATATTAAGTTCGTTTTCTTTACCATTTGTTTTAAATGATAATAAACTATAACGTCCTTTTTTATAATCGTAACCGTCCTGAGCATCTTCGTACACTACTGACTTTTCTTTTCCCTCTTTAAAATATATGTCTAATGCTAATTCGTCAAATTCTAGCTCACCAACATATTGTTGAACTGGATATTTTGGAATTACTGCTCCCGCTTTAACAAAAATTGGAATTTCATCAAATTTAGTATCTACCCAAATTTCCTTTCCGCCATTAACAGCTTCTTTTGTCCAATAATTAAACCAGTTTCCTCTAGGAATATACATTCTTCTACCCAAAGCATTTGGTTCTAAAATTGGGCAAACTAAAATTTGGTTTCCAAAGACAAACTCATCATTTCTGTAATGTGTTTGAATATCCTCTTGGTCAAAATATACTAATGGTTTCAACATTGGCAAACCTTCTTCAATATACTGCCAAAACATAGTGTATAAATAAGGTAATAATTGGTATCTTAAGTTTACAAATTTTCTAGTGATATCTATAACTTCTTCATCAAATGCCCACGGTTCTTGATCTCCGTGATCTCCTGATGAGTGCGTTCTGCAAAAAGGATGAAAAACACCTAGTTGAATCCAACGAGCATATAATTCTCCCGAAGGTTGCTCCGCAAATCCGCCAATATCAGAACCAGTGAATCCCATTCCTGAAATAGACATACGTTGCACCTGGATATTTGCAATCCATAAATGTTCCCAAGTAGCTACATTATCGCCTGTCCATGAAGAAGAATAACGCTGTGCTCCAGAATAAGCTGATCTTGTGATAACAAAAGGTCTTTTTGGATAAGCAAAACGTTTCACACCATGATAAGTAGCTCTTGCCATTTGTGTTCCATATATATTATGTGCTTTTCTATGGCTACAAGGATTTCCATCATAATCATGACGCACATCCATAGGGAAAGTTTTATTAGGAACCTCCATCACAGCAGGTTCGTTCATATCATTCCACACTCCTTTTACTCCTATCTCTGAAATTAATTCTTTGAATAGTCCAGCCCACCATTCACGAACTGCTGGATTAGTATAGTCTGGGAAATTGCACTCTCCAGGCCACACTTTTCCTTTCATATATGGTCCATCGGCTCTTTTACAGAAATAATCTTTTTCTAAAGCTTCTTTATAAACAGAATATTCTTTATCAATTTTTATTCCTGGATCAATGATAACAACTGTTTTGAAACCATCTTCCGCCAGTTCAGCGACCATTCTTTTTGGATCTGGAAAATATTCTTTGTTCCAAGTAAAGCAACGAAATCCATCCATATAATCAATGTCTAAATAAAGTGCATCACAGGGAATTTTTAACTCTCTAAATTTTGCCGCAACTTCTTTTAGATTACTTTCTGGATAATAACTCCATTTACACTGATGATATCCCAGTGCCCAAAGCGGTGGTAATTCTGGTTTACCAGTCAAATCGGTATAAGTGGTAACTACGTCTTGCATTTGTGGACCGTAAATGAAGTAATAATTCATTTCACCACCTTCAGCCCAAAAACTGGTTACATTTCTTCTTTCATGACAAAAATCAAAATACGTTCTAAAAGTATTGTCAAAGAAAATTCCGTAGGATTGTTTGTTATGCAAACCAATGTAAAACGGAACTACCTTATATAAAGGTTCTTGGTCTTTTTGAAAAGCATATTGATCTGTCGCAAAATTCTCTATTCTTTTCCCTTTCAAATTTAATTGAGTGGCTTTGTCACCAAGCCCGTAAAAGCACTCTCCCTCTTTTGAAGATTTACTCATCTTTACGATATTCCCACCAAATTCGTAACTTTCTTCCCAATGAAAACCTAGTTCATCTTCTAAAATAACCTTATCTTCCAAATCATAAATAGACAATCTCATGTCTGATTTTTGGATTTTACATCTTACTTTATTAGTACGAATTTGATAATAATCATTCTCTTCTATAACTTCCAAAAGGTTGTAACCATGAGAGTGGCTCTTATCAATAGCATATGAAAAATCTTTGCTAAAATACCCTTTGGTAGTAAATCTAAAGCGTATTAAGCTATCTCTTAAAACTGTTACTCTTAAAATAACACTATTATCAGTATAAAAACTTATTGAATCTACTTCGTCTTGCTCAAAAGAAATTATTTTTGTTGGATATAAATCTCCTTTATATTCTAATTCGGTATTTGTAATCATTCGTTATGATGTTATTTTTATTCAATTTTGGGTTTCCAAAAGTACAAAATTACTTAGTACAGAGTTAATTACGATTTAAGTATTCGCGAAAACGATATAGCAAACGCACAAGATTAATCAAAACTCTACACAATAATGGTTCTCATTGCAAATGAAAACCATTATATTTATTATTAAAAAGTGAAAGAGTCTTCTAACTAATTTTAAAAACTAACACGCTAAGCGGAGCTAAAAGTAATTCAGCTGAATAATCACGACCGTCATATGGCATTGCTGCAATTGTAACTTTCTTAGCGTTAGATACTCCGCTACCACCATAAATGGTTGCATCGCTATTAAAAATTTCTATCAATTTTCCTTTTCTTGGTAGACCTATTCGATAGTTTTCCCTCACAACTTGCGTAAAATTGCAAACTATGATTATCTCTTCTTTTAGTTCTTTACCTTTTCTAATAAAAGACATCACTGCATTCTGATGATCTGAATAATTAATCCATTCAAACCCTTCTTGACTAAATTGTTTTTCATACAAAGCAGGTTCCGTTTTGTACAAATGATTCAAGTCTGTAATCAATTTTTTAACGCCTAAATGAAATGGGTATTGTAATAAATCCCAATCCAAGCTTCCTTCAAAATTCCATTCTCTACTTTGTCCAAATTCGCTTCCCATAAACAATAATTTTGTTCCAGGATGCATAAACATGTAACCGTAAAGCAATCTCAAATTAGCAAATTTCTGCCATTCGTCGCCTGGCATTCTCCCTGCAATAGATTTTTTGCCGTACACTACTTCATCATGTGAAAGCGGCAACATGAAATTTTCAGAAAAAGTATAAGTCATCGAGAAAGTTAAATCATTTTGATGGTATTTCCTGTAAACGGTCTCTTTTTGAAAATATTCTAATGTATCGTGCATCCAACCCATCATCCATTTCATTCCGAATCCTAAACCACCTATTGATGTTGGTCTTGAAACCATTGGAAAAGAAGTACTCTCTTCAGCAATAGTTTGAACACCTTCATAATTTGAATATACGGCTTCGTTAAATTCTTTCAAGAAACTTATTGTATCCAGGTTTTCTCTTCCACCGTAAATATTCGGCTCCCACTCTCCATCGTTTCTAGAATAATCTAAATACAACATAGAGGCAACAGCATCTACTCGAAGCGCGTCAGCATGGTAATATTGCAACCAGAATAATGCATTGCTAATCAAGAAGGACCGAACTTCATTTCTTCCATAATTAAAAACGAGACTTTTCCAGTCAGGATGATATCCTTTTCTACGATCTGGATGTTCAAAAAGATTTGATCCATCAAAAAATCCTAATCCATGTGCATCATCAGGAAAGTGAGAAGGAACCCAATCCAGAATTACTCCTATTCCAGCCTCATGTAACTTATCAACCAAAAACATAAATTCTTGCGGATTGCCGAAACGAGAGGTTGGTGCAAAATATCCAACTAGTTGATATCCCCATGACGGATCATAAGGATACTCCATTATTGGCATAAATTCGATATGTGTAAAGCCTGTTTCTTTAACATAATTTACTAAATCATCCGCAAATTCGATGTAAGTCAAAAATCGATCTTCAGTAGAATGACGTTTCCAAGAACCTAAATGTACTTCGTAAACAGAATAAGGCTTGTCTAAACCATTATTATTCTGACGCGTTTCCATCCATTTCTCATCTTTCCATTTATAATATAAATCCCAAACGACAGAAGCCGTACAAGGTGGTTTTTCACAGTAAAAAGCAAAAGGATCAGCCTTTTCTGTACTAATTCCGTTATTATTCGAGTGTATTTTATACTTATAGGTGGTTCCTTTTTCTACATTTGGAATAAAACCTTCCCAAATTCCCGAGGAATCCCAACGAACATTTAACTGATGTTCCTTATCATTCCAGAAATTAAAATCACCTATAACAGAGACCGAATGCGCCGAAGGAGCCCAAACAGCAAAATAGACGCCTTCGACTCCGTCAACTGATATCAGGTGCGCTCCTAGTTTTTCGTAAAGTCGGAAATGTTTTCCAGATTTGAATAAATCAATATCAAAATCAGTTAAAAGAGAATGCGTGATAACTTTATTCATACAATAATTGTGTAACTCTCATTTTATAAAAAAAGAGAATATTATTTTTAAGAAAAAACAGTTTGTAGATTTACTTTATAATGTAATTATCTGGTATAACTGCTCCTTTTTTAATGACAACGATTCCTTCTTTTATAGCATATAATTCATTTGAAAAATCTCCTAAATGCGAACCTCCATTGATATATACATCGTTACCAATTCTACAATTTTTATCGATAAGTGCATTGTTTATAAAGCATCTTTCACCAATTCCTACTAAGATTTTTCCACTTTCTCTATCTTCATTCATAGTTTCGATGTTCTGATAGTAATCGTTACCCATCACATAGGAATTCTGAATTATAGTGCCGTCACCAATTCGAGATCTGATGCCAATTACAGAATGTTTAATTTCTTTTCCATTCAAAATACAACCTTCAGAAATTAAAGATTTGTCAACAAGTATATTTTGAAATTTAGAAGGAGGAAGCAACCTTGGCCTTGTGTAAATTTTATTATTATCATCAAATAAATTAAACTTTGGCAAGTCTTCAGTAAGTCCAATATTAGCTTCAAAAAAAGAATCAATATTACCAATATCTGTCCAATAACCCTCGTATTGAAAGCTTAATATCTTATTGTTACTTACAGCTTGCGGTATAATTTCTTTACCAAAATCTTTTGTTTCTTTATTTGACATTATATCAATCAACAATTTCCTATTGAAAATATAAATTCCCATAGAAGCTAAATAATGCTTCCCTTCACTTTTCATTTGATCACTCACCTCCGATTCCCAATCGGGCAATAATTCTTTAGCTGGTTTTTCAATAAAAGATTCAATATAACTTTCTGAATTTGTTTTTAGGATTCCAAATTCAGGTGCATCTTTTGCATTTACAGGTAAAGTCGCAATAGAAATATCAGCTTCGTTATTTATGTGTGCCTCAAGCATTTCATTAAAATCCATTTGATACAACTGATCACCGGAAAGAATTAATGCGTAATCAAAATCATGATTCAAAAAATGGGGCATACACTGTCTTACAGCATCAGCAGTACCTTGAAACCAAGTTGGGTTATCAGGAGTTTGTTCTGCTGCAAGAATATCTACAAAAGCGTGACTAAAAATACTAAAGTTATAAGTGTTTTTGATGTGCGCATTTAAAGAAGCTGAATTAAATTGTGTTAGTACAAACATTCTATAAATATCTGAATTCATACAATTTGAAATTGGAATATCAACCAATCTGTATTTCCCTCCTATTGGCACAGCTGGTTTAGATCTCGTTTCTGTTAATGGATATAGCCTTGAACCTTGTCCTCCACCTAAAATTATCGCAATAACATTTTTCTTTTTAACTTTCATCTTTTGTCAATTATTTGTTTGTACATCTCTATGTATTCCTGACATACACGTTCCCATGAATGGTCTGTGTTCATGCCCATTTTTCTAATTTTGTTTAGTTGCTTTTTATCGTCATATAATTTAATCGCTCTTTGGATTGAATAACAAACATCACCCACTGTTGCTTGATCGTGACAGATACCATTTCCCCCGTCTCCAAAATCAATTACGGTATCTTTCAAACCTCCAGTTCTTCTTACAATTGGAATAGTACCATATCGCATTGAATACATTTGGTTTAAACCACATGGCTCTACTCTTGAAGGCATCAGTAGGAAATCAGCACCAGCATAAATCAAGTGAGCTAGTTCTTCGTTGTACCCAATAAAAGCATTGTAATTGCCTTTATAATCTTGCAACAAACTGCTTAATTGGCTTTCGATCATGCTGTTTCCGGAGCCTAAAATTAAAATGTTCAATTTTTGATAATTCTCAGACAAAGCAACTGCTGAAGCATGCGGCAATAAATCTCCTCCTTTTTCTTCTAACAATCGACCAATAAAACTAAATAATGGTTTTGTTGGATCTAAATTAAAAAGTTTACATAATTTCTCTTTATTTTCTTGTTTTCCAACTTCATAATTTTTTATGGAGTAGTTTTTTTCAAGAGCAGTATCAGTTGCTGGATCCCAAACTTCAATATCGATACCGTTCAAAATACCTTTTGATTTATAACGAACCATATTAAATAATGCTTCTAAACCATTGGCTGAAAAATTAATTTCATTCAAGTAATTGGGTGAAACAGTTGTTACAGCCCATGCACATTTGATAGCAACAGCTAACGAATTGATACAATTACCCCACTCCAAGACATTGACGTGTGACAAATCAAATTCAGGTACATAATACAACTTATCAAAACTAAATTGTCCTTGATACAAGCCATTGTGAATCGTAATCATGGACGGAGTATATTGTAGCCTATTGTATTTATGACAATACAACATCATAAAGGGAATTAATCCAGTGTGATGATCATGGCAATTAATTACATCCGGCATCTCGTTTCTACCTATTATCCAATCTAAAGTGGCGATTTGGAAAGATAAAAAACGCTCAATATCATCTTGATGACCATATACGTCTTTCCTATCAAACAACTCGGGAATTTCGATTTGGTACAATTCAAATCCTAACCTATCTGTTGTTTCTTTTAAGACATTGAAAGGAAAATTGAAATTACCTAACTTAACATGTCCCCAATGTACACATTCAAATTCATTTTCTTTTCGGAACTTAGTATCGTAGCAAGGAACAACAACTCTTACGCGATGTCCAGCATTACTTTGATATTTTGGTAATGCTCCTACGACATCAGCTAAACCTCCTACTTTCGCTATTGGATAACATTCTGCACTGATATGAAATATTTCCATCTATGAAATTTTGTTATTATTCAATTATTAGTATTTCAATTATTTAATATTTGAAGCTTTTATGTTAATTAAAATAAAAACCGCCATAATAATATTACTTTTATATTTTTCTAAATTTAGTAAAAAAATATTAACATACTTACTTGCTTGAAAATTTATTGATATGTCAAAAAAAGCTTCAATTCATACACAATCCTTAAAAATTCCAAAAATTATAGTACTAACTAGCAGATTAATCTCTATTATTTCACCAAAATTGGTTACTTTATTCGCCGCAAAATTATTTACAACACCAATAAAACATAAAATTCCTAAAAGAGAATTAGAAATGGATCGTAAAAGCATCCAAAAATTAACATTTATTCCAGCTATTAATAAAGAAGTTGTTTTATATCAATATGGTGATAGTAAAAAGAAAATTTTACTAGTACATGGCTGGTCAGGACGTGGAACGCAACTTTTTAAGATAGCAGAAGGATTACAAAAAGAAGGATATTCAACCATTAGTTTTGATGCTCCAGCACATGGTAAATCTTCGGGAAAAATGACGATAATGACTGATTTTATAGCTACAATTATGGAAATTGACAAACAACAAGGGCCTTTCGAAGCCGCTATTGGCCACTCATTAGGCGGAATGTCGGTTTTAAATTCTATAAAGGAAGGGTTAAAAGTAAAGCATGCCGTGGTGATTGGCAGCGGAGATATTGTCCAAGATATTCTCGACGATTTTGTAGCTAAATTACAATTGAAACCAAATATTAGTACGCTACTACGTTTACATTTCGAAAAAAAATATAACGAAAAAATGAATAATTATTCCGCTTATTTAGCTGCTGCTGAAACTGACATACCAGTTTTAGTGATCCATGATCACAATGATCCAGAAGTACCGGTAAAAGCTGGCATCCATATTCATAAGTATTTAAAAAACGGAGATCTAATGGTAACGGAAGGATTAGGACACCGAAAAATACTTGGGAATAGTGCTGTGATTGAGAAGATCATTCAGTTTATAAGTAAATAAAATTATATTAATTAGATTAGAAGTTATCATTTGAATACTATTAATAATCATTAAATTAGGAAAACATGAAATATCCAATAGAAAAATCAGAAGAGCAATGGAAATTAGAACTAGGAGAAGAACGCTATAGAATTCTTCGTAAAAAAGGAACTGAATATCCTCATACTGGCAAATACAATCTTAATTTTGAAAAAGGAACCTATTGTTGTGGAGCTTGTGGGGAAAATTTGTTTGAAAGTAGTACAAAATTTGATGCACATTGTGGCTGGCCTTCTTTTGACGAATCATTACCAGGAAAAGTGGAATATATATCCGATGTAACTCTGGGAATGAAACGTACAGAAATTTTGTGCGCCAATTGCGGTAGCCATTTAGGTCATGTATTTGATGATGGCCCAACAAAAACGGGACAACGCTACTGTGTAAATTCACTGTCAGTTGATTTTAAAGAGGAAGAATAATTATGGATTTATTTGGGAACTCGAATGATTGGGCAGACAAGCTACAACCTATTATAAAAAACTATAGCGGAAGAAAGCATCCATTAGAATATCAAAATTTATATCAGTTACTAGTTATGGTTGTTCTATCTGCTCAAGATTCTGATGCAAATATAAACACCATCGCTCCTTTGTTATTTGATGCTTACCCTAATATGGAAAGTTTGGCTGCTTCTACTGCTGATGCATTGATTCCTTATATATCCAAAGTTAGGAATTTTGGAACAAAAACCAACTGGCTTACAGAAATTGCAAAAACAATACAAAAAGACAGCAATATTCCTCTAACCATGGATGGTTTGACTGCGCTAAAAGGGATTGGAAGAAAATCAGCTAATGTCATTATGAGAGAAGCCAAAATGCCAGCAGTGGGAATTATCGCTGATTTACACGTAATACGTGTTGCACCCAGAATTGGATTAATAACTGAAACCAAAGATGGTATTAAAGCTGAGAAACAATTAATCCAAGTACTTCCACAAGAAATTTGGGGCGAAATTGGGATGGCTATTTCTTTTCTAGGAAGAGAAATTTGTAGACCAAAACCAAAATGTATAGAATGTCCAATTAAGGAAATTTGTCTTTACTATTCAAAAAACAAATAAAAAGGTAACAAATTGAAACGACCTAATCTTAAATTACAAAGTAAATTATCTTACAAAGAAGAGCGTTTAAATTCTGGTTTTACTTTTTTCTAGAAGCTTGGTCATAGTCATATCCTATTCCTATAAGTTTATCTTCCGTATAACCTTTGCAAAAAAAAAGATAGACCTACGGGTAAAAATCATAAACTGTATCGGATGCAACAGTAATATGTGGTTATCCACTTATAGGATCCGCAGCCGTTAGTCAATATTCTCACCAACGGTCTCTGTATATGTTGTCTATACTTCAGCTTATTCTCCTAGTTATCCCGCAAATAGCACCTAATTTTTGATCATTAAAAATAGTATCTAAAATCCTTTTACTACAAATATGACTTTTTTCTAAAGCTTTTAAATGTTTTTCAGCTTTAAGTCAGCTTTTGCATTTGAACTTTCTAATAATTCTTGCTTAAAATAAGGCATTGCTTTATCTTCATTCGCACTATTAAAGTCAATTACCACTTTTAACGCTTTTACTTTTGCATTTCCTGAAGCCAAATAATCATTAAAACCATCTTTAAATTCATATTTCAAAACTTCAAATTCAGCTTCGCTTAAAGAAGATTTTTTTTCTAAGTAGTCAATTTCAATTAATATCACTCCTTTCTTTTCAAAAGATTTACAAATTCTTCTAAAAGTACATTGACATATTTATTATCTCTATTTTCTTTATTAAAAGCATGAAAAAATACCAAATTCAACAAACTCTTTGGAGTCGTTTTTCCGACATTTAAAAGACAATCAAAATGTTCACAGAGGATTAAGTTTTGCTAATAGAAGGAACTTCTTGAAATGGCATTTGTATTATTGAAATCAATAAGTAGGTTTTCTGTAGTTATCGGGTACTCCAAAAAATGTATAAAAAAGGCCAGATTGAACCGCCCTCATTTTTTGTATGTACAATAACCAATTGCTAATTGGTTGCCACTAAGCAGAGCCAATGTCCTTTTCAATTTGATAGGGTAATAACTAATTTAAAACGAAAAATTACCAACTATTTTTGACCACATTATCATAAAATCACTTAGTGATATAAATGATCTTTAGAAACTTTTATAAAAATTTTACCCATTTTATAGGATGCTACCTAAATTCTTAGGAATTGTAGCTATTACAAAGTTGCCATATCAATTACAAAACGATATCTCACATCGCCTTTAATCATGCGGTCATAAGCTTCATGTACGTTTTTAATATCAATCATTTCAATATCCGAAACGATTCCGTGTTCCGCACAGTAATCTAACATTTCTTGAGTTTCTGGCAAACCACCAATTAATGATCCGGCTAAGCTTTTTCGACCACCGATTAAGCTAAAAGCATGAATTTCATAAGGTGTTGGCGGTACACCTACACAAATGTGGACTCCGTTTACTCGTAATAAAGAGAGATACAAATTCAAATCATGAGGTGCTGAAACCGTGTCCAAAATAAAATCAAAATATCCGGTAACGCTTTTTAACTGTTCAGCATCTTTAGTAACTATAAATTTATGTGCACCTAATTTTTTAGCATCCGCTTCCTTTTTTGGAGAAGTACTCAAAACTGTAACTTCTGCTCCAAAAGCAACTCCAAACTTAACTGCCATGTGTCCTAAACCACCCAATCCTAAAACAGCGAGATTATGTCCTTTGCCTACTTTCCAATGGCGTAATGGCGAATATGTTGTTATTCCCGCACATAGCAATGGCGCAACAGCTGCGAGATTTAATTTATCAGAAATATGCAAAACAAAATCTTCATGCACTACAATTGTTTTCGAATACCCACCATAAGTTGGAGTTTTTCCATCTTGCTCCAAAGCGTTGTAGGTTCCTGTACTTCCATTGGAACAAAATTGCTCTAATCCTTCTTGACAGTTTTCACATTTTCTACAAGAATCTACTAAACATCCTGTACCGGCAAGATCACCTACTTTAAATTTTTTTACGTGACTACCTATTTTGACAACTTTTCCAACAATCTCATGACCTGGAACCATTGGAAAAATAGATCCACCCCATTCGTCTTTAATTTGGTGTAAATCACTGTGGCAGACTCCACAAAATTGGATATCAAATTGTACATCGTGAGGCCCTACTTCTCTTCTTTCAAAAGTCCAAGGAGCTAAATCTGTTTTTGCGTCCTGAACTGCGTATCCTTTCGTTGGTATCATAAATTTATTTTTTACTAAAATTACTAATTTATTAGATTTAATGACTTGTCGCACCTCATAATATTTCCACAATTTTATACCGATTCTAGATTGAAAATAATCATAACCATCAATATCACGCTTTACAGAAGTTAAAATGCTTTAGATTTAGATTGCATTTTTTTGTAAAACCTTAGATTATTCATACCGTTACTAATCTGGATTACAAACTTCGATATTTTTCAATTTCAGGTATGATTCAAAAAATAAAAACATTAATGCTATAAAAAATTCTTTTTTAGAATTCTTTAATTTCAAATCAATTGCTTTTAAGTATATTTAAAAAAAATATGAAAATATGAAAACGCAATCCTATAAAAATCACATTCGGTATTATCCACCACATCATTTTGTTTATTATCCTATCGTACTGGCATTTTTCTCTTTTAGCATTTACTTTGCTGTTAATACTGATGATACACTATTATGGAGTTTTATAAGTGCCATTTTTTTAGTGCTTTTCTGTTTAGCGTTTATGCTCCGTCAACATTACGCTTTAACATTACAAAACCGAATTGTGCGGCTTGAACTGAGATACCGCTATCTCGCCACAACGAGACAAAGATTTGAGGAAATAGAAAACAAACTTAATGACGCCCAATTATTTGCCTTACGCTTTGCTCCAGATGAAGAGCTTTATAATTTAACTCAAAGAGCACTAAACGAAAATCTATCAGCTGATACAATCAAAAAATCAATTAATAACTGGAAAGGCGATTACGAGAGAGTTTAATATTCAGAAATAATAGTAGTAAATACTACCAAATAGCAATTTAGAATTTGTTTCTTTGTTGCTATTAATGCCGAATTTAAAATTACAAAATGCCCGAATATTTTCTAGATATTGAATACGACACCATTATTTATAATGAAGAAGAAGTAAACTTTAAGGAATTTGAGTGCTGTACTTTTACAAATTGCAATTTCTCACAGTGTGTATTTGTAGCAGTTACTTTTATAGATTGCACTTTCAATAATTGTACTTTTAGTAATGCCAAGATTAATTATGTAGCTTTTAGAACGGTGATTTTTAATCGATGCGAAATTAAAGATGTCAATTTTGCAATGTGTGATAAATTAATTTTCGAAATTGCTTTTAACGACTGTATTTTAGATTTCTCTAAATTTTATACTTTAAAAACAAAAAGAACTTCTTTTACTAACTGCAGTCTAATTGCAGTTGATTTCATGAATACTGACTTAACCGACGTAGTTTTTGATAATTGTGATTTATACCGAAGTGAGTTTGCAAAAGCAATAGCTAACAAAGCAAATTTTCAAACGAGCTACAACTACACCATTGACCCAACTAAAACAAAAATAAAGAAAGCGGTTTTTTCTTTAGAAGGTTTAAAAGGCTTGCTCTATAAACATGATATTATAGTAAATTAAGAAATTATTTTTCCATCTTCCATGGTGATAATTCTATTGGTTCTTTCTGCAAAATCAGTATCGTGCGTCACTACTAACAAAGTTTGATTTTGTTCTTGAGTCAACTTATTGAAAATATCAAAAACCAAATCACTATTTCTCTTGTCTAAATTTCCTGTAGGCTCATCACCCATTATAATCAGTGGATCGTTTATCAAAGCACGTGCAATTGCCACGCGCTGTTTTTGTCCGCCGCTCAATTGATTAGGCATTTTCAGCGCTTGATCCTGCATATCCAACGTTTTTAAATGTTCCATGGCGCGATGCTCTAATTCTTTATCAGAGTATTTAGCTAACTTCATCCCCGGAAGCATTACATTTTTTAGCACATTATATTCTGCCAGTAAGTAATGAAACTGAAATACAAAACCTATTTTTTCATTTCTGATTAATGCCAATTCTTTGTCGGTCTTTCCAGTAACAAGTTCGTTGTGAATCAATATCTGACCTTCATAATCTGTATCCATCGTAGAAAGTAAATACAACAAAGTCGATTTCCCACAACCCGACTTCCCTACTATAGAAACAAACTCGCCATGATTCACACGCATGCTAATTTCCTTTAAAACTTGGAATTTTACAGGGTCGTAAAAATATTTACTTAGTCCAATTGTCTCTAAAACTGTATTATTTTCCATTTTTATTTTCCATTTCTATTTTCCTCTGATGATTTCTACGGGATCTACTTTACTGGCTTTTAAAGCAGGAAAAAGTCCGGCAATTGTCGTTGTAAACAATGCAAAAACAATCCCGATAACATAATATATAGCATTGTAATTGATAGGGTAAGTTTTCACCGTAGGTAATGAAGACGTTTCAAATGGAATTACATCAATAATTGAAGAAAAAATGTAGCCAAACAATAATCCAAACAACCCGCCGGCTAATCCAATAATGATGGAAAGCGAAACAAAAATCCATTTCACATCATTACCTGAAAATCCAGTCGCTTTTAGTATCGCAATACTGTCCATTTTTTCATAAATCATCATGTTCAAAATGTTGTAAATTCCAAAACCAGCAACAATCAGCAACACTACTCCAACGGAATAGGAAATAATACTTCGCACCGTACTTCCAGTTTCAAACTGAGAATTTGCGGTTTGATAATCAATTGTATCTAGATTGAAGGTATCCTGAAACTCTTTTGCAACAACAGGCGCTGCAGTCATATCATACAAGTTCAGCTGAATATCGGTAATGTAATTTGTAGGTTCTCCCAATATTTTTTGGGCTGTCGCCAAAGAGGTATAACTCATCACATTATCGATTTCAGCAATTCCAATCTCGGAAATACCCACAATTTTAAGCGAAGCCAAATTTCCTTTAGTAGTGGTTATTTTAATAATATCACCTATTGAAAGCAACATTTTATCTGACAAACCTTTCCCAATAATAATACTGTTATTCTGAAGCAGGTTAGCTACTTTTCCTTCAATTATATAATCGCTGATTTTAAATAATTTATCTTCGGACAAAACATCAATTCCGTTGATTATTCCTGATATTTCTATCGTCCCAGAATTAAAAAAAACGGGAGAAGTCACTTTTGGCGCAACATCAATAACCCGCGGATCTTTTTTTAAAACAGCAATAATTTTTTTACTGTTGTAAATGGATTTCCCACGGTCTTTAGGTTTAATCGAACGAACAAAATTGGTGTGTTTTTTAAATTCTTCGGATAAGAGAACGGGTTGGTTTTCTGGAGGTTTTATTTCGTTATACAGCAGTACATGAGGTGTTCTATTAAGCATTAGACCATCCAGTAAATCATTCAAACCATTCATAAAACTAACCAAAGCAATAAACATGGCAATACTGAAAGTTACCCCAATAGCCGCAACAATAGTTTGCTTCAATCGCGCTCGGAGCAAATGCAATGCAATGTTCAAAATGAGTTTAAAGTTCATTATTGGGGTTTATAAATCGTTTCTCCGGCGGTTAAACCAGATGAAATTTCCACTTTTTGATAATCGCTTAAACCCGTTTTTACTTCGCGTTTTTCGTCTTTATTTACTAAAACATATTTGCCTTGTATTAAATATGCTTTTGGAATCGTAATGGCATTTTTCTTAATCTGAATGATAATATTGGCTTCAGCCGTAAGATTTGGATATAATTTCTGTGGTGGATTTGTAAAATGTGCTTCAATTTTAAAAGTGCGCGAGCGCTCATCCATAATAGGATAAATTTTATCAACAGTTGCATCAAAAACTTGTCCTTTATAACTATCCATAGTCACAAGCACTTTTTGACCTGTTTTGACACGAACCATATCATTTTCATCCACTTCTAGTTCTAGTAAAAAAGAATTGGCTTGACCAATGATTGCTAAAGGAATTTGTGGAGTAATTAACGTTCCTTCCTTAACTAAAACATCAAATAATTGTCCAGAAAAAGCACTTTTAATGACAAAATCATTTTGGGATTGCTGGCTTAATCTAAGATTATTAGCATCTCTGCTTTGATCATTTTTTAACTGCGCTTTGAGTTGCGTCAATTGTTTTTGAGAAGATTCGTAATTGATTTTAGAACTTTTATAACCCAATTCAATTCTTTCATAATCAACTTGCGAAATCCCTCCTTGTTTGATTACATTTTTGTTTCGGTTAAAAATAGATTCATCCAATGATAATTTGTCTTTTGCAGATTGAACTTTCATTTCCATTTCAGCAATTTTATCTTGAATGTATCTGCTACTTTCTAAACTTAATTGATAAGCCAACCGAGCATTTTCTGTATTGATTTCCGCTTTATCACTTTCTAATTCAAAAAGAGCTTGACCTTTATTTATAGATTGCCCAACACTAACATTTACTTTTTGTAATGTTCCGTTGACGGTGGCATAAACGGTATATTGTCCTTCGGCTTTTATCACTCCTGATCCATAAACGCTTTCTATAACGTTTCCTATTGTTGGTTTTATTTTTTCCATTTCCTTTTTGGAACAAGAAAATAAAAGCAACAACACCAATATTGGTAGTATTTTAGAAATCATTTTGCTTCTTCTTTAACTTTAGTAATTCGAGCTAATTAAGCTATAAATATACGAAAATAAGGAAGTGAAACTGATTTCGTTCATACATAATTCTCTCAAAAAAGTAGTAAAATTAAGAAATAGAATTATCCATGTTTAGAAGACTAAAAATCAATTATCCATGAATCGTTTCACTTTTACCATAATTCGCAATAACAGAAGCTTCAAATTCAATCCATTCTCGCCATCTTTTTTCTACGTCTATTCCTGTACCGTATTTACGAGCGTACGTGATAAAAGTAGTGTAATGACCTGCTTCACTTTCCATTAAATCTCTATAAAAAATAGATAGTTCTTCATCTTGGATGTTTTCTGAAAGTACTTTGAAACGTTCACAGCTTCTAGCTTCAATCATAGCAGAGAAAAGTAATCGTTCGACTAAACTAGAAACACGGCTGCCATTACCGCTTTTCTTCATATACAAATACAATTCGTTTACGTAATCGTCTTTGCGTTCACGACCCAACTTTAATCCACGTTTGATGATGATATTATGAACTTGTTCAAAATGATCAATTTCTTCTTTGGCTAATGCCAATAAATCTTGTACTAAATCCTGATGCTCTGAGTTATTCGTGATAATCGTAATCGCATTTGTAGCTGCTTTCTGTTCGCACCAAGCGTGATCCGTCAATATTTCTTCAATATTTTTTTCTACAATATTCACCCATCTTGGATCTGTTGGCAATTTTAATCTTAGTACAGACATAATTTTTTATTTATAAGTTGAAAATCAAAAGTCGAAAGTTAAAACTAAAAAAGAATACTTATATCTTTTCCAATCTCAACTTTCGACTTTTAAACCTTGAATACTATTTTGTATTAATATACGAAAATAGCTCTTTCGCTCATCATTTCGTTTACTTCATTAGCAACCGCTTCGATAACATCTTCATTAGTATGATCTACTAAAACTCTGTCGATCAAGGCAACAATAGTTTCCATATCAGCTTCAACAAGACCACGAGTGGTAATGGCTGCAGTACCTACACGAATTCCTGACGTAACAAATGGAGATTTGTCATCAAATGGAACCATGTTTTTATTTACTGTAATTTCTGCTTTAACTAGTGCATTTTCAGCATCTTTTCCAGAAATATTTTTGTTTCTTAAATCAATCAACATCATGTGATTGTCAGTTCCTCCAGAAATAATTTCGTATCCTCTTTTTACAAAAGCATCAGCCATAGCATTTGCATTTTTTTGCAATTGCAAAGCATACGTAAAGAATTCATCTTTCAATGCTTCACCAAAAGCTACTGCTTTAGCAGCAATAATATGCATTAATGGACCACCTTGATTTCCCGGAAAAACAGCTAAATCCAATAAAGAAGACATCATTCGTACTTCACCTTTTGGAGTTGTTATTCCAAATGGATTTGGAAAATCTTTTCCCATCATAATTAAACCACCACGAGGACCACGTAAAGTTTTGTGTGTTGTAGTTGTTACAATATGACAATGAGGTAACGGATCATTCATCAAACCTTTGGCGATAAGCCCAGCGGGATGAGAAATATCAGCTAATAAAATAGCACCTACACTATCAGCAATTACTCTAAAACGCTCAAAATCCATATCACGAGAATAAGCCGAAGCTCCTGCTATAATTAATTTTGGTTGCTCTTTAGTAGCTATTTCTTGAATTTTATCATAATTTAATAATCCAGTTTCTTTATCAACACCATAAAATGAAGGTGTGTATAAACGTCCGGAGAAGTTTACAGGAGAACCGTGAGTAAGGTGACCACCGTGAGATAAGTCAAAACCTAAGATTTTGTCTCCAGGTTTAATACAAGCATGGTAAACTGCAGTATTTGCTTGAGATCCTGAGTGTGGTTGCACGTTTGCATATTCAGCACCAAATAACTCTTTGGCTCTGTCAATCGCAATTTGCTCCACAACGTCAACTACTTCACAACCTCCGTAGTATCTTTTGCCAGGATATCCTTCAGCATATTTGTTAGTTAAAACAGAACCAGCTGCTTCCATTACTTCATCACTTACAAAGTTCTCTGAAGCGATTAGTTCTAATCCGTGAATTTGTCTTTCTTGTTCTTCTAGAATAAGGTCAAAAATTTGTTCGTCGCGTTGCATTTTTTTGATTTTCGTTAATTTGATGCAAAAATACAAAAAAACGTTTGGTTAATAGTTAGATTATAATATATTTGATGAGTAATTTTTGAACAAAATAATTAACAAAATATGCCAATAATAGCTAACGATATAAATAGAAAATCATGGATGGAAGTTCGTCCGGACAGTGATTTCCCTATACAAAACATACCTTTCGGAGTTTTTCTTACAAAAGAAAACGTTGTAACCGTAGGGACCAGAATTGGCGATTTCGCAATTGACCTAGGAGCTTTGCAACAATTAAATTATTTTGAGGGCATCGAACTTACAGATGATATGTTCATGCAGGATACTTTGAATGATTTTATTTCTGATGGTCAAAAAACATGGCGTTTAGTTCGCAATCGAATTGCAGAAATTTTTGATGTGAAAAATCCGAAATTGCAAGACAACGCAAAAGACAAAGAAATCATCATTTTCAAAATGGATGATGTAGAAATGCAATTACCCGTACTTATAGGTGATTACACTGATTTTTACTCAAGTAAAGAGCACGCTACCAATGTTGGAAAAATGTTTAGAGATCCTGAAAATGCATTGTTACCAAACTGGCTTCACATTCCTGTAGGATATCATGGTAGAAGTTCGACAATTGTTCCTTCTGGAATTCCGGTTCATAGACCAATGGGACAAACATTGCCAAATGGTGAAATGACTCCGGTTTTTGGACCATCACGTTTAGTAGATTTCGAATTAGAAACTGCTTTCATCACTACTGACGTGAATATTATGGGCGAAAATATTTTAGTAACTGAAGCTGAAGAGTATATTTTCGGAATGGTTCTACTAAATGACTGGAGCGCACGTGATATTCAAAAATGGGAATATGTGCCATTAGGTCCATTCTTAGCTAAAAATTTCGCATCATCAATATCACCTTGGATTGTAACAATGGATGCTTTAGAACCTTTTAGAACCAAAGGTCCAAAACAAGAACCAACACCACTTCCCTACTTACAGCAAAAAGGAAAACATTCCTTCGATATTCATCTCGAAGTGGCTATTCAGCCTGAAAAATCAGAACCAACTGTTATTTCGCGTTCTAATTTCAAATACATGTATTGGACTATGAGCCAGCAATTAGCACATCATACCTCTAATGGCTGTCGCGTTAATTCTGGTGATATGATGGGTTCAGGTACTATTTCAGGACCAACTCCAGATAGCTATGGCTCAATGTTAGAATTAACCTGGGGAGGAAAAAATCCACTTAAGTTAAATGACGGAACCGAACGTAAATTCATAAATGATAACGATACAGTTATCATAAAAGGATATTCACAAAATGAAAATGTAAGAATCGGTTTTGGTGAAGTTTCAAGCAAGTTACTTCCCACATTTGTTAGAACATAAAATCTCTAAATTAAATCTTTAAAACCTAACATTTATTCTATTTTTGTTAGGTTTTTTTGTGTTATTATTTTTGGTTTTTAAAATCAAACTCTTACAAAATTTATAAATTTATACCTAAGACAGCTACGCTTATGAAAAAAATTACGCTTTTAGTTACGCTATTTATTCTCACATCAGCTTGTGGAGTCAAACAAACTCAAAACTTATTAGGCTCCGGAAATTATGATCAAGCAATTGACAATGCAGTATCTAACTTACGAACTAATAAAGATAAAAAGGGAAAGCAAGATTATGTTTATTTATTAGAAGAGGCTTTCGCCAAAGCTAAAGAACGCGATTTAAATACAATAAACTTCCTAGCAAAAGATACGAATCCTGCGCAGTTAGAAAAAATGTACAATACCTATTTACAATTAAACCAGCGTCAGGAAAAAATCAAACCAATACTTCCTTTGAAACTACTAAAAGAAGGTAGAAATGCCACTTTCCCTTTTGATAATTATAATGATCAAATCATAGATAGCAAAAATGCATTGGCAGCGTTTTTATATACTAATGCTAAAAAATTAATGATCTCTTCTGACAAAATTAATTTTAGAAAAGCGTATGATGATTTGGATTATTTGAACCAAATAAATCCAAATTATAAAGATGTTTTAAAATTGATGGATAATGCTAAACTCAAAGGCTCCGACTATGTTACCGTATACACCAAAAATGAAACGAATATGATTATTCCGATTCGGCTTCAAAATGATTTATTGGATTTCAGCACTTATGGCTTAAATGATAAATGGACCGTTTATCATAGCAATAAACAAACGGGAATAAATTACGATTATGGATTAGTAATTAATTTTAAACAGATTTATATTTCACCAGAGCAAATTAAGGAACGAGAATTTGCAAAAGAACGAATTATAAAAGATGGCGTAAAAAAACTGATTGACTCAAACGGAAAAGAAGTATTAGATGAAAAAGGAAAAATAGTAATGGTTGATAATCTAAGAAAGGTAAACGCTACTATTTATGAATTCAGGCAATACAAGTCATGCCAGATTACTGCAAAAATTGACTATTTCAATCATAAAAGTAATCAATTATTGAAAACATTTCCCGTTACTAGTGAGTATGTTTTTGAAAATATTTACGCAAGTTACAAAGGAGACAAACGCGCATCTGACGACAATTACTACTCTAATTTTAATAGAAAAGCAGTACTGTTTCCTAATAGTGAACAAATGATTTATGATACTGGTGAAGATTTAAAAGCGAAAGTAAAAAATATCATAAGCCAAAATAGGTTTAGAAACTAATAACTTTAAGGCAACAATATTTTAATAAACTCCTTGATAAATAGACATCAAGGAGTTTTTTTTTATCCTTAAAAAATCAACAATAGTATAAAATTTTGTTAGAAAATACAAAATCAACATTGCGTAACCAAAAAATGTTTACTTTTGCACCAATGAATAACAACAATATAAATATAACTCCTATCTCACGGACAAACAGACCTACGACTTCTCCCGAAGTACGGATGCTATTAGTATAGTCTCCACAAGCGTTTTGTTTTATTTTTATTCATTTACATTTTTTCGTTTTGAAATTACCACTATTTTCTATTGGATTAATATATCCAAGAACTACTACTAATTTATTTATTTCTAGCTATAATTTTATTTATTGTCTTGGGATAAACTCATTGGATTTGGTAGCTAATTTTTATGGAAATTTATTTCAAAAGCAAATTATCAACTCATTGTTTAACAACAAATTCAACTCTTGAAATGAATATTTCTATCATTGTAACTCAGGAAGAACATTATAAATATGCGCAAGAAATATGCGATACTATTGAATTATCTGCCCTATTAAGAGGTACTGGAATTGCTAAAAGAACTCCTGAATACATTCAAAAAAAAATGGAAAGCAGTGATGCAGTCATCGCATTAATCGATGGGAAATTTGCTGGTTTTTGCTATATCGAAAGTTGGCAACACGGGAAATTTGTAGCACACTCAGGATTAATAGTACATCCAGATTTCAGAAATTTAGGATTAGCAAAAAGAATTAAATCATTCGTTTTCGACTATTCGTTAAAAAAATACCCAGAAGCTAAAGTTTTTGGAATAACAACAGGTTTAGCGGTAATGAAAATTAATTCTGACCTAGGATACAAACCAGTTCCTTTTTCTGAACTAACTAATGATCCAAGTTTCTGGAAAGGATGCCAAACCTGTACTAATTACGAAATTCTAAAAAGTAAAGAAAACAAAATGTGTTTGTGCACGGGAATGCTGTATGATCCTAAGGAAAAAGCTAAAATCCCTCCAAAACACCCATTTAATATTCGTATTTGGAACCGATTAAAAAAGATCAAACAAGCTCTTTTTTTAGAAAACTAAAATTAAAAATTAAAACACAATCAGCTAAATAGAGTAATTACATTTAGTTAATAATAACACAAAAATGAAAAAAGTAGTATTAGCATATAGCGGAGGTCTAGATACCTCATATTGTCTTAAATATTTAAAAAACGAGAAAGGATATGAAGTTCATACTGTACTTATAAATACAGGAGGATTTGATGAAGAGGAATTAGCGGCTATAGAAGAAAGAGCTTATGATTTAGGAAGCGCACAACACGCTAACTTAACCATAGTAGATAAATACTATGACAAAGCTATTAAATATTTGATTTATGGTAATGTCTTAAAAAACAACACTTATCCATTATCAGTAAGTGCTGAGCGAGTTTTCCAGGCTATTGAAGCCATTAAATATGCTAAATCTGTTGGCGCAAGTGCTATAGCTCACGGAAGCACTGGAGCAGGAAATGATCAAATTCGTTTTGATTTAATTTTTCAAACCATCGCTCCCGAAATCGAAATCATCACTCCAATTAGAGATTTAAAATTATCTAGACAAGAAGAAGTTGACTATTTAGCAAAAAATGGCGTACATTATTCTTGGGAAAAAGCACAATACTCTATCAATAAAGGATTGTGGGGAACAAGCGTAGGAGGTAAAGAAACATTGACTTCACACCAAGCTTTGCCAAGTGAAGCTTACCCTTCTCAATTAACAAAAGAAGGTGAAGAAAAAGTAACTCTTGAATTCAAAAAAGGCGAATTGGTTGCCGTAAATGGAAAAGCAGACAAACCATCAAATAATATTGTCGTTTTAGAGAAATTAGCAAATGCCTACGCAATTGGGAGAGACACTCACGTAGGTGATACTATTATAGGCATCAAAGGAAGAGTTGGTTTTGAAGCTGCTGCACCACTTGTTATCATTAAAGCGCATCACTTATTAGAAAAACATACGTTAGGAAAATGGCAACAATACTGGAAAGAACAACTAGGAAACTGGTACGGAATGTTATTTCATGAAGGACAATTTCTTGATCCTGTAATGCGTAACATCGAGGCTTTCCTCGAAGATACTCAAAAAACAGTAAACGGAACGGTAACAGTTTCCTTGAAACCATATCATTTTTCCCTTGATGGAATTGAATCTGAAAATGATTTGATGAATACTGGTTTTGGTCAATATGGCGAGATGAACAACGCTTGGACATCTGATGATGCGAAAGGATTTATCAAAATTTTGGGTAATGCCCAAAACATATTTTCATCAGTAAATGATTTGAATTATGATTAATGTTGGAATAATAGGTGGTTCTGGTTATACTGCCGGAGAACTCATCAGAATATTGATGTTCCATCCCAATGCAACTCTTGATTTTGTTTACAGTACGACAAATGCAGGAAAACCACTTTCAGTGGCGCATCATGATTTGATGGGTGATATTGAAATGGATTTTACTGATACCGTAAATCCAAATGTAAATGTGCTATTCTTGTGCTTGGGTCATGGAAAATCAAAATCATTTTTAGAGCAGAACCAATTTGCGAGCCATACTAAAATTATCGATTTAGGAAATGATTTCCGCTTAACTAAAGATAAAGAATTTGAAGGAAAATCTTTCGTATATGGACTTCCGGAATTGAATAAAAAAGCGATCAAAAACGCACATTTTATTGCAAATCCAGGTTGTTTTGCAACGGCTATTCAATTAGCATTATTGCCTTTGGCGGAAGCCAAATTATTGAATACTGACGTGCATATTAATGCTACAACTGGGAGTACTGGAGCTGGAGTTTCTCCTTCAGAAACGACACATTTTAGTTGGCGATCTAATAACATGTCACATTACAAAGCTTTTGATCACCAACATTTAGGCGAAATAAACCAAAGTGTTAATCAACTTCAATCAGATTATAAAGACGAATTGATTTTCATTCCTAATAGAGGAGATTTTGCTAGAGGAATTTTTGCAACATTATATACAACAGTCGAAGAAAGTCTTGAAGATATAGTGGGGAAATATGAGGCTTTTTATAAAGACCAACCTTTTGTAACTGTTACTACAACTGGAATTAATATGAAACAAGTAGTACAAACGAATAAATGTATTATTAGCCTAATGAAAAAAGGCAACCGCTTGTTGATAACTTCGATTATTGATAACTTAGTAAAAGGAGCCTCAGGACAGGCCGTGCAAAACATGAATTTGATGTTTGGACTCGATGAAACCACAGGATTGCAGTTAAAACCAAGTGGGTTTTAATTTTTTATGTTTTAAATGATAAATTTTAAATTCTAAATTTAAAAAAACGATTCATTTAAAATTCATAATTTAACATTTAAAATAATTTATAATGAACTTATTTGACGTTTACCCATTATACGACATTACTCCTGTAAAAGCACTAGATTGCACTATTACGGATGAAAAAGGAATTGAATATTTAGATTTATACGGTGGTCACGGTGTGATTTCTATTGGACATACGCAACCACATTATGTAGTAAAATTGAAAGATCAATTAGATAATATTGGTTTTTATTCTAATGCGATTCAGAATCCCTTACAAGTAGAATTAGCACATAAATTAGGAAAATTATCAGGATTAGAGGATTATACCTTATTCTTATGTAGTTCTGGGGCTGAAGCCAATGAAAACGCTTTAAAACTAGCTTCCTTTCACAATAATAAATCCCGTGTAATTGCTTTCAACAATTCCTTTCACGGAAGAACTTCGGCAGCAGTTGCAGTTACAGATAACAAAAAAATTGTGGCACCTATAAATGCGCAACAAGTCGTTACATTTTTACCATTGAATGACATTGCTTTAGTAGAAGACGAATTGAAAAAAGGAGATGTTTCTTCTGTAATTATTGAAGGAATTCAAGGAGTTGGTGGTTTGGACCAAGGTACAACTGAGTTTTTTCAAGCTTTAGAAAAAATATGTGTGACTTACGATGTTGTTTTAATTTTAGACGAAGTGCAGTCAGGATATGGTAGAAGCGGAAAGTTTTTCGCACACCAACATCATAATATCAAAGCTGATATTATTTGCTTAGCGAAAGGAATGGGAAATGGATTTCCTATTGGTGGCATCTTGATTTCTCCAAAATTCAAAGCGAGTTATGGACTTTTAGGAACTACTTTTGGTGGAAACCATTTGGCTTGTGCTGCAGGAATAGCAGTTTTGGATGTGATTGAAAGCGAGAAATTAATGGATAACGTAAATGCTATTTACGCCTATTTTTCAGAAGCAATCAAACAAGTTCCTGAAGTAATCCAAGTAAAAGGAAGAGGATTGATGTTAGGTGTAGAATTTGATTTTGACGTAAGTGCACTCCGTAAAAAAATGATTGTAGACAAGCATATTTTTACTGGAAATGCCAACAATAAAAACTTATTAAGAATCCTTCCTCCATTAACAATCAAGAAGGAAGCCATTGACACCTTCATTGTAGCTTTAAAAGAATCCTTGGCAGAAATAAATTAAAAATGATGAACCATTTACTACCAATAGAAAAACGAGATTCAGTTTTAAGCAAGATGGCGGAGCTTTTAGAAAAAGAAAGAACCAACCTTAAAACCATAAATCAACAGGATATAATTAATTATTCAGGCGATGACTTGGCTATGGAAAAACGCTTGCTAGTTGATGATACTAAGATTGATGGAATGATTTTATCGCTTCAACAATTAGCAAGTCAAGAAGATCCTATTGGTGTAGAACGTTTTAATTTTGATCATGCCAATGGCATGAAAATCATCAATAAAACAGCTGCTTTTGGAACCATAATGATTATTTATGAATCTAGACCAGATGTTACTGTTGAAGCTGGAGGAATTGCTTTTAAATCAGGAAATAAGATTTTACTAAAAGGTGGAAAAGAATCTTTGCTATCTAATTTGAAAATTGTCGAATTATGGCACCAAGCTTTAAAAGAGAACAATGTTTCACCAGAATGGGTAGAATATTTAAATTATGATCGTGAAGAAACACAAGCTTTTTTAGAAAAACCGACACAAAAAGTGGATTTAATTATTCCTCGAGGTGGTGAAAAATTAATAGCATTTGTAAAAAAACATGCTACTTGTCCCGTTATAATAAGTGGCCGAGGAAATAACTTTGTTTATGTACAGGCTGAAGCTGATTTAGACAAAGCACTTGAAATCATAATAAATGCAAAGACCTCAAATATATCAGTTTGCAATGCTTTAGATAAAGTTTTAATTGATACTAATTTAGAGAATTGGGAAGCATTTGCAAAACAAATAATAGTCGAATTACAACAAAAAAACGTAGCTATTATAGGCGATGAAAATATTTCTAAAATAGCAGATGTTCCTCAAATTAATTCCGATTTAATTTGGTACGAAGAGTTTTTAGATTACAAAATTGTTATTGGAACAACTAATTCTGATCAAGAAGCTATTGATAAAATTAATAAATATTGCGGTGGGCATTCGGCTTCCATAATCACAAAGAATGATGCAATTGCTCAGGAATTTATGGAAAATGTGGATACGGCAGCCGTTTATCAAAACGCCTCTACCCGATTTACAGATGGAGGACAATTTGGTCTTGGAGGTGAATTAGCAATTAGCACTGATAAATTACACCAGCGTGGACCAATAGCATTACAACATTTGGTTACCAATAAATGGTATATTTACGGAGATGGACAAATACGGTAGTATTCAGTAAACAGTTATTAGTGTTCAGTTTGAAAAATAATCAACTACTAAATTAGAATTTAAAAAAACTTTGTGAACTATTAGCTTATAAAGTAAAATTAAAATTTTGCGCCCTTTGTGGTTAAATAACAATGACTAAGAAAAGAATATTATTAAAGTTAGGAAGTAATACTCTAACCAAAGAAACCAATCATATCTCAAGAGGGAAAATTGAGGATATAGGAATACAAATAGCTGCTTTGCAAGATGAATATGAATTTGTAATTGTGAGTTCAGGCGCGATAGCTGCGGCTAAACAGTTTGTTAAACTAGAAAATCAAGACAAAGATGTTTTTGTAAAACAAGCACTAGCTTCTATAGGTCAGCCGCATTTAATGCGGATTTATCATGAAAGCTTTAGTGATTTAGGATTACTAATTTCGCAATGCTTGCTTTCTTATTCTGATTTCGAAAAAGAACAATCCAAAGTAAATATTGTCAACACGATTAATGTTTTAGTCAAAAATAATTACATACCGATTATTAATGAAAATGACACCGTGGCAACGGACGAAATTCGGTTTGGCGATAACGATAAATTAGCCGCTTTAACAGCCGTTTTATTAAAAGCTGACATTCTAATCATTGCTACTAATACGAATGGAATTTACACTAAATTGTCAATTAAAGATGTTGTTCCTGAAACGATTTCACTTGTTACTGACTTACAACTGATGGAAAAAGAAATTGGCGATTCTAAATCGTCTCACGGAACTGGCGGAATGCATTCCAAAATTGAAGCAACAGCAATTGCAAAAGCAGCCAATATCGAAACTTGGATTGTCAACGGTTTAGAAGACAATTTCATTTTGAAAGCATTAAAAAACGAAATTCCTTTTACCAAAATTATATAATTAGAAAATTACATCATCTAATAAAAACATATAAACATGAACTACATCTCTATAAAAAACATCGATTCGATTAACAAATGGGTCAAACAAGCTTTAAAAATCAAGAAAAAACCATTAAAAAACAAAAAACTGGGTAAAAACAAGACCTTAGGAATGCTGTTTTTCAATTCTAGTTTAAGAACTCGTCTGAGCACTCAAAAAGCAGCTCTAAACCTAGGAATGAACGTGATGGTAATGAATTTTACTAACGAAGGTTGGACACTTGAGTTTGAAGATGGCGCTATTATGAATTCAGGTGCGTCAGAACATATTAAAGAAGCTGCGGAAGTAGTTTCTCAATATTGCGATATTATAGCTATTAGAGCTTTTGCAGGATTAATTGACAAAGAAAAAGACAATGCAGAAACCGTTCTTACAGGTTTTTTAAAATACGCTACCGTACCAATTGTTAATATGGAAAGTGCCACCGGACATCCATTACAGTCTCTTGCAGACGCTATCACTATGGCGGAACACAAAACAAAACACAGACCAAAAGTAGTTTTATCTTGGGCTCCACATCCTAAAGCTTTGCCCCAAGCGGTAGCCAATTCCTTTGTGGAAATGATGCAGTTACAAGATGCTGATTTTGTCATCACTCATCCTATAGGATATGAATTGAATCCTGAAATTACTAAAGATTCAACAATCGAATACGATCAAAATAAAGCTTTTGAAAATGCCGATTTTATCTATACTAAAAATTGGAGCAACTATACTGATTATGGGAAAATTACGAATTCAGATCCTAACTGGACCGTTACTGCTAACAAAATGGCTTTGACTAATAATGCTAAGTTTATGCATTGTCTACCTGTAAGACGTAATGTCATTGTTACAGATGAAGTTTTGGACAGCGAAAATTCAATTGTTATCGAACAAGCCAATAACAGAACGTATGCTGCGCAGTTAGTGTTGCAAAAAATATTAGAAAATGGACAATAAAAAACCCATAACGGTAGTCAAAATTGGTGGAAACATTATTGATGATGCCACAGAACTAAAGCAATTTTTAGCTGACTTTTCAAAAATTGAAGGAAATAAAGTATTGGTTCACGGTGGAGGAAAATCGGCTACGAAAATGGCAAAAAGTATTGGTCTCATTCCTCAAATGATTGATGGTCGTCGTATTACAGATGCTGCCATGCTTGAAGTAGTGGTAATGATTTATGCTGGCCAAATCAATAAAGATATCGTAGCGCAACTACAAGCTATTAATACGAATGCTATGGGATTCTCTGGCGCAGATGGGAATTTAATCCAGTCGCAGAAAAGAAACCATCCCACAATTGACTATGGTTTTGTGGGCGATGTCAAAAAAGTAAACACTCCCCTATTAGAAACTTTAATTTCAAGCGGAATAGTTCCTGTTTTTTGCGCCATTACGCATGATAAAAACGGGCAGTTGCTAAACACCAATGCGGATACAATTGCCAGTGAATTAGCAATAGCTTTGTCGGAAGTTTTTGAGGTAACATTGAGTTATTGTTTCGAAAAACCAGGCGTTTTATTTGATGCTGAGGATGATTCTTCCGTAATAGAAAAAATGAACCAAGAATTGTACGCCAAATTAAAAGCAGAGAAAGCCATTCATTCTGGTATGATTCCTAAATTAGACAACTGTTTTAATAGTTTGTCAAAAGGAGTGCAAGTAATAAAAATTGGACATCACAAAATGCTCAAAGATGCTAACGCAGTTTGCACACGGATAGAATTATAATAAAAGTTAGTCGCATCCTAAAACGATAATGGCGACAAAACATAATAAAACATGAAAAATAGAGAAACACTTACTCAGGAAGCTATCACATTATTAAAAAACCTGATTGAAACCCAATCTTTTTCTAGCGAAGAAGAGCATACAGCGGTTTTGATCGAAAAATGGTTTTCAGTAAACGAAATTCCATTTGAGAGAGAGAACAATAATATCTGGGCCTACAACAAAACATTTGACAAAAGTAAACCAACCCTTTTATTAAATTCACATCACGATACTGTAAGACCCAATCAAGCTTATACCAAAGACCCTCTGAAAGCAATTGTTGAAGAAGGTAAATTATATGGACTAGGAAGTAACGATGCCGGAGGATGTCTCGTTTCACTTTTGGCCACTTTTGTACATTTTTACGCAAATGAAAAGCTAAATTATAATATTGTTATAGTAGCTTCAGCTGAAGAAGAAAGCAGTGGCAAAAATGGCTTGAATAGCGTATTGAAACATTTGCCAGAACTGGAATGTGCTATTGTAGGTGAACCAACATTGATGCAATTAGCCATCGCCGAAAAAGGATTATTAGTGCTTGACGTAAAAATAAAAGGAACACCAAGTCATGCCGCGCATCAAAATGACGACAACGCAATCTACAAAACGATTCCAGTAATAGAATGGTTTAAAAACTATACATTCGATAAAATATCAGATCAATTAGGACCGGTAAAAATGACCGTAACACAGATTAACGCTGGAAAACAACACAATGTCGTACCTTCAGAATGTGATTTAGTAATTGATATTCGTGTCAACGATTGCTACACTAATCACGAGATTTTAGAAATTGTAAAAGAAAATATTAACGCTGAAGTTACGCCGCGTTCTATGAATTTGAGCTCATCTTCAATTCCTGTAACACATGGTTTAGTAAAAGCTGGAATCGCCTTGGGAAGAACAACCTATGGCTCTCCTACCCTCTCAGATCAATCGGTGTTGAGTTGCAAATCCTTGAAACTAGGACCTGGAGATACGCTGCGGTCGCACTCCGCTGACGAATTTATATATTTGAACGAAATTGAAGAAGGAATTGAACTGTACATAAGAATATTAGAAGATTTCTTAAATAATTAAACTATTTTTAGAAGTTAATCCCGCTATCCGCTATATCTTTCCCTGCCTAAAGAAAGCAGCAAAAGGATACCGCTTCTATCAGAGCTAAAAACGAATCGTCTTCGTTTAAAAACATTAAAAATTAAAAAATTGCGAATCTCCGAGAAACCTCTTAGAAATTTTGCAAAACAAAATATACAACTATGAAACTTTGGGAAAAAGGAATACCAACAGATAAGCAAATCGAACAATTCACCGTTGGAAACGACAGAGAACTGGATTTAGTTTTAACCAAGTACGATGCATTGGGTTCTATTGCACATGCTAAAATGCTAGGTCAAATTGGACTTTTAACTGATGCTGAGACACTTTCTCTAGTTTTGGCTTTAGAAGATATTATAACCGATGCTGAAAATGGAGATTTCGAAATTGAAGATAGCTTTGAAGATGTACATTCTAAAATCGAATATTTATTAACGATAAAACTAGGTGATGCTGGTAAAAAAATCCACACTGCACGTTCTCGTAACGATCAAGTTCTAGTTGACGTAAATCTGTATTTAAAAGACGTTGTGAAAGACTTTAAAAGTCAAGTAAAGACCCTTTTTGATATATTGATGGAATCAGCTGAGAAGCATCAAAATGTTTTATTACCAGGCTATACGCATTTACAAATTGCAATGCCATCCTCTTTTGGAATGTGGTTTTCTGCTTATGCTGAAACATTGATTGATGATATAACAATGTTGAATGCAGCATTGAAAATTGTTGACCAAAACCCGTTAGGTTCTGCTGCTGGTTACGGTAGCTCGTTTCCTATCAACAGGACATTTACAACTCAAGAATTAGGTTTCGAAACCTTAAAATACAATTCGGTTGCAGCCCAAATGAGTCGCGGCAAATCAGAAAAAACGATTGCTTTTGCCATGAGCAGCGTTGCAGCAACTTTGGCAAAATTTTCGATGGATGTATGTTTATACATGAGTCAAAATTTTGATTTTATTACGCTACCAGCACACCTTACAACAGGTTCGAGCATTATGCCTCACAAAAAAAATCCTGACGTTTTTGAATTGATTCGTGGAAAATGCAACAAAATTCAAGCTTTGCCTTATGAAATAACTTTGATTACAAACAACTTACCCAGCGGCTATCACAGAGATTTACAACTATTGAAAGAGGGATTGTTTCCTGCCATTCAAAATCTAAAAGCTTGTTTAGATATTGCTATATTTTCGATCAAAGATATTACAGTTAAGGAAGGGATTTTGGAGGATAAAAAATACGATCATTTGTTTACAGTAGATTCGTTAAATGAAATGGTTGTTGAAGGAATGCCATTTAGAGATGCTTACAAAGCAGTTGCCGAACAGTTAGAAAACGGTACATTTCAATCTCCAAAAGAAACAAAACACACACACGAAGGAAGCATAAATAATTTGTGTTTAAATGAAATTAAAGAAAAAATGAAACTTGCTTATTAAAAAGTACAAAATCAATCACAAAATAACGCACCATTAATTTGAGTGCGTTTTTTTATGCAAAAAAAACTATACTTTTGATTTTGTTAATCTTATACATTCTCCATGGAAAAAATGAATGAGCAAGCAACTCAAAAGCTTTTTGATAAAGGATTAATTTCTAAAAAACAGTTTGACCAAATTACGAATTATCGTAATTTGAATGTCTTTTCTTTAAATGCAGAATTAAAAATATTTCTGTACGTATCAGTTCTATTATTCACATCGGGAATTGGCATTTTAGTCTATCAAAATATTGATACAATAGGTCATTCAATTATCATTTCCTTAATTGCAATTGTAACTGTACTATGCTATTATTTTAGTTTTAAAAAAGTACCAAAATTTGAAAAAAATCAAACGCATTTTGTAAGTCCGGTGATGGAGTACATCGTTCTTACTGCAAATCTTTTGACTTGTATATTAATTGCTTATTTACAAATTCAATATAATACTTTTGGAACGCATTACGGACTTGCTACTATCATTCCCACCGCTATTGGACTGTTTTCTGGTTACTATTTTGATAACAAGAATATTCTTTCATTGGCTATAACAGGATTAGCTGCCTACATAGGATTAACTGTATCGCCACAAGCACTTTTACAAAATGAAGTATACAATACAAATTCACTGAGTTACGCTGCAATCGGCTTAGGACTAGTTCTTATTATTTGGAATTATTACACTTCAAAAATTAATTTTAAAACACATTTTGCATTAATATTGCTAACTTTTGCAGTTCACCTAATTGGAATTGCGTGTGTAAATAATGTTATTGATAGTAATTACTTCTTTACATTTTCAATTATTTTAGGATTAGCAACCTATTATTTTTATATTTCTAGCTACAAAATTAAATCTGTTTCGCTATTCGTTTTTACTCTTCTTTATGGTTTTATAGGTTTAAATATTACTCTATTTAAAATTATTGAGAATTTAAATCTAACTGATTTCTTTGAATTCATATTGGTATTAAGTCCGTTTTATTCAATTGGAGCAATTATACTTTTTATAATGATGATCAAAAAATTTAATTCCGAAATTAAAAAATGATAGCACAAGATAAGAGATTATTAGAAAATCAGTTTTTAGTTGCTGAAGCACATTCTTTATATAAAGCTAAATTTATAACAGAAGTACAATTCAGTGAAATTCAAAAAGCGATTCCGACGCCCAAAAAATCAAAAAATATTTTGCTGCGAATAGGATTTGCATTTTTAGGAATGCTTTTATACGCCTCCATTTGCGGATTCATTTCTTTATTGGGGCTTAGGATTATAGACAACAGCTTTACGTTTTTTATTTTTGTTTATGCAGCTATTGGTTTTATTGGAGCCGAGTTTTTTGTACGACAAAATCACTCCGAACAAGGCCTAGACGATAGCTTTCTTATTATTGGTCAATTACTTTTGGGTGCAGGAATTGGAACTATTACTGATGGCTACGAACTTCCCGTTGCATTTGTTGCAACAATCGTTTCGCTCCTTACCTATTTACGATATATTAATCGTGCTTCGATACTAATCTTTTGTATTGTTAGCACAGCGACTATTGCTTTCGGTATGTTTGAATTAGGCGCTTTAGGCAAAGCCACTTTGCCATTTATATTAATGCTTTACGGACTAGCAATTTATTTTATTTGCAGAAAACTAACTAAAAATTTTCAATTTCCTTTTTATCATCAAGGAATACTTTTAGTTAAATATTTTGGGCTGATCTTATTTTACTTTGCTGGAAATTATTTAGTAGTTCGTGAACTTTCAGTCGTATTGTTAGGAAACGAAATTGCACCTAACTCGGACATTCCATTTGCTTGGTTCTTTTATATTTTTACATTTATAGTGCCTGTAGCCTATACGTTTTATGGAATAAAACTATTCGAACGAGCTATATTGTGGATTGGATTCCTAACACTTGGATTTTCATTTTACACTATAGATTACTATTTTCTAGAAGTGCCCATTGAAATATATTTGACTTCAGGAGGTCTACTGCTTTTCGCAATTGCTTATTTCAGTATCAGAAAATTAAAAGATAAAACAAAAGGAATTACATTTCAATCCGATCGCTTTATCAATTCAAGTGATTTCTTGCATACAGAAGCTTTGATTCTCACTTCTCAATTTGGATTAAAACCTGAAGCTACAATCGATTCTCCAATGGAATTTGGAGGAGGTGGTTTTAGCGGGGGCGGATCTAGTGGGGAATTTTAAAAACCACAATTCACACATTGTATTTAAGTTTCTATTTGTGAATTGCGGTTTCCTTTTTAAGGCATAAAGCTATACTTTTTTACCTAATTCTTCAGCGTCAATATCACTATGTGAAACATGATATGTTGCTTTTCCATCTTTAATTAAAATCAGTTGTGGTGATTGATGTGTTATTCCAAACCGATGCGCTATTTCATTAGAAACCTCTCTATTAGCAATTAAATCTAAAAAATAAAGCGTAACTTTACCAGAGCTATCAAACTCATTTTCGAACTGCTTTAGCGCCATTCTGCTTATACTGCAACGCGTACTGTGTTTGAAAATTGCTACTGCTTTTTCACTAGATAACGTACTAATTTCATTTAACTGTCCTAAATCAGTAAGCTCGATCCAATTGATTTTGCTTTCTTTTGATCCATTGTCGTCTGAACTACTAAACATATTTTTAAAAAAACTCATAATTGTCTTATTTTAAGACATTTTGACGTTTTGAAATGATAAAAATCATGAAAATTCTGTCAATTTGTCTGTATTATTGTGATGGAATATAAATTGAATACTAAATGTCAAAGTTAGTCAAATAACAACAAAACTCGTAAAATCATGAACATAAATAAATTCACTATTAAATCCCAGGAAGCGATTCAGCTTTCACAACAATTGGCGCAAAGCCACGGGCAGCAACAAATAGAAAATGAACATATTTTCAAGGCAATTTTTGAAGTCGATGAGAATGTAGCTCCTTTTATATTGAAAAAACTGAACGTGAATGTCCCTTTATTTATTCAAATATTAGATAGCACTATTCAGAGTTTTCCTAAAGTTTCTGGTGGTGAAATAATGTTATCCAGAACAGCAAACACCGCTCTGAATGAAGCCGAAATTATTGCAAAAAAGATGAATGATGAATTCGTTTCGATAGAGCATTTAATTTTAGCCATTTTTGATTCAAAAACAAAAGCAGCGCAAATCTTAAAAGATCAAGGTGTAACAGGAAAAGGACTTAAAGCCGCAATCGATGAATTGCGTAAAGGAGAAAGAGTAACATCGGCATCCGCTGAGGAAACCTATAACTCTCTAAATAAATACGCAAAAAACCTAAATGAATTAGCTCGAAATGGAAAACTAGATCCAGTGATAGGACGTGATGAAGAAATTCGTCGTGTATTACAGATTTTAATGCGTAGAACTAAAAACAACCCAATGCTAGTGGGAGAACCTGGAGTGGGTAAAACCGCCATTGCAGAAGGTTTAGCACATCGAATTGTGGACGGAGATGTTCCAGATAATTTAAAAGACAAAATCGTTTATTCGCTAGATATGGGAGCGCTGATTGCTGGTGCAAAATTCAAAGGAGAATTTGAAGAGCGTTTGAAAGCTGTCGTTAAAGAAGTAACTTCTTCTGAAGGTGATATTGTATTATTCATTGACGAAATTCATACGCTTGTAGGTGCTGGTGGTGGCGAAGGTGCTATGGACGCTGCTAATATTTTAAAACCAGCTTTGGCTCGTGGAGAACTTCGCGCTATTGGTGCGACAACATTAGATGAATATCAAAAATATTTTGAAAAAGATAAAGCATTAGAAAGACGTTTCCAGAAAATAATGGTCGAAGAACCAGATACAGAAAGTGCCATTTCTATTTTGCGTGGTATTAAGGAAAAATACGAGACGCATCATAAAGTTCAAATAAAAGATGACGCCATTATTGCTGCTGTTGAATTATCACAACGTTACATTACGAACCGTTTTCTTCCAGACAAAGCGATTGACTTAATGGATGAAGCGGCTTCAAAACTGCGTATGGAAATCAACTCAAAACCCGAAGAATTAGATGTTTTAGATCGAAAAATCATGCAGTTAGAAATTGAAATCGAAGCGATCAAACGAGAAAAGGACGAAAGCAAACTCAAAATTTTGGGAATGGATTTGGCTAATCTCAAAGAAGATCGTAACGAAATTTATGCTAAATGGAAATCTGAAAAAGATGTAGTTGATAACATTCAAACGGTAAAAACAGAAATTGAAGACTTTAAATATGAAGCAGAACGTGCAGAACGTGATGGTGATTATGGAAAAGTAGCTGAAATTCGTTACGGTAAAATCAAAGAAGCGCAGGAAAGATTAGACATTCTAATCAAAGAATTACAAGAAAATCAATCTGGAACTTCATTGATAAAAGAAGAAGTTACTCGCGAGGACATTGCTGAAGTAGTAGCAAAATGGACAGGAATTCCAGTTATGAAAATGCTTCAAGGGGAACGTGAAAAACTACTTAAACTGGAAGCTGAATTACATCAACGTGTCGTAGGTCAAGAGGAAGCTATTGAGGCAGTAAGTGACGCAGTTCGCCGAAGCCGCGCTGGTTTGCAGGATATGAAAAAGCCTGTTGGAACTTTCCTTTTCCTTGGAACCACAGGAGTAGGAAAAACAGAATTAGCAAAAGCGTTAGCCGAATATCTATTTGATGATGAAAATGCAATGACTAGAATTGACATGAGCGAATATCAAGAACGTCATAGTGTAAGCCGCCTAGTTGGTGCGCCTCCGGGATATGTGGGTTATGATGAAGGTGGGCAATTAACAGAAGCGGTGAGAAGAAAACCGTATTCTGTAATTTTATTAGACGAAATTGAAAAAGCACATCCTGATACGTTTAATATTTTGCTTCAAGTACTAGATGAAGGACGTTTGACAGATAATAAAGGACGTCTAGCCGATTTTAAAAATACAATTATCATCATGACTTCCAATATGGGAAGCCAAATCATTCAGGATAAATTTGAGAATCTAAAAGGTGGTGTAGAAGCTGCAACTGAAGCTGCAAAAGTAGAAGTACTAGGTTTATTGAAGCAAACGGTTCGTCCAGAATTCATCAATCGTATTGATGAAATTGTAATGTTTACGCCACTTACCAATGAAAACATTGCTAAAATTGTAAGTTTACAACTTAAAAGTGTTACTAAAATGCTTGCACTTCAAGGCATAACAATGGATGCTACTCCTGAAGCAATTGCTTATTTGACAGAGAAAGGATATGATCCGCAATTTGGAGCTAGACCAGTGAAAAGAGTTATTCAAAGAGATGTTCTTAATGAGCTTTCGAAAGAAATATTATCTGGTAAAATCACTACAGATAGCATTGTTCTAATTGATGCGTTTGATGGAAAATTAGTTTTTAGAAATCAAACCGAGTTAGTCAATTAAATAAAAAACTTTGCCAAAGTTTAGAACTTTGGCAAAGTTGATCAAAATCACCAGTAGGACAGCTGGTGATTTTTTTTATACGCTAGAGTAAAGAATTAAAACAGCTTATAAATTCTATTAATTGGAATTCTAACGCCCTGTTTTAAAACAACATTTTTATCTGTAACAGCCCAAACTGTAGTATCTACTTTATATTTAGTTTCAGTATCTTCAAAGAAAATTTGAATTTTAGAATGCTCTAAATTACCTAATGCTAAAGCCCTATTAATTTCACCAATCCTAGTTTTTTTCTCGCTATCGTCTTCAAGAACATCTGAAACAGGAAATTTAAGAAGTTCTATATCTTCTTTATCAATTATTTTGAATTCATCTGACATATTTTTAAAATTTAAATTAGTTACAAATTCACACTTTTTCAGGAGAAGCTTTTTACTTAAAAAGCTTTACTAAATATACAAAAATAAACGCTCTACTTTTTATTTACACCAATATAAAATTAACTTTTTAACCTAATAAACGTGTTTAAAAAATTGATTAGTTACTGATTCCACAATTGTATAATTATTTTTTCATTCAATTTTAGTTGTTAAAATGCAGTGCAACAAACTCATAGCTAATTTATACTTTTCCCAATACTCAATTTTATAATCGCTGTAAAATTCACTATTTTTGCAGTTAAATTTTTTTAGCCATGCCAAACAAGAAATACAAAATAGCAGTTATTCAACTAAATCTTAACGATATTGCCGAAAACAACCTAAAAAAATGTTTAAGTTGGGTTCGTGATGCTGCTAAACTTGGTGCCGAAGTGATTTCGCTACCAGAATTATATAGTAGTCATTACTTTTGCCAAAGCGAAGATGTAGATAATTTTGCATTAGCTGAGCCTTTATATAGTACTTCGTTTACTGCTTTTAGCGCTTTAGCAAAAGAGTTAGGCGTTGTAATAATCGTTCCTTTTTTCGAAAAGAGAATGGCAGGTATTTATCACAATAGTGCTTATATCATTGATACTGATGGCTCTGAAGCAGGTTTGTATCGTAAAATGCACATACCAGACGATCCTCATTTCTACGAGAAATTCTATTTTACTCCTGGTGATTTAGGTTTCAAAACTATTCCTACTAAAAAAGGAAAAATTGGAACATTGATTTGTTGGGATCAGTGGTATCCAGAAGCGGCTCGTTTGACTGCCTTAGGCGGTTCAGAAGTTTTATTTTATCCAACAGCTATTGGATGGCATCCAGGGGAAAAAGAGCAGTATGGCGAGAACCAATATGGCGCTTGGATGAATGTAATGAAAGGTCACGCTGTTGCAAATGGTGTATATGTAGCTGCAGCAAACAGAATAGGTTTAGAGCAATATTTACCTGATACAGATGGAATACAGTTTTGGGGAGCTTCATTTATTGCGGGACCACAAGGTGAAATTTTGGCGCAAGCCTCACATGATAAAGAAGAAATACTTATCGCAGAAGTTGATTTAGATTTACAAGAAAATGTACGTCAGAACTGGCCATTTTTTAGAGATAGAAGAATTGACGCTTTTGGTGACATTACAAAAAGAGCAATAGATTAATTTATGAGTACAAATAACAGAAGATTTCCTGCAGAATGGGAAAAGCAACAAGGGATTTTACTTTGTTTTCCACATAATGGCAATGATTGGCCAGGTAAATACGAAGCCGTTAAATGGGCTTTCGTAGAATTCATTAAAAAAGTAGCTACTTTCGAGGAAGTGTTTTTAATGGTAGCTGATGAGAATCAAAAGGAGAAAGTTAGCGTAATGCTCGAAACTGCTCATGTAGATCTAAGCAAAGTTTCCTATATCATTCAAAAAACGAATAGAAGTTGGATGCGTGATTCTGGTCCTATTATCGTTAAAAACGGAGAGCATAGAGAAGCATTAAACTTTAATTTTAATGGTTGGGCAAAGTACAAAAACATTCAATTAGACAAACATGTTCCCACTAAAGTAGGCGAGTTTCTAAATATTCCTGTTACGCAAGTAATTTATAAAGGGAAACCAGTAATTGTTGAAGGCGGTGCGATTGATACCAATGGTAGAGGTACTTTATTGACTTCAGAAGAGTGTTTGATGCATCCTGATATACAAGTTAGGAATCCAAATTTCAGCAAAGAAGATTACGAAGCAGTCTTCAAAGAATATCTTGGAATCACAAATGTTATTTGGCTAGGTGACGGCGTTGAAGGCGATGATACACACGGACATATTGATGATTTATGCCGTTTTGTAAACGAAGATACCATTGTTACTATTGTAGAAACTGATCCACAAGATCATAACTACAAACCTTTGCAAGACAACTTAAAAAGGTTACAAAATGCTAAATTAGAAAATGGTAAATCACCTGTAATTGTGGCTTTACCAATGCCAAAACGTTTGGATTTTGAAGGATTGAGATTACCGGCTAGTTATGCTAATTTCTTGATTTTAAACAATTCAGTGTTGGTTCCTACTTTCAACGATTCAAATGATCGAGTAGCTTTAAATATAATTTCAGAATGTTTCCCTGATCGAGAAATCATAGGGATTAGTTGTACTGATTTTATTTGGGGTTTTGGCACATTACACTGTTTAAGCCAGCAAATTCCTGAATAAATTTCAGAATATAAAATAGGATAAACAAAAAAAAGACTTGTAGAATTAATCTACAAGTCTTTTTTATTTGAGCTCTAGAAACTATTTATCTTTAGTAAATGGTACTTTTTGCCCTTCAGAAGTCAACATAGTAAATCCATTCAAACTGTCATTAAATTCAAATTTTAGACCCGCTTGTTTCGATTCGAAAGTGTTGTTCCCAATCGATTCAACTGAAAAGTTAGGATAACCAACTATTGAAACATTTAATGCTCCTCTTTTCTCAGAAAAAGTAATTTTTAATGGCGCCATTTTAGTTGAATAAACTCCCAAATAACCATCAAGAATTACATCTTTCTCAATTAATCCTTTATCTGACGTCCATGTATTATTAGCTGAATTGCTATCTGGAAGAACGCGATCTGGATCGATAGTGATGCTTTCAATTTCTTCGGTAGAATCATGTTTGAAAGACCAAGCTTTATTTTTTTGCCAAACTTCCACTGGTAAATTGACACGAGTTACTTTTCCGCTTTTGGTTTTTACATCTAAAGTAACCGGCATTGCCATTTTCTCGAAGTTTTCAATTGAAATTACAACTCCTTGTTTTGGATCATTTTTCACGTATTTAATACTATTGATTCCTTGATCTAAACGCCAGTTGTATTGAAACCAACCTCTCCAAAACCAACTTAAATCTTCTCCAGCCACATTCTCGATAGTTCTGAAGAAATCATCTGGAGTAGGATGTTTATATGCCCAACGCTCTATATAAGTACGTAAAGCACGATCAAAACGCTCTTCACCTAGTACTTGCTCACGCAAAATAATCAATCCTGAGCTTGGTTTTGAATACGCTAAAACTCCAATATTAGCTTCTTTCATATTGTCAGGAGAACTCATTATGGTTTCAAGATTCGGATTTGTATAGTAATCCGCTCTTTGATGCATATCAGCCTTTGGCTCTTTGTATTCACCATTATTAAAATCAGCTGAACTCACAGAATTTAAAAAAGTATTAAACCCTTCATCCATCCATCCAAAAACTCTTTCATTTGAACCTACGATCATAGGAAACCAGATATGACCAAATTCATGATCAGTAACTCCCCATAAATCAGCTCCTTTAGATTCCCAACTACAAAAAACGATACCTGGGTATTCCATTCCACCTTCATTTCCTGCTACATTTGTAGCTACTGGATACGGATATTCCAACCATCTTTTAGAATAATTTTCGATTGAGCCTTTTGTATATTCTGTCGAGCGTCCCCATGCATCGTTTCCTGCACTTTCTACTGGATAAGCTGAAAGTGCTAACGACTTTTTACCACTTGGTAAATTAATTTTAGCACCATCTAAGATAAATGCTGCAGAAGATGCCCACGAAACATCGCGAGAGTTTTTTATCTTAAAATTCCAAGTTTTAGTAGCGTTAGTAGTGTTTTTTGACATATTAGCTACCTCTTCAGCAGTACGTATAAAAACAGTTTTATCACTCAATTTTGCTTGTGCTAAACGCTTTTGTTCTTCAGCAGAATAAACTGCAGTAGGGTTTAACAGTTCCCCTGAACTTACTACAATGTGATTTGAAGGAGCAGTAATGCTCACATCAAAATCACCGTATCCTAAGTAAAACTCTGAAGCTCCTAAATATGGATTCGTATTCCAGCCTCTAACGTCATCATACACGCACATTCTAGGATACCACTGAGCAATAGTAAATATTTTACCGTTTTTAGTGTCCAAAACTCCGGTTCTATCAGAACCTTCGATAGGAGATATATATGAAAAATCGATTTTTATTGTAACAGAACCACCTTTAGATTTTAATTCTTGCGGTAGAAAAACTTGCATTCTGGTATCAGTAATAAGAAACTTAGAATCAGTTTCTGTAGATTTTCCCTTGTTAGTACTAATCACCTTAACTGATTTTATTTTATGACCACCGTCAAAAACTTGACCTTGCGCTCCATTACGACTTCCTGAAACTGGAACAACGGCATTTCCACGAGAATCAGCTTTGAATAAATTTTGATCTAAATGCATCCAAACGAATGACATTTTATCCGGACTATTATTAGTGTAAGTAATTATTCCAGATCCTACGATTTCATTATTCGATTCATTTAATTTTGCCGCCAATTTATAATCAGCTCTGTTTTGCCAATATTCAGCACCTGGCTGGCCACTTGCAGATCTTGTTGCTGTTCCGTTTTTCGAATAAAAAAATGGTGCAAAAGCATCATGATAATCATAATTCGAAATAGGACTGATTGATCCGTTTTTTTGGGTTTGTTGTGCCCATGTAGACGTAATCCCCATTAATAAAGTCAATTGTATAATGACTCCGAAGCGAATGTTTTTCATTTTTTACTATTTTTATAGCAAATAAATGAAAAATAAACGTAAATCTAAATTATATCCTAAGAATAGAATGTGATTTAGCAAAATTTCAAGGAATATTCAATTCTAAATAGTTTCCATTTTGAAAAAATTTAAAATACATTTACCTATTAATAAATTCAATTGTACCAATTATTTTGAAGACTTCAATTAAAAATTCAATTCTTACCGCTGAAATTAAAAGTTTAGGTGCCGAGTTATGTTCCTTAAAGGACAATGATAATAAAGAATATATCTGGGAAGGTAATACTGATATTTGGGGTAAACACTCCCCTATTTTATTCCCTATTGTGGGAACCTTAAAAAATGATACATATCATTATAATCATATTGATTTTCATTTATCGAGGCATGGTTTTGCAAGAGATATGGAGTTCAAATTAGTAGAAAAACAGGAGAATTGTGCTGTTTTTTCATTACACTCTTCTACCGAATCACGAAAATCATATCCTTTTGAGTTTGAACTTCAAATCATTTACACTTTAAATGACATTAGTTTAACTATTGAATATAAAGTAATTAACATCAGTGGAGTGACTTTACCATTTTCAATTGGTGGACATCCTGCTTTTGCTTTACCAAATCAATTTGAAAACTATTCGCTTGAGTTTGAAAAACAAGAATCTTTAAACTATTACCTTTTAGCAAATAATTTAATTTCGCACGAAACAAAATCATTAGAGTTAAAAGATAAAAAAGTCTCTTTGAATTATGAATTATTCAAAAATGACGCTTTGATTTTAAAGACTTTAGAATCCAATTCCTTAACTATTTTAGAAAATAACAAACCATTTTTGAAAGTGAGTTTTGAAGATTTCCCCAACTTAGGTATTTGGACAAAAATCAATGCTCCTTTTCTTTGTATCGAACCTTGGTTTGGATATTCTGATACCACCCAAAGTTCTGGAGATCTATTTAAAAAAGAAGGCATTATAGTTTTAGAACCAGAACAAACCTTCAAATCGCAATACCAAATTACAATCTTATAATATTGAATCTATGTTAGCTGTAAATTTCCATCCCTTTCACAATTTAGAAACTGAACGTTTGCTTTTAAGAAGAGTAAATAATAATGATTGTAAAGAAATTTTATCCTTGAGATCTAATCCTGAAACGATGAAATACATTCCAAGACCATTACTAAAAAATGAGGAGGATGCTTTAGCTCACATCTTGATGATTGAGACTAAAATTCAAAATAATGAAGGTATTAATTGGGCAATTACTTTAAAAGGAAATCCAAAACTTATTGGAGTAATTGGTCACTATAGAATCCAACTAGAAAATTATCGTGCCGAAATTGGATATATGATTCTTCCTGAATTCAATGGTCTAGGTATTGTCACAGAGGCGGTAAAAGAAGTAGTGAAATACGGTTTTGAAATAATGAAACTACATTCAATTGAGGCAGTTATCGATCCTGATAATGAAGCTTCTGCTTGTGTGCTAAAAAAGAATGGCTTCGTTAAAGAAGCACATTTAAAAGAAAACGAATTTCATGATGGACGTTTTTACGATAGTGTTATTTATTCGCTTTTAAATAAGGAATAAGTAAAACTGTTAATTTAAATTTAATACTAATAATCCCAAAACATTAATCTTTACATTTGCCGCTGTTTATTTTATGACTACTTAATCAGGCAAAAGTATTAGATAATCCTCTTTATGAAAAAAATATTTTTACTCTCTCTCCTTCTAATTAGTGCTCTTTGTACTAGTCAAACGTACGTAAAAGTAAATGCATTGACTACTTTACTAACAGTTCCAAATGTAGCTATTGAAACTAGTATTGGACATAAATCAACTTTTCAATTTGACATCTTGGGTTCTCCTTGGAAATCTGTGAATGGAAAACCAAGAGAATTTTACACGTTTATACCTGAATATCGCTATCATTTTCAAGAAAAATATAATGGCTTTTACGCGGGCGCGCACATCGGTTTAACTTTATACAATTTCCAAAAATGGAATTATCTGAATACAGATCTTTATGAAAAAGGTTTAGGATACGTAGTAGGAGCTACTATTGGATATCAGAAAAAAATTAATGATCGTTTTATGCTAGACTGCTTTTTAGGTGCTGGAAATCATCAAGGGTTTTATCATGGATACAACATTAGCACTGGCGAACGCTATGAAAAAGCAAAAAATTGGAATAAAAGCGGCGAATGGATACCATACCGCGGCGGCGTAATGATTTCTTACAAGATCAACTAGCGATACACTACGTCGTAAATTTAGATAGTGATTTAATGTACAAATCTTCCACTTGCTTTCTGGCCCAATCTGTTTTGCGCAGGAAGGTTAACGAAGATCTTACACTAGGATTATCGGTAAAACATTTGATCTTAATTAATTCTCCCAGCGTGTCAAATCCGTAATGGGCGACTAATTGCTCCACTATTTTTAGTAGTGTAATTCCGTGAAGAGGATCTTTTGATTTTGAATTTTCCATTTTACAAATATATAAAATCAAAAAATAACAATTTTTAAAATTACTTCCAATGAAAAGATATTTCTTAATAATTGCATTTTTTGTTTTGCAAACTATTTTTGGACAAAACACAACAACAACTTATTATTTTATAAGGCATGGTGAGAAAGTAGATAATACTAAAAATCCTGATTTATCTGAAACTGGTTTTGAAAGAGCAAAAACTTGGGAAGAATTATTTTCCAAAATTAAATTTGATGCAATCTACTCTACTGATTATAAAAGAACACTCCAAACTGTTGTACCTACAGCTAAAAGCCAAAAACGTAGCATTACAAAATACGATCCTAAAACTATCAATATTGAATCTTTCAAAAAGGAAAATGTAGGTAATAAAGTTTTAATTGTAGGTCATAGTAACACAATCCCTAATTTTGTAAATGCAATGGTAAATCAAAGTATTTATCCTGAAATTGATGATTTAACTTTTGGAAATCTTTATATTGTGACGCTAATTGACGACATTGTCAGTCATCAATTATTAAAATTACGCTAGAACGCACGTTCCTAAATCTAATTATTATCCATTATTACCAATCTTTTCTTTTTTATCATACCTTTGCACCACTATGCTAAAAACAATAAATATATTCAATAAAAGAGCCAAATTCGACTATGAAATAATCGAAACATTTACTGCTGGAATAGTTTTAGCCGGCACCGAAATAAAATCGATTCGATTAGGAAAAGCTAATATCACGGAGAGTTTCTGTGAATTTAGTAATAATGAACTCTTTGCTATCAATACTTATATTGAGGAATATACTTTTGGTAATCAATTCAACCATAAAGCCAGAAGCGAACGTAAATTACTTTTAAATAAAAAAGAATTAAAAGGTTTACTCAAAAGTGTACAAGCAAAAGGATTGACGATAGTTCCTTTAAAATTGTTTACTAATGAAAAAGGACTAGCAAAACTACAAATTGGGCTTTGTAAAGGAAAGAAAACGTATGACAAACGTGAATCTTTGAAAGAACAAGACACTAAAAGAGATCTTGATAGAATAAAAAAATCATTTTAAAAATTGGTAAAATATTTTAATGTGTTTTTTTTGTCATTATAAAATGACTAAATCTGTCACGACATTTTAAATCAACCTCTAAATATGAAAACACTTCTTAAAAATGGCAGAGACCAAAAAGGTCTCAAAACCAGAGAAGTGGCGCAACTTTTAGGTATTGACCAAGCTTTGATAAGTAAATTTGAAAGTGGCGCTAGAAAACCTACACGAGAACAAGTTATCAAACTAGCTTCATTGTTAGAAATAGATTTAGAAACAATGATGGTCGCTTGGCTTAAAGAAAAAATTCTTTATGAAATTGGTCAAGATGAATTTGCATTAAAAGCTTTATTAGTTGCCGAACAAGAAATTCGATACCAAAGGAAGTCAACTACTAAAACATTATCCGAAGCATTACAGAAAATTTTGGCCGAAATAGATGTTTTAAAAACAAAACTAGATACATTTCGTCAGTATGAAAGCACTAGCATTACTCAAGCATTAGAACTAGAATATACTTTTGAAAGCAATCGTTTTGAAGGAAACACGCTGACGCTTCGTGAAACGGATTTGGTTATCAATGAAGGTGTAACGATTTCTGGAAAAAGCATGCGAGAACATCTGGAAGCAATTAATCATCAAGAAGCTATAGCTTTTATCAAAGATTTGGCTCAAAAAAACACGCCACTAGATGAGCGCGAAGTTTTATCGATTCATAATTTAATATTGAGAGGGATTCATCCTCAAAATGCCGGACGCTATCGAAAAGTGCAAGTGATTTTAAAAGGAAGTACCTACATGCCGCCACAACCTCATATGGTTGCTAAGGAAATGGAAGATTTTTTTATTTGGTATGAAACAAACAAAAATAAAATTCATCCTATTGTTTTAGCTGCTGAAATGCACGAGCGTTTAGTTACAATTCATCCATTTATTGATGGAAACGGACGAACTTCTCAATTAGTGATGAATTTGATTTTATTGCAAAATGGCTACATAATTGCTAATATCAAAGGTGATTATGAAAATAGAATGCAGTACTATCAATCACTTGAAACTGCACAAACCAAAAACAACAAAGAAGATTTTATTATTTTTATAGCGCAAACAGAAAAAGAAAGTTTAGAGCATTACATTGAGATTATTGGACAATAAAAATCATATTTTACTTCTATAGTGTTTCAGTAGTTCAAGGCATTTACTTATTAAAAGTTAGATAGGAATTTCACAAATTACCACGAATAACATTTCCTTTTAATTACACAAATTCTTATGAAATAGAGAATTCGTGTAATTATTTTATTTCTTAAAGTTTTTAATTTGTGTAATTAGTGTCGAAAAAATTTAAAAACCAACCCTTGAAAAAGCTATGATATTCTTAATTTTTATCTTCTAATAAGGGAACGAATCGAAACTCTCCAAATTCATGTTTCTCAAATTGAGTTTCATTAACTCGAATAAGTAACGTCATAATTTGAACATCCTCACCAAGAGGGATTACGAGTCTTCCTCCTACTTTAAGCTGCGCCATCAATGGCTGCGGAATGAATGGAGCTCCCGCTGTAACAATGATACTGTCAAATGGAGCATGGTTTGGCAATCCTTTATAACCATCCCCAAAAGAAAGATGTTTAGGACGAATATTTAGTTTTGGGAATAAATTCGAGGTTTTCTTGAACAATTCATTTTGTCGCTCAATACTATAGACTTTAGCGCCCATACTACATAAAACCGCCGTTTGATAACCAGAACCAGTTCCTATTTCTAATATTTTATGCTCTTTTTTTACTTCTAATAATTGGGACTGAAAGGCAACGGTGTAAGGTTGCGATATTGTTTGACCAGCTCCAATAGGAAACGCTTTGTCTTGATATGCGTAATCTTCAAAACTAGAATTCAAAAACAAGTGCCTTGGTACTTTTTTTATTGCATCCAAAACACTTTTATCAGTAATTCCTTTTTGCTCTAAAACGTTTACTAATTGATTGCGAAGTCCTTGATGTTTGGCTGTATCTTTCAAAATTAAATATTGTTTTTTTGGTAAAAATAGAGGGAATAAAAACAAAAAACAAGTGCAAAATTCCTAATCAAATTATTATAAATTAAATGGATTTTGAGGCTTTAGTAAATGGAATTTTAATTTTAATTGCTATTTTTGTAGAAAGAACATCATTATGCTAAAAATTGGAGTATTAGGTGCTGGGCACTTAGGAAAAATACATTTGCGTTTACTACAACAATCTGAAAAATACGAATTAGTCGGTTTTTATGACCCAAATCAGGAGCATGCTGAAAAAGTTGCTAAAGAATTTGGCTATAAACATTTTAGTACAATCGCCACTCTTATACATGCAGTTGATGTTATTGATATTGTTACCCCTACTCTTTCTCACTACAAATGTGCTAAAGTTGCTATCAAATCTGGCAAGCATGTTTTTATAGAAAAACCAATTTCAAACACGGTAGAAGAAGCTGATGAAATCATTGCATTAGCAAACGAATATAACATTAAAGGTCAAGTGGGGCACGTAGAACGCTTCAATCCAGCATTTATAGCTACAAAAAACATGATCGAAAACCCCATGTTTATTGAAACTCATCGTCTGGCTGAATTCAATCCTCGTGGTACTGATGTACCGGTAGTGCTAGATTTGATGATTCATGATATTGATGCTATTTTAAGTGTTGTACAATCTAAAGTGAAAAATATTAACGCAAGTGGTGTGTCTGTTATTAGTGATACTCCAGATATTGCAAATGCTCGAATTGAATTTGAAAATGGTTGTGTAGCCAATTTGACAGCTAGTAGAATTTCGATGAAAAACATGCGTAAATCTCGTTTTTTCCAGAAAGATGCTTACATATCTGTTGATTTCCTCGAAAAGAAATGTGAAGTGGTAAAAATGAAAGATGCGCCGGAAGTTCCTGGTGATTTTGATATGATTTTACAAAATGCAGAAGGTGTAAAAAAGCAAATCTATTTCTCCAATCCAGATGTAGAACAAAACAATGCAATTCTTGACGAATTAGAATCTTTTGCAGATGCCATAATCAATGATACAGAACCTGTTGTAACATTAGAACAAGCAACTGAAGCACTAAGAGTGGCTTATCAAATTATTGATTGTTTTAAAAAATAAATAGATAACTATAGAAATTTAGTGCACTCCAGTTTAAAATGTTGAACATTGAATCATAAAAAATAAATAATGAAAATAATAGCAGTTATTGGAGCAGGAACAATGGGAAATGGAATCGCCCACACCTTTGCACAAAGTGGTTTCACTGTAAAATTAATTGATGTTTCTGAGAAATCATTGGATAAAGGAATGAATACGATTGCCGCTAATCTTGACAGAATGGTAGCTAAGGGAACAATCACACAAGAAGATAAAGTAAAAACTATTACTAACATCATAACTTACACTGATATCAAAGATGGAGTTGTAGGAGTAGATCTAGTAGTGGAAGCGGCAACTGAAAATGTAGAATTAAAATTAAATATTTTCAAGCAATTGAATGAAGCTTGTTCTCACAATACTATTCTAGCGTCCAATACTTCTTCAATTTCTATAACACAAATAGGAGCTGTTGTAACGCATCCAGAACGAGTAATAGGAATGCACTTCATGAATCCCGTACCTATTATGAAGCTCGTTGAAATCATTCGTGGTTACAACACTTCAGACGAGGTGACGAAAATCATCATGGATTTATCTGAAAAATTAGGAAAAACTCCTGTTGAAGTAAATGACTATCCTGGATTTGTTGCAAATAGAATTTTGATGCCTATGATTAATGAGGCTATCGAAACTTTATACAATAAAGTAGCAGGTGTTTACGAAATTGATACAGTAATGAAATTAGGTATGGGCCACCCAATGGGGCCTTTACAATTAGCTGATTTCATTGGACTTGATGTTTGCTTGGCAATTTTGAATGTAATGTATGATGGTTTCAAAAATCCAAAATACGCTCCTTGTCCTTTATTAGTAAACATGGTTCGTGCCGGTAAAATGGGTGTGAAATCCGGTGAAGGTTTCTACGACTATAGCGAAAGTAAAAAAGCAGAAAAAATTTCTAAACAATTTAAATAGTCTTCATTTTTGAAAAGTCGAAAGTCTTGACATTAGTTTGTTGAGATCTTCGGCTTTTAATTTTTTTTTCACAAACTTATGGCTAAAATAGTTCCTTTTCAAGCAGTAAGACCTACTCGAGATAAAGTTTGCTTGGTAACTTGTCGTTCCTATGAAGAATATGTAAATGCCGAATTAGCCGCGCAATTAGATTTTAACCCATTATCTTTTTTACATATTTTAAAACCAGCGTACACCAATCAAGAAACGGTTTCTTTTGAAAAAAGATATCGACAAGTACACCAAAAATATCAAGAGTTCAAAAATGAAATTATTTTAATCAAAGACAACAAGCCTGCTATTTATATTCACAAAATCGTTACTAAAACGCATTCATTCACAGGAATTATTGTAGGAACAAGCGTGGAGGATTACTGCAATAATATCATTAAAAAACACGAAGACATAATTGAATTTAGAGTTCAGCTATTGAAAAACTATATGCAATATACGGAGTTCAACACAGAGCCCGTTTTAATGACATATCCGGACAATAAAACCATTGAAAATTGGATTTATAATTGCTCTCAAAAACTAGCCGATTTTGAATTTTCAACTACTAAGAAAGAAATCCATTATTTATGGAAAATTGACGATACCTTAGAAATCAATTGGCTTCAAAATATTTTTAGTAAAACAGAAAGCCTTTATATAGCTGACGGACATCATCGCACAGAGGCTTTAAAATTACTTTCTAATGAGAATGAAGTTTTAGAAAACCCTTCTAAAAATCATATATTAAGCTATTTAATTTCCGAGAATAATGTTAAAATATACGAATTCAATCGACTTGTAAAAGATTTGAATGGTTTATCTAAACGAGATTTTATAAAAGCTATAGAAAAGAATTTTATTGTTGAAATTAAATTCCAGCAGCCTTTTAAACCTTTAGAAAAAAAACATTTCGGAATGTATCTTGACCATGATTTTTACAGCTTAATTTTAAGAGAAGAAAATAATATATTCAATAATGCATTGGAGAGTTTAGATGCTCAAATATTATATAGAAAAGTACTCTTGCCCATTCTCGGCATTGAAGACCTACGTAATGATGAACGAATTGAATATCTCTCAGGAAAGCAATCAATATTAGAAGTGAAAAATAAAATTGACCAAGGAGAATTTAAAGTCGGTTTCTTATTATTTCCATCAAATATTCAAGAAATAAAAGCTTTATCGGATGCCAATCAGATTATGCCTCCAAAAAGCACATATATTGAACCAAAATTCCGAAGTGGATTAGTGATTTATGAATTTTAGATTTGCAATTATAAATATTTAAAAGATTGAAAAATGTCAATAGAACAAAATTTACTCTCTATAAAATCAACTTTACCAAAACAAGTGACACTTGTTGCAGTTTCAAAAACGAAACCCGTTTCAGATTTAATGGAAGCTTATGAAGCAGGTCAATGTGTTTTTGGAGAAAACAAAATTCAGGAAATGGTTGAAAAATGGGAAATGATGCCAAAAGACATTCAGTGGCACATGATTGGTCACGTTCAAACGAATAAAGTCAAATTCATGGCACCATTTGTAAATCTAATCCACGGAGTTGATAGCTTGAAATTATTACAGGAAATCGACAAACAAGCAAAAAAAAACAACAGAACAATTGATTGCTTACTTCAAATATTCGTTGCAGAAGAGGAAACTAAATTTGGACTAGACGAAGATGAGTTAGCTTTACTTCTCTCCTCTACTATATTTCAAGGATTAAAAAACATTAGGGTCATTGGTTTAATGGGAATGGCAACATTTACAGCTAATCAAAACCAAATTAAGAAAGAATTTACACACTTAAAAACTATTTTTGATAAGCTTCAAGTCACGAAAACTACAAATTGCCAACTTAATACCATCTCAATGGGAATGTCTGGCGATTATCAACTCGCAATTGATTGCGGAAGCACAATGGTTCGAATAGGAAGTAGTATCTTTGGCGGGAGAAAATAAATGCGAATCTCAGATTAACTATTTTTGATTTTAGATTTAAAAAATAAGATTAGAAATGTAAGATTAATTACTAAACAATGAATACTGAACACTGAACACTGAAATTTGTACGCAATACTTGACATAGAAACCACTGGGGGACAATTTAACGAAGAAGGAATTACTGAAATCGCCATTTATAAATTTGATGGTCATGAGGTGGTCGATCAATTCATCAGCTTGGTCAATCCGGAAATTCCCATTCAGCCCTTTGTAGTAAAACTGACTGGCATAAACAACGCTATGCTAATCTCAGCACCTAAATTTTTTGAAGTTGCAAAACGTATTATCGAAATAACTAATGACTGCGTGATTGTTGCTCATAACGCTTCATTTGACTATCGAATTTTAAGAACAGAATTCAGGCGTTTAGGTTATAATTTCGAAGCTAGAACGCTTTGCACCGTTGAATTATCTAAAAAATTGCTGCCGGAACAACCTTCTCATAGTTTAGGAAAGCTAGTTCGCGCATTAGGAATTCCTATGGCAGACCGACACCGTGCAAGTGGCGATGCGCTAGCAACTATTAAGTTATTCAAAATACTTTTAGAAAAAGATATCGAAAAAGAAATCGTAAAAGATTTTATCAAACTCGAAGTCGAAAAAGGCATAGCACCACAACTGTTAGATATAATCTCAAGCTTACCTTCAACTACTGGTGTGTATTATATTCACAATGAAAAAGGTAATGTAATTTACATTGGCAAAAGCCGAAATATAAAAAAGCGAATTAATCAGCATTTTACAGGTACATCAGCTAAATGTAAAAAAATTCAAGCGCAGGTTTTTACCGTGTCCTATGAGGAAACGGGAAGCGAACTAATTGCTTTACTGAAAGAGAGTCAAGAGATAAAAATCAATAAACCTATATTAAATAGAGCGCAACGAAAGAGTATTTTTCAATATGCATTATATGCAGAAAAGGATGAGAAAGGATATTTAAATCTTAAAATTCAAAAAGCTGACGGCCGTAAAAGAGAAATAACTTCATTTTCGTCATTGCAAGAAGCAAAAAACACCTTATTCAGAATAACATCACATTATAATTTATGCCAAAAACTAACAGGTTTGTACCATACAAAAACAAATTGTTTTCAATATAGCATAAAGGAGTGCGATGGCGCATGCATTGGCGCAGTATCGCCAGAAATTTATAACGCCAGAGTACACGAGTTTATCGAAAAAAATACATTTGAAAATCAAAATATGATTCTTACCGACAAAGGAAGAAATATAAGTGAGCGATCAGCAGTTTTAATAGAAAACGGCATCTATAAAGGATATGCTTTTTATGATTTGAACTACCAAGTCCATACTATCGAAATCTTGAGAAATATTATTATTCCCATGCAAAACAATCGAGACACAAAGAGTATTATTCAAGGGCACATCCGAAAAAGTAAATCAATAAAAACGATAAAATTCTAAACGTGTATTAATCAACAATTGATTTATGGAAAGAATGAAGTCAAAATTTGACACCTTCAGACAGAAAGTAAATATCATAATATACGGAACTAATACAGCTTACGGTCGCTTATTTGATCTAGTACTTTTAGGAGTAATTGTGGTAAGTGCCATTATTGTAATGCTAGAAACAGTAAAGGGTTTTGACCAAAAATACCATGTAGAACTGATCGTTTTAGAATGGATTATAACCATTTTCTTTACCCTCGAATATATTCTTCGGATTATATCTATTAAAAAACCGATTCGATACATCTTTAGTTTTTACGGAATTATTGATTTGCTGGCCACTTTACCCATGTATTTATCGCTATTTTTTGCCGGAGCAAGTGTATTATCTATTTTACGCGCCGTGAGACTATTAAGATTGTTTAAAATTTTAAAACATCCTAAATTCTCAAATCAATCCAGTCATTTACGTGAAGCATTAATAGCTAGCAAAGGAAAAATTCTTATTTTTATGTATTTCATGTTAGTGAGCAGCGTAATTATTGGGTCATTAATGTACGTTGTAGAAGGAAAAGAAGGAGGCTTCAGTAGTATTCCTATCAGCATATATTGGACCATTGTAACCCTAACAACGGTAGGATACGGTGATATTTCACCTATTACACCTCTAGGACAAGCCATTGCTTCAATAGTAATGATAATGGGTTACGGAATTATAGCAGTGCCCACCGGAATAGTTTCGGCTGAATTTGCAAGTTTTAATGTAAAAAAATCAATACCTGAACGAGTTAATCCATGCCATAATTGTGGTGTAGATGGACATGAGTTCAATGCTAAATACTGCTATAATTGCGGTGAAGCGCTCTAATTTATTAATCTGAAGCAAATCCAGCTATACACTGCAACTCCTCAGTAGCACAGTTATTTTTCTACTTCTGGCGTTTCCTTTGCTATCTGGGCTAAAAATATATGAAATATCTAATCACAATAGTTGGCCCCACAGCCATAGGAAAAACTTCCAGGAGTATTATACTAGCCAATCATTTTAACTGTGAAATTGTTTCCTGTGACAGCCGACAATTTTTTAAGGAAATGACAATAGGAACTGCTGTTCCAAGCTCTGCTGAACTTGCTTCAGCCAAACATCATTTCATACAAAACAAATCGATTTTCGAAAATTACACCGTAGGCGACTATGAAAAAGAAGCCATCGCTAAACTAGATGAATTATTCTTAACGAATGACTACGCCATATTAGTTGGTGGATCTGGCCTATATGTCGATGCAGTACTAAAAGGATTTGATGAATTTCCTGAAATTGACCCTACTTTACGATTAGAAGTTAATTCAAATTACGAAAAACTAGGCATTGGACACTTACAACAAAAATTAGAACAATTAGATCCTAATTATTATAAAACCTTAACTATTGAGAATCCACAGACTTTACTAAATCCTCAACGTATGATGCGATTTGTAGAGGTTTGCATTGGCTCAGGCAAACCTTATTCCTCTTTTTTAAATCAAAAGCAAAACAGTAGAAGCTTCACTCCCATTTTGATAGGCTTAGAAGCAGAAAGAAAAATAATATACGACCGCATCAATAAGCGTGTGGATATTATGATGCATGAAGGGCTATTAAATGAAGCGAAAAAGTTATATCCTAATAAAGAGCTGAATGCATTGCAAACTGTAGGTTACAGAGAGCTTTTTAGTTATTTTAATCACGAAATTTCATTAGATTTTGCGGTAGAAGAAATCAAGAAAAACACAAGACGATTTTCTAAACGACAATTAACTTGGTTTAAAAGAAATGAAAATACAAAATGGTTCGATTTTGAAACTCCAATAGAAAAACTGATTACATATATTAATTCTTTGAAGTAGTAAAAATCAAGTATAAATTAAATCTGAATTCTAAAAACAAAAATACAAATGCCAGTAGCACCAAATTTCACATCCACATTAAGCAAAGATTGGACTATTAATTTTACGCAATGCGCGCCAAATGGTTATTTGAAATATACTGACTTATGCAATCTGTTGCAACTAACAGCGGCGGCACATTCTGAAACTGGAGGAATTAGTTTTATGGACATGCAGGAATTTGATCAAGCTTGGGTTTTGAGTAGAATGCGTGTTGAAATTACTAAATTACCAAAATCAGGAGATATAGTAACTGTAAAAACTTGGATAAATTCACTAGAAAATTCCCGTTCTGTTCGTGCTTTAGAAATGCATCTAAATGGTGAAAAAATAGTAGGTTCTGAAACTTTTTGGGCCGTTTTCAACACAAAAAAACGTCGTCCTGAACCACTAGCACTACCATACGAGCATTTTCAACTCTACCCTGAAAAAAGAGCGACAATTGAAGGATTCTCTAAGATAAGTTTAAATCATGACAAAGAAATAGTTTTTGAAAAAACAGTTTTCCTATCTGATTTAGATATCGTAAATCATGTTAACAATGTGAAATATTTGGAATGGTGTATGGATTTAGTCGATGAGAACTTAATTCTCAATCAAAAATTAGAAAGTTTCGAAATGAATTTCATGAAGGAATTATCATTTAAAGACACTGTTATTATTCACGAAAGTATTTCGGCAAGTGATGCTGTTTTTAGTATAACAAAGGAAGAAAAAGCTTGTTTTGCTCTACAATTGAATTGGAGTAATCCCAAGTAATTGTACTATTAATTTTCACTAAACCATTTAGAAAGTTCAGTTAAGTTTTACTCTATATAAACATTTAAACGATAAAAGCTCAATATTTCATAATAACTAAACCATTGAACGTTAAGTCCAGTTAAGTTTTATAATGCGTACAAAAAAAGCAAAAAAGTTTTATATTTTAACATCACCGAAAAATAGCAATTAGAAAAAAATAAAGCCCTGATTGCAACCACATCCTTTTTCTTGCTGTCTTTAGCAAGAAAAAGATACAGTGGAAAGCAGGAATAGCCCCAAAAGAAAAAGGCCCCAATTTCTTGAAGCCTTTAGTATTATTCTGATACTTTATTTTTAACTACTAATCTAAAACCTTCACCGTGAATATTTAAGATTTCAACATTATCATCTAGTTTTAAATATTTTCGCAATTTAGCAATGTAAACATCCATACTTCTTGATGTGAAATAATTATCATCTCTCCATATTTTTGTCAACGCTAATTCTCTGGGCATCAAGTCATTTTCATGAAGAATAAGCATTTTTAATAGTTCGTTCTCTTTTGGAGATAGTTTTATTGGTTCTTCATTACTGAAGGTTAAAAAACGAAGTTTAGAGTTCAAATGAAATTTACCAATATTGAATTCAAATTGTACTTGTTCTGCTTTAGTATCTGAAGATTTTCTTTGGATAATCGCTTTGATTTTCATCAACAACACTTCAGAATCAAAAGGTTTGTTCAAGTAATCATCAGCACCAGCTTTGTATCCTTTTAACACATCCTCTTTCATAGATTTTGCTGTTAAGAAAATAATAGGCACCTCATTATTTTTTTCTCGAATTTCCTTAGCAAGTGTATATCCATCTTTGTAAGGCATCATTACGTCAAGTATACACAAATCGTAAGTGTCTTTTTTGAACTTTTCAAAACCTTCCATGCCGTTTTTAGCCAAGGTAACTTCAAAATCATTTAGCATTAAATAATCTTTTAATACTGCACCAAAATTAAGATCGTCTTCTACAAGAAGTATTTTTTTATTTACATTTTCCATATATTAATTTATTAGTGGTAATTTTATTATGAAGGTACTTCCTTTTCCCTTTTCACTTTCAACATATACTTGACCGTTGTGGTCGTCAACTATTCTTTTTACATACGCTAAACCTAAACCATGCCCTTTGACATTATGTATGTCACCTGTATGCTCTCTATAAAACTTTTCGAAAATTCTTTTCTGAGCTACTTTACTCATTCCAAGACCTTTATCTTTAACTTTTATAATGATCATATCTTTGATATTCTCAGTTATAATCTCAATTACAGGAACATTTGGTGAATATTTAATCGCATTTTCTAAAATATTTACAATCACATTTGTAAAATGGACATCATTAATTAAAACTGTGTCCCTCAAAGCATCAAAATGCGTTGTGATTACTCCTTCTCTATCTTCTAAAATCAAATTAACATGTTCAATGGCATCATTAATAATATCTTGAACATTATGCGATTCCTTAACAATATCTAATTCCTTCTTCTCTAATTTAGATATACGTAATACATTTTCAACTTGCGCATGCATCCGTTTATTTTCATCTTTTATCATCTGCAAGTAGCGCAATACTTTTTCTTTATCATCAATTATCTTTGGGTTTCTAATCGCGTCTAATGCTAAATTGATAGTTGCAATAGGCGTTTTAAACTCATGAGTCATATTATTAATGAAGTCATTTTTGATTTCAGAAATCTGACGTTGACGAATTAATTGATTTAATGCGCTGCTATAAGCAATTAAAATAATTAATGTAAAAACTATTGATAGAACGGTAATACTAACTAACTCAGATAACAAAAATTTCTTTTTATAAGGAAAAGTAACTAACAGTTGGTATTTACTATTTCCTTCATTATCAGAAAAAACCGGAATAGAATAGGTTGCATTTTTATCGTACTTAAATTCAGCCGATTTTACATTCGTTGCTAAATTATTACTGTAAACACTAAATTCAAACTTCGTATTCACTCCAGACTCTTCAAGTTCTTTTCGTATCAGTTTGGTTAAAGTTTCTTTTGAAACTCGTTCCTGAATTGGCAATGCAGCCGTAACATCTTTATAATATATCTCGAATGAAGCACTGTCTAGTGCATCAAGATTACCCATTTTTTCTACTCGAACATCTGGTATCAAACTTTGCGAAACACCTGATTTATCAATAGAATTATCATTATAAACTTCTGTAGTTCTTTTAGAGCTAAAACTTCTAAATTTTTCGCTATCAAATTTTTTATCAAAGTACGTAGGCGAAATATTGAAATTTTCAGAAGTTATACTGTTAGAATAAACTATTGTTTTATTAGTTTTCGGATTCTTTTGAACATAATAGAATTCCGTTATCTCTTCTCTTTTTGGAATATTTCCTGTGCTATCCTTGTAATGATTTATTTTATCATAAAAACTATAAGCTTCTTGTTTTTGAATTTTATCAGCAACGTTTCCTAAAACTTGTTTAACATGAAGTTTGAATTGCTCATCATTATTCTTGAATGACGTATTAAACCAATACACCTGAACAAGAATAATCCCAATTAGGGATAAGCTCATCAACAAAACAAGTAATCTAAAAAAAAGTTTATTCATCGAAACAAAATTAGTATTTTAACAATATAATTAATTATACATTAACCAAACATTAACACCTGCAAGGGTTTTTATTTAATCTTTAAAATTTTAAGAATTTCGTCCACTTTTTGTTTTGCAGTTTTAAGATCCTCATTTTCTATAACAAAATCACTCTTTGAAACTCGTTGCTCATCTGTCCACTGCGCTTCCATTCGCTTCAATATAAGTTCGCGACTGGTTTTGTCACGTTTCATCACACGCTCGATCCTAATATCTATAGGAGCTACGACAGTAATTATATAATCGCAGTTTAAGTAGTTTCCGCTTTCAAACAAAATTGCTGCTTCGTAAATGATAAAAGGAGCGCTCTTATTTTGCAAAAGCCACTCTTTAAAATCGCTTTTTACAGCAGGATGAATAATCGCATTTAATTCCTCTAATTTCTCAGGTTCGTTAAACACAATTTCAGCTAGTTTGGCTCTATTGAGTATCTCTTTGTCAAAAATAACTTCTCCAAATTTCTTTTTAATTGCATGTACAATTTCATGAGACTCCATCAATTTTCTGGCCTGATCATCAGCAATATAGAGTGGAATACCAAAAGAATGCATATATTTGGCAATTGTAGTTTTCCCACTACCAATTCCACCTGTTAAACCTATAATTTTTGTCATATTAAATCTTGAAAAATAATTCAGGGAAAGCCTCTTGTGGTTTCTGTTTTAAAACAATCACTTTAAAAAAAGATTTTATAAATCCGATGCCATAACCGTAAAACTGAATCCATACCGCGATAAGAGCGAAATAGCCAATTTTAATGCTCTTACTTTGGTAAGATGACACTAAGAAAAGTATTAAAAAGTATAAAAAATATAGCTGTAATAGATAATCAAAATTATAAATAAGCATTAGAAAAATAGATATAGCAAACCCAATAATAAAAACTGATGGAAAGAAAAAAGTAAGTTTATTATATTTAGGGTACCAACTATTTAATATAGGTCTTGCTTTTCCAAATTTATTTACCTGAACAGAGAATTTTTCCCAATCAATTCTTCTTTTATGATATACATACGCATTAGGAAACAATTTGGTTTCAAAACCAAGATTCCATAATCGTATTGAAAGATCTGGATCTTCACCTGGATGGATGTTTCCAAATCCTTTTGATGCTTCAAAAGCTTTTTTAGACAATCCCATGTTAAAACTTCGCGGCTGAAACTTCCCTATTTTTTCAGAGCCGCCTCGAATTCCTCCAGTAGTAAGAAAAGAGGTCATTGCGAAATTAATTGCTTTTTGTTTATCTGAAAAACTATCCAAAGCCCTGTCCGGGCCTCCAAAACAGTCTACATAATTTTGCTTCAAGGCTTTATCAACTTCTGTCAAATAATCTTGTGGAATGATACAATCCGAATCAAAAATTATAAAGTATTCACCTTTAGCCATTTTCATTCCGTAGTTCCTAGAATCTCCAGGCCCTGAATTTTCCTTAAAATAATAAGATATATCAAGTCGGTCAGCATAATTTTGAGCAATATTTTTACATAATAAACTAGAACCATCTTCTACAAGCACAATTTCGAATGTTTCTTTGTATGTTGAATGAGTTAAACTCTCTAAAAGTTCATCAACTTCATCTGGACGATTGTAAACAGGGATTATTAAGGAAAATAACATAAGTTAGATTGGTTATTATTTTTATTTTTTAACGAATTGAAAATTTTAACAAATGTAATCTTTATCCATAAAAAAACCACCAACTAGAAGTTGATGGTTTTGAAATAATTATTATCATTATTTAAGCAATCCGTAAGTGGAACCAAGTTTAACTTACGCTATGCTTTCAATATTTACTACTTCGTTTGTCTCTGTGTTATAATCCACTCCTTCAACATCAAAACCAAATAGATTGTAGAAATCTTTTCTGTATCCTTCTAAATCGCCTATTTCAGCTAAGTTTTCGGTAACAGCTACATTCCATAATTTAGCAACTTTCTCCTGAACATCAGCACGCATTTCTAAATCATCAATACGGATTCTTCCCTTTTCATCAACAGGAACTTCAGTACCAGCATACAATCTATCTTGATACAAACGCTGAATTTGCTCAATACAACCTTCATGAATTCCTTCTTCTTTCATTATTTTATACAATAATGATATATACAACGGAATAACTGGAATTGCAGAACTTGCTTGAGTAACTAATGCTTTATTCACTGAAACGAATGCTTTACCATTAATGTTAGCTAATTTTTCAGTAATTGCAAATGCTGTAGCTTCAAGATGATCTTTAGCGCGTCCTATTGTTCCCTTTCTATAAACTGCTTCGGTTAATGATGGCCCTATATAAGAATAAGCAACCGTTGTAGCACCTGCAGCTAATAAATTTTCAGCTTGTAAAGCATCAATCCACATTGACCAATCTTCACCGCCCATTACAGCAACCGTGTTTTCTATATCTCCCTCACCACTTGGTTGAATCGATATTTCAGAAACTTTCCCTGAGTGAAAATCAACAGTTTTGTTAGTAAACACATCTCCTATTGGTTTCAAAACTGAACGATGCAAAACTCCTGTTTCAGGATTCATACGAACTGGCGAAGCCAAACTATATATTACTAAATCAACCTGACCTAAATCAGCTTTAATTAAGTCTAGTGTTTGTTTTTTTATTTCATTTGAAAAAGCATCTCCATTAATACTTTTTGCATAGATTCCAGCTTTATGAGCTTCTGTTTCAAAAGCAGCAGAATTATACCAACCAGGTGAAGCCGTTTTACCTTCAGCAGGTTCTTTTTCAAAAAACACACCTATCGTTGCTGCATTAGATCCAAAAGCACTTGTAATTCTAGAAGCTAGACCAAAACCGGTTGATCCTCCAATTACTAATACCTTTTTTGCGCCGTCAATAGCTCCTTTAGATTTTATATATGCTATCTGATTTTTAACATTTTGCGCGCATCCGTCCGGGTGAGATGTAGTGCAAATAAATCCTCTCATTCTAGGTTCTATAATCATATGTGCTTATTCTTTAAATTTAATTTCTGTGTAATTTTTTAATTTTTTCGAACTGTTTTCAAAAGAAAACAAATATAAAGGAAAATATTAGTTGAGCAAGGCTTTTGCATGATTTAAGGCGGATTCAGAAACAATAGTTCCTGACAACATTTGCGCAATTTCCACTACTCTTTCCTCCTCGCTCAATAACTTTAGTTCTGATTGTGTGTCGTCACCAACAGTAGATTTAGATACTTTGAAATGCGCATCACCTTTAGCAGCGATTTGAGGCAAATGCGTGATGGCAAAAATTTGCATTTCGGCACTCATTTCCTTCATTATTTCTCCCATTCTAATTGCAATTTCCCCAGAAACACCCGTGTCTATTTCATCAAAAATTAATGTTGGTAATTTTGAATACTGTGCCAATATAGCTTTAACAGCCAACATAATTCGTGACATTTCTCCACCAGAAGCAACTTTTTTAAGTAAGCCAAAATCAGTCCCTTTATTTGCCGAAAATAAAAATTGAAGTTCATCTTTTCCGTTTAGAAAATAAGTTTCGCTGGAAGAAACATCAATTTTAAATCGAACATTTGGCATTCCCAATGTTTCTAAAATTGAAATTAATTTATTTGATAAAACTGGAATCGCTTGTAATCTATTGCTATGAATTATCTCTGAATATTGATCTAATTCTATTCTATTCTGATCTATACTACTTGTCAGTACAACGATTTCCTCGTCGATATTTTCAAGTTCTAAAACTAAATTTTCTAGGTTATTTTGAATTTGCAACAATTCATCAACTGAACTAACTTGATGCTTTTTTTGCAAATTATAAATAACTTGTAACTTTTGACTAATTAAATCTAATTGTTCAGGATCATTGATAAGCTTGTCCGAACAGCGATTCATTTCTGCAGCAATATCATCAAATTCAATCGTTACGCTTGAAATTCTCTCTAACAACGAGCTATAATCTGTGGAAAAAGAAGCGATTTTTTGCAGTGAAACTTTAATTTCTTTCAGATTATTCATTACTCCTATCTGCTCTTCATTGGCTATAGCCAAAGCTTTATCAATAGATTCTTTGATCGTTTCTACATTATTCAATTTCTCAAAATCAGCTTCTAAAATCTCTTGTTCCCCTGATTTTAATTGCGCTGCAACCAATTCGTCTAATAAAAACGTATTGTACTCTTGCTCTTTCTTAGATTCGCTAAGCTTTTTAAGCAACTCGTTCAATTTAGACTTATCAGCTTTATAGCTTTTTAGAAGTGTATGATATTCTAATATCGTTTCTTTATTATTAGAAATGGCATCAATAATCTTGAACTGCACATTTTCATCTGAAAGTTCTTGGGTTTGCTGTTGCGAATGTATATCTATTAAAAACAAACTCAATTCTTGAAGTTCTTGAAGATTTACTGGACTATCATTTATAAATGCTCTTGATTTACCCGAAGGAAGAATCTCACGTCTGATGATAGTTTCAGCATCATAATCTAAATCATTAACTTCAAAAAATGGTAAAAGATTGTATTTCCCTATCTCAAAATGCGCTTCAATAATACATTTTTCCTCTTTGTTTTTTAAAGAAGTTAAGTCGGCTCTCTTTCCCAATACAAGTCCAATTGCACCTAAAATAATCGATTTTCCAGCGCCTGTTTCTCCAGTAATAGTAGAAAAACCTTTGGAAAAATCAATTGACAATTTTTCAATTAATGCATAGTTTTTTATCGAAAGTGACGTTATCATTTGTGTTTAATTTTGGGTAATAAAAACGAGAGTAGGACTAAATTATAATAAAAATTAATATTTTATCATCGCCCATTTGCTCGAGTTCAACGGAGAAATACTATTCAAATTTTCTGTTAAGTCAGACACAGTAATACTAGGTCCACCAGAAAATATAGAAACTATTTCATCTGATTTAGCATCAAGAAATACACGTGTTAAAAACGCATTAGGTCGTAAAGCATTTAGATTTGATAGCTTCTCTATTGAAGTTTTTATTTTTTCTTTAGCCATTTTCAAATCCTTAGTCATCAGATCCAAGCCTGAATGGTATTCGAAAGCAGCAGCTCTAACTAGTTTAAATGTTGGCGATAGGAGATCATTTATCAAAAAATAACGTGTTTGATAACCATCACTTTGACTCCATCCTATTGAACCGCCTTGTTGGGCAACATTAGCAATATTTTGCGCAATTTCAAAATTAGGAGTTCCAGATTCTAGAACGAATGTATCTGAATCCATTGCTATTATTAAATTACTATAAAAAGCTAACACTGAAACAAGATTTGAATCAAAAGTGTTGGGATTAAATTGAAGATTTTCAAATTCCGTATATCTAAAATTAAAATCTTTATCATTAAAATTTAATACCGGGGACGAATACGACGAATTATAAATTGGTCTAGAAGATTGTACTTGAATCGTAGCTGTAAATTGATCGGAATTCATTGCAGAGATAGTGATATACATCGAGCAATTAATTTTTTCATTTTGTTTTACACTAGTTCCTGTCCAATCAGTTTTATTAACAAACTCACTTATTGAAGTTTCTAAAGTCTTATACACTTTTTGGTTTGTAGCTCCTAATCGCTGTGCATCGACTGTCACCGTACAATTAAGTTGCTGCGCTTGAGCGATTCCAATAGTAAAAAGTAGCAATAAAGTAAATAATTTATTCATTTCTAGTTTTGTATTTTTCAGTTTTGTTAAAACAATAGCGACTATCTTAGTGCAATTTACTTTAACGAGTTTACATTTCAAAATGCTTCATTATTTTGCTTAGAATATCATCAGCAACTGCTTCTTTAGATTTTAATTCCATCTCTTCGACAAAGAAATTCTTATCAATAAAAGTAACTTTATTAGTCGCTTTTCCAAAACCAGCACCTTCATCTTGCAATGAATTCAGAACTATCAAATCTAGGTTTTTTTTCTGGATTTTCAGCTTTGCATTCTCAATTTCATTTTCTGTTTCTAATGCAAAGCCAATCAGAAACTGATTTTTCTTTTCTAAACCTAGCGAAGTCAAGATATCTTTAGTTTTTTCGAGTTCGATCACAAAACTATCTGCAGCCTTTTTAATCTTTTGCAACGCTACATTTTTCGGCTTGTAATCTGCAACTGCTGCCGCAGCTATTACAACATCAACATCAGCATAAAACTGATGACAAGCTTGATACATTTCCTCGGCAGAAATTACTGGAATAATATTAATGAGCGAATTTGAAACTTTACAATGTGTAGGTCCAGAAATTAAAATTACTGAAGCTCCTAAACTTGCTGCACTACTCGCTATATCAAAACCCATTTTACCCGAAGAATGATTTCCTACAAAACGCACAGGATCGATTGCTTCGTATGTAGGACCAGCAGTGATCAGTATTTTTTTTCCTTTAAGAGGTAGTTTTCTATTTAAATCATCTTCAATAAAAGCCACAATATGTTCGGGTTCAGCCATTCTTCCTTCACCAGATAATCCGCTTGCTAATTCGCCACTTTCAGCAGGGATCATGATATTACCATATTGATTTAGTAAAGTAAAATTAGCGATTGTAGAGGCATGTTTATACATGTCTAAATCCATTGCAGGCGCAAAATAAACGGGACATTTAGCTGATAAATAAGTAGCAATTAAAAGATTGTCACAGCTGCCATTTGTCATTTTAGACAAGGTATTTGCTGTAGCTGGAGCAATTATCATTAAATCAGCCCAAAGTGCTAATTCAACATGATTGTTCCATTTTTCATTTTCGTCATCCTGATTGTAAAAACTGGAAAAAACAGGGTTTTTAGATAAGGTAGATAACGTAAGTGGAGTTATAAAATCCTTAGAAGCAGGTGTCATTATCACCTGGACATGTGCACCTGCTTTTATGAAAAGTCGTACTAATGATGCTGTTTTATACGCTGCAATTCCACCAGAAATTCCTAGTAAAATTTTCTTACCGCTTAAAACTGACATCGTACAATTATTTATTAGAATCTCTGTGGTAGATTTTACCATCTAACCATTCTTGAACCGCTAAAGCGTGTGGTTTAGGTAACTTTTCGTAAAATTTAGAAACCTCAATTTGTTCTTTATTTTCAAAAACTTCTTCAAGACTGTCATTATATGTAGCAAATTCTTCCAATTTCTCTGTCAATTCTTTTTTGATTTCAGAGTTGATTTGGTTTGCTCTTTTAGCCATAATGGTTATCGCTTCATACACATTACCAGTAGGTTCTTCAATAACAGTTTTATTGTATGTTATTGTATTTACTGGAGCATTCGTCTTTTTTAAATCCATGACTTTATTTATTTAGTAAATTTTTGTAAATCTTTTTCTATTCGTACTAACATTTCGTCAGCTACTTTTTTGTATTTTGTTTCTGCATTAAACTTCATCAAACTTGCTTGAGCTGCTTTAGCAACAAGTAAACGCTCTTCCATTTTTGAAGGAATACTATTTATCCCTAACTGATAGGCAGAATCTAATTTGTAAAACAATGCATCTTCTTTGAAAGGTGTTCCAGGATAATCAGCAACAAAATTATCTAAGGCAACAATAGCTGATTTAAAATCAGATATCGTATTGTATCCCTTGGCATTTTCGAACACTTTCTTTTCTAGTTTTTCACTTAGCGCTTTTACAGTTGCATTAGCTTCAACTAAATATTCTGTTTGCGGATAGTTATCAATAAATGTTTGTAATTTATCTAATGCTTTGTTTGTATCAGTTTGATCTAAACTATAAACTGGAGACAACATAGAATAACTTTTTGCACCTAAATATGCAGCTTCTTGTTGTTTTTCACTTTTAGGATATCCAGAAACAAAACTTTCAAACTGATAACCTGAAAGTGTGTATTGTTTTGTTCTGTAATACGATTGAGCAAACATGTAAAACAATTTTTCCGCTTGAGGTTTTCCTCTGTAAGCTGGAGCAATTTGTTCAAAAATACGAATCGCTTTAGAATATTTACCAGCATCGTATAATTTAGTAGCCATATCAAACTTGACAGCTACATCTTCGGATTTTAATGCTTTTTGGTACTCGTTGCAAGAACTAAAGACCGCAACAAGAAGTAATAGAGATATTATTTTTTTCATTTTTTTACTTTTATTATGATTCCATGCTAGAAACTGCCTACGAAATCATACCGAAGTTTCGGTGGCAAATTTAGGCATTAATTTAGCTACTACAAAATATATTTTTGGTTTAAAAAAATAGTCTTTTTTTGCGCTTATTTATCGATATTTTTAACAAACTGGTCTATTCTAGCTGCTAATGAATCGTCGACACTCACTAATGGCAAGCGAACAGTTTTCTCGCAAATTCCTAGTGATACAAACACTTGCTTGATTCCAGCTGGGTTTCCCTGCTCAAAAATCATATCGATAGAATCGGATAAAAGGTATTGGTATTTGAATGCTTCATCCACTTTCTTATTTAAACCTAAGCGTATCATTTCTGAAAACTCTTTGGGAAAACCTTGCCCAATAACTGAAATTACACCGGATCCACCCGCTAATATCATTGGCAAAGCAATCATATCATCTCCTGAAAGTACAAGAAAATCTTTTGGTTTATTCTTTATTATTTGCATAGCTTGAACAATATCACCAGCAGCTTCCTTAATAGCCACTACATTTTTGAAATCATTAGCTAAACGCAAAACGGTTGCAGGTAACATATTGCTTGATGTACGTCCCGGAACATTATACAAAATTACCGGAATTGGAGATGCCTCAGCAACAGCTTTAAAATGCTGATAAATTCCTTCTTGAGTTGGCTTGTTATAATAAGGCGAAACAGAAAGAATTGCAGCAAATTTAGACAAATCTCTTGTTTTTAATTCTTTGACCACTTCCATAGTGTTGTTACCTCCTACTCCTAAAACTAATGGTAAACTACCATTATTAGCTTCAATTACAGTACGGATAACAAATTCTTTTTCTTCTGATGACAACGTTGCATTTTCAGCAGTTGTTCCCATTACGACAAGGTACTCAATTCCGCCATCGATTGAAAAATTTACAATTCTTTTTAATGCTTCAGTATCAATTGAAAAATCTTTTTTAAATGGAGTTACAAGAGCAACACCTGTTCCTATTAATGATTGCATAACTAGATTATATTTTGTTTAATAATTTTAAATATTTGAATAATTCATTTACAAAAACAGCATGATTATTACTTGTACTATTAATCATAAAATGATTTAACCTTTTGTCAATTGACGAAAAACCTACTTTAAAATGTGCTTTAGAATCATGAGTAATTTTCAATAGAATCGCTCTTTCGATGTCGTAATAACTAATTAAAAGATCAAATTCTTCGTTTATAAAGGAATTGATCTCGTGCTTTATAATTCCTCCATCCCATTTTATACTATTAGCATTAAATGCAAAGTAGCTTGCTGCCTCACTTTTCTTAATTTTATCAGCGTATACAATTGTATGGATATTATCTCGAGAAAAACCAATGGCTATCAACTTTTTAATCAATTGTTCTGTTTCTATAAAAGTAGTGGCGTCGATCAATAAACCAACTTTTTCAATAGCATTAGCTGAAAAATTATTTTCTAAATTTTTCAAGTTCTTTTTTAATGTTTTTTTTACAATAAAATCCTTTATATAATTTAAAAACATATTACTTTTACTTGGTTACAAAATTAATTAATTAAGTCGCATTTAAATGGTAAATCTAAAAAAGTATAATTACGTTTTTAAACTTTTTGTTATATTCTTAACACTTTTGTTTGTTGTCTCTTGTAGTAAACAAAATTATAATGTTACTAAAATAGCAGGAAAACGCATTCCGATTACTGAAAAAGAAAATCAAGTTCCTCAAATAGAGAATTTTATCAAACCGTATAGAGAACACATTAATAAGGATCTAGACAGCAATCTTGCTTATTGCCCAATTACACTTGATAAAAGTGGCAAATGGCAATCAACTATCGGTAATCTAATGGCCGATGTGTCGCTTATGCGAGGTAATCTTGTTTTTGAAGAAAGAGAAAACAAGAAAATTGATATTTGCTTGCTCAATAGCGGCGGAATTCGATCTATACTTCCAAAAGGAAATATTACAGCGAGAAATGCTTTTGAGATTATGCCTTTTGAAAACAGCATGGTTGTTATTGCTTTGAGAGGAGAGCAAATAAGTGAAATGGTTGATTTTTTAATTGCAGATAAAAAACCACATCCTCTATCTGGAATAACTTTTACTATTGATAAAAACAATCAGTCTAAGAATATTTTAGTTCAAGGAAAACCACTTCAAAAAGAGACTGTATATTATGTGGGAACAAATGATTATTTATCTGACGGAGGCGACAATATGAATTTCTTCAAAAAAGCAATTAAGAAATATGATCTAGATTACAAGTTGCGAAATATCCTTATTGACTATTTTAAACAAGTTGATACTATTCCTGTAATAACTGATATCAGAATTACTGTTGAATAACCAATTGAATTGTAAAATAAAATATTCTGTAAAAACATAAAACCATAGCCCCGATTGAAGCGGCATCCTACGCTTTTTAGTGTGGAGACAGCCTAAAGCGGTATTAAGCTCCTGATTGTTATTTGCCTTAGAATGACAATAACTAAAAACACATAAAATGAAAAGAAGAGAATTTATTGAAAAAACAGCTGCAAGTTCAGCATTATTGAGTTTAGGGCTATCCTTAAGTAGTTTTGATACTGCAAAAACAAAGCAATTAACTGTTTTACACACTAACGATGTTCACAGTTATATTGATCCGTTCCCCGCAGATCATCCCCGAAATGCTAATATGGGAGGAGTAGCGCGAAGAGCAGCACTAATTGAATCAATTCGCAAAGAAAATCCAAATGTATTACTACTGGATGCGGGTGATATTTTTCAAGGAACTCCCTATTTTAATTACTATGGCGGAGAATTAGAATTCAAATTAATGAGCATGATGAAATATGATGCATCAACAATAGGAAATCACGATTTTGATAATGGGTTGCAAGGATTGTATGCACAATTACCCCATGCTACTTTCGATTTTATTTCAGCCAATTACGATTTTAAAAATACAGTAATGGATGGTTTTGTAAAACCTTATAAAATTTTCGACAAAAACGGAATCAAAGTTGGTGTTTTTGGACTAGGAGTTGAGCTTCAAGGTTTAGTAGATAAAAAAATGTATGGCGAAACCGTATATAATGATCCCGTAGAAACGGCTCAAGATATGGTTCGCATTTTGAAGAAAGAACAAAAATGTGACTTAGTAATTTGCCTGTCTCACATTGGTTATTCTTATAGAAATGAGCCTAATAAAATATGTGATTTAAACTTAGCCACTTTGACTAAAGATATTGACATGATTATTGGTGGACATACACACACCTTTCTGGACAAACCTACAGTTGTTAAAAATCTTGAAGGCAAGGATGTTTTAGTAAATCAAGTGGGATGTTACGGAATAAACCTAGGACGTATAGACGTATTTTTTGATTCTGATAAAAACAAAATACACGAAGGACGATCAATCGTTGTCTAATGCGCTAATTTTATTGTTTACATTTTCAGCATTTATAATAAATCGATAAAACGAATACAACACACTAGCGTTTAAAAGCATCGCCAATGGCCTAAAAGCTGTTGGTGCTAAACTCATTAAGTAGTATTTTTCGATAAAAACAATAAAATACTGCATTACGGAAAGTAATCCAAAAATAAATAGCCAAGTGTTCATTTTATTATAATTCATTACATACTCTGATAAAGCAAGGCCGCCAACAATTGAAATTAAGATGTTTTGAATTATCAATACAAAATATCCTGATGCTGATGAATCAGATGAGATACTTAGCAAGTAAAAGAAAACAAACAGAAACGGTACTATAGCTATCAACAAAGGAACGTAATCCTCGAGTTTGATCAATTGTATTACATAATAAATTAGTAATATTCTATGTATCATAAAGACAAGCAAGGCTATAATTAAAAGTTCATAAGTATTGGGAATAAATAGAATATTAGTAATCATTGACAACAATATTATTGCAAAAAACAAAGGCGTTTTTACCTTAGATGCATTCCAATAAAGCACCATAATCCCAATTGATATTAAGGGTTTGAATATATATATTAGCAACTTACTGGAAAACATTTCTGCAGTCACTTCAATAGCTATGCACGCAAAAAATAGAATCGAAAACAATCTCCCGTAACTATTTTCATGTTTAAGTGTAAACATTTTTTAAGGCTTTTTTAATTGTTCAAAATAATTAAATCTTAAGCTCTAAGCGTGCTAAAACAATGGCGACACTAAGCTCTATTACTACACTTAATAATCTCTACTAAATATACGATTTTTATCCCAACAAAGCCATAAACTCAACTTCAGAAATAATAGGAATATTGAGTTTATTTGCTTTTTCTAATTTTGCTGGGCCCATATTATCACCTGCAACTACATAATGAGTCTTAGCCGAAATAGAACTTCCTACCTTACCTCCATTATCTTCAATGGCTTTTTTCAAATCATCACGAGAGAATCTCTCAAAGACACCTGAAACTACAAAAATTTTACCAGCGAGTTTGTTTGTAGCATTTGGATTTACTTTCTCAATAATTTCAAATTGTACTCCGTAGCTTTTCAGTTTACCAATAATTATTTTATTTTCTTCGTTGCTAAAAAATTCAATTACACTTTGCGCGATTCTTTCTCCAATTTCCTCTACTAAAATTAAATCTATTAAGGATGCTTGACTTAATGCATCAATATTCTTGTAGTGTTTTGCTAATTTTTTAGCCACAGTTTCACCCACAAAGCGAATTCCTAGAGCAAACAAAACACTTTCGAACGGAATATTTTTCGAATCTTCAACACCTTTTATCAAATTTTCAGCAGATTTTTGAGCCATTCTCTCTAAAGGGAGAATTTGCTCTACTGTCAAATCATATAAATCAGCATAATTACGAACCAAGCCATTATTGAATAATAATGCAACCGTTTCACCGCCTAGCCCTTCAATATCCATGGCTTTTCTAGAAATATAATGCTGGATTCTACCAATTATTTGCGGAGGACAACCATAAAAATTAGGACAGTAATGATTGGCTTCCCCTTCATTGCGAACCAGTAAACTTTGACATTCTGGACAATGCGTAATGTATATGATAGGTTTTGAATTTTCTACTCGTTTACTTAAATCTACAGCAATAATTTTAGGAATAATTTCACCTCCTTTTTCTACAAAAACCGTATCACCAATACGTATATCTAATTTTTCGATTTGGTCTGCATTATGCAAAGAGGCTCTTTTTACAATTGTTCCTGCTAACTGCACAGGTTCAAGATTAGCAACCGGGGTTATTGCTCCAGTTCGACCTACTTGATAAGAAATGGTATTTAATTTTGTAGAAACCTGTTCGGATTTAAATTTATAGGCAATTGCCCAACGAGGTGATTTAGCCGTGAAACCTAATTCATCTTGATAATGAAATGAATTTACCTTTACTACCACTCCATCTGTTTCATAAGGCAGATTATGTCTGTGCATATCCCAATAATCAATAAATTCAAAAACCTGCTCTAAACTTTTGGCCAATTTAGCTTCTTTAGGTGCTTTAAACCCCCATTTACGGGCTGTTTCTAATCCCTCAAATTGAGAATTAAATGGTAGATTATTTCCAACCAAGAAATATAGCAAACAATCTAATGGACGTTTAGCTACTTCAGCACTATCTTGTAATTTTAAACTTCCAGAAGCTGTATTTCTAGGATTTGAATAAGGAGTTTCACCTATTTCTATTAATTCCTGATTCATTTTTTCGAAACCAGCAAAAGGCAAAATAATTTCACCACGAACATCAAATTTATCGGGGAAATCTCCCTTCAACTTCAGCGGAATCGATTTTATAGTTTTGATATTATTTGTTACATCATCACCTTGAAAACCATCTCCACGTGTCAGTGCTCGTTTTAAGATTCCATTTTCATAGGTTATACTAATTGATGCGCCATCATATTTTAATTCACAAGTATATTCTAAAGGAACATCTCCCAATACTTTTTGAATTCGTTTTTCCCAATCCATTAATTCTTCTTTCGAATAGGAATTGTCAAGAGAATACATTCGATGTTGATGAGCAACAGTTTGAAAATTCTTTGTAATTGCTCCACCTACTCGTTGCGTAGGGGAGTTTTCATCATAGTATTCAGGATATTGGTCCTCAAGCTCTTGAAGCTGCTTTAATTTTAAATCAAATTCATAATCAGAAATTATTGGTTCATCTAGTACATAATAATTATAATTATGCTGATTTAGTTCCTCTCTTAGAATTTGAATTGTATTTTGGATATCCATAAAAAATAAAATTGGCTATTTTAGTTGCTGTAAAAGCGTACTAAAATAACCAATTTAAAAATAAGAACAATAAAATTACGACTCAATAATCGAATTTATTTGTTTGTATAAAAGTCCATCGCTCAAAAATGCACCTTGCTGTATTAATGCAAAAAGCGAAGTATTACGATCTTCTGTAAACTCTTTTTTACCTGTTTTCATTTCGATAGTATCAGTAAACATATTATCGCTCAGCCATTGTAATCCTTCACGAGTTAAAAAATCGGTCTCTGGAACTAACGACTTCAAAACGATAGATTGTACGTAAGTATCAAAACACTGAAAAAGAAAAATATGATTTTTAGAGAAATGTTCTAAATAATCTGCTTTTGAAAGAACGCCTTCCCAAATCAAATCAGAAAAAACATCTAATTCTTGTTCAGCCACTTCCGGCTTTTCTTTTTTAATGGTATCCCATTCCGCTTTATCAATGGTTTGAGTAGCTAGAAAAGTACTGAATTCCTGATGTAATTCCTCAAATTGTTCTTTAGTTAATCTGGAATATTTCATAGTAGTAAATTTTGCTGCTAAGGTACTAAGGCGCAAAGCATTTATTTATGACTTGTGTTGATATTTACTTTTTTTTACGAAATCGAAAAGGTTTTTAGAATCGTCTGAAATAAAAATTATTCAAAACAAAAAACTTGTAGACCACTGTGACTTCGCGACATAGTTTAAACAAAAAAATCCCGACTCACATCGGGATTTAGATATCTAAATATAGAAATTATGCTTTTTCAGCAACAATTTCATAATCCAATTCAACGATTACATCTCTGTGTAAACGTACGCTAGCATTATATTTACCAGTACGTTTAACGATTCCGCTAGTTATGAATTTTCTTTCGATTGTTTGTCCACCTTTAGCTAAAGCTTCAGCGATATCAATATTCGTGATTGAACCGAATAATTTTTCACCACCTGCTTTTGCAAAGATTTTGATTTCAATAGCTTTCAAAGCTTCAGCTAATGCTTTTGCATCTGCTACAACTTTAGCTTCTTTGTGCGCTCTTTGTTTTAGGTTTTCAGCTAATACTTTCTTTGCAGAAGAAGTAGCTAAATGTGCTTGACCTGTTGGGATCAAAAAATTACGACCATAACCGTTTTTTACATTAACGATATCATCTTTAAATCCTAAATTTTGAACGTCTTGTCTAAGAATAAGTTCCATGTTGTTGTCCTTTATTATAGAAGTTAGGTTTCATGTCTCAGAAAACCAACAACTGAGTTAAATATTATTTAAGTAAATCTGCCACGTATGGCATTAAAGCTAAGTGACGCGCTCTTTTTACAGCTACTGAAACTTTTCTTTGGTATTTTAATGAAGTTCCTGTTAAACGACGAGGAAGAATTTTCCCTTGTTCGTTTACGAATTTCAATAAGAAATCAGCATCTTTATAATCAATATATTTGATACCTGATTTTTTGAAACGACAATACTTTTTTTGTTTGTTTGTCTCTATGTTCAAAGGCGTAAGATATCTGATATCCCCGTCTTTTTTTCCTGAAGCTGATTGTTGTAGTGTAGCCATGATTATGCTTTTGTTGCTTTTAATTTAGTTCTTCTTCTCTCCGCCCAAGAAATTGCGTGTTTGTCTAAACTTACAGTTAAGAAACGCATAATTCTTTCGTCACGTCTAAATTCAGTTTCAAAAGCGATAAGAACTTCTCCTGATACTTTGAATTCAAAAAGGTGATAAAAACCAGATTTTTTGTGTTGAATTTCGTAAGCCATTTTCTTAAGGCCCCAATCTTCTTTCGATACCATTTCTGCTCCTCTACTAGTAAGAAATTCTTCAAATTTGCTTACTGTTTCCTTTACCTGTGTGTCAGATAAAACGGGATTTAAAATGAAAACAGTTTCATAATGATTCATAAAAATATATTTAAATGTTAATTTGGGTGCAAAAGTAAACAAAAAACCTAAACTAGCAAGCGTTATTTAGTTTTAATCGATTAAAGACAAAAAAAACTGCCTGATTCTTTTTAAATTAAATAAATAAAGTTATGTTTACATAGCCAAATCTTTTAATACAATTAATTTATGAAACTAAACTGTGTTGTAGTAGATGATAGTTCTATACAAAGGATGATTATCGCTAAATTAGTTAATAATCATCAAAATCTTCATTTGATTGGAGATTTTTCAAATGCAATTGAGGCAAAAAGCTGTATGTCCGTTCATAATGTGGACTTAATTTTCCTTGATATAGAGATGCCAGTCATTAGTGGTTTCGATTTCATTGATGGCTTAAAAGTAAAACCGCAAATTATTTTCATCACTTCTAAGGCAGAATATGCCATGAAAGCTTTTGATTATGATGCAACTGATTATCTTCAAAAACCTATAGCAATTGATCGTTTTAATGCCTCGGTCAAAAGAGCTATTGACTTTCATTTACTTAAAAATGATCCAAAAGAAGATGACGGCGATCATATTTTTATAAAAAGTAATCTTAAAAAACTTAAAATATTTACTTCTAAAATTAAATGGATTGAGGCTTTTGGCGATTACGTTAGAGTAGTTACTGAAGACGATAGTAATCTGGTACTCTCTACAATGAAGGCTTTTGAGGGTGATTTACCTAGAGATAAATTTATAAGAGTCCATAAATCTTATATTATCAACATTGATAAAGTTGATCGTTTTAATAGTAAATATGCTGAAATTGGACCCACAAAAATTCCATTAAGCCGACATAAAAAAGAGGATTTAGTTAAAGCACTTTCTTAATAGCTGTTTTTATTAATGTCTTAAATTGGACAATTATATTATTTGATTTATAAAAGTTCTGATTTTCTTGCACGGTCTTAAAACCCGCAATAGAATCAGAACTTCTCATTTTACATACGCGCAGTAATTGTATATACTAATAAAAATCTACATTCAAAATTACTTTTATAGATCTAAATTGCGCTACTGCTTCAAAACTATTCAACATTTTCTGAATTGTATTTTTAGTATTCCCAATAGCTATATTCTGAGGAATTTTAATAATAATAGTACGAATATATTCATTTCTTATTCTACTAATAAGTGGTTCTTCAGGACCTAAAACTGGCATATTTAGATTTTGACTCATAACTTGGTACAGCCACATAGCACCCACTTTTAATTTTTCATAATCACGCTGCTTCAGCGTGACTTTTATAATTCTGAAATAAGGTGGGTATTTATAAATTTGGCGATCATAGAGCTGTTCCTTATACATTTCCATATAATCATTATTTGTAACCTGCTGTATAGTATTATGATTAGGATTATAAGTTTGAACAATTACTTTCCCTTGTTTTTCTGATCGTCCTGCTCTACCTGCAACTTGAGTCAACATTTGAAAACTTCTTTCAAAAGCTCTGAAATCAGGATGATACAACATATTATCAGCGTTCATAACGCCTACTAAACTTACGTTGTCAAAATCCAATCCTTTGGCTAACATTTGGGTTCCAACAAGAATATCAATCTCTCTATTTTTAAAACTATCAATTATTTTTTCGAAGCCAAATTTTCCTCGTGTGGTATCCTGATCCATTCTACCTATTTTTGAACTTGGAAAAATAGATACTAATTCTTGTTCAATTTGTTCGGTTCCAAAACCCTTCGTAGTAAGTTCAACACTGGAACATGCATGACAATTTGTTGGTTTTGCCATGGTATAACCGCAATAATGACAACGCAACTGATTTTTATGTTTATGATAAGTCAAACTCACATCGCACTGCTGACATTGTGGTACGTGACCACAAGTAAGACATTCTACTATAGGAGAATATCCTCTCCTGTTTTGAAACAAAATCACTTGCTCGCCTAACGACAATGCAGTTGTAATCTCCTCAATAAGCACATCGCTAAAATGTCCTGTCATTTTTTTACGAAAGTACTTGTCTTTCAAATCCACTAATTCAATAATAGGCATCTTTACATTTCCGTATCGCTTTGAAATTTCGACTAAACCAAATTTCTTCGATTTAGCGTTGAAATACGTTTCCAAGCTAGGCGTTGCAGAACCTAATAAAACTTTTGCTTTATGCGAATGAGCCAATACTATTGCAGAATCACGGGCATGATAGCGCGGTGCTGGATCAGCTTGCTTAAAGGTTTGCTCATGCTCCTCATCGACTATTATAAATCCAAGATCGTGAAATGGCAAGAATAAAGCGGATCTCGCTCCTATTACAACTTGAGCTTTATCAGAGTTTTGTAAAACTTGATTCCAAACTTCAATACGCTCATTATTATTATATTTCGAATGAAAAACAGCAACTTTATTTCCAAAATATGATCTCAACCGACCTACTAATTGCGTAGTCAGTGCGATTTCGGGCAATAAATACAAGATTTGCTTTCCTGTTTCCAGATATTCTTCAATGAGTTTAATATAAATTTCAGTTTTTCCGCTGGAAGTAACACCGTGAAGTAAACAAACCTCTTTTGACACAAAACTATCTTTAATTGCCAAAAAAGCATCATTTTGATCGGAACTTAATTGCAACTCTTTCTCATTAATTTTTCCGTCGAAGTTTACTCTGTCAACCTGCAAATGATAGTCTTCAAAAATTTCTTTTTCGATTAAAGCTTTTACAATAACCGACGATGAATTCGCTTCATCAACTAGTTTTTTAACAGTAATAGGTTTTTTTTCGGTTGCGCTTAATTGGAAATAACGCATAACGATTTCCTTTTGTTTATTGGCACTTTTTAGTATTTCCAGTAATTCACTTAGTCCTTGATTCGAATCGTATTTAGAATGCAGACGTACATAGCGCACTAGCTTTGGCTTGTAGCTTTCCTGAATTTCCTCTTGAAGGATTAAAATATTTTTATCAATCAATTTTTGAATAACAGGAAAAATATTTTTCTTGTTTAAAATTGCGATGATATCTTGAACTTTTAAAGAACTTTGCTGCTGAAGCGCTTCGTAAACGAGAAACTCGTCATCTGAAAGCAAACTAGTATCTACAAATAAATTTGTTTTCTGAGAAATCAGCGTTTCGCTTTCCAGCAAAAGAGCGCTGGGCATTGCTCCCCGATACACATCGCCAATGGCGCACATATAATAAGAAGCAATCCATTGCCAATGCTTAATTTGAATTTGGGTAACAATAGGTTTTTCATCTAGAATTTGATGAATTTCCTTTGCTTCGTATAAATCGGGTTTGTTTTGATGAATTTCAATAACTAAAGCGGTGTAAATTTTACTTTTACCAAAAGGAACCGCTACTCGCATGCCTATTTTAATAAAGTGAAACTCAGCTTCTGAAACACTATAGGTAAATGTTTTAGCTAAGGAAAGTGGTAAAATTACTTCTACGAAATACATCTATAATTAATTATGAGTTATGAATTGAGCTATGACTTGAATCTTAACTCTAACTCATAACTCATCCTTTATTTTTATTTTACTCTCTGCCAAGTTTGTGTTCTTCCAAACAAAGAAAGACCAATATAACCACGAACATTTAATTTGTCGCTACCATCTAGAGCTAAAAAGCATTTGTACATTTTTCCTGTTACAGGATCTAAAATTTTACCTCCATTATATTCACTACCATCTTTTTTAAGACCTTTAATAATAACAAGACCCATTACTGGTTTATTTTTATCTTCACCTGGACAATTAGTACATAAGTTCTTCTTTTTACTTACCTCAAATATGTCAACAATTTTGCCATAAATTTTACCCGAATTTTCATAGATTTCTACAATAGATTTGGGTTTCCCAGTTTCGTCATCGATAGTTTTCCATTTTCCTACAACGGAGTTACCTTGTGCATAAAAAGCCATTGTTACAAACAAGGCCAGAATTGTGATTGTGTTTTTCATCGTCTTTTTTTTAGCCCTGATAGAAGTGAAAATTCTTTTTCTCGTTTCTTAACGAGGAAAAGATTGTAACGAATAGCAGGAAATAGCTTCTAAAAATAAAGCTATTAATTGATTAATTAATTATTATTTAGTTTTTTCATTTTATTGACCGTGCCGTTGAGCTCGAAACCTAAAAGCAAGATCATACAATTAATCCAAATATAAAACATCAAAACCAATAATGTTCCTATGGAGCCATATAATTCATTGTATTGTGAAAAGTTTTTAACCCAAATTCCGAAAAAATAAGAGTCTAAAATAATCAAAATAGTTGTAAACACTGATCCAATAGAGATAAATGCTCGGCTTTTATCGTGTTTAGTTCCAAACTTAAAAAGAATGGATGTTGTTACTAAGATCATCAAAATAACAAATGCATATCGACCCATAACGATTAGCTGAACTTGATCGTTAAAGAACGTCTGTTGTATGATTACTTCAAAAACTACAATTATAGCAACAGTTACGATTAACAATAATGACAACAATAATGACATCCCTAACGCAACCACATATTGCCGTATAAAACCTCTTTTTATAAGAACATGCCGTGAGGTTTGAAAACCTCCTAAGATCCCGTTTAATCCATTTGCCATTAAAAAAATGGACAGAATAAAACCGGAAGATAATAGTCCGGAATCACTATTATTAAGAATATCACTGATGATTTGATAAATTGCATCATACGTATTTGGCGGAACTCCATCCTTAACAAACATCAAAAAATCTTCTTGGAAACCCTCAATAGGAATGTACGGTATTAGATTTAAAATAAAAAGCGCAAAAGGAAACAATGCCATAAAAAAACTAAATGCAATCGCACTCGCATGATACGTCAGCGCGCTTTCTACAATGCCTAGTCCATATAATTCAAGCAGGTCATACAAAGACATGCCGTGAAGCCAAGGGAGTTTTATCTTTTTTAGACCGAATACAAGATTCCGAACGATAGGAATTCTATCTAGTTTTGCTTCAATTTCTTCACTCATATTGCTTTTAGACTCAAGTCCATATTATATACAGAATGTGTCAAGGCACCTGATGAAATATAATCTACTCCACACTCAGCGTAGCTATGAATTGTATTTTCATTTATATTTCCAGAGGATTCTGTTAAGCAGATATCACCAATCATGCCAACGGCAGTTTTTGTGTCTTCAAAATTAAAATTGTCTATCAGAATTCGATAAACGCCATCACTTTGTAGAATTTCTTCAATTTCATCCAAGTCTCTGGCTTCTATAATTATTTTTAAATCCAGATTGTTTTCTTTTAAATATGCTTTTGTTTTAGCTATAGCCAAAGTAATACCGCCTGCAAAATCAATATGATTGTCTTTAAGCATTACCATATCATACAATGCAAAACGGTGATTTTCACCGCCACCTATTTTCACTGCCCATTTTTCACAAGCTCTAAAACCAGGAGTTGTTTTACGCGTATCTAAAACTTTAGTTTTAGTTCCTTCTAATAATTGAACGTATGATTTCGTTTTTGTTGCTATAGCAGACATTCTTTGCATAGAATTCAACACTAATCGCTCTGCTTTTAATATAGATTGTGAACTTCCTGAAACATGAAAAACCACATCTCCAAATTTTACTGCAGCCCCATCTTCGATAAAAGTTTCGACTTGTAAATTAGGATCTACATATTTAAAAACCATTTTAGCAAAAGCTACACCAGCAATAATACCGTCTTCTTTAACCAATAATTTTGCTTTACCCGTTGCAGTTGCTGGAATACAAGCCAATGAGCTGTAATCGCCAGGACCAACATCTTCCCTAATGGCATTTTCTATTATTAAATCTAACTCTTTTTGAAACTGTGCTTCGCTAATCATTTTTACAAAAAATTTATGGAATGCTAAAGTAAGATATTTTTTGTGGAATTGAAAATTTGTATGCTGCGTTCTTTGGAGAAAAACTGAATAAAGCTCCTTCAGTAAAAACAAGTGCTTAGTTAATATGCTAGTAAAAATTTATTTTCTCTAACAATTGCCTGTTTACTACATTATCATTTAAATCTAAAAAATCAATTATTTTTATTTTGGGCATTCTTATTTAAAAAGTTATATTTGGAAATAGTAATTTAAACACCATTTTATGAAATCTTTTATAAGTTTACTTTTTGTATCGTCACTACTAATTACTTCTTGTAAGAATAATACTGAATCAAAAAACACCAGCACACCATCAAATGTAGTTCCATTTACAGTTGTCGGAAATCAAATGAAAGCGGAATCGCAATCGACAGCTGAACAACAAACAGTACCTAATAATGCGACAACTAACGCCACTGCTGCTGGTATGAATCCCGCACACGGTCAACCTGGTCACCGTTGCGAAATTCCTGTAGGCGCGCCATTAAATACCCCAGCCCCAACTAATAATCCACAAAAAACAGCTGCACCAATGCCTACAGTAACTACAACTCCTAACCCATCTGCGACAACTACTATTGAATCAGTTCCTACTGCGGAAGGAATGAATCCGCCGCACGGTCAAGCCAATCATAGATGTGATATTGCTGTGGGTGCGCCTTTACCAAAAGCGTAATCTTGTAATTTACAGACAAATGAATCCTATCCTAATTTTTGATTTTAACACAAAAAGTGACTTAAGTAACTGGCGAGTAGTCAATGATGGCGTTATGGGGGGAACATCAAGAAGTAAGTTCTACTTAAATTCCAAAGGTCACGGATGTTTTGATGGAACGGTTTCATTAGAAAATAATGGTGGATTTTGCTCTGTTAAATATGAATTTAACTCCATTTCTTTAGATAAAAAAAAAATTATTTGCCTACGTATTAAAGGAGATGGCAAAAACTATCAATTTAGGGTAAAAACTAATAAAAGTGATGCTCATTCTTATATCTATCCTTTCCGAACTTCAGGGGATTGGCAAAATATAGAAATTTCTGTTATCGAGTTTTATCCTTCTTTTAGAGGTCGAAAATTAGATATTCCAAATTATGATGGCTCGCGTTTAGAGGAAATAGCTTTTTTGATTGGGAATAAAAAAGGAGAGAACTTTCAATTACTGCTTGATAGAATTGAGGTAAAATAATACTTTTGAGCTTTCAAAAATACAAAATGCAGCAAATCAAACATTGGGATATCCTTTTACGGAATCAAGTAGCCAAAAAAGAATTCATAAACAAAATTTTAAACGGTCATGCCGATGGTGAGCTAGAACACTTCAATACAAAAAAAGGAATTTTGTTTTCCGATTTAGCTATCGAACACTTTATCGAGAAGGAATATCAATACGATTCTGTTGAAGCTGCTCCTGAAACAAGCAGACAATTGCGCACTTTTTCATCTGGTGAACGTAAGAAAGCCTTTTTGAAATACTGCATCAACCAAAATCCTGATTTTATCATTTTAGATAATCTTATGGACCATTTAGATCTACACTCTAGGAAAGTATTACACATTCAACTTGAAGAATTAGGCAAAAATATAACTTTAATTCAAATTATAAATCGTAGCACAGATTTGTTACCCTTTATTAGCAACAAACGTCAAATTAATGACAATTCGTTTGTTTTAAATTCGTTGGATAGTATTTCAAACACACGAACTTTTTCATTAAAAGCAGTTCCTAAGCCAATCACAACTATCGAATATACAGATACTGTTTTGATCCAAATGAACAATCTAAAAGTAAGCTATGATGAGAAACCAATTTTGAACAACATAAATTGGACCATTAAAAAAGGAGAGTTTTGGCAACTTATAGGTCCGAATGGTTCTGGAAAAAGCACCATTCTTTCTCTAATTACGGGTGATAATCCAAAAGGATATGGACAAGATTTATATTTGTTTGGCAAAAAGAAAGGAAGCGGCGAAAGCATTTGGGATATCAAGAAAAATATCGGTCAATTTTCAACTGCTATGATGGATTTATTTCAAAAAAACCATACTGTTGAACAAATGATCCTTTCTGGTTTTTTTGACTCTATCGGTCTTTACATTCAGCCTAGTACTTTACAAATAAAACTGATGCATGAATGGCTGGATTTTCTAAACATGAATCATTTGAAGAAAACCGTCTTTATCAATCTTTCTGTTGGACAACAGCGCGCCATTATGATTATTAGAGCCGTTTTAAAAAATCCTCCCTTATTAATTTTAGACGAACCAACGGAAGGTTTGGATGATGAAAATGTTGTATTAGTTACCCAACTTATCGCTCATTTGGCTAAAGAAACCAATATCGCTATCATTTTTGTTTCGCATCGTATTGAAGCGATATTAGCACCTAATTCAATTCTAGAATTAACGCCAAAGCCAACAGGTTCCGAAGGAAAAATTAAAATCCAGAACTAGTTTGTTATCTTTGCCTTACTCTGAAAAAAGCAACCCATGAACATCAAACTTATTGCTATCGGCAAAACCGATAATAAAGCACTCCAAACTTTAATCGACGATTATACGAAGCGCTTGTCTTTTTATATCAAATTTGATTTGGATATTATTCCTGATATCAAAAATGTAAAAAACTTATCAGAAAGCCAGCAAAAAGAAAAAGAAGGTGAATTAATTTTAGCAAAAATCACTCCTACAGACCAATTGATTTTATTAGATGAAAACGGAAAAACATTTTCTAGTGTGGCTTTTTCAGAAGAGTTACAAAAGAAAATGAACTCCGGTATCAAAACTTTAGTTTTTGTAATTGGTGGTCCCTATGGCTTCTCCGATACCGTTTATGCTAAAGCTCAAGGTAAAATTTCGCTTTCTTTAATGACTTTTTCACACCAAATGGTACGTTTATTTTTTATCGAACAATTGTATAGAGGTTTTACGATTTTGAAAAACGAACCGTATCATCATCAGTAAATGACACTAGGTTTCAAGTACGAGGTGTGAGTTACGAATTACGAGGTTGGAGGTTAGATATAAAGAATGGAAATTTAAGTTTAAAGAATTGAGATATCGCCATTCCACAATTGTCACTACCCTATTTGTCCCGCTGGAATCATCTCAACATAGACGATCAATTAACTATAGATTAATAAAATCCTTACTCTAAAAAACAAATTCATTTTCAACCACATTTGCTTTAGAAGGAATTAAGCTTTCAATAAAAATTTTGTTCTGGATGTAACCTCCGTAAGACATCTCTTTATCAAAGCAAAAAGATACTTCTTTAGATTTACCTTTTAATTCCAGTAAGTAATTTTTCAAATCCTCTTTCTTAATGCCATTACTATTGACAGTAATTTCATTCTTCTTATTAAAATAAATAACAGTGCCAATAGGTTTCCCCATTTTGTAAAACACGTTTGTAAAAGGAATAAAAGCTAAGTTTTTACCAATCGTGTCTGCATAAGAATAATAATTTTCGGCTTTTTCATTTTTGTGTGCTTTTTCTTCACGTTTCTTTCTTTGTAATTTCATAACCTCCGGAATAACTAATCGAAGTGGCAAACGCTTGTCGATATTCAAAATCCAATTGGTAGAAATGATGCTGTTTTTTCTATTTACTTCCGCTAAAGTGTCTTTTCCATTTACTCGAAAAAAGATATAAATTGGAGATAAATCATTAACATCTTTTACAATAGTAGAGGCTGCTTTTGGCAACAATATATCTTCTTTATTTCCACAAGAAAAAAGCATGCAAAGAATAATCAGAGTAAAATATTTCATCATTATAAATTAATTTTATTAAATAAGGTAACACATTCCGCAGCTTCTTTTACATCATGAACTCGGATAATGTTAGCTCCTTTTGTTAATGCTAACGTATTTAAAACTGTTGTGCCGTTCATAGCTTTTTCGATAGTACTATCAAGCGTTTTATAAATCATCGACTTCCTTGAAATACCCACTAGCAACGGCAATTCTAGCATTTTAAATAATTCCATCTTTTGAAAAACTTCGTAATTTTGGTCGATAGTTTTGGCAAAGCCAAATCCTGGATCGAGGATCAAATCATTGATTCCGAAAGTTCTAGCTTTAGCCACTCTTTCTGAAAAGTAAAACAGCATTTCTTTTACAATATCTTCATAATTAGTCAGCGTTTGCATTGTCTGTGGGTTGCCACGCATGTGCATCATAATATAAGGAACATTATATTTGCCTATTACTTCTAACATTTTATCATCAAGATTTCCTGCCGAAATATCATTAATAATGGCTGCACCATTTTCTATGGCAACCTTTGCTACTTTACTTCTAAAAGTATCAATAGACAACATCGTATCAGGAAAATGCTTTAGTACTAAATCGACAACGGGAATAATTCTAGAAATTTCTTCTTGTTCTGAAACAAATTCGGCATTTGGTTTGCTAGAATACGCGCCAATATCAATAAAACTACCGCCATCTACGAGCATTTTTTCAACTTGAGAAAGTATTTCGGATTCGTTTTTATACTTTCCGCCATCGTAAAATGAGTTGGGCGTCACATTCAAAATCCCCATTACTTTGGGAGTTGATAAGTCAACTAGTATTCCTTTGCAGTTAATAGTCATTCGTTTACAGTTTTAAAGACTTCAAAATTCTCCAATGAAAAAAATTATTCCTATTTTTGGAGAAATTTGAATACAAATATACATCAATAATGAAGAATACTTCAAAGGAATATGACACAGTAATTGCTACTTGTCGTACACTGTTTATAAATAAAATGAAAGATTACGGATGTGCTTGGCGTATTTTGAGACTGCCTTCATTAACTGATCAAATCTACATCAAAGCACAGCGAATTAGAAGTTTACAAGAAAACGAAATTCGAAAAGTTGACGAAGATGAAACAGGTGAATTCATCGGGATTATCAATTATTCAATCATGGCATTGATTCAGCTAGAATTAGGTGTTGCTGACCAACCAGATTTAAGCGTTGAAAGAGCAACTCAATTATATGATTCAAAAGTAGCGTTGACTAAAGAATTAATGCAGAATAAAAATCATGATTATGGCGAAGCGTGGCGAGAAATGCGTGTGAGTTCACTAACGGATTTGATTTTGCAAAAACTACTTCGTGTCAAACAAATTGAAGATAATAAAGGAAAAACCTTAGTATCTGAAGGAATCGATGCTAATTATCAAGACATGATTAACTACTCGATTTTCGCCTTGATTTTAATGGGTTTTGGTAATAAATAAAAAACATCAAAAATGAAAAACATAATTACTCAATTTTCTAGAATATTTGTTGGAGTTCTATTCATCATTTCTGGATTAATTAAATTAAATGATCCTTTGGGATTCTCTTATAAATTAGCCGAATATTTCAGTGAACCAGTATTCAACATGCCGTTTTTTGTACCTTTCTCATTGGCAATCGCATTGTTTTTAGTAATTCTTGAAGTGGTTTTAGGAATTATGCTACTTATTGGTTACAAAACAAAATTTACAGTTTGGAGTCTATTGCTTTTGATCGTAATGTTCACTTTCCTTACTTTTTATTCTGCTTACTTTAATGTAGTAAAAGATTGTGGTTGTTTTGGTGATGCCTTAAAACTGACTCCTTGGCAATCATTTACTAAGGATATAGTGCTGTTATTCTTTGTTTTAATATTATTTTTTAATCAAAAACTGATTAAACCGTTATTTAAAAATAGCATACAAAACATAATTATCTACGGTAGTATCGTTTTATGCGCTTTTATAGGAGTTATAGTTTTAAATCACTTGCCTTTTATCGATTTCAGACCTTTTAAAATTGGAAATAGTATCCAAGAAGGAATGGTAATTCCTGATAACGCTGAAAAATCAGTAGTTGAAATGGTATTTGTTTACAAAGTAAACGGCGTTGACAAAGAATTTACAGAGAATGAGCTAGGGAATATTCCTGAAGGAGCTGTATTTGTTGATCGTAAAGACAAAGTGATTACAGAAGGTTACGTTCCTCCTATTCATGATTTCACTATGGAAAAAAATGATACGGATTATAAGGACGATTTTTTAGAGTCACAAAAAGTTATGTTTATCGTGGCATACGATTTAGTGAATGCAGATAAAGATGGTCTAGCAAAAATGGAAAAACTATATATAGATGCTAAAGCCAAAGGGTATAAAGTGGCGGGAATGACTGCTTCATCACCAGAAGAAATTGCTGCAGCAAAAAAACGATTTGGAATGACATTCGACTTTTATTTCTGCGATGCTATTACGTTGAAAACAATTGAAAGAGCTAATCCTAGCATTGTTATTCTTGAGAAAGGCACAATAACTCAAAAAGCCCATCATAATGATCTTTCCAATTTGAAATTATAAAATTAGTAAAAAAGTAAGATTTAAAGTTCACACAACTTTAAATCTTACTTTTTTACTTTAGCATAAAAACTAAAGATTAGCTGTTTTTATTAACTATAACGATATTAGTTTTGAATTGACATGCTCAAAATTTAGAAAACATACATCAAACTCCATTTTTTTTTTAACTTTACTAAAATTATAACTAATGAAAAGAATAATTCTAGCCCTTATTGCACTTGCAACATTTTCTTGTTCTAAAGCACAAAAAACAGAATTCTCAAAAGTAGCTTTATCAGAAACTTTATTAGCTACTGATGGAAGTCAAGTTGCTTTTAAAAACATCTTAAAGAAATATAAAGGAAAAACTTTAGTGATCGAAGTTTGGGCTTCGTGGTGTAGCGATTGTGTAAAAGCAATGCCAAAAATTAAGGAATTGCAAGCTAATAATCCAGCTGTAGCTTACCTATTTATATCAATGGATAAAACTGCTGAGCAATGGAAAAAAGGAATTGAGAAACACGAAATTAAAGGAGATCATTTCATGGCAAATGACCAAATGAAAGGTGTCTTTGGAAAAGCAATTGACGCAGATTGGATTCCTAGATATATTGTAGTTGACAAAAAAGGAAAAATTGTCTTGTATCGCGCCATTGAAACAGACTTTGACAAAATAAACGAGACGCTGGAAAAATTGAAATAAACATTTAAGAGTAATGGCAATCACAACCTAAAAATTGATTGTATTACTTTTTAAAACAAAAGAAAAAAAAACTAAATATAACACGATTAAAATGAGAAAGAAGATTGTAGCAGGAAACTGGAAAATGAATAAAAATGCAGAGCAAACAGAAGATTTATTGAATGAACTTATAGCACAAATACCTACTGAAACTGCTGTACAAGTAATAGTTGCACCTACTTTTGTAAACTTAGCTTCGGCTGTAGATCATTTAGAATTCACTAATATCGATGTTGCCGCACAGAATGTTCATCAAGCGGAAGCTGGTGCTTTTACAGGTGAAATTTCAGCTGATATGTTGAAAAGTGTTGGTGTAAATACTGTTATTTTAGGACATTCAGAACGCAGAGCTATTTTCCATGAAACTGATGCATTAATCGCTAATAAAGTTGATACCGCTTTAGAACATGATATGACAGTTATTTTTTGTTTTGGAGAAGAATTAAAAGATCGCCAAACTAAAAATCATTTTAATATAGTAGAAAATCAGTTGAAAGACGGTATATTTCATATTGAGGCTAAAGATTGGGAAAATATTGTTTTAGCCTACGAACCTGTTTGGGCAATAGGAACTGGCGAAACTGCCTCTCCGGAACAAGCGCAAGAAATGCATGAATTTATTAGAGAAACCGTTCGTAAAGCTTTTGGAAGCGATATTGCTGATAACGTATCTATTCTTTATGGAGGAAGCGTGAAGCCTGATAATGCAAAAGAAATATTCTCAAAACCCGATGTAGACGGTGGGCTTATTGGAGGCGCTGCATTAAAAGCTGATGATTTTGTTGCAATTATAAATGCAGTATAAATTTCATTTTCAGATTGTATAAAAAAAGCGGTGATTTATTTTCACCGCTTTTTTTTAAATACCTATTTCTACCTGAAAACGTAAATACCAATTATTCTTAGTGCTTCCGTCGAAATAATTTAAATTGTCAAAAGTCAATTCGCTTTGCAGCTTAAAAGTGTGTTCCCAAATATATTTGGTTAAACCAATAGTATATTGCTTAGAATTTGGAGCCAAAATCCTAATATCTTCTCCTACTTTTTGAGTGGAATACCTACCTATAATCTCATAATTTGAAGGGAAATTATAACTCAACTGATGATCAAATCCACTACCTACATAAGCAAAATTAGTTTGTGAAATATCGTCTGGATTGATGGTAACAGCATTCCTGGAAGTAGTTCTAGACAAGTAACTTGACATGGCTGCCCATCCATTGTATTTCAACATAGCGTCCAGCATCACTGATTTCATGGTACGGGCTTCAAACAAATCATTTCCTAATTGACCTTGTGTTCTTTTGGCATGATTATTTTGCTGAAAAGCTCCAGAAAGCATCAGTTTGGGCTTTTTTTCTCTTACAATATCCCCTTCAAAATAGGTCCCGTCCCTAGAAAAAGCTCCAAACGGCAGCAGCTCTACTTTTCCAGTTACAGCAACTCCTGCATCAGCATTTCCTGTTATATTCCTGCCTTCTCCAGTAGAAATAGCAGTTTTAAAATTATAAGAAAACTGATCTTTGAATTCATTCATATTATGAACTTGAAAACCAAAATCCCTATCAATAGTAAAACGAGCATTATTAATCGATCGATCCGTTAACTGAAGACCGCCTGAAGAATTTACACGCTGACGGTTTCCCGGTAATTTTGTTTGTCCAAAACTGATATTCCAATTTTTATTAGGTCTGTAAAAAACAACAGCATCACGAATAATATTGATATTTTCTCCTTCTATAATTTCGCCAAGATCGCCTGGGGCAAATGACAATTGGACTGCATATAAAAATTTTGGTGAACCTACATAACCGTCAAATCGCAAACGCAAACGCCTGATTTGTCCATCATAAACGCCATCTTCGCCTTCATTTTCAGTATAAGTAACTCTATTTTGCATTCGAAACCGAATGTTTAATTGATATAAACTGTCTGGAGAAGTAATTCCAATGCCTTTACCAAAGCTGTAATAAGGAAGTGCAGATAATTTTAAGTCATTATCTTGTTTATTTTGCTTTACAGTAACTTGAGCATTACCGGCAATACTGAGCAGAAAAACAAAAAATAAAATACTTTTTTTCATTGTGTAGTTGTGTGTTAGTGGTGCAAATGTAAAATAAAATTTGATTTACAAATGCCGTTTAGATAGTGATTGTTACCTTTGCAAAAAAAATAAGCATGTCAAACATATATATTGGATACCATTTTACTATTGAGCCAAAAGAATTAGGCTCTGAAATATTAATCGCAGAGCTGGGAGAAAGAGCATTTGAGAGTTTTACAGAAACTGAAACTGGGATTTCAGCTTTTGTACAAAAGGATTTGTGGGATGAAATGATTCTTGAAGACATTCGCATTCTACAATCAGACGAATTTACTATCGCTTATACTTTTGAAGAAATCGAACAAGTAAATTGGAACGAAGAATGGGAAAAGAATTTTGAAGCGATAGATGTAGATGGAAACTGTCATGTTCGTGCTCCTTTCCACCCAAAAACTGATGCAGAATTTGATATAGTTATCGAACCAAAAATGAGTTTTGGAACAGGACATCATGAAACTACGCACATGATGATTCAGCATCTATTAGAAATGGATGTTGCTGGAATGAAAACCCTAGATATGGGTTGCGGAACAGCCATTTTAGCAATTCTTGCGGAGATGAAAGGCGCACAACCTATTGATGCTATTGATATCGACAATTGGTGTTACTTAAATTCAATCGAGAATGCAGAGCGTAACAATTGCAAGCATATAACAGTTTATGAAGGTGAAGCAGCATTATTAGAGGGGAAAAAGTACGATTTGATTATTGCCAATATCAATCGAAACATTTTGCTGAACGATATGCAAAGTTATGTTGATTGTTTAAATCCTAATGGAACACTTCTTTTAAGTGGTTTCTATAATGAAGACATCCCGTTTATCGACGCTTCATGCACAGGAAAAGGCTTAACTTATGTTAAAAAATTTGAAAGAAACAATTGGGTCTCTTTAAAATATGTAAATTAGTAATGTTATTTTTTTATTAATTACGAAAGTACAAAAACCTAAAAAATGAGTACTAAAGAAAAAGTTAGAGAAAGAGTAAGTGTCAAAGAAGCGATTCAGTTAGATAATGAAATTGTAGTTTACAACGACGATGTAAATACTTTTGACCATGTTATTGAAACTTTGATGCGTGTTTGTGAGCACGCACCCGAACAAGCAGAACAATGTTCGCTAATTATACATTACAATGGAAAATGCACCGTTAAAACGGGTTCACTGGAAAAATTAAAACCACAATGCACACAATTATTAGAAGCAGGATTAAATGCCGTAATAATTTAAAAACCTAGCGTTTATTTTCTCGATATAATTCAAACACACTTTCTTTTATCCTATATTTGATAAAAGAAAGTGTGTTTTTTTATGGAAGAATATAGTAAAATTTTAGTTTTTGTAATGCCCATTTTTTTAATTTTAATCATCATTGAAAAAATTTACGGCCATTATAAAGGAGAGAACACTTCTCCAAATATGGATTCTGTCTCGAGCGTTAGCTCGGGAATGGTCAATTCTGTTAAAGATGTTTTAGGAATTAGTGTTACACTCGTTTCCTATGATTGGATGGTTTCTAAAATCGCTTTATTCCAAATGGAAGCAAACGTATTCACTTACATTATCGGTTTTATTGTTATCGATTTTTATGGATATTGGAGCCATCGATTGTCACACCAAATAAATTTTTTGTGGAACAAGCACGCCATTCATCACAGTAGTGAGGAATTTAATTTGGCTTGTGCTTTACGTCAAACTGTATCTAGTTTTGTAAATCTCTTTACGTTTTTATTAATTCCTGCTGCGCTTATTGGCGTTCCCGCCAAAGTTATTGCGATAACTATTCCTATACATTTATTTTTGCAGTTTTGGTATCACACTAAGCATATTAAAAAAATTGGATTTCTAGAAAAAATTCTGGTTTCTCCTTCTCATCACAGAGTGCACCATGCGATAAATCCAGAATACATGGATAAGAATCATTCGCAAATATTTATTTTTTGGGATAAGTTGTTTGGTACATTTCAAGAAGAACTAGAAAATGTCCCACCCGTTTATGGTATTACGCGACCAGCACGAACATGGAATCCCATTCGCATCAACTTTCAACATTTATGGTTATTGATTACCGATGCTTGGCGCGCAGAGAACTGGAAAGATAAAGTTACTATTTGGTTTAAACCAACGGGATGGCGTCCTGAAAATTTTGAAAATAAGTATCCCGTGACTAAAATTACCGATGTTTATAATTTTGAAAAATACGGAATACAGCATTCTAAAAAACTGATGTATTGGTCCATTTTTCAAGCAGCAATGACGTTGGTATTGATTACCTATATGTATAACTCTATTGCAATAATAGGACTACCAAATGTATTTATTTATGGAGCTTTTATTTTTCTAAGCGTTTACAGTTACACTGAATTAATGGATGAGCGCAAAAGTTCCATTATTTGGGAAGGTATTCGATTTGCATGTGGTATCGGATTGATATTCTATTTTGGAGATTGGTTTGGCATGAATCATTTATTTCCTTTTGCCAATTATATTATTCTAAGCTATCTTATTTTCTCACTTTTAGTAACCATTTATTTTGTCAGTATTAAGTTTGAAAAAGAAACAGTAATTGTCGCATAACCCTAAAAGTAATTTATGAAAATTAACTCTATATTAAACAGCTTTATTGGATTCAGTTGTATATATCTTTTGATAATTCTTTTTGGAAAAGAAGATATCGCTTGGTTTTTGAAACCATTTCTATTACCATTTCTACTATTGGCTGTTTACTTTCATGAAAGATTTGCAACTAGAAATATTCTTTTGGGAGCATTGACTTTGTCATGGATTGGTGATATTATTTTACTCTTTGCAGATAAAGGAGAATTGTATTTTATCTTTGGATTAGTTGCTTTTCTTTTTTCACATATTTTCTATATCCTATTATTTAATAAACAGTTAAAAATGTATTTAAAGAAGAGTAGAACCATTTACTGGATTGGAATTACATTAATTATTACTTATTTATTAATTATGATGCTCCTATTAATGCCCTATCTGGGTGATTTGTTACTTCCTGTATTTGTGTATGCAATGACTATTTCAATAATGCTATTATTCGCATTAAAAGGATTCTTGAATTGGAAGAAGCCAGCAAATAGTTATATTTTAATAGGAGCAATAATTTTTGTAGCTTCGGATAGTATCTTGGCCTTTGATAAATTTTATACTCATATACAGTATAACTCATTTTTAATTATGTCAACTTATTTGACAGCACAATATTTAATAATGAGAGGAATTTTTGATTTAAATAAAAAAAAGCTGCATATTCTTTAGAAAGTACAGCTTTGACTAGTTTTTATGGGGATTTCTGAAAATAATAAATAGAAAATTTCGGATCGAAAATAATATAGGATAAAAAAGTTAGTCAACTAAAATTGCAAAGTTAAAAGACAATATTAATTTGGATTTTATTATTTTAATACTGTCTTTTGGCAGCTATTAATTCATATTCGACTTCATTTTCTTGCAGCTCGCTATTTTTTTTAAAACCAATTCGTTCAAGAAGTCTTATAGCTTTGTCATTTTGCTTACTTGTTACAGCAAAGATTCGTTTTAATCCGATATTTTTAAATCCAAAATCAATTGCTAATAACATTGCATCAGTCATAAAGCCTTTTCCACGATATTGAGGTAATAAAACGCAACCAAGTTCACCTTGATCTTTGTGAAAACCACGATAATATCCACAAGTACCTACAATTTCATTCGTTTGATTGTCTATAATTCCCCAGTGAATTGAATTGCTATTATCATAATCATTATCAATTTTCGAATTCATTTCTATTGCTTGTTCCAAACTTATTGCTTGAATAGCATCATAAAATGAAATTTCAATAATGGCATTAATATCTGAATTAATAATCTTCCTTAATGCTACTTTTTCGTTAGAAACATGCGGATATACACTATAAGGAGGCCTTTTATTTGTCTTCATCTGTTAGTACATTTTTCCTGTCTTATATATTTCAATTTGCTTGTTGGTTTAACCAAAGTAATAAGTGAATTTTGGAAATTAATGAGGTAATTTATCTTTTAGTAATCCGTATAAATAAGTTCCTAATAAGGCTCCAAATAACACAATAAGTACAGTCCAGAAACCAGCTCCTATCAATATAAATATTGGTCCGGGACAAGAGCCAACAAGAGCCCAACCCAATCCAAAGAATATACCACCTATCCAATAACGGGCTGATCCTTTTTCTTTATCTACAATGACAATTGGTTGTCCTTTAATGTCTTTTATACTCTTTCTTTTAATCAATTGGATACCAAGTACTCCTACTAAAATCGCTACAGAAATAATTCCGTACATATGAAACGATTGAAATTGAAACATTTCATAAATGCGATACCAAGAAACAGCTTCTGATTTGGTTAAAACGATTCCAAAAATAAAACCGACTATTAAGTATTTTAATATATTTTTCATGCTTTACATTTTATTTATTTTAAAATTTTATTGTTGAATTATGGTTTATTTTAAAAGTAATGGTAATAGAAAATGTGCCATTATCAATCCACCAACAAAGAAACCAATAACCGCTTTTAGTGAAGGAATTTGGAGATTACTCAAACCAGAAATGGCATGCCCTGAAGTACAACCGCCGGCGTAACGAGAACCAAAACCAATCAAAATACCACCAATTAATAAGATCAATATAATTTTAGGTGACTGAAAAATTTCAGTTCCAAAAAGCGCTTCAGGCATTAATTTCCCATTTGGAGCATCAATCCCCATTTCAGCTAACTGTTCGATAGTCTGCGGATTTATCGAAACATTTGATGGAGCACTCATATAATGGACAGCGACAAAACCACCTAACATTGCACCTAAAACAACAACTAGATTCCAGCGTTGTGCTTTCCAGTCAAAATCAAAAAACGAAACTCTTTTTCCTAAACCAGCGATAGAGCAAAGCGAGCGCAAATTAGATGACATTCCGAAAGTCTTTCCAAAATAGATTAAGCAAAGCATAATCATACCTATTATAAATCCAGAAACATACCAAGACCATGTTTGAAAAATCACTTCCATATTTTATTTTTTTGACAAAGATAGGATGCATTTTCAATAAAAAAAAAGAGTATGCCAATGAAAGTCGTTGATTTTAGTAGGATTCCGTAATCCTACGTCAATTCTGAATGGTACTGTAATTAAAGTACACTAGAAACCAATTCTTTAAAAAAACATATTTTAAAACGCGAGTGTGACTTATGTTACTGTACACGCTTTTTTGTCGCTCTATCTTTGCTTCATAAACTAGAGAAAGTCAATTATGAAGAAAATAAATTTAATACTGCTATTAGGAATATTATCTATTTCTACTATAGGATTTGGTCAAGATACAGTGGCCATTTCTAAAAAAGATATTTGGTTAAAAGCAACGGATAAGAACTTGCAAATTAAAATTTCAAATCAAGATTTCAAATCAGCACAAGCAGATTACAGACAATCAAATTCATTGTTTTTGCCAAGTATTTCAGCTTCACATACCGCTATTTCTACTACAAATCCATTAATGGCTTTTGGTTCTAAACTGAATCAGGAAATTTTAACGGCTTCTGATTTTGATCCTAATTTGCTAAACAATCCTGCGCGAACAAAAAACTTCGCTACCAAATTTGAAATTTTACAACCTCTACTAAATGTTGACGGAATTTATGGAAGACAAGCTGCTAAAGCTAAAATGCATGCTTACGCTTTACAAACAGAACGTACTAAAGAATATCTAGAACTTGAGGTTAACAAAGCTTTCATGGAATTGCAATTAGGATATAAAGCAGTTAAAGTTTTAGAGAAAGCTAATAGGACTGGTGATGCTAATTTAAAATTGATACAAAACTATTTTAAGCAAGGAATACTTCAAAAAACAGATTTGCTATCTGTTCAGGTTCGTGTAAATGAAATAGAAAACCAGTTACAATACGCTAAAAGTAATGTTCAAAATGCATCTGATTATTTAGCATTCCTTTTAAATGAAGACAACACGAACAAAGTGTATAAACCAATTGAGGAATTAGAAAATGTAATTGCACTAGAAAGTATTAACAACGCACTTTCAAATGATAGAAAAGACATTCAAGCGATGGATAAATCATCAGAAGCTTACGCAAAAATGTTGCAGTCTAGTAAAATGAATTTCTTACCAAGATTAAATGCTTTTGGGAGTTACGAGTTGTACGATGATACGTTGTTTGGAACAACCGCTAAAGGATATTTAGTAGGAGCACAATTGTCTTGGAGTTTATTCGATGGTTACAAATCAATTGGAAAAATAGAAAAAGCAAAAGCAGAATTCAAAAAATCAGAGATTGAGACACAACAATATAAGGCCAAAAGCCAGTTGGAATTAAACAAAACCAACCGTCAATTAAAAGATGCTGAAAATAAAGTAAACCTTTCCAAACTAGCTTTAGAACAATCGCAAGAAGCCTATCGCATTCGCAGCAACCGTTTCACACAAGGTTTAGAAAAAACAACCGACTTGCTACAATCAGAAACACTGATGTTTCAAAAAGAATTGGAATTTTTACAAGCTGTTTTCGAATATAACTTTACTCAAAACTATTTACATTTTTTAACAAAATAAAAAAGAATCAAATTTCAATTACAAATGCAAAAATCAATTGCAAAATCAATAAAAATAAAACTATGAAAAAGATATATATACCCTTATTAGCATTAGTTCTTGTAGCTTCATGTAATAGCGAAAAGAAAAAAGAAATCGTAAAAGAAACTGCTATTGCTGTAAAAGTAAGTGGAGTTTCTGAAAATAACAACAGTCCTTTTGTGACTGCAAGCGGAAAAATTGAAGCGAAGAACAGTGCTAATTTAAGCACTAGAATAATGGGTTATGTAACCAAAGTTCATGTGCAAGTAGGTCAAAAAGTAAATGCAGGACAATTATTAGTAAGTATTAACAATACCGATTTACAAGCTAAAAAAGCGCAAGTTGATGCGAGTATACTTCAAGCGACTGCAGGTTTTAACAGTGCAAAAAAAGATTATGATCGTTTTGTCAATTTGTTCAAACAACAAAGTGCTTCTCAAAAAGAATTAGACGATATGACGGCACGCTACGAAATGGCAAAAGCGGGATTAGAAGTTGCAAAACAAATGAGGAATGAAGTAACGGCACAGTTTTCTTATTCGAATATTACAGCTCCATTTCCTGGTGTGGTAACCAATACATTTATCAAACAAGGTGATATGGCTAGTCCAGGAATGCCTTTAGTAAGTGTTGAAGGTGCGTCTAAATTGCAAGTTATGGCAATGGTTCCTGAAAATGATATTGCTGCAATAAAAAAAGGAATGCCAGTTAGCGTTTTAGTAAAATCATCTAATGAGAAATTGAACGGAAAAGTGAGCGAAGTGAGCATTTCAGCAACTAATACAGGTGGACAATATTTAGTAAAAGTAGACTTAAACAAAACAGACCACACAGTTTTATCAGGAATGTTTGTTAATGTGCAATTTCCTTTAGCCAACAAAGCAACAAACTCAAAAAGCGAACTGCTTTTAGTTCCTGAAAGCGCCTTGGTAAAACAAGGTCAACTTACTGGAATGTACACTATAGGAACTGGGAATGTAGCCATATTAAGGTGGTTGCGTATTGGAAAAAGCTTTGGCGATCAAGTCGAAGTTCTATCTGGCCTTTCGGCTAACGAGCAATATATCGTTTCAGCAGATGGAAAATTATATAATGGAGCTAATGTAAGTGTTCAGTAGAGCAATCAAAAGTGCTCAGTGTTTATTTTAGATAAATAAGAAAAATTTGTCCTTAATTCCGCGTGAGGGATAGCAGTGGAAATCCCAAGCTTTTTAGCGTGGATTGTAACGAATAGACCGAACCGACCTTTTGGGAGAGTCACGCCTAAATAAATAAAAAATTATGCAAGAAGGTATTTCAGGTAAAATAGCCAATTTATTCATGAACTCAAAACTGACCATTTTGTTGATGATTGGTTTGATGATTATTGGGGTTTACAGTTCGTTTTTGATTCCAAGGGAAGAAGAGCCGCAAATTAATGTGCCAATGGCCGACATTCTAGTTGGTTATCCGGGCGCGAGTCCGAAGGAAGTGGAAAGTAGAGTGGCAAAACCACTAGAGAAAATTATATCTAACATAAAGGGTGTTGAGCATGTGCATACGATGGCTATGAACGGTCAGGCGATGATTATTGTACAGTTTTATGTAGGTCAAGATGTAGAGCGTTCGTATGTAAAATTATACGATGAGTTAACGAAACATGAGGATATGTTCCCAAAAGGAGTGTATAAACCAATGGTAAAAACGCGTTCGATTGATGACGTTCCGATGCTAGGAATTACTTTGTGGAGCGAAAAAGAAGGTGCTTTTCAATTGCGCCAAATTGCTGAAGAAGTAACTTCGGAGATTGAAAAAATCAAAGATGTAGCTATTACGAAAGAAATTGGAGGAGATAATCGTGCGCTAAAAGTAATTTTAGACAAAGATAAAATGGCCGAGAATGGCGTGGATGCTTTAGGAATTATGCAAATGATTCAGGCTAATAATGGTAGCTCACAATCTGGTAGTTTTGTTCAAAATGATCAAGAGTATTTAGTGACTACGGGACAATTTTTGTCCAGTGCTGAAGATGTTGAAAACTTGGTAATAGGCGTGAATAAAAACATGCCTGTCTATTTGAAGCAAGTGGCCAAAATACAAGATGGAGCAGAAACGCCGAGAAGTTATGTGTCTTTTGGGTATGGCAAAGCCAATGAAAAATTCAAAACGGCTCAATCAGAATATCCTGCTGTTACGATTTCTATTGGAAAAGTAAAAGGAGCAGATGCGATGAAAATTTCGGAGAAAATCCTTCACAAAGTAGAATTATTAAAGAAAGATTTAATTCCGGATGATGTTCATGTTGAAGTAACTCGAAATTATGGAGAAACAGCTTCGGATAAAGTAGGTGAACTTTTATTTCACTTATTTATCGCGATTGTTGCTGTTACTGTTTTAGTAATGCTTGCTATGGGATGGCGAGGTGGTTTAGTGGTGTTTTTCTCCGTTCCGCTGACCTTTGCATTGACCTTGTTCAGTTACTATTTATTGGATTACACTTTAAATAGAATTACACTTTTTGCACTAGTTTTTGTGGTGGGAATTGTTGTTGATGATAGTATTATTATTGCGGAGAATATGCACCGCCATTTCAAGATGAAGCGACTGCCGTTTAAACAAGCAGCTATTTATGCGATTAATGAAGTAGGAAATCCAACAATATTAGCCACTTTTACAGTTATCGCAGCGATTTTACCAATGGCTTTCGTATCAGGAATGATGGGGCCTTATATGAGTCCAATGCCCATTGGAGCTTCGATTGCGATGATATTGTCATTGTTTGTAGCCTTGACAGTTACGCCTTATTTAGGCTATCATTTACTTCAAGAAAAAGACACACAAGAACACAAAGAAGCAGAAGGTTTAGAAACTAGCTTTATTTATAAAATATACAACAAACTAGAACGCCCTTTATTAGAAAGTAGCTCTAAGAGAAGAATACTTTTAGCTGTAACGGTTTTGTTATTAATTAGTTCCGTTTTTATGTTTTTCACCAAATCGGTGGTGGTAAAAATGTTGCCTTTTGACAATAAAAATGAATTCCAAGTTGTGATTGATATGCCCGAAGGAACTACGCTAGAACGCACAGCAGCGGTAACTAAAGAAATTGCGCAATACCTATCGACACGACCAGAAGTAATTAATTATCAAAATTATATTGGCACCTCTGCTCCTATTACTTTCAATGGTTTAGTGCGTCATTACGACATGCGTGGTGGTAGTAATATGGCTGACATTCAAGTTAATTTACTACACAAAGAAGAGAGATCGATTCAAAGTCATGCTATTGCGAGAGACATGCGTGCCGATGTTCAGAAAATTGCTAAAAAGTATGGTGCGAATGTGAAACTGATTGAAGTGCCACCAGGACCACCGGTTTTATCAACTTTAGTTGCTGAGATTTATGGAGGACCTAATTATAACGAGCAAATAAAAGTAGCCAAACAAGTAAAAACTATTTTAGAAAACACTTCTGATGTAGTTGATATCGACTGGATGGTGGAGGACAATCAAGTGGAATACAAACTCGAAATAGATAAGGAAAAAGCAATGCTAAACGGAATTGCTCCGCAGCAAGTGGTTGGAAATCTTACCTATTTATTAAAAGAATATCCTATTTCTAACTTGTACGATGAAAATTCAAATGATAATGTAGCCATAGTTCTTTCGCTAGATGATAAAGACAAAACCAGCTTACAAGATATTCAGAATTTAAAAATTAAAGGAAGTCAAGGAAACATGATTCCGGTGAGTGATTTAGTACAAGTAAAAACAGATACTTTACAAAAAACCATTTACAGAAAAGATCAAAAGCGTGTGGTTTATGTAACAGCTGATATGGCTGGAGCGTTAGAAAGCCCTGTATATGCGATTTTAGGAATGAGTGATCAACTGGCTAAGATGAAAGTTCCAAAAGGCTATAAAGTAGATGAATTGTATATGGAACAACCTACAGATGAAAGTAATTTCACCGTAAAATGGGATGGAGAATGGCAAATTACACTAGAAGTATTCCGTGATTTAGGAGTTGCTTTTATGGTAGCGATTGTTATCATCTACATGTTAATCGTAGGATGGTTCCAAAACTTTAAAACGCCAATCGTAATGATGTTGGCTATTCCGTTATCACTGATTGGGATTGTTTTTGGACACTGGTTGCTAAGTGCTTATTTTACAGCTACTTCTTTCATCGGGATGATTGCTTTAGCAGGAGTAATGGTTCGCAACTCGGTTTTACTAATTGACTTTATCGAAATTAGATTACAAGATGGCGTTCCGTTGAAACAAGCGATTATAGAAGCTGGAGCGGTAAGAACTTCACCTATTTTATTGACAACAGGAGCAGTGGTCATTGGAGCATCGATCATATTGTTTGACCCATTGTTTCAAGGACTGGCAATTTCATTAGTTTTTGGAGCTATTGTTTCTACCATTTTAACATTACTAGTGGTGCCATTAATTTATTATATCACAGAAAGAAAAAAATGGGAATCCAATTCTGAAATTTCAATCAAGAATGATGATGAAGCATTATAATTAATAAAAAAAACTATGAAATTACTTATCAGAACAGGAATCATAACTTTTGAAAAGGACATCAAGGCGATGCTTAAAAAAAGCGAATGTAAAAATCTTTACTTATATAGTAGTGAATGGTTTCACAGATCTTTCTGAAGAAAGAATAGAAAGTAACTGGTTTGCAACTGATATAACTGAAACAGAATCTATACTTTTTTATGTCTTTATAAAAAAAGATAAGATAACCCCTTTGTTCGATTTGGTCAATGACTGTAATGCAAAACAAGAAACAAAATCAAACATTCATATTGCAGTTCTCAATATCGAAAAATCAAATTAATAAGAATTAAATAAGAGGCGAAGATTGCTTCGTACCTCGCCATAAATTTATGAAAAACAGAATTGTAAGAGCCGTAGCCGGAATTTTTATATTAACTAGTTTACTTTTAGCTCATTATTTTAGTCCAAATTGGTTATGGCTTACCGCCTTTGTAGGAGCTAATTTATTACAGTCCTCTATCAGTAAATGGTGTTTAATGGACACGATTTTAGAGAAATTAGGTGTGAAGGACTAACTATTTATGTCTTTAACATTGTCCTTATTTTCTAGTCCTTAGCCTTAAATTATTATCTTTTCTTTTTAAAGCATAATAGTAAACGCTTTCGATTTTAGAGTAAACTCTTTTAACTAAAAACTACGAGCTATAGATTAAGTAGTAGTTTTTTAAGTTTTTCATTATAAAAAAACGTTTCGTCGTCTTACGGGATGTAAAGTTCTGTTTATCTTTGTACCACTGATTAATTTTTTGCCTGAGCAATTATTAAATATTTTAACGTTACAGATTAATGAAAAATATGAAAAAAAATCTTCTATTTGTCGCTCTATTAATGCTTAGTGTATCTTGTGCGAGTACAAAATCAACTTTGAAAAACGTAGATAATAACGCCCCGGACTTGTACCTTTCACGAGAAAATACTTTTGTAATTACTGAATTTAGTAAAGACAAAAAATATGGTTATGATGCTGACTATCCTATTAACCTATTTTTTCAAAACACAAGAAATGAGAAAATTAATCAGGAACGTTTTTTAAATGCTTTGGCAGGGCCAAAAGGAGAAAAAATTACTTTTATTAAACTAGAAAGCTGCTGTCCTTTTCCAACAAAAAGAACAGATCTTGGTGCTGGTTTGCTAGATGTCTACGAACTGAAATGGGAAGGTCAAAAAAAACCAGCAAAACTGTATCTGAATATATTTGAAAAAGGCATTTTGATGGTTCCTGTTGGGCTTAGTTTAAAGAAAAACTAGGGTCGTAAAACTATAATTTTTAAGCAACTATTTTGAGATTGTGAGGATACTGAAAAACAGTTTCAATCCTGTATTGAAAGCTGTACAGAGTAGGATTTCTTTGACGCATGCCTCGCAACTCCTCACAATGACCAATTGTAACGTCCCGAATCATCGGGAGCAGGAAATAGCTCCAAATAAAAACGGAAATCTTAAACTAGAGTCGTAAAACCTAACTATCTTTGCACTTTCAAAAATAACTACTATGAATATAAATCATATCCCACAGATCAAACACACTGAAAGTGGAAATTTTTTCCTTCTTGCTGGTCCTTGCGCTATTGAAAGTGAAGAAATGGCAATGCGAATTGCTGAAAAATTAGTTGGCATAACTGACAACTTACAAATTCCATTTGTTTTTAAAGGATCGTTTAAAAAAGCAAATCGCTCTAGAATTGACAGTTTTTCAGGAATTGGTGATGAAAAAGCGCTAAAGATTCTTAGAAAAGTTTCAGAGACTTTTGGTGTTCCAACGGTTACTGATATCCATACTAATGAGGATGCTGACATGGCGGCACAATATGTTGATGTGCTGCAAATTCCAGCTTTTTTAGTTCGTCAAACTGATTTAGTTGTGGCTGCTGCCAATACTGGAAAAGTGGTAAACTTGAAAAAAGGACAGTTTATGAGTCCTGAAAGTATGAAACACGCCGTACAGAAAGTTTTAGATTGTCAAAATGAAAATGTAATGGTAACAGATAGAGGAACTATGTTTGGATACCAAGATATGATTGTTGATTTTAGAGGAATTCCTACTATGCAACAATATGCTACAACGGTTCTTGATGTAACGCACTCGCTACAACAACCCAATCAAACTGCAGGCGTAACAGGCGGGCGACCAGATATGATTGAAACTGTTGCTAAAGCTGGTATTTCAGTTGGTGTCGATGGAATTTTTATAGAAACTCATTTTGATCCTGCTAACGCAAAAAGTGATGGTGCTAATATGTTGCATTTGGATTATTTTGAATCCCTAATGACTAAGTTAGTAGCGATTAGAAAAACAATAAATACATTTTAATTTTAATACAAAAGTTCATTGAAAACTAAATTTTTATTTTTCATCTTGTTCGGTTTTTCATTAAACTCATTGGCACAAGAAGAGATTAAAGTAGAGAAATATACCGCGCATAATAAAGGTAAATTCTTTGTTTCATGGGGCGGTAACAGAGAAAGTTACACTAAATCTGATGTGACTTTTACTGGGAAAGATTACAATTTTACCATTGATAATATGGCAGCTAGAGATAAACCAAAAGGCTGGCATGTTGATTACATTAATCCTATGAGGATGACCATTCCTCAAACTAATTTTAGATTAGGGTATTTTGTAAGCGATCATTATAGCGTAACGGTTGGCGTTGACCATATGAAATATGTGATGACACAAAATCAAATTGCAAACGTTACTGGCTCTATTAACTTGCCAATTGGTGATGCGGGTGCTATACATAATGGAATATACAATAATACTCCAGTTAATTTCGCTGATGAAACATTCTTGATATACGAGCATACTGATGGCTTGAATTATGTGAATACTGAAATTTCGAGACACGATGATATTTCGTCTTTATTCAGGATTACGAATACTGATAAAATCCAAGTTAACTTAACAGAAGGTGTTGGAGTTGGAGTTTTATACCCAAAAACTAATACTACACTACTGGGAAAAAGTCGTCACGATGAATTTCATGTTTCTGGTTATGGTACTTCTGTAAAAGCAGGATTAAATATTACATTTTTCAAGCATTTTTACATTCAAGGAGAATTAAAAGGTGGATATATCAATATGCAAGATATTAGAACTACGCAAAGTAATGAAGACAAAGCGTCACAAGATTTTTTCTTTTTTCAGAGAATAATTGCTTTTGGGGGAATATTCAAAATCTAAAAATTTTGACATAATAATAAAATCAAAATGATTCAAGTTATAAAACAAAGAAGCCGTCTCAAAACTGAGGCGGTTTTTTTGTTTATTATTGTGCTTTTGCTATCAATTAACATTTTTATTAAACAAAAAATTCGAATTAAATACTAACTATACTTTAATAATTAATAATTAAATTTGAAAAATAGTATCGTTTTTTACTTGATAAAGAATCTATAGTATTAGCACAAGACCCAAACGAACAATGATGAATTTTGAAAATGTAGTTGCCGAAGACAATTCTGCCCCTGAAATAATTTATTCCTTTGATAATTTTTTTAAGATTTCAGCAGATTTCATTTGTATTGCTGGATTTGATGGCTATTTCAAGAGAATAAACCCCGCAGTTTCAAAATTATTAGGATATACGGAAGAAGAATTATATTCTAGGCCTATACATGAATTTGTGTACACTCATGATCTTAAAATCACTTTAGAAACAAGAGAGCAGGTTTATAAAAACAAGCCGTTGCTAAACTTTGAAAACAGATATTTAACTAAAAGTGGTGAAATTGTATGGCTATCTTGGACTTCAATGCCTGTTGAAAACGAAAAATTAGTATATGCAATTGCAAAAAATATAACTCACAAAAAAAGAATAGAGGAGCAACGAAATTTACTTATCGCGAATCTTACGAAAATAAATAAGGAATTGACTATCCTTTCTCATAAAACATCACATGATCTAAAGTCACCTATTAACAATATGCTTTCCGTTTTTAGTCTTATTGATGCTTCTAAAATTTCTGATCCAGAAACTTTAGAATTAATAGATATTCTCAAGTTAACTAGTGAAAATTTGAAAGAGACGCTAAACAATTCGATAGATTACCTGATTGAAAATGCAACTATTTCTACGGTAGTTGAGGAAATAAATCTACGCGAATCTCTTGATGAGGTATTAAGCTCCATAAATTCATTGATTTGCGACTCTAAAGCGGTTATCAATGTTGACTTTTCAGAAGTTAAAAATATTACTTTTAATAAAGCCTATATGAAAAGTATCTTTTTGAATTTAATTTCAAATTCTATAAAATATACCAGACCTCATCAAGCGCCAATTATTACAATCCAATCTAAAAAGACTAACGGAATCGACCAATTAATTTTCTCAGATAACGGACTTGGTTTTGATATGGATAAAGTGAAAGAAAAGATTTTTGGCCTTTATGAAAAATTCCATAAAAATGATGATAGCAATGGTATAGGACTATACCTAGTCTATAATCACGTCACTAGTTTAGGTGGTCGAATTGCGGTGGAGAGTAAAATAAATAAAGGTGCTACATTCACCATATCTTTCAAATACTGAAATAATAGTAGTGTAGCTCCTTCATAAATTTTGATATTCTTATTTTACAATTCCATTTTGATCTACAAGGTAGATTAAAGAAGCCATTGCAGCTGCCCCTAATTCTAATTCTCTTTTATTGACTGCGTCAAATGTATCATTTGCAGCATGATGGTGATCAAAATAGCGCTGTGAATCTGGCTGCAGACCCACTTTTACAATATGTTTAGATTGTAAAGGTCCAATATCAACTCCTGAGTGTCCTTTAACAAATCTATGAATTAAATACGGTTCGAATAATGTTGACCAACTGCTTATTTTATTAAAATTAACCTCATCAGCTTCAATTGTAAAACCTCTTGGTGAGAAACCTCCAGAATCACTCTCTTAAGCAAAAATATGATTTTCGTTATTTTTACGAGATTGTGTTTCATATTCTTTCCCTCCTCTTACACCGTTTTCTTCATTCATGAATAACACAACTCTCAACGTGTTTTTTGGCTTATAGCCAATATTTTTGAAGATATTTAGTACTTCCATACTTTGAACACAACCTGCTCCATCATCATGCGATCCATCTCCTAAATCCCAAGAATCCAGATGTCCGCCTACTACCATTATTCTATCGGGATGTTCAGTGCCTTTTATTTCACCTACAACATTATAAGATAAAACATCTGGAAAAGTTTCACATGACTGTTTGAAAAATAAAGTTGAATTTGGATTTTCTTTCAAGCTTTTACTTAAAAGTTCAGCTCCAATAGTACTAATAGCTGCAGCCGGAATTTTTTGATCATTAGAAATATCACCATAATTAGTAGAACCCGTATGTGGCAAATCATCCAGTCTCAAATTCATTGATCTAACAATGACCGCTTTCGCGCCTAATAATCCTGCTTCTCTTGCGCCAGAAGATCTTTGATCCACACAACTACCATAGGCTTTAAAAGTCTCTACATATTCAGGATCCATAGGTCTGTTGAAGAAAATAATTTTGTCTTTTACTTTCGTAGCACCTAATGCTTTTAACTCTTCTAAACTTTTTACCTCTATAATACCAGCTTGTACCCCTTTTTTAGGAGTAGCAACGGAACCACCCAAAGCACAAATTTGGAAATTGATTTTTTGCTTTCCAAGTTGTAAATAAGCGATTTCTTTTTCACCTCTAACCCATTTAGGGACCATCACTTCTTGAAGATAAACCTTGTCTAATCCTAATGTCTCTAATTGTGCTTTAGTATAAATTACCGCTTTTTCTGCTCCTGTCGATCCTGATAAACGCGAACCAATCGAATTAGATAGGTGATCTAACCAAGGGTAGCATTTAGCATTGGTAAGTGATGATTTATAAATTTCCTTTAGAGCTTGCTCGTCCTTAGATTGTGCAAATGCAGTGATTCCGCTAAATAATAAAGCGGCTAAAACAATTGATTTTTTCATGGTTAATAAAACTGAATTTATTATTTATATTTTGGTTTCTGATCTTGCGCAATTTCGTGATTATTAATGAATAATTTCGAGATGATGCTCTAAAAAAATCCTGAAGGTTTTAATTGCCTTCAGGATATAAATCAAATCTTTTTTTTTGTAAAAAGTAAATCTCACTATTAACTCACTAACAATTCAAATACTTGATTTGCAATTTCAATTTCTTCGTTTGTAGGAATAACTAATATTTTAGTTCTAGATTGAGCTGTATTAATTTCGCGAGATTCTTTCGAACGAACTTCATTTATAGCCCTGTCTAATTTAATCCCAAAATACTCCATATCCGTACATACTAATTTTCTGATATAAGAAGAATTTTCGCCAATTCCAGCAGTAAAAATAATAGCATCTAACCCATTTAATACCGAGGTATAGGAACCTATATATTTTTTTATTCGGTAAGCGTTCATGGCTAAAGCCAACTGACAATCCACATTTCCATTTTCAGCAGTGGATTCAATATCTCTCAAATCACTGTATCCAGTAAGTCCTAACATTCCACTTTGTTTTTGCAACATTGTATTGACTGCTTCTAACGAGTAACCTAAAGTTTTTGTTAAATAAAAAATTAATGATGAATCTATATCACCGCTTCGAGTTCCCATAATAAGTCCGCTATTTGGCGAAAACCCCATAGATGTATCAACACTTTTACCATCTTTTATAGCAGTAATACTACAGCCGTTTCCTAAATGTATTGCAATTATATTTTGATGTGGTTTATTAACCGATTGTAAATACTCAATCGCTTTTTCTGAAACGTACTTATGAGAAGTTCCATGAAAGCCATAGGCTCTAATTTTATTTTGGGTCAATAAATAATTAGGAACAGCATATTTATAAGCTACTTCAGGCATAGTTTGATGAAATGCGGTATCAAAAACTGCAACTTGTTTCGCTAAAGAAAACACCTCTTCTGCCACAACAATTCCTTCTAAATTAGCAGGATTGTGGAGAGGAGCTAATTCAAAAAGTTGCCTGATTTTATCTTTAACTTCATCAGTAATAATTACAGTATTCGAAAAACTACTTCCGCCATGAACTACACGATGTCCCACTGCATCGATCTCATTAGTGCTTTTTATCACGCCTATTTTATCATCCATTAACAATTTAGCTATTTTTTCTAACCCAATTTTATGATTTGCAATTGGCAAGGAATCTTCAATTTTGTCTTTAACAGTTACATATGTTAGATTCGAAGTTTCTAAACCAATCCGATCAATCATTCCGGAACAAATTACTTCGTTAGCAGGCATGTCAATTAGTTGGTATTTTATGGAGGAACTTCCTGAGTTTATAATTATTATTTTCATTGAAATAAAATGCTTTTAGCTTTTGGCTATTCACCATTAGCAATTAGATATGTATGTTTTAACTTTTATATTTTAAAGTCCTTGCGCTTGAATAGCTGTAATTACAACTGTATTGATAATATCATCTACCGTACAACCACGACTCAAATCATTAACGGGTTTATTCAGTCCTTGTAACATTGGACCAATTGCTAATGCTCCTGTTTCTCTTTGAACTGCTTTATAGGTATTGTTTCCCGTATTCAAATCAGGAAAAATAAGTACACTCGCTTGCCCTGCAACCTCTGAATTTGGCATTTTACTTTTTCCTACTGCCATATCAACTGCGGCGTCATATTGAATAGGCCCTTCAATTTTCAAATCAGGGCGTTTTTTTCTTACTATTTCGGTAGCTGCTCTAACTTTATCCACTTCATCACCTTTTCCTGATGCCCCTGATGAATAAGATAGCATAGCTACTTTTGGTTCTATTCCAAATGCCAAACTAGAATCCGCTGATGAAATAGCTATTTCGGCCAATTGCTCCGCTGTTGGATTTGGATTAATAGCACAATCGCCAAAAACAGAAACTCTGTCCTCTAAACACATGAAAAATATGGAAGAAACAATACAAGTATCCGGTTTTGTTTTTATGAATTGCAAGGCAGGTAAAATAGTGTGTTGTGTCGTGTGTGCGGCACCAGAAACCATTCCGTCAGCATCGCCTTTATACACCATCATCGTTCCGAAATACGATACGTCTTCTAATAAATCTTTGGCCATAGCCATAGAAACATTTTTGTTTTTTCGCAATTCGTAATAGGTGTTTACATAATCCTCATATTTCTCTGACTCGATAGGATTTATGATTTTTACTTTTGAAAAATCAAATGCTATTCCGAGTTCAGCTACCTTACTTTCTATTTGTTTTTTATTTCCAATAATAGAGATATCCACCACATCCATTGCTAATAATCGCGAAGTTGCAATGATTATCCTTTCGTCACTTCCTTCTGGTAATACAATATGCTTACGGTGTTGTTTTGCTCTTTTTACAAGATTGTATTGAAACATTTTAGGAGTCATTCCTTCAGCTTCAAAAGAAACTAATTTTTTAGATAATTCATCCAAATCAACATATTTTTCAAAAGTGCTTATGGAACCCTCAATCTTGTGCGTATTATCAGCGTAAATTTTGGACTTAATATTCCCTAGCTTGTTTGTTATTTGATAAGTTCCACCTTCTACAGTAATTATAGGTACAACAGTTGTCAATCCCTCTATTAACTTCATAATACTTTCCTCCGGAAGAATATTCCCCGTTAAAACAATGCCAGAAATAATAGGATAATTTGCAGACTCATTAGCTTGTAAAGCACCTAGAATAATATCAGCTCTGTCTCCAGGAGTGATTACAAGTGCATTTTCTTTCAAGTGCAACAAATAGTTTCGCAATTGCATCGCACCTACGCTAAAATTCCCGACTTCATTATTCAAAAAATCATCTCCAAATAAAACTTTGGCCTCTAATACATCAACTATTTCTTTTATCGTAGGGTTATTTAAACTAGAAATAATTGGGATAGCATTGACTAAAACTTCGGGTGGTAGGTTAGCTTGTAAGCCATCTGTAACTAATTTTATATTCTGCTCTTGTACTTTATTAGCAATAACCGCTAATACTTCTACATCTTTTACTTTAAATGAATCGTAAGCAAGGTAAAGGCTATCTATAAGTTCTTCAAGTGTTTTACCCACTCCTGAACCCACAATTATAGTAGGAATTCCAAGGTTTTTAGCGATTAAGACATTCATATCTAATTCTATTACCGTTCCTTCTCCACTAAAACTAGTTCCTTCGACTAAAACAAAATCGAACTGCTCTTCCAGTCGTTTGTATTTTTCAATAATGAGATCTAAAACCTCCCCTATTTTTCCTTTATTTTTCTTTTTAATCAGCTTGCTTTTGGTGATAGCAAATGCATCTTCAAAGTCAATATCCAACCCAAAATGAGAAATTACGGTTTCGATATGATTATCCAATTTACCATCCTCAAAATCCTCAATTATGGGTCTGAAGTAACCTACTTTGGCTGTTTTACCTATAAGCATACTCATCAAACCAAGAGTCACAATAGATTTTCCGCTATTGTGTTCACTAGTCGCTATATATATGGCTTTGTTCATTATATTATTTTTTATTCTTACTAAATTTAATTTTCTATAACTTGTTATAACTAATCTTGATCATTTGAATCAGAACCATTTCCTTTTTTTAAAATAAAAAATCATTCCTATTCCTATTAAAACCATAATTCCAATGATAATATAATACCCATTACGATATTCTAATTCTGGCATAAACTTGAAATTCATTCCATAAACACCCACAATAAATGTCAAAGGAATAAAAATGGCAGAGACAATAGTCAGCGTTTTCATAATCTCATTCATCTTATGTGTTTGAGCAGCAAAATAGAAATTAGAAGCACTTTCTAATGATCCCATATCTGATTCTATCTGCTCTAAAAGCTCCAAGCTTTTTTGATGCAAGCGCGCAAAAAAACTAAAACTTTCCATTTCCATTGCATTAAAAACATCGTCATCTTTTATACTTTTAATTTCGTACAAAGAATCCCTAAGCGGAATTATAGATCGTTTTAAAAAATTAAAATTGTCTCTGTGTTTTTCAATACGCTCTAAGGTTAATGGATCGGCACTTTTTTTTGAAAGATTAATCAATTCTTCAACTTTGTCTTCTTCATTCTCGATAGTGATGTAAAAATTTTCCATAATAGCATCTAAAAGAATGTACAACAAATAGTCTACTTTCTTGCTTCGAACAAGACCTGAATGCGTGCGAATTCGTTCCCGAATATGTGTGAAAAAATCAGAACGCTTTTCCTGAAAAGAAATTAAAATACCTTCCTTTATCAAAAAACTAATTTGCTCAATGCTAATATTATCTGAATCTCCTGCTGGCAAAAGTGATTTTATATTAAAAAATAAAACATCAGATTGTTCTTCTAGTTTAGTTCTTCTAGTGGTATTTAGAATATCAGTAAGCATAAAATTGTCTACATGAAAATAACTACCAATCGCTTTTATTAACTCAATATTATTTAAACCATGAATATTCAGCCAATTATTTTTTTGAGTATCAATATATTTATCCAGATATGAAACTTTAAAATCTTCGTATTCTGTCAAATTAACATTATCATAAACAAATAACTGCATTTCTGACTCATGCTGTTTGTGAATTCCAGTGTATTCGAGATTATACGGTTGTAATTTTCGACCTTTCTTGTATTTAATTTTTCTCATGCAAAATCGTTTATATGTAATATTACAAAACTTTTTTAAAAGTAACGTTACTTATGCCTTTTGAGAGCCTTCAAACGAATACAACTTTTTAATTTCTATTTCGAAAACAAAAATAATTACAATTAACATACTATTTTATGAGATAAATCATGTTCTACTTATAAAGGAGTAGTTCATGAACAAGTGTTAATTATCTAAAATTACATATCTAATTATTAGATTTCAAAAATATATCTATAGATTTGAGATCTGATCGTAGAAAAATAGGAATTATTATGTTTTTCAACTCAAACTATTTATTAACCAATACAAGTTTTACTAAATGATTAAAAAAAATTTAACCTTGCTCATGGCGAGTCTTTTAATTTTTTCTGCACAAGAGACATTTGCTCAAAGCAGAAAAGACAGGAAAAAAGCAGCTACTAATGCTACTGCAAAGGCGGAAACTAAACCCGCTGACACTAAAAAGGAGCCTAAACCGTATAACAAAGTTATTGACAATACTGCAGTGACCCAAAACGGATTAATCACTGTTCATAAGATGGATAACAAATATCTTTATGAAATTTCCGATTCTCTTTTAGGAAGTGATATTATGACCATTACTAGATACTCAAAAACTCCTGCAGGAGGAGGAATCTTTGGTGGTGAAGAAATAAATAGACAAGTTGTTCGCTGGGAAAAAGGATTGAACAACAACATTCTCCTTAGATCGATAACCTATGTTATCATGTCTCCAGACGCTGATAAACCTTTGGCCCAAGCCGTAAAAAACTCAACCGCAGATCCAATTATTGGGAACTATGATGTTTTAGCCTATAAAAAAGATGAATCAGGAAAAATCACAGGTTATGTCCTTGATTTAACATCAACGTTTGATGCTGATGTACAAACTTTCTCGTTAGATCCAATAAAAAAGCAAATGCTAAATATTGTAGCATTTCAAAAAGATAAGTCCTTTATCTCGAAAGTGAGTAGTTTCCCTATAAACACTGAAATTAGGAGTGTAAAAACATTTACCACTACACCACCAAGAATTAGCACGACGCCAACACCACAAATTGGAGTTAATCTACCTTCGGCACTAGATGCAGGTTTGATAACGATGGAAATGAATACATCAATGATTTTGCTACCACAAACACCTATGCGCAAAAGGGAATTTGACGCGCGAGTAGGATATTTTGCAAATCAATTTGGAGTATTTGAAGAAGATTCTCAAAAGTCAGAAACTTCGGTTTTTGCCGTAAGATGGCGTTTAGAACCAAAATCTCCAGAAGATGCTCTAAAGCAAAAAAATGGGGAATTAATTGAACCTTTGAAACCTATTGTGTATTATATTGATCCTGCTACACCTGATAAATGGAAAAAATACATCAAACAAGGTATTGACGATTGGCAAGTTGCTTTTGAAGCTGCTGGTTGGAAAAACGCCATTCGTGGTGAATATTGGCCAGAAAATGATCCAACGATGAGTCTGGAAGATGCTCGTTTTTCGGTTTTAAGATATTTCGCTGCAGAGATTCAAAATGCATACGGACCAAATGTACATGATCCTAGAAGTGGGGAAATTTTAGAAAGCCACATTGGTTGGTATCACAACATTATGAGCCTTCTGAGAAACTGGTATTTAATTCAGACTGCTGCTGCAAATCCAGAAGCAAGAGCTAAGAAATTTGACGATAAATTAATGGGGGAACTAATTCGATTTGTTTCTTCTCACGAAGTAGGACATACATTAGGTTTGCGTCATAATATGGGTGCAAGTTCTGCAACTCCTGTTGAAAAATTAAGAGACAAAGACTTTGTAGCAAAAAATGGACATACCTCTTCTATAATGGATTACGCTCGTTTTAATTATGTGGCGCAACCTGAAGATGGTGTAACAGACTTTTTTCCAAAAATTGGAGACTATGACAAATGGGCTATCAAATGGGGTTACTCATATTTTGCAGATGCAAAATCTGAAAAGGCTGAAAAAGCTATTTTGAATGAAATGACAAAAGAAGCGTATAAGAACAATCGCTTATGGTTTGGAACTGAAACGAGTCCGTATGACCCTAGATATCAAACAGAAGATATTGGAGATAATGCCATGAAAGCATCTGAATATGGAATTAAAAACTTAAAACGAATTCTACCTAATTTAGTTCAATGGTCTAGTGAAAAAGGAGAAAGCTACAGTGAACTAGATGATCTGTACGCTGCTCTAACTGGACAGTTTAGAAGATACATGGGACATGTAACTAAAAACGTAGGTGGAATTTATGATTCGCCAAAAACGTATGACATGACTGGAGATCAGTTTGTAGTTGTTCCAAAAAGTATTCAGAAAGAAGCGGTAACATTCTTAAACAATCAATTATTTACTACTCCTAAATGGTTGTTGAACCAAGATGTTCTTTCGAAAATTAATCCAGAAAGTGGTGTTGAAGCAATCAAATCCATGCAAGATGCTACATTAAGCAGTTTACTTGCTGGAGATAGAATAGTTCGACTAATTGAAGCATCTAGCGCAAACAAAGACAATTATTCTGTTGATGAATTAATCACTGATTTAAATAAAGGAATTTTCTCTGAATTAAAAGGTGCAAGTTCTATAGATATATATCGCAGAAACGTACAGAAACTATACGTAGACAAGTTAATCGAGATGCTTAAACCAGGTACTGCGACTGTTAGAGCAGTTCCAGTAGGTGTCACTTATGGATTTACGACAAAAAGAGTTAATCTATCACAAACTGATTTACCATCTATAAGTAGAGGGCAGTTGAATGCATTGAAAAACGATTTAAAAATGTCTTCTGCTAGAATGAGCGATCGAATGAGTAAATATCATGTTCAAGATTTGATTTCGAGAATTGGTCAAGCTTTAGATCCAAAGTAATTTAAATATATAAACCCGGCAAATTGTAAAAAATCTGTCGGGTTTTTTGTTTCTTAGAATGACTAAACCGCTTCGTATTAAAACTTTATAAATCTACTTATGTGAGCAATAGTATTCCACTTTGAAATGCACAAATAAAGTAAAAAAAATTAGCCACACATTAAATTGATTTCAAAGGACTAACTCCTTATTATCATCTTAATATGTGGCTAAAATTTATACAAGCTAAAGCAAATTGAAATAAAAACGCATTGTTTTAAAATCTATTTGCGACTACTAAATTAGGCGTCCGTAGATTCTGGAAGCATTTTTTCACTATCACCTTCCCATTGCCCTACAACTGATGTAGCTAAAGCATTTCCTAAAACATTTGTTGCGCTTCTAAACATATCACAAAAGTGGTCAATTGGCAATATTAGTGCAATTCCTTCGATTGGAATATCAAACATTCCGCAAGTCGCAGCAACAACAACTAAACTAGCTCTTGGTACACCTGCAATTCCTTTGCTCGTAAGCATCAAAACTAAAAGCATAGTCATTTGTGTTCCAATATCTAAATCGATACCGTAGGCTTGAGCAATAAAAATACTTGCAAAAGTCATGTACATCATACTTCCGTCTAGATTGAACGAATAGCCTAGTGGTAACATAAAAGAAACAATCTTGTCTTTAACTCCAAAACGTTCTAACTCTTCTGTTAACTTTGGAAAAACAGCTTCACTACTAGTAGTTCCAAAAGCAATGATTAATGGACTAACGATTCGTTTAAGTAATATAGTCATCCTACTTTTTAGAAAAAGATAACCTACTAAAATCAAAATGACCCAAAGAGAAGAAATTCCAATTAAAAAGGAACCAAAAAACTTAAAGTAGGTAATCGCTAATTCTTGAAAATCCCTAACTGCAAAAACTCCCGCTATTGCTCCAAAAACTCCAATTGGCGCAAATTTCATAACATAGTTCACCATTTTCAGGACAATATGTGATGTTTTTTCTAAAGCATTAGTTACTGGTTTTACATAATCTCCTAAAGAAGCTGCAGCTAAACCAAAGAAAATCGAGAAAATTACAATTTGCAAAATCTCATTAGTAGCCATTGCCTCAAATATACTTTTAGGAACAATATGCTCAATAAAGTTTTCAAAAGATATATTCTGTGTTTTTCCTGTTACTTCTGATGCTGATGCTAAATCAATACTTGGAAGATTAAGTCCAACTCCTGGTTTAAGCACATTTACGAAAAACATCCCTAATAGTAAAGAAATAAATGAGGCTGTAAAAAACCAACCCATTGCTTTACCACCTATTCTACCTACAGCTTTAATGTCTCCAAGCTTAGCTATTCCTACTACTAAAGTGGTAAAAACTAAAGGAGAAATTATCATTTGAACTAGCCTAATAAATACAGTAGCTAGTATTTTTATTTTTTTGCTGAAAGCTGCAGCATCTGCAGGAGAGATATAATTATGTATGATAATGCCTAAAACAGCACCTAAAACCATAGCAATTAATATTTGTCCTGTTAATCCTTTAAAGAAGGATGGACTTTTCGTTGTAGTATTATCATTCATTAATTTAGTTATTTAGGTTTTATTTAGCCTTACAATTTTATTATAAATCTTTTAGAAACAACACATAAGCAAATAGCATCGAAAATTACGAGGGAATTTTAATATTAATATGTTTTATTTATCAAATGAAAATCAGCTAATACTATCGCTGCCATAGCTTCAACGATGGGTACAGCACGTGGAACAACGCAAGGATCATGACGTCCCTTTCCAGTCATTTCAGTAATATTTCCAGTACTATCTAACGATTCTTGTTTTTGCATAATAGTTGCAACAGGTTTGAAAGCTACTCGGAAATAAATATCCATTCCGTTGCTTATTCCTCCTTGAATTCCTCCAGAAAGATTAGTTCTTGTAGTCCCGTCAGTATTGTAAAGATCATTATGTTCGCTACCTTTCATTTTTGCACCGCAAAATCCGCTTCCATATTCAAAACCTTTTACAGCATTGATCGATAGCATTGCTTTACCAAGTTCAGCATGCAGTTTATCAAAAACTGGTTCTCCAAGTCCAACTGGCACATTCTGAATCACACAGGTTACAGTTCCACCTACAGTATCACCTTGTTTTCTAATATCACGAATATAGTCTTCCATAACAACTGCCATTTCTTCGTCAGGGCAGCGAACAGGATTATTTTCGATTTTTGAAAAGTCTAAATCTTGGTATGGTTTTTCTAAGAAAATAGGACCTACTGACGAAACGTAAGCATTTATTTTTATGTCTTTCAACATTTGTTTAGCTACAGCTCCTGCCACTACTCTACTGGCTGTTTCACGAGCAGAACTACGTCCACCACCGCGATAATCACGTACGCCATACTTTTTCTCATAAACATAATCGGCATGACTGGGTCTATAATTATCTTTTATATGCGAGTAATCATCTGATTTTTGATTGGTATTAGGAATAATAAAACCAATTGGTGTTCCGGTGGTTTTACCTTCAAATATTCCGGATAGGAATTGAACATCATCCGGTTCTTTACGTTGCGTAACAATAGCGGATTGCCCGGGCTTTCTTCTTGACATTTCAAATTGAATTGCATCTAGATCTAATGCTATTCCTGGAGGACAACCGTCTATTATTCCACCTAAAGCTTCGCCATGAGATTCTCCAAAAGTTGTTATTCTAAATAGTGTTCCGTAGCTATTTCCTGCCATTATAATTAGTTTTTAACAAAAGTACCATTTTAGTTTAAAGTTCAAAATTTTAGAGTTTAAAGTTTTAAGAAACATTTCAGTAAATTGTTAATATAGTAGTCTTATCCCTTATTTATCAACTTCAAATTACTTTTCCTATAATTACAAATCAATTATTCCCATTAACTTAAAATTCTGGATAGTTATATTATTTATAGACTACTAAGTAATAATAATGTGGTAATTATGTAATTATATTGTAAAATTTTATAAGTAGCAATCTAACTAAAGGGCTAGATTTGCACCAATAAAAAACACACTTATGAAAAAATTAATTTTATCGGCAATAATGTTAATTGGATTAGCATTTACCGCAGAGGCACAGGATATTTCTAAAAATGCTTTAGGTTTACGTTTAGGAGGTAATAATGGTTTTGGTGGAGAACTTTCTTACCAAAGAGGATTATCTAAAAACAATAGACTTGAATTAGATTTAGGATGGAGAAACAGAAGTAATTACGATGACCATGATTACGATGACAACGCTATCAAATTAGCAGCATTATACCAATGGGTTTGGAACATTGATGGTGGTTTCAACTGGTATGCTGGTGTAGGTGGTGGTGCAGGTAACTACAGTTATGACGATAAAAATGACAAGCGTTATAGCGATACTTTCGTATTTGCTGCTGGAGATATTGGACTTGAATACAACTTTGACTTTCCATTGTTAATTTCTTTAGATTTCAGACCTGAGTTCGGTGGAAATGGATATTATAAAAATAATTATGGTTCTGATATTGCGTTGGGTTTAAGATTCCAATTTTAATACCATCATAAACTATCTATGAAATAGGCTGTTCGTAACGAACAGCCTATTTTTTTTTATATCATTGTCCTTTATAATTTGACACCCATTTCACAAATCTCCAAAGATTAATTTGTGAAATGGGTGTCAAGAAAGTCAATCATAGTCTGCTTAACAGATAGTCCTATTATTTTATTTAAACACAATAGGTTTTTTAGAATTTATCTTTACTACACTAAAAGGAGAAGTAAAGGATTGTGTTACCATACTTCCTGGAACAGGATTCGTTTCTTTAACAGTTATTATAATATTAGAATCTGTTTCCACAACATTTTCAATCCCAATACTATATCCTCCAGTAGATTTTTCTCCCATATTCAAAATAACAAAATTAGCATTCTGAACATCAGTAGCATTAATTTTATGTTTTAAAGAATCATCATTCAGCAACATTTTAATTTCATTTGGCTCAGAAAGTATTTCAAAAAAACGGATACTTGCTCCACCATAAGACTGCTGAGTTACTATTTCATACAGTTTATTGGCATCAGTACTTTTGACAATAGCTGTGCTACAAGAGGCTAATGCTATTACAAATAATGATAGAATTATTTTTTTCATTTTATATTTTTAAATTTAGCTAAGTAAGTCGAAAGTTTAAAAGTCATAAAGAAAAAAGAAAAAACATTTTGAATAATCCCTTAAAATCAACCTGTCGTATCGTTTTTATCTAATTTTAAAATACGCCATTATACGATTATTATTGCATATTACATATTCCTTATTGCTGATTGCTTATTCCTTATTCCTTATTATTTATTGCATATTGCTTATTACATATTCCTTATTCCTTATTATTTATTGCTGATTGCTGATTGCTTATCGCTTATCGCCTATTTCTTAATCAACTTCTGCAAATGTGATTTACTGCTATAAATTATTAAATACAACTTATAAATATTTATTAATAGCCTTTTGATACAGTGCTTCGTACAGCGGTAAAATGTTTAGAATATCAAATTTTTTTGCAACTGAAAATGCATTTTCTTTAAATTTTTCGAGCGTGGCATTATCTTTCAAGATTTTCAATGCATTTTGAGCCATTTCTTCTACATTCCCTACATCACTTAAATAACCGGAAATACCGTCAAAGTTTACTTCGGGTAAACCACCTGAATTACTAGAAATAACAGGAACGTTCCACGCCATTGCTTCTAGGGCAACCAACCCAAAACTTTCTGTTTCTGATGGCAATAAAAATAAATCTGTCAAGCATAAAATCTTGTCAATTTCGTTACTATTACCAAAGAAAATTACTTTATTCTCAATGCCTAATTCTTGGCAAAGGTATTCTGCTTTTTCTTTTTCAGGACCATCTCCTACCATCATCAATTTAGCTGGAATCTCTTTTTGGATATTATAGAAAATTTTTATTACATCAGGAATTCGCTTTACTTTTCTAAAATTACTGATATGCGTTATAATACGCTCATTCTCATTTGCCATAACAGAGCGTTGACATGGAGCAGTAACATCCTTAACATTTTTATCCAATTCAATAAAATTAGGAATCACCTCAATATCCTTTTTTATATTGAATAATTTCATTGTGTCATCCTTCAAACTTTGGGAAACCGAAGTAACAAAATCTGATTTATTGATGCTGAAAGTTACAGCAGGTTTGTAAAATGGATGATTCCCTACTAAAGTAATATCCGTACCATGCAAAGTGGTTACCATAGGAATATTAATTCCTTCATCTTTTAGCATTTGTTTAGCCATGTATCCAGCATAAGCGTGCGGAATAGCGTAATGTACGTGTAGTAATTCAATTTTATATAACTTAACCATATCGACTAATTTGCTTGACAAAGCCAATTCATACGGTTGGTAACGAAACAATGGATATTCAGGAACATTCACTTCGTGGTAGTGCACATTAGGGCTCAAAAGCGCTAAACGTACTGGCTGGTTGTAGGTTATAAAATGGATTTCATGACCACGACGAGCCAATTCTAAACCTAATTCTGTAGCGACAACACCACTTCCACCAAAGGTAGGATAACAAACTATTGCAATTTTCATGTATGTAATTTAATAAAAACGAATTTAGTAAAATACAGATGAGTTTTATGGAAATTTAAGTTAAAAAATAAGTTGAAGATTTAAAACTTCATTCGCTGAATCCGTACTGCATTTAAAATGGCTAATAATGCCACGCCCACATCTGCGAAAACGGCCTCCCACATCGTTGCTAAACCACCAGCTCCGAGAATTAAAACGACCAATTTTACGATAAAAGCCAAAGTTATATTTTGCCAAACAATTTGTTTTGTTTTTCGTCCAATATTTATCGCTGTGAATATCTTCGTGGGCTTATCATTTTGTATGACAATATCAGCCGTTTCAATGGTCGCATCGCTTCCTAAACCTCCCATTGCAATTCCAGCATCTGCCAGAGCTATTACGGGAGCATCATTTACTCCATCGCCCACGAATGCCACTTTCATTTTTTGATTTAGCAGTAATTCTACTTTTTCCACTTTATGCTCTGGTAATAAATTACCAAGGGCTTCATCAATATTTAATTCTTTGGCTACAGCCGAAACCACTGCTTGATTATCACCAGAAAGTAAAATTGTTTTAATTTTTAATTTATGTAAACTTTCAATGGCCGTTTTGGCATCTTCTTTTATTTCATCAGCAATAATAAAATGACCTGCATATTTTTGATTGAATGCCACAACGATTGTAGTATAAGGAATCGTGTCCAATTCAGTATCATAATCGATATCCAATTTCTTCATCAATTTAGGACTTCCAACTGCAATTTCGTTTCCATTTACTCGCCCTTTCAATCCCATTCCAGGAATCTCACTTACATCAGTAACTGTAATTTCATTATAATTATCATTGGCAAATGCCACTATCGCTGAACCTACAGGATGTGTCGATTTTGCTTCGATTGCTGCAGTATATCTAACTAAATCAACTGCAGAAATACCGATAGCAACTACCTTTTGAACTTTAAAAACACCTTTAGTCAACGTACCTGTTTTGTCCATTACAACCACTTGAATGGCAGCCATCACATCTAGAAATGTAGAGCCTTTAAACAAGATTCCGTTTTTACTAGCTGCTCCAATTCCACCAAAATATCCTAAAGGAATGGAAATAACCAACGCACATGGACAGGAAATAACCAAGAAAATCAAGGCTCTGTATAACCAATCCTTAAATGTATAATCATCAACAAACAACATTGGAATCAAACAAATCCCTATGGCTAGATAGACAACAACTGGAGTGTATACTTTAGCAAACTTTCGAATAAATAACTCTGTTGGTGCTTTTTTAGCAGTGGCTTCCTGAACCATGTCCAAAATTTTAGACAATTTACTATCTGTAAATGCTGTAGTCACTTCGACAAGAGCAACGGCATTTAAATTAATCATTCCCGCGAGAATTATTTCCCCTTTTGACTTGGAATCAGGTTTACTTTCTCCTGTTAATGCTGCTGTATTGAAAGTAGCATAATCGGATAGTAATTTACCGTCAAGGGCTAGTTTTTCTCCTGGTTTTAACTCAATAATTTCGCCAATGCTTACATCAGAAGCTTTCTTCGAAATCACTTTTTTCCCTTCTAAAACATTGGCCACATCCGGTCTTTGATCCAATAATGATTTTATATTTGATTTGGCTTTTCTTACTGCTAACATTTGAAATAATTCTCCAATAGAATAGAACAACATCACAGTAACTCCTTCAGCATATTGGCCAATTGCAAAAGCACCAACAGTAGCAATACTCATTAGAAAAAATTCTGAAAAAACATCACCTCTTTTAATACTTTGATAAGAATCTTTCAAAACTGGAAACCCTACTGGAAGATAGGCAACAACATACCAAGCAATTCGAATCCAACCACTAAACCAAGTTTGAGAAAATAAATGATCAAACGATATTGCTACTCCCAAAAGAACGAAACTGATAACAGAAGGTAGAAATAGTTCTAATACTGATTGATTTTCGCCGCCATGATCATGGTCGTGCCCAGAATGTCCACCTTCATTATCGTCTGAGCCACAGCATCCCGCTGTTGCATATCCGCTTTTAGGATTTGATTTATTCTCTGGTGCGCAACACTCATTATCGTGATCTTCGTGTTTATGTAAGTGTGTCATTTTTAATAATTTTATCTTTCATAAAGAAAGTAAAGTAAATAATAATCAAAATTGTAGCAATTCCAGTTGTAATAAATGTTGCCGAAGCACCAAATTCATACCAAATAAGTCCTGCAAAAGAACTCGCAATTAATGCACAAATACTTTGAAATGCTGAATAAGTTCCTATAGCGGTAGCAGTATCTTTTTTATCACTTATATTACTAATCCAAGCTTTTGATACTCCTTCAGTCGCCGCAGCATAAACGCCATATACAAAAAAGAATATCGCAATCAGATACCTGTTGTCACTAAAAGCCATTCCAAAATAGACTATCGCAAACAAGGCTAGTCCAAAAACAAACATCTTCTTTAAACCTATTTTATCTGCTAAAATACCAATTGGTAAAGAAGTAATTGCATAAACCAAATTATAAAAGATATATATACCAATTACATAGGTATCGTTAAGACCTACTTGTTTTGCTCTTAATAACAAAAAAATATCAGAACTATTAAATGCTGCAAATACCAATAATCCTATTACCACTTTTTTATATTCATCTGAACTTAATTTCCAATACTTTAAAAAAGATAAAAAGGAAACCTTGTTTTTACTAACCGGTTCACTATAAGAGTTATCTTTTAGCAAAAACGAAACAAAAACAGCGAGCAAACCTGGAAGAAATGCTATATAAAAAAGAGTTTTATATTGTTGTGGATAATAATATAAATAGATCAGTGCAATCAGAGGACCTACAACGGCTCCAAAAGTATCCATTGCTCTATGGAAACCAAAAATCTTACCTTTGGTTTCAGGAGTTGCTTCATGGGATAAAATAGCATCGCGAGCACCCGTACGAATACCTTTTCCAAAACGGTCGATCGTTCTCGCAAAGAAAATCCACAATGGAAAAATAAACAACGCCATCATGGGCTTAGAAATTGCGCTCAGACCATAACCAAATTGTACAAAAGGAGTGCGCTTACCTGAATTATCGGATAATTTACCAAAATAACCTTTACTTAAACCCGCTAAAGCTTCGGCAAATCCTTCTAAAACTCCAATTAATACAATTGAAAACCCAATCGTTTTAAGATAAATAGGCATAATAGGGTAAAGCATTTCACTTGCCGTATCAGTAAACAAACTTACTAATGATAATATCCAAACCGGCCTTGAAATATACTTTAACATTCTCATTTTATGAATATTTTATTTCATAAATACTAATTCATTCTATTAGTTCAGGTTGCTTGTGTTTTTCGGATCTCTTTTTATTAATCCACTTATTAAGTTTATAACTAATATAAGCAGAACCACTCCCTACAATTGCTCCCGCTACAACATCAGACGGATAATGCACGCCTAAGTGCATCCTAGAATACCCCACAGCAGATGCCCATGCAAATGAAGGAGCAATAATATACCATTTAGGATATTCCATACTCAATGATGTTGCAGTTGCAAATGCAGTAGAAGTGTGTCCTGAGGGGAATGAATATCCAGGTGCTGCAGTTACTTTTTCAATATCTGGATAGGTATTAAATGGTCTTTCCCTCTTTATAGAATATTTTAAAGCCGTGGTAATAAATGCCGAAACTAGAAAGGTTTCTCCAATAAATAATGCTTGATTTTTGATAGTACTGTCTTTCTTTATTAGTCCAACAGAATAAATAATTAAAGGAGTTGCAACACTAATTGGCAACGTACTGTTTGTTATTGCCTTAAATGTAGGATCTAATGAGGTATTTCGGTTAACATTTATATCACTCAAAATAGTGATATCAATATTTTGAGCATTGATAAAGCTTACGCAGAAAAACAACCCAATAAAATTAGTAATTTTCAAAAAATGATTCCTTTTATTCATACCAATTATTTTCATATCAAATATACCTAGTTCCTATTAAAAACTGTAGTTAAATTTTTGAAAACAAATTTTTATCTGAAATCTTAACTAATATTATAAAATATTTTTGGAATGCTATTTATATTAAATTCATTCAAGCGAATACAATAATTTATTATCTAACAATTGCTTCATAGATGACTTGCTGAATGTCTTCGCGAATATTAGCTTTAGATAATTTATTTTCAGTAGCAACGGGAAAAGTTCTATTAGATAAAAAAACATATACAATTTGATTTTCCGGATCAGCCCAAGCCATCGTTCCGGTATAACCAGTGTGCCCAAAACTAGTCATTGAAGCACATCCGCAAGTAGGACCTGAAACGCCTAACTGTGGTTTATCAAAACCGACACCTCGCCTATTTCCTTCTGCGCAAAAATAACAGGTATTAAAATCATCGAATGTTTTTTCAGAAAAATAAAGTTGATTCCCATAACTTCCTTTTTGCAAATAAAGTTGCATTATTTTAGCTACATCCATCACATTCGAAAAAACTCCTGCATGTCCCGAAACACCTCCTTCTAAACCAGCTGACAAGTCATTTACATATCCTTGCAAAAGCTGATGACGGAAATAAGCATCTGTTTCTGTTGGTGGTATTCTATTTTTATCAAATTTAGTCAACGGATTAAAACTAGAATTGTTCATACCTAATGAACGATAAAAGTTCTCTTGAATTAAAACATCTAGGCTTTTTCCAGTGGTTTTCTCTAGATAATCTTTTAGAATCATAAAGGTAAGATCGCTGTATCTGTATTCTTTTTTATGTGAAAGCTTACTATCAACAATCATTTTCATAATTGTGTCACTAAAATCATTTCTAATATAAAGACTATCACCTAATTTCTTCGTGAAATTAACTTCAGGCGTTTTTCTAAAATATGCTTCCGAAGGTTTTTTGGATTGATTTAATGCTTCTTTGTAAAAGGGAAGTCCCGCAGGTAATCCTGCATAATGTGACAATAAATCCTTGAAGTTAATATTTTGCTTATTTGAACCTTTAAAAACGGGAGACATTGTTCCTAATGTAGTTTCTAAGTTTATTTTATGTTGGTCGTATTGTAGCATCACATTAGGCAAAGTTGCTAAAATTTTGGTTAACGAGGCAACATCATAAATATCTGAATTTTGAACTTTAATTATTTTGTCATACGTATGATAGCCAAATGATTTTTGGTAAATTACTTTACCATCTTTAGCCACTAATACCTGAATTCCAGGTGTCATTTTAGCATTAATTGCTTTGTTTGCAATACCATCTATCTTAGCTAAAATTTCAGAATCCATGCCAACATTCTCAGCAGTGGTAAATCCTAAACGGTTTAATTTTTCTGTCGAAATTCCATCATTTACTTTAAAATTAGAATTGATAGAAACCGGTAATTTCCCTTTAGCGGCAATAGCTCCAAAAATTAATTCGGCAGATACAATTTGAGAAATCGTCGTATTTTGATAAGAAATCACTAACCCTTTAATAGCATCGAAATTGTCTAAAGGTATCAGTGAATACGGTTTAGCAAATACATCTAGAATGACATTATTTCGTTGCGCTAAAAAAGAAATTTTAGCCAATTCGTCTGTTCTAAAATCATCATTTTTGAATGCAACATCTGATTTGTGATACCCAATAATAACAGTAGTAAAAGGGGCTAATTTAACTTGCAAACTATCCAGATTCTTATCTTCTACAACAGTTACATCAGCGTATTTCTGTAAAGTTGAAACAAAAGAATCATTATTATCATCACCTATTTTCACATAAGCAATCTTTTGTTTATCTAAATTTTTAATCGGTAAAATGGTCTCCCTGTTTTTTAGAACCGTAATTGCATTTTCATATAATTGATATTGCAGCGCTTCATTTTCAGCAGCATTTAAGTCATTGTATAAGTTTTCAGTTGCAATAGGTTTATATGCGTTTAAACCCGCTTTATATTTAAACTTCAAAATTTTCTTTACAGAAAAAGCCAATCTTTCAGCGGAAAATAAATTAAGTGAATAAGCAAGCATAAACTTTTCGATTGTTGCAGGTACATTTTCAGGAAATAACAGTACATCGTTTCCAGCCATAAAAGCTTCAAAGTTAATTTCACTAGGCAATTTAAAATCACTTACGCCTTTCATATTCAAAGCATCTGTAAAAATAAGTCCTTTGAAACCCAATTCTTTTTGAAGCACATTCGTAACTACATTATAAGAAATAGAAGACGGATAATTAGCTTGAGTCTCTAAACTAGGTACATTTAGATGTCCAACCATAACCGAAGAAAGTCCTTTATGAAACATTTTTCGATAGGGATAGAACTCCACCTCTTCTAGCTTTTCTTTTGTAGCATAAATAGTTGGTAATTCTTTATGAGAATCTTTTGAAGTATCGCCATGTCCCGGAAAATGTTTTCCAGTAGCAAATACGTTCTGACTTTGTATTCCTTTCATTAAAGCGATAGCATGTTCAGTAACCTTAAATTTGTCTTCTCCAAAAGAACGAAAACCAATTATAGGATTTTTAGGATTTGAATTGATATCTAGAACGGGAGCAAAATTAAATTGTAAACCCAATCGTTTGCTTTGTTTTGCCATTTGGGTACCAAGCTTTTCTATCAACTTCATGTCTTGAATAGCTCCAAGAGTCATGTTCCAAGGATAACGATAAGTAGAATCCAGACGCATCCCTAAACCCCACTCTGCATCATTACCAATAAATAATGGGGTTTTTGATAAAGCTTGATAACGGTTTGTTAGTTTCGCTTGTCGAACAGGTCCACCTTGAAAGAAAATTAATCCTCCAATTTTATTTTCCTGAATCAATTTGTCAATGGCAGCGTAATGTTTAGCATCTTTATTAGAATAAGCAGCAACCATAAATAATTGCCCGAACTTCTCTTCTAAAGTCATTGAACTGTATATACTATCTACCCATTTGTCCCCTTCATATTGAACATCAAAAAGCACTGGAGCATTAGCAATAGCAATGCTATCTAGATTTTGGATTTTGACAGGAAGGTTGGTTAAAATTACTTTATTCTTATTAATTTTTGTACCAACACAACTAGCAGCAGCAAAAAGAAATAAGACATAAAAAGTAAAAATTTTAATGTCTATTTTTCTCATTGGACAGTTATTATTTTAAAAGAAGCGACTATGCCAGCTATCAATAGCAGGGACTTCCCAAGATTCATTAAATTCTTCGATATTATTTACTAAGTTATTAAAAACGATAGTATTTTCAGTAACGGCTTTATCTTTGACCATTTTCTTAAAATCAATCAAAGGTTTATGGGCAATGTGCTCGCCTAGTTTGAAAGTAACATTCATTTTATCCAATAAATCAACACCGTATTTCTGTTCCAAACTTTGAATAAATTCTACAGAAGAATCAATAGAACAACCCGTAGCAGCTTGCACGTCCTGATTTACGGCAATAATAATAAATCGATTGTATTTTAATTGGTAAGACGATTCTAGACTCGTACCATGTGCTGCCCATTCTCCAAGAAAAGACTGTAATGCAGTTTCTATTTCAGAAAACTCCGCATCCGAAAATTTTCTATTCGATTGATAAATCCATATTTTAGACTCTTCGGGTAAATTTTCAAAAGGAATGTACATGCTTATTTATATTTAAAAAGTATAATTCAATTATTTGGATTCTTTACAAATCTTGTGCGTTAGCAATTAATTCAGCAACGTCCATAACTTTCACAGCACCTTCCTTTTCTTTAATTTTAATACCATCCGTCATCATGGTATTACAAAAAGGACATCCCGTTGCAATTATTTCAGATTGTATTTCTAAGGCGTCTTCTGTTCTTTCAACGTTGATTTCTTTGTTTCCAGGTTCGGCATCTTTAAACATTTGAGCTCCACCAGCACCACAACACAATCCATTTGCTTTTGAACGCTTCATTTCAACCAATTCAGCATCTAATTTAAGAATCAAATCTCTTGGTGCTTCATATACCTTATTCGCTCTTCCTAGATAGCAAGGATCATGAAAAGTAATACGTTTTCCTTTGAATTGCCCTCCTTCAATGGTTAGTCTTCCATCATCTAGTAAAGATTTCAGAAACTCTGTATGATGTACCACTTCATATTTACCACCTAATTCTGGATACTCATTTTTCAAAGTATTAAAACAGTGTGGACAAGCAGTAACGATTTTTTTTGCTTCGTATGCATTCAAAACCTCAATATTCATCATGGCTTGCATTTGAAACAAAAATTCATTTCCTGCTCTTTTTGCGGGATCTCCAGTACAACTTTCTTCCGTTCCTAAAACTGCAAAAGAAATATTGGCACGATTTAGAATTCGGACAAATGCTTTTGTGATTTTTTTTGCTCTATCATCAAAACTTCCTGCGCAACCTACCCAAAACAAGACTTCTGGTTGTTTACCTTGAGCTAACATTTCGGCCATCGTTGGCACTACTAAATTCTCTGACATAACTTTTATTTTTTTCAAATGGTTGAAAAGAACCTATTTCAATATTATAATTTTAATCGTAAAAAGGTATTAATTTTCATTTTTCCAATTCAAACGATCTTGTTGATTGTAAGGCCATGGAGCACCGTTGTTTTCAACATTAGTCATCATAGCGTTTAATGTAGTAGGCGCCGCACTTTGCTCCATAACTAAATAACGTCGCATATCCATTATTATTGAAAGCGGGCTAATATTAACCGGACATTCTTCTACGCAGGCGTTACATGAGGTACATGCCCACAATTCTTCTGGTGTGATAAAATCGTTAAGTAATGATTTATTATCTGGAACAAATACTCCCTTATTATCGTCAATATTTTTTCCTACTTCTTCTAATCTATCTCTGGTATCCATCATTATTTTACGAGGAGAAAGTTTTTTACCTGTAATATTAGCTGGACAAACTGAAGTACAGCGACCACATTCAGTACAAGTGTAAGCATTCAGCAATTGAACCCAGTTTAAATCTTGAACATCGCTAGCGCCAAACTTACTTGGCATCGCATTCTCATCAACTGGTGCTGCTGCAAATGGATCAGCGTTTGGATCCATCATTAATTTTACTTCTTTAGTAACTGACTCTAGATTATCAAATTCTCCTAAAGGATTTAAATTCGCAAAGTAGGTATTAGGGAACGCTAATAATATGTGTAAATGCTTAGAGAAATACAAGTAGTTCATAAAAATTAAAATACCTATAATATGCAACCACCAAAACATTTCAGCTAATAACAGCACCGTCTCGTTTGACATTCCATTGAAAATAGGCTCAATAAATTGACTAATTGGGAAAGAACCCGCTTTAATAAAATGAGAGAAACCTCCCGGTACATTTTGCAAATGCAAATCAGAAGCGTTCATTAATAAAAATAATGTCATTAAAACTACCTCAAAATACAAGATGTAATTACCGTCACTTTTTGGCCATCCTTTTAGATCAGAGCTGATAAATCGCTTTAAATTAATCACATTTCTTCTTGTCCAAAATACGATAACAGCCACTAAAACTAAAAGGGCTAAGATTTCAAAAGAAGCAATAAGAACGTTATAGGTAGTTCCTAGAAAAGCAAAAATACGATGCGTGCCAAAAAGACCATCGATTATAATTTCTAATAGTTCAATATTTATAATTATAAATCCTAAATAAACTACAATATGCAAAAATCCAGCAACAGGTCTCTTTACCATTTTAGATTGCCCTAGAGCAATCATTGCCATATTAGTCCATCGCTCTTTTGGATTGTCAGAACGATTGACATCAGTACCAAGATTTATATTTCTAACTATTTTTTTAATGTTAGTATAAAAAAAACCAAAACCAATCACTAAAAGGATGGCAAATAAAATATTATCTAGGTAACTCATAAGTGCTAATTTATTACATTAGTTACAGAATCCTTTTCAGGACCCACATAAGGTTTGTTTTTCTTTCCAAATACAGAAATATTGACATATCGAGTTGGATACAATCTAATATCTTGTAATAATAATTCTAATTCTTTTGTTGAAGATTTTATGTTTTGATAAAAAGCTTCATCGTTTAGCAATTTACCCATAGAACCTTTACCTGATTCTAATCCTGTCATGATACCATCTACTTTCGCTAAAGTTGCATTCAAATTATTTACAGATTTGCCTAAATCAGCTTTATTTAAAGAAGTAGAAATCTCAGAAAAATCACTACTAATTTTACTAAAATTAGTAACAACACCGTTTATTTGAGTTCTATTTTGGTCTAATAAACTGTTCACACTTTTAGAAGCGATATGAAACTGCTCAATAGTCTTACTAAGTTCAGCTAAAGTAATTTTCAAATCTTGCTGTCCTTTTTCGTCCAGAACATTGTTAACTCCAGTAATTAATTTATCAGTAGTACCCAACAACTTTTCTAGTTTTTCCTGAAGAGGTGCTAATTGATCTCCTACTTTATCAGTAAGACCTAGCTTTACACCAGCTTGTAATTTTTGGCCATCAACCGCTAAGGTTTTGTCTTCAAAATTAGGAACAATTGCGATTTGCTTTCCACCAATAAAACCAGGCTCATATAGAGAAGCTATACTAGATTTAGAAATAGGAAAATCAGTTTTTATTTGTAATTCTACAGTTAAGGTTCCTGTATTTTCATTGATTGTTATAGCGCTAACTTTACCTATAATAAGTCCATTTAATGTAACCGGCGCTGAAGTAGCTAAACCTTCCACACTTTTATACTCAACATAAAATGTTTTATAATTAGTAAAAAGGTCTCTGCCTTTTAAAAAGCTATAGCCCCAAATAAATAATAAAATAGATGCTATTACTAAAATAGCTGTTTTAATTTCTCGTGTTATTTTCAAAATTCAAGTATTTTTGACAAATTTAATATAAAATATTAGACTTGTAGTTATTATTTAAGCGCTTCTTCCACGCTCATGTTTTTCCCATCTTTAAATGCAATAATATACGCTGAAGAATAACCTTTGGATTTAACTTCTTGTAAATCTTTTTTTGCTTGATTATAATCAGCAGTATCTCCATATGCATATTTGTAAAATTTGCCGTTATTTGTTCTTACCGATACGTTTTTCAACCCTTTAAAATTAGATGGAACTAATTTAATGTTTTGATTTCCAGCAGCAAATTGGATTTTAAAAACAATATCTGCGTTTTTTGATTTTACATCTCGATTTTCAGGAGTTTGTTTTTCATTACCTCGTTTTGATTTGGAATCATTCGCATTGTCTTTTGCTCCGCTATTAACTGTTTTATTTGAGTTGCCTTTCCCATACCCATTGCCAAAATTTTCCTTTTTATATGAAATTATAGCTGATGCAATGGCTTGTGCCATATTTTCTTGTCCAATATCAGAGTTCAAATATTTTCCCTCTTTGTTATTAGATAAAAAACCCAGTTCTATCAATACACTTGGCATGTAGGCTGCATCTAAAACCCAAAGCGGCGTTTGCTTTATCCCTCTTGATTTTCGGTTTAATTTATGTTTAAAATTATTTTCAATTTTTGAAGCTAATTGAATGCTTCTATCTAGATAATCTTCTTGTAGAATTTTAAGACCAATTAAAGTTTCAGGATTCTTTGGATCAAAACCTTTATACGTTTGCTTGTAGTTCTTCTCTAATAAAATAACTGAATTCTCTTGTTTTGCGATCTCTAAATTACCTTTGCTTCTGGTTAAACCCATTACAAAAGTCTCTGTACCAAAAGGAACGGGGTTACTAACAGAATTGCAATGTATAGAAACAAATAAATTAGCATCCATATGATTTGCTTTTTTAGGCCTATCCACTAATTCAATAAAAACATCTGTTTTTCTGGTATGAATAACTTGAATGTCATTCTCTTTATTTAGGATTTTCTCTAATTTTAAAGCAGTCTTAAGTGCAATTTCTTTTTCGACAAAACCATTATAGGAGTTTCCTGGATCTTTACCTCCGTGCCCCGCATCTAAAATAACAATAAATTTACTATTGGACTGAGGAAAAACAGTAATGGAAAACAATAAAAATAGAATTACAATTATGGGTTTAATCGTTTTAATAAGCTTCAAAGTATTCTTGTTTTTTTTTAAAAAAATTTAATATAAGGAACGTTTTTGATTGCGTTTATCTAAGAGCGTCTTGTACGCTAATTTTCTCTCCGTTTTTGAATGCAATTAAAAATGCTGTATCATATCCTTTTGATTTTGCTTCCTGCAATTGTTGCTTTGCTTCGTTATAATCAGCTGTTTCACCGTACATGTATTTGTAAACACTATTTTCAAAAGCCATCGAAATATTATTCAGTCCTTTAAAGTTTCTAGGAATAAGCTCTACTTTTTTAATACTTGCAGAAAGTTGAACTTTAAAGATTGGTTTAGAACTATCAACCATTTTCTTAGGTTGAATAGAATCTTCATTACGCGATACCGTTTTTGCTTTTACTGGTGTTACAGTATCCTTAATTGGTTTCTCATTAATTTTTTGAGATGGTAATTCACCTGTTACTTCAAATTCTCCATTACCGTAATATTCTTTTTTATAACTGATAATAGCATCAGCAATAGCTTTAGCAATTTCGTTTTGACCTTCTTCAGAATTTAATATATTACCTTCTATTCTATTTGAAATAAATCCCATTTCAATCAACACTCTTGGCATATACGCTTTATGAAGTACCATAAAAGGCGCTTGTTTTACTCCGCCACCTCTAATTTTCTTTCCTAAATCAGCAAAAGAATCTTCTATTTTACTAGCTAGCGAAATACTATTATCTAAGTATTCTTCCTGCATCAAAGTCATTCCAATCATTGTTTCAGGAGAGTTTGGATCAAAACCTTCATATTTTTGTTTGTAATCTTTTTCTAAAGTGATTACAGAGTTTTCCTTTTTTGCAGCTTCAAGATTTGACGCTACTTTACTCAATCCCATTACATACGTTTCAGTACCGTCGGCAGCCGTATTTCTATTAGCGTTACAATGGATTGAAACAAAAATATTAGCGTTAACTCTATTAGCAATATTAGCTCTTTCAATCAAATCTATAAAAACGTCTGTTTTTCTTGTGTAATTTACCTTCATTTGTGGAGTAGATTCTAGTATTTTACCCACTTTTAAAACAACAGCTAAAGCAATATTCTTTTCGATCCGACCTTCATAAACGGCACCAAAATCGTGAGCTCCGTGTCCCGCATCTAAAGTTACCCTGAAATCATTAGATTGACTAAAACCTGTAGCCGAAATGATCATTAAAATAAAAGATACTATTATTTTAATTCTATATTTTTTGTGCATAAAGCTATAAGTTAATTTAATTAAAAGACTACTGCCATAAAATTATTTATTTGCCTATTTTTGGCAATTAATAATATGTAATTTTGAGCTGTCAAAAAACAAGCCATCATTTTACAAAAATAGCATTTAAACCTTTGTATACAAACTTATTTAATATCGTTTTAATATCCGTTTTCCTATCTTTAGGTTCAAGTAAATTATATTCGCAGGATATAACTAAAAAAAATACAAGCTTACCTGTTAATAAACAAATAGATAGCTCCAAAAAAACCTCAAACCAAATTAAAACTCCCATTTTAGCTGTTACAAAACAAAATGACAGTATAAAAAAAGATAGTGTACAACCCAAAAAACCATTTCTAGACGGCAAAGTAAAATACAAAGCAAATAAATACGCTAAAATTGACCAAAAGAAAAAACTCATCACTTTATATGATAAGGCAGAACTCTATTACCAAGATATAGAGTTAAAATCAGGTGTTATTGTAATGGACTACGAAAAGAACGAAGTTTATGCAGGAAGAATCAAAGATTCTACTGGAAAATTCACACAATATCCAAATTTCAAACAAGGCGAAAATGTCGTCGAACCAGACTCTATACGTTTCAATTTCAAAACAAAAAAAGCATTAATTTATAATTCAAGATCTGAACAGGGAGAATTTAGAATTAAGGCAGCTGTTACTAAAAAAGAGAATGACTCTGTTTACTTTTTAAAACGCGCTATTTTCACGACTTCTAAAGATGTTGATAATCCAGAATATTATTTTCAAACTAGTAAAGTGAAGCTTATTCCTGGTAAAAAGGTTGTAACCGGATTAACTAACATGGTTATTGCTAATGTTCCTACTCCTATAGCATTGCCTTTTGCTTTTTTTCCAATGAGTAAAGAAACGAGTATATCTGGACTTATTTTACCTAGTTATAATGACTCCAATCAGCGTGGTTTTTCACTTCAAAATTTAGGATACTATTTCGCACTAAATGATCATTATGATTTAACGGTTTTAGGTGATTATTACACTAATGGTAGTTACGGAATGCGTTTTGAGTCGAGTTATGCGAAAAGATATAGTTTTAGAGGAAATGTAAACGTTCGTTTTGAAAACTTAATTTCCAGTGAAAGAGGATATCCGGACTACTCAAAGCAAAATATTTATAATATTCAATGGTCTCATTCTAGAGATACTAAAGCAAGTCCAAACTCAAGCTTTTCGGCTTCTGTCAATTTAGGAAGCAGCAAGTATTTCCAGCAATCTATTAATCAAAACAATATTGGTTCTAACCTGAATAATACTTTAAGTTCGTCTATTTCGTATTCTAAAACATTCAATTCCGTTCCTCAAGTTCGATTGTCTCTGACGGCAACACATTCGCAAAATACACAAACGCAAGAAATAAATATGACTTTACCAACGTTGCAATTAAGTGTAGATAGAATTTATCCATTTGTTGGTAAGGATGGTCTAAAAAAAGGGTTTTTCAAGAATATCAATTTACAGTATAATTTAAACGGTCGTAATAGTTTTGTTACTAATGATTCTTTGTTCTTCAAACCACAAATGTTTAGAGATGCTAAAATAGGAGTTCAACACAGTATTCCTTTAAGTACTAATTTTAAATTATTCAAATATTTTAGTGCTTCAACCTCTATGAATTATGAGGAAATATGGTATGCTAAAACAATTGAAAGAGGTTATGATGTTGATCAAAGTAAAGTTGTAGATAAAGTAGTCAATGGTTTTGCTGCATTTAGAACCTATTCCTTCTCTTCAAGTTTAGGAACTACTGTTTACGGAACTTTTAATTTTGGCGCCGACAAAAAAATAAAATCGATACGACACGTCATGAGACCTTCTGTATCGTATGGATATACTCCGAGTTTTGAAAAATACTATGATACCTATGCTTCAGATGCAACTGGAACTATGGACAAAAGATATACTCGATTTGAAAATGGAATTTTTGGTGCTCCAGGACTAAACAATTCTAATAATTTAGGTTTTGACTTAAGCAATACTTTTGAAGCTAAAGTAACGGACAGAGACAGTACTAAAACGGAACCGAAAAAGATTATGTTACTTAACAACTTAAATCTTTCTACAAGTTATAATCTTGATGCTGATGGTGTAAATTCACTTGCTTTTTCTCCGGTTAGACTAAGTGGTGGAACCCAAATATTCAATAATAAAATGAATGTCAACTTTGGGGCAACACTAGATCCTTACGCTATTGATAATTCTGGAAGACGTATTAATAAATTTAATATTGATAATGGCGGAAGTCTTTTTAGAATGACTAGTTCTAATATGACCATCAACTACTCTGTTGCGAGTAAAGGAAAAGATGATAAAAAGAAGGATAAAAACCTTCAAAGTCAGCGAAATGGCGGTCGTGAAGATGATTTATTTGGTACAAATACTGATTTAGGTGATGCTAGAAGAAGTCAATTTGAAGATGAAGACGACGACGGTGTAGATAAGATTTCAGAATTCTTTAATTCTAAATTACCTTGGGATATGACATTTGCTTATTCCCTAACTTATGGAAATAACAACCGTGAAAATAAAATTATAGGAAACTCAATTATGATTTCTGCCAATGCCGATATTACTCCAAAATGGAAAGCAGGTGTTTCTACAGGTTATGATTTTGTTCAACAAGGGGTTACTTTCACGCAACTTCGTTTTGAGAGAGATTTGTTGAGCTGGAGAATGGATTTTAACTGGGCTCCTTTTGGAAATAATGCAAACTGGGGTTTCTTTATCGGAATAAAATCTGGCATCCTTAGCGACATTAAATGGGACAAACGAAGCGTAATTAACAGATAGATCAAAGCAAATTTATAAGGATTTAGAATTTAATTTTTGAAATTATAAAACACAACTATATTATGAAAAAGATAATTTTTACCGAAAACGCTCCAGCGCCAATAGGACCATACAACCAAGCTGTGCTTACTGGCAACACACTTTATACTTCTGGACAAATAGCTATAGATCCTGCAACAGGCGAGTTAGTAACCGACAACATTGAAGTGGAGACAAAACAGGTTATGAATAATATGAAAGCGGTATTAGCAGCTGCAGGAATGACATTTGAAAACGTTGTAAAGACGTCAATATTTATTATGGATATGAATGACTTTGGAAAAATAAACACGGTTTATGGCTCTTATTTTAACGAAAAAACCGCTCCAGCACGTGAAACGGTTCAAGTGGCTTGTTTGCCAAAAAATGTAAATGTAGAAATCTCTATGATTGCAATGCTATAGCATTTAGTAATAATTGTGCCGTTGCTTCATTAGTTGCCAATGGCACATTATGCACATCACAAACACGAATAAGCATATTAATATCAGCTTCGTGTGGGTGACTCGATAATGGATCTTTAAAAAAGAAAACCATTTTCGTTTTTCCTTCTGCTACTCTACCAGCGATTTGCGCATCACCACCTAATGGTCCTGAAAGCATTCTTCTAACAGTAAAACCAGCTTCTTCCGCTTTACCTCCGGTCGTGCCAGTGGCGATAATTTTAATATGTTCTTCTAATAGAAGATCTTTGTTTTTAATCAGAAAAGCAATTAAATCCACTTTCTTACCATCATGAGCAATAACAGCTATTTCCATATTTTATTTATTAGCAATATGATATGCAATTAGTCCGTCAATTGGCCTTCTTAGCACGTTACCTAATTGCAATTCGTACTTGTCAAAAGTTTCTTGTAATTCCTCTTTTAAATAAAATGCAATCGAGCCTACAAAATGAACAGGTACTTCTTTGCAATTTTCAAATTGCTTGATGTAATTTTTTACAAAAGATTTCATTCCTTTCAAAATGATTTTTCTACAGAATTCAGTCTCTTTATGTTGAATCAAAAACTTAGCGTAAGTTGCTAAATAAGCATTTGGATTTGCTTCTTTATACAATTTACTTTTTATAGCATCTGGATCAACATCATATTCTTTTTCAAACTCAACAGCTAATTCTTTAGGCATTTTGTTGAAATAATATTTTCGAATTAATTCTTTTCCAAAAACATTACCACTACAATCATCCATTATTATGTATCCTAACGATTGTACTTTCTGATGTAATTCTTTACCGTCAAAGTAGCTACAGTTTGATCCTGTACCTAATATGCTTACTATTGCTTTTTCACCTTTAGGCGTTGTTGCATATACAGCAGCGTACGTATCTTCTTCAACAGAAATAATAGCGTTAGAAAAATATTCTTGAAAAATTTGTGACAGTGCAATTTTCATTCGATCTGTTCCACAACCGGCACCATAAAAAAACAAATGAGTAACTTCCTTTTTGTTATGCAAAATATCAAAACGATCATTTAATCGCTCAACAATTTCATCGCCGTCCAGTATTTCAGGATTCAAACCTAAAGTTTGCGTTGTAAACAACACTTTTCCTTCTTCATTTATTGCAATCCAATCGGCTTTAGTAGAACCGCTATCAACTATTAATCTCATTTCTTTTGGTTTTTTGGTTTCACTTATAGTCACTTATTCAAAAATTAGTTTATTGAAAATACTAATTTAAAAAAGCAACAAAATATAAAATCCCGTTACCTATAAAAATAACGGGATTTTGTAAATATAGATAATTATTTTAAACCAGCAATGTGTACTGATAAATCGATTAATTTACTAGAATAACCATATTCATTATCATACCAAGATATGATTTTGAAGAATGTAGAATTCAAGCCAATACCAGCATTAGCATCAATAATAGAAGTTCTTGGATCAGAAACAAAATCTTGAGAAACTACTAAATCTTCCGTATATCCTAAAACACCTTTCATTGTAGTTTCAGATGCTTTTTTCAAAACTGCCATGATTTCTTCATATGAAGTTTCTTTAGCCACTTTTACAGTTAAATCTACTGCAGAAACGTCTGTTGTAGGTACTCTAAAAGCCATACCAGTTAACTTTCCGTTCAACTCAGGAATAACTTTCCCTACTGCTTTAGCAGCTCCAGTTGACGAAGGAATAATGTTGCATGAAGCAGCACGTCCACCTCTCCAGTCTTTTCTAGAAGGACCATCAGTAGTCATTTGAGTAGAAGTTGTAGCGTGAACTGTAGTCATTAACGCTTCAACAATTCCAAAATTATCATTGATAACTTTTGCTAAAGGAGCTAAACAGTTTGTAGTACATGAAGCATTAGAAACCACTAAATCAGAAGCTTTTGCAGTTTCATGATTTACACCCATTACAAACATAGGAGCATCAGCAGAAGGTGCAGAAATAATTACTTTTTTAGCACCACCAGTTATGTGCGCGTTTGCTGTTTCTAGAGTTGTAAAGAAACCTGTACACTCAGCAACAACATCAACATCAACTTCATTCCATTTTAAGTCAGCAGGATTTCTCTCAGCTGTAATTCTAATATGTTTGTCATTTACAAAAAGCTTTCCGTCTTTAACTTCAACTTTTCCTGCAAAACGACCGTGAACTGAATCATATTTTAACAAGTAAGCTAAGTGATCTACATCTAGCAAATCATTGATTGCTACTACCTCTACATTATCTCTGTTGAAAGATTCTCTGAAAACAATTCTTCCAATTCTTCCAAACCCATTTATTCCTAATTTTACTTTTGACATTTTAGTTTAATTTTTTTGTTTATTTTTATTCACTTAACATAAAGTCTAATTTCCTCACAATAAACTTTAACCACTTATGTAGACATAATGTCTGAAACTCTTAATAATTCTCTATCGATTTCTGTTTTACCTTTAATAGCTTGTACCAAAGGAGTCAACGTGATTTTATCACATTGTAATCCTACCATGTAACTTTCTTTTCCTTCAATCAAAGACTCAACAGCTTTTACTCCTAATCTACTTGCAAGAACTCTATCAAAACAAGAAGGCGATCCACCGCGTTGCATGTGGCCTAAAACAGAAACTCGTACGTCATATTCAGGTAAATTAGCTTCAACATAATCTTTTAGTTCGAATACATTTTTACCAATTTTATCACCTTCAGCGATAACAACGATGCTTGATGATTTTCCTGATGCTTTACTTTTTCTTAAAGATTCTAACAAACGTTCTAAACCTAAATCTTCTTCTGGAATAAGAATTTCTTCAGCACCAGCACCAATTCCCGCATTCAATGCAAGATGACCAGCATCTCTACCCATAACCTCTACAAAGAATAAACGATTATGTGAGCTTGCAGTATCTCTAATTTTATCAATTACTTCAATTACAGTATTTAATGCAGTATCGTAACCTAAAGTATGGCTTGTTCCAAAAATATCGTTATCAATAGTTCCCGGAATTCCCATAATTGGGAAATTAAATTCATTACTAAATACTAATCCTCCAGTAAATGTTCCGTCACCACCAATAACTACTAAAGCATCAACACCTGCTTTTAAAAGATTTTCATGTGCTTTTTTTCTGCCTTCTACGGTTTTGAATTCCATAGAACGAGCCGATTTAAGTATCGTACCCCCTTTATTTACAATATTATTTACACTACGAGGTCCCATTTCTTTGAAGTCACCTTCAATCATTCCTTGATATCCTCTGTAAATCCCTATACATTCTATATTATGATAAGCACAAGTTCGAACAACCGAACGAATAGCAGCATTCATACCAGGAGAATCTCCTCCTGAAGTTAGAACACCAACTTTTTTTATAATTTTTGGCATTATTTAAAGTATTAAAGTGTAAAATTAACAAACATAAACCACTTTCAAGGCTGAGTTTTTGATTAATTAAGATCGGTTTTTAAATTCAAACGTTTTCGTTGATAAGTTTTTTAAAAACAAAATAAATTGAATATTATTTAACAAAACTTAAAAATAGCCTAATTTAATTTAATAATACACAATACATGCGTTTGTTTTATTAAAAAACAGAAGTGTACTAGTAGAAGTAAATTTACAGACAGAAATCAAAAATTATATTTTCTTTAGTGGAATATAAATGACAAAATACAAAGCCATTAAAAATGGCTGTAGATGCTGTATAAGCAAGATTGTAGCTGCTATTTAATTTTCCTCAGGAATCAAGCCTTCTTGGTTCTTTTTGATTTTTTCAGTATTCGTTTTTTTGGAACGCTGAAATTTAATGTATTCTGGGGATAAGTTAGAATCCTGATCTTCAGCTGCAGGAGTACCTACTTTTTCAAACTTAAGATTTTTAAAAATCTTATTGACAAACTCTTTAAAAGTATCAAAATCCACTTCGTATGAAACCCCTAAGCCTTGTGTATAGCCAATTCCTTGACCCACATAGTTGATGTCGTTTTCTTTATTAAACAGTCTTAAATTTAATGTTCCATCTTCATTTACTCGGAATAGAACTTCAACATCTCCCACGATAGCTGACTCATTAATTCCTCCAAAAGGCACTCCCAATTTTCCATTTATAGTAACTCTGTCATTAATTTTAGAGGAAATAGTAGCAACAAATCTTCCATCGGTTTCTTTACCTATTCTCCTATCGGCACCAATAAAATTAATACCCACCTTAAACTTTTCATCATCAGATTGAATGATTCCTCCCAGAATACTTGAAGCTGCTTCAAACAAACTTCCAGAAAAATCAGATTGATTAATCCCTTCTGCGCTTAAGAATCCGCCAGAAGACAGCAAGTATAAAGCTTGAGTTTGCCTTACATCTTTGTCATTTAGTTTGTATTGAATTTCTGATTTCAGTACATTACTAACCGTTGGAAATTCTATATTAAAATCAGGCTCTGGACTTGTTAAATCCCCGCGGACACCAATTATTACTTCGACCGGAACTTTAGTATTAAAAGAGGAATTATCTAATAAAACAGCTGGGTTTGCAGTAGTTTTGTAAATCGCTTCAAGATTCAACTGCGCTTTCATAGGATTTCCTTCCCATGTGATTGAGCCTCCCTTTTTAACCTCAAATTTCTTATCAATAAGTCCACCATATTTAAAATTGTACGTTCCTTCATATGCCTGGAAATCTCCCCACATATTAAATCTACCAAGCGTATTTATCTTAAACAACAAGGACCCAAATCCTTTCCCTCGCATTCCGTGACCTGTATTTCGATCTAGAATTACTTCAACTTCAGCATCAGGTGTAATATCAAAATCAAACTCTAATTCAAGTCCGTTGTAATTTCTGGTATTATCGACAATGCCATTTTGTAAATTGTATTTTTCTTTCTCTGTCACGAAATGGATAAAGATATTATCACTTACACTCTCCGCATTGTTAATAGGTATTTTTACTGCAGTTCCTTTTTCTGATTTTGCATCTACTTTTATAAATAAGGAATTAGTAGGCCCTTTTATCGTAGCCGTTCCATCAATAAAAGCCGTTCCGTAATAAGCTGCATCTTCACTGTCTTTTGTGTCTAAAGCCAAAAACCTTTTAGAATTGATAGTCAAATCTAACTTCCAATCAGCAAAATTATTATGCTCTATATATCCGTTTAAGTTTCCTTTCGTGCCATATTTAGTATCAGTTAGCGTATTGTTTCTGAATAAAAATCGTTCATCCGTTAAATCAATTATCGTATTATCACCCAATCCATAATCGACATTTAGATAAGGTATACTTATTCCTCCTTTATCTAAAAAAAGACGCCCGATGATATTCGGTTTCTTCAGATTCCCCTCTATCACAGCATTCCCCGAAATAGAACCTCTAATATTAGATAATACTTCTCCGCCAAGGGAGTTTAAAGCAGCAATATTAAATTTATCGAATTTTAATTTTAAATCTAAAACGGTCTCCTTATTTACTATTTCAAAACTACCATCAGCATTAAATGACTCTAAGTTTTTATTTTCTAAATTAGAATTTATAGTGAACTTTTGAAGATTTTCATCACCTGCAATATCAAAATTAAGAGTGCCTAAATCAGTCTTATTGACATTCAAGTTATCTATAATAATCGATGCTGTAGGTTGGTAAACATTGTTGTTTTGTTTAAAACTGACCTCTCCATTAATATTTCCCGCAAAAACAAACTTGTCATTCGTGGGAGTAATCTGGTTTAAATCAACATCCTTAAAATTCAGTTTTACATCCTTGACTGTAGGACCCTTGAATATTCCACCTAAGGAAATAGACTGATTTTCATGAGAAAGTATAATGTTGTCAATAGTAAAATTTTTAAATGATTTATCAAAAACAATCTGATTATCCGGCGTTTCATTTTCATTCAAAAACCAAAGATAATCCTTGAATTTAATTTCTGATTTACTAATTCCAACAACATTATTGTTGTCTTTATTTATAGTGTGGTATAAGTTGAGATTGTAATAATCCTCCGCATTCTTACCTCCTTTAAACTCAGAACGAAAATACAAAGTATCCTTCATTGTTACATTAATCAAGCTAAAATCTCGAATTTTATAGTATTTTGTTTTAATGCTATCTAGCTCAATATAGGCATTGTATAATGGATTTTTATTATCGACGGACACATTAACATTATCAAGAGTATTATCAGAAATAACAATTTGAGGTGAATTAAAATTAAATTTAAACTCTTGATTGTCAGAGCTCATATTTCCTTTAACAATCGTATTAGCTCCTATTGCAATTTCTGGGAAAAATATTTCAACTATCTTATTATAAATGGAGAAATTAAACTTTAAGAATTGTCCTTTCTTAACTTTATGAGGTTTAAAGTTAGTGTACAAACTTCCTAAAGAATTCTTTACTAGGTTTTCTAATTGATTAAATTCAAATTTACCTACAATTTCACCCTGAACAATATCAGGTGAATTTACTGTTATGGCTCTAATTCTACTTTGATCAAAAACAGAATTTATGGCAAAATCATCAAAATTATACGTGTCTTTTGCGTTCTGGTAGGATGTTTTGTTGATATAGACATTACCTTGAAAGTTCTCAATATTATTTCCAGAAGCTTGTACAACAACATCGCCTTTAAAAATAGAAATGGAATCTTTGACTAGTTTTAGCTTAGTCAAATCAGCATTTTCAACATCAATATGAAAATCATACTGACTGTCCTTGTTGCTTAGATCCAACAAACCGTCAAAATTCATGCTTAAATTTGGGTCGTTAATTGAGATTTGACCTTTGTACTTTGGACTCTTAAGCGTGCCGTCGACTATAATATTAGAATAGCTGTAATTTTTATAATCAATTTTACTTACGTCTCCTTTGATGGCCGTATTCAAATATTTTTGTTTGAATCCTTTTCCATCCACGTCAATATTCATCGTTATTCGTCCTAGATCTTGTTGCTCGATAAGAGTTCCAATATCAAAATCTTCTAAGATAACGTTTCCTATATATGACGCTTTGTCAATATTATCAATATTTTGTATTTCTAAATTTGAAATTACATTTCCTAGTTGAGTACTCATAGAAAAATCAGCTTCCACGGCGGTAGTAGAAACATTAGAGGTTCCCGACGCTGAAAAATTCCCTAGTTTCTTTAAAGAAGTTGGTAATTTATTCCCTAAAATGTTTGGTAAAATCACCACCAAATTCTCGTAGCTAGAAGTTAGCTTGTCAAATTGAGCAGACATCGAAAATTTCTGTCCTTTTTTAGCAAAAAGATTTTTAAAATTGAAATCACCTATTATTTCTGTTTTACGGTCATCAACTAACTTTAGATCTTTAAAGCTCAAATCGTTAAGAGTTCCTTTGATGCTAGTCTTAATCGTGAAACGTTGGTTTTTACCAATTTCATCATAAAAATAACGAATGTCATTAGAAGCGATAGAAGCCGTATTCAATTTAATATCAAAGCGTACCTTGTCATTAAAATTAATGAAGTCTTCAATTTTGTATTTTAACAAAACACTTCCAGTCAAAGAGGACTCTTTGGTTTGTAAATCTAAATTATCAAGTTTTATATTTTTTTTAGAATAAGCAAATTTAGATTTCAAGTTCTTTACATACAAACCTCTAAAATCCATGAATGACATTTTATTGATGTTTGTAGTAACATCAGGACCGTAAATCATAAAATCAGTTACGGAAGCATTTAATTTAGTAAAATCGACGTCCTTTGGATTTTCCCGGTTTTCATCTGTGAGGATAAAATGCCCATTGCTAATATCTACTTTTTTAGCTTTAAGCAAAAATTTTCTGGTAGAAGGTTTACCAGTTTCAAAGGCATCAATGAATTTATCAAGGTTAGTATCCTTTTCGTTTTTATAGGTTTTTAGATTAAAAAGCAAACCGTTTAAAGCCAATCCATCAAAAATCAAATCACCATCTAATAGTTTTTTACCTTCTAGAATAGTAGTTGCAATTCTTTGGGAGTAAATTAAAGTGTCTTTATGATGATCGCGAATCAGTACGTCCTTGAATTTTATCCCTCCAAAAACAGAGATTGCGACTCCATCAATAGCGATATTAGTCCCAAAATCTTTATTAATACTGTTGGTGAAATATTGAGCGATTTTTGTTTGCACAAACGGTAGAGTAAGCGCTATAGCAAGAACCAACAAAAGTAGGATTAATCCAAGAAGGGAACGAAATGCTATTTTTATAAATTTTTTGATACCTATTTATTATTTTAATTTTCTAATATTTCATTTTGCTTTTAGAAACGAGATGCCTTTGATAAAAATTCTTTAATTTTGGCCTTTGACAAAAAAACATTTGTCTATCACTCACTTGTCAAAAGTAATTCAAAATTAGTGCCTTTTTATGCAAAATCCTGAGGTTTTTATTCTTGCTATCGAAAGTTCCTGTGACGACACCGCAGCTGCCGTTTTACAGAACGATAAAGTACTGTCAAATGTTGTGGCAAATCAGTTGATTCATACTCAATATGGCGGCGTAGTTCCTGAACTCGCTTCGCGTGCACACCAGCAAAATATTGTTCCCGTAGTAGATGCCGCACTACACAAAGCAAATATACAAAAAGAACAGCTATCTGCAATTGCATTCACCCAAGGCCCAGGGTTGATGGGATCGCTCTTAGTAGGCAGTTCCTTTGCTAAATCAATGGCGTTAGCATTAGGAATTCCGTTGATTGCAGTAAACCACATGCAAGCGCATGTTTTAGCACATTTCATTGCCGAAGAGGGTTTCGAAAAACCTACTTTTCCATTTCTAGCATTGACAATAAGTGGCGGACATACTCAAATAATCAAAGTAAATCACTTTTTTGACATGACTGTTATTGGAGAAACTACTGATGATGCTGTGGGGGAAGCTTTTGATAAAAGTGCCAAAATTTTAGGCCTTCCCTATCCTGGCGGTCCATTGATCGATAAATATGCACAATTAGGAAATCCAAAAGCTTTTGCCTTTACAAAACCAAAAGTTCCCGGATTAGACTTTAGTTTCTCTGGATTAAAAACTGCGATTTTATATTTTATCCAAAAGAAAAAAATAGAAAACCCCAGTTTTGTTGACGAAAACCTAAATGATATTTGTGCGTCCATTCAACATACGATTATTGAAATTTTAATGGACAAATTAAAATTGGCAGTAAAAGAAACAGGAATTAAACAAATCGCAATTGGCGGAGGAGTTTCAGCTAATTCAGGAATTAGAAATACGTTAAAAGCAGCGGAGAATACGTATGGCTGGAAAACTTTTATTCCAAAATTTGAATACACCACAGATAATGCTGCAATGATTGGAATTGTAGGTTATGAAAAATTTTTAACACAAACATTTGAAACAGCAGCCGTTGTTTCTAAAGCAAGAATACAATTATAAATTATGCAATTATTTTACAATCCAACTATAAACGAAGCTACTGAAACATTTTCTTTTGATAAAGAAGAGAGTAAACACATCATTAAAGTATTGCGTAAAAAAGATACTGATATTTTACACGTTACTAATGGCTTAGGATTTTTATTTACAACCGAAATTACTTTAGCCTCTGACACTAAGTGCACTGTAAAAATCATCTCTTTCGAGAAAGCTGCTGCTTCAAAATTTAGATTGCATCTTGCTGTTGCACCAACTAAAATGAACGATCGATACGAATGGTTTCTAGAGAAAGCTACTGAAATTGGCATACAAGAAATAACTCCAATAATCTGTGATCACTCTGAAAGAAAAGTAATTAACAACGAACGATTTGATAAAATTCTTTTGGCGGCGATGAAACAAGCTAATGAATTGTACCTTCCTAAATTGAATCCTGCAATAACATTCAAGGAATTCATAAGTCTACAAAATGACGATTTAAAAATGATTGCGCATTGTGAAGAAACGGATAAAAAAACACTAAAATCAGTATTGCAATCCAATCAGAATATAACGATGTTGATAGGACCAGAAGGGGATTTTTCTCAAAAAGAAATTGCACTAGCATTAAGTAATAATTACACTGCTGTTTCATTAGGAAACACGAGACTACGAACAGAAACAGCTGCAATTGTAGCCTGTCACAGCGTTGTATTTGTAAATGAAGCATAAACTACTTTAATACTTATGAAAAAAATATTTTATCTTTTAGTACTCTTTTCAATGCAAGCATTTTCTCAAGAAATCGCTTTGATGAAATACAGCGGTGGCGGTGATTGGTATGCAAACCCCACTTCATTACCTAACTTGATAAAATATTGTAATGCGACTATTAAAACTCAAATAAAATTACAACCGGCAACGGTGGAACCTAGTAGTCCTGACTTATTTTCCTATCCTTTCGTACACATGACAGGCCACGGAAACGTTGTTTTTAGTGATTCTGATCTAAGTAACCTAAAAAACTATTTAGCAGCCGGCGGTTTTTTGCATATTGATGATAATTACGGTATGGATCAATATATAAGAAAAGAAATTAAAAAAATATTTCCGAATAATGATCTAGTGGAAATTCCAGCGAGTCATTTAATTTTTCAGAAACCCAATCCCTTCCCAAACGGATTACCTAAAATACATGAGCACGATGGCAAGCGTCCGCAAGCTTTTGGAATATTTTTGGCTAATAAATTAGTTTTACTTTACACTTACGAATGTGATTTAGGCGATGGTTGGGAAGATGCTGAAGTAAATAATGACCCAAAAGAAATTCGTGAAAAAGCATTAAAAATGGGAGCTAATATTATTAATTACATTTTCAATAATTAAGGATCTAATTATTGTAGCCATAATAACTTACAAATTATTTACTATTTTAGTTATATTTACAAACTAAAATAAAATCATGATTACTTCAAAAACTATATCAAACGGGATTTTAAGAGCAGTGTTTATACTGATTTTTATTAGTTTAGCCCTACTATTTTTCTATCAAATACAATCCGTTCTAATCTACCTGATCGTCTCTTTGATACTAACGCTAATAGGAAATCCAATCTTAGATTTTTTCAAAAGAAGATTGAAATTCAATCATGTTTTTGCAACCATAGCGGTGTTGTGCATTTTCATATTAATCATATTTGGGTTTATAATGATGTTTGTTCCTTTGATTTTATCTCAAGGACAAAATTTATCATTACTAAATACTGGTGCAATAGAAAAAAATATAACGCAGCTAGTCGATCAAATCACTGTATTCTTAGAAAGTCACCATATTGATTCATCGCAAGTGCTGCAAGAAGCCAACATTACATCCAAAGTAAATTTCAATTTTATTCCAGATTTTCTAAATACACTTCTTGGCACTATTAGCAGCTTCGGGATGGGCTTAGCGTCAGTTTTATTTATCACTTTTTTCTTTTTGAAAGATAGAAGAGCATTCTTAATAGGAGCCAAAAAATTAATTCCAGACAGTCATGAAGAACCTATTTTGAACTCATTGGAGAAAACAAATCACTTGTTATCACGTTATTTTATTGGATTATTGATTCAGTTATTCATCGTTTTTATTTGCTACATAATCGTCTTACTAATATTTGGAATTCCTAATGCATTTATAATTGCTTTTTTATGTGCGGTGTTGAATATCATTCCTTACGTTGGACCGCTAATAGCTTCATTTTTAGCAGCCGTATTAACAATGCTAAGCAATTTAGGAAGTGACTTTCAATCTGAAATTTTGCCGACTACGATTTATGTTTTAATTGGGTTTTGGATTGTTCAAATCATTGATAATAATGTATCTCAACCTATTATTTTCTCAAAAAGTGTCAGTTCGCACCCACTGGAAATTTTTCTTGTCATTTTGATTGCAGGTTTTATTTTTGGAATACTAGGAATGATCGTAGCTGTTCCACTTTATACTATATTTAAAGTAATTGGTAAAGAGTTCTTTCCTGAAAATCAGATTGTCAAACTATTAACTAAAGATATATAATTTTGGATCAACAGATTCTGAATGCCGACGTACAAGCATTTATCACTAAAAATATCGGCCAAAGTATTTCTAAATTAGCCTTGCAAAAGAATCCTTTTCCAGAGGTTGATTGGATTGCTATTTTGAATCAAATTGAAGCTAAAACAAAATCAAAGGACAAATTACCAACTTGGTTTTCAACAGAAAATATAATTTACCCAGCGAAGATTTCGATAGAACAAACTTCATCAGAAAAAGCAGCTCAATACAAAGCATCGATTGTTTCAGGCGAAAGTTTGATAGACTTAACAGGAGGTTTTGGAATAGATGATTATTTTTTTTCTCAAAAAATAAAAAATGTTGCTCACTGCGAAATAAATACCGATTTATCTACAATTGTAGCGCATAATTTTAAGCAACTAAACATTAATAATTGTACATGCTACGCTGGAGACAGCTTAGAAACTTTAAAAAAATTAAACACGAAATGGGATTGGATTTACATTGATCCCTCACGTCGTAACGACGCAAAAGGAAAGGTTTTTTTGCTAAAAGACTGTTTGCCAAATGTTCCCGAAAATTTAGATTTCTATTTCACTTATTCAGATGCTATACTGATAAAAACGGCACCATTGCTAGACATTTCTGCTGGCTTATCTGAATTGAAACATGTCAAAGCAATCCATATTATTGCAGTTGAAAATGAAGTTAAAGAATTACTATGGGAATTGCATTCCTCTTTTTCTGGCAAAACGATCATAAAAACTATCAATTTTGTCAAGGATAAATTAGAGTCATTTGATTTTGTATTAAATGAAAATAATGTTTTTTTGCCTTTTAGTGTACCTCAAAAATATTTGTTTGAACCCAATAGTGCGATTATGAAATCAGGAGGTTTCGATGAAGTTGGAGCTTCGTACAAGGCGAATAAACTCCACAAACATTCGCACTTATACACTTCTCAAGATCTAATTTCATTTCCTGGACGTATTTTTGAAATTCAAGAGTCGATTCCTTACAATAAAAAGGAAATGAAATCATTTTTAGAAAATAAACAAGCGAACATAACCACAAGGAATTTTCCAGATAGCGTCGAAAGCATTCGAAAAAAATGGAAAATCAAGGACGGAGGAAATACGTATTGTTTTTTCACAACTGATTTGAATAATGATAAATTAGTTATAATTTGCACCAAAATTTAATAAAAATGAAACACCTACTTTCGCTTACTTTTTTTCTTTTAACAATAAGTTTACTAGCTCAAAAACCGTGTGAATATAGTGCTAATGTAACTGATTCAATAGGAACTTATAAAGCAACTAAAGAATATATGATTAGTGAGAAGAATTTTGGCGGAACTGCTAGCTATATATTTTATTCATTAGCATTAACAGATGGTATTCCTACATTGTCTCTGCAACTCCTTCAAAAAAGTAAAGGTTTTATGAAAGCAAATTGTTTTGATAAAAACTCTAAATTATTTCTTCAATTAAACAATGGTAAAATAGTTACTTTGATACATGTAGAGCAAGAAAATTGCGGGACTATGATACGTGATGACAAAGGATTTGATAACCGAATTAATTCCGGAATTTTTATGTTTACCAAAGATGGTTTTGAAGATTTAAAAAAATCTCCCGTCTCTATGATGCGAATTAAATACTTAACAGAAAGTGAAGATTATATTTTGAAAAAAGAGTTTAAATCTGAACTAAACAATGAGACCTATTATCCAGAGACCTATTTCATGGAAAATCTGAGATGTCTAGAGTAAACTAATCACAGTCCCATTTTACATTTGAAACTTTATCATTCAATCCTGTTTTAAGATTGTAATGCCACCATTCCGAATCAAAAGAATTAAAGCCACTCTCAATCATTACAGATTTCAAAAATTTTCTGTTATTTATAATTCGAACAGATAAGTTGGTATAATTATGGCTCGCTTCTTTTCCAAAAAAATCAAAAGTAGTACCCATTTCTAATTCTTTTCCAGAGCTATCCACTAAAGTAATATCCACTGCTCCACCTCTATTGTGAATAGAACCTTTTGCAGGATTAGCTACATATTCAGGATTAGAAACGATTTCCCACATTCTTTTTTGGATATCCAAAGGGCGATAACAATCAAAAAGCTTAATACGGTATCCTTTTTTAATGAATTTTTTATTAGCTTCGACCAAAGCGTTAACAGTTTTTAGCCGCAAAAAGCACTCTGCACAATCATATACTTTAGCTTTTAGAAAATTATCTTCCGTGGCATATTTCATATCATACACAAAATCTGCGCTGTAATCTTTAAGATTTACAAAAGTAGTATCATTAACTACTGTGTTGCTTTTCTCAGAAGTACCGACGCTCGTAACTTGCGATTTACAAGAAACAATACTGAAAAGCGAACAAAGAATTAATAGTGGTTTTATCTTGAAATTCATATTTGGGTATTTTTTTATAAAAATAGCACAATTTGAGTACTTTCAAAGAAATAAAAAGCTAAAAATCTAAGAAATCAGATTTGTTGTTTTTAGCATAATCAGCACTATTTAGATAAAAAAGAGAGTCAAACGCCCTGTTTAAACTCATTTCGCATTCATAAATTTGGAATTTCGCAATAAAGAGCGTAATTTAGCAATATTGCTATTTTATAAAATTCATATTGGAAACTTTATTAATTGATCATCTATCAATTAATTTCCAATGTTAGAGTACTAACCTCTATCCGCTGCATACTGCAGAATTTTTTTCAAGCGAGTATTAATTTTTGAGTAATGACTTTTTTACGAAAGTTAAATTCTCTTGTAATCCTAAATAATAAAAACATGAACAAAAATTCCATGAAAAACAAACGCATAGGTATAATTGGTGCGGGCCCCAGCGGTTTAGCTCAAATTCGCGCTTTTGAAGCCTTAAAAGAAAAAGGATATGCTATGCCTGAAATTATCTGCTTTGAAAAACAAGATAATTGGGGCGGCATGTGGAACTACTCATGGAGAACTGGAGTAGGGAAATATGGCGAACCTCTTCATGGAAGTATGTACAAGTATTTATGGTCAAATGGTCCTAAAGAGTGCTTAGAATTTTCAGATTATTCATTTGACGAGCATTTCAAAAAACCAATATCTTCCTATCCACCTAGACCCGTTCTATTTGACTATATACAGGGACGCATTAAAAAGAGTAATGCAAGAGATTATATCCGTTTTGATACCACAGTTAGATGGGTAAGTTTCGATGAAGGTTCACAGAAATTTTCAGTCGTTTTAGATGATTTAAAAGCCGATAAAACTTACACTGAAGAACTAGACTATTTAGTTGTTGCTTCTGGACATTTCTCTACTCCAAATATGCCATATTTTAAAGGAATTGAAAACTTTCCAAGCACCGTAATGCACGCACATGATTTTAGAGGTGCCGATCAGTTTAAGGAACGTAATGTATTATTAATAGGCAGCAGCTATTCTGCAGAAGATATAGGTGTTCAATGTTATAAACATGGCGCAAAATCAGTAACCTTGAGTTACAGAAGTAATCCTATAGGTATAGATTGGCCTGAAGGAATAAAAGAACTTCCTATGGTTACCCATTTTGAAGGTGATACCGCTTTCTTTAAAGATGGAAGTACGGAGAAATATGACGCCGTAATCATGTGTACCGGTTACCAACACAAGTTCCCTTTCCTACCAGATGAACTTCGATTGAAAACTACAAACAATCTTTTCCCTGATCATTTGTATAAAGGAATATTTTTTAACAAGTTACCTCAATTAATATATTTGGGTATGCAGGATCAATATTACACTTTCAATATGTTTGATGCTCAAGCTTGGGTTGCAAGAGATTTTATGATGAAAACATTAGAAATACCTAATGAGACTGAAAGAAGGCTAGACATAGACAAATGGTTACAAAGAAATAATACATTAGAAAATAGTTCACACAATATTGATTTCCAATCGGATTATATTAAGGACTTACTTTCGCTTTCTGACTACCCACATTTTAATGTTGATAAAGTAGCTGAAATGTTCAAGGAATGGCTTCAAGATAAAGAAGAGAACGTATTAACCTATCGAGATAAAACGTACCAAAGTGTCGTAACGGGAACCATAGCTGCCCAGCACCACACGGAATGGATGGATGAACTAGACGATAGTAAAGAACGCTACCTTTATGAAGCTGAAGAAGAAGAAATGACTCTAGAAAATCTTTAACATAAATACTTCAAAAAAACACTTTTCAAAATTTTTGAAAGGTGTTTTTTTTTGATCGATTTAGTGCAATAATCAAGAAAGATGAATCCATTTCTTGTCGCTATTTAACTTAAAAGTACCGATATGTTCTTTATTCCACTCTTCTGGTCCAATCAAGGAAAGGAAATCAGTTCCGTCATTGCTTCTGTACAAATGATAAACTTCACCTATAACTGGCTCAAAAGAGAATTTAGAACTATAAACCAGTTCGTTCCACTCAAATTCTTCAATTAAACTTTGATATTGCGCTTTGAGCTCATCAAACTTACTTTTAAATTCTTTGTTCACAGTAGTAATTCCTCTACTTTTCCAAGAAACTAAATCATCTACTCTAATTACCGGAGCGCCGACACTTGTACCATACGGTAGCACATTAGCGTTGTATCCCTCAATTTCAGAGTAGACTATATTATCTGGTTTTTTACTTTCCATTGCCTTATTTAATCTAGTATGTTAAAATAGTTTTCTTGCCTGTATTTTGAAAAGGTGATTTATACAAAGCTTCCCTTTTAAAATAAAATGCAAATATAAAATATATTATTTTGTTTAACAATAAATATTTAAAGTTAAACAAAAATAGTATTAGACACAAAAAAACCGATACTAATGAAAGTATCGGTTTTCGTGAAGGCAGAAGGATTCGAACCTTCGACCGCCTGCTTAGAAGGCAGGTGCTCTATCCAGCTGAGCTATGCCTCCATTTTTCTTTTAAAACATAAATGGAAAAAGTTCTTTTTTGTCGGGGTGGCAGGATTCGAACCTGCGGCCTCCTGCTCCCAAAGCAGGCGCGATAACCGAGCTACGCTACACCCCGAAAAACAAAATTAATAACAGCGGAGAGACAGGGACTCGAACCCTGGCACCGATCACTCGATGACAGTTTAGCAAACTGCTCCATTACCACTCTGGCACCTCTCCAAGCTCAAAGAAACATGTCTTGTTTTGCGGTTGCAAATTTAGGACTTCTTTACGTTACTCACAAGTATTTTGAACCTTTTTTTTCATTCTTTTTTGCCCTTTTTACAAAAACACTTCACAATCAAACATATAGAATCAAAATAAATTTAAAAAAGATTATCTCATTCGCAAAAATATGAAATTGTCTAAAAAAGATTAAATTTGCTACATAAACCTACAATATCAAAGTTATGAACAAAAGAGTTGTTATCGTTTCTGCCGTTAGGACACCTATCGGAAGTTTTATGGGAGGATTATCTACAGTTACCGCTCCAAGATTAGGTGCAGTAGCTATTAAAGGAGCATTGGACAAAATTAATTTAGATCCAGAGTTAGTTGATGAAGTATATATGGGCAACGTAGTTCAAGCGGGCACAGGTCAAGCTCCTGCTCGCCAAGCGGCTATATTTGCAGGTTTATCTGAAAAAGTGGCGTGTACTACTATAAATAAAGTGTGTGCATCAGGAATGAAAGCAGTGATGTTAGGCGCGCAATCAATTCAATGTGGTGATGCTGAAATTGTAGTTGCTGGAGGAATGGAGAACATGAGCTTGATCCCACATTATATAAATCTTAGAAGCGGAACTAAATTTGGTCCAGCAACTATGGTTGATGGAATGCAGAAAGACGGACTTACTGATGCTTACGACAATAATGCAATGGGAGTTTGTGCTGATCTATGTGCTACAGAATATAACTTTAGTCGTGAAGACCAAGATAACTTCGCTATTCAATCATATGAGCGTAGTGCAAAAGCTTGGGAAGCTAGAAAATTTGATAACGAAATAGTTCCTGTTCCTGTTCAGCAAAGAAAAGGAGCTCCTATACTGGTTTCTAAAGATGAAGAGTTCACTAATGTTAAATTAGACAAAATTCCTTCTTTAAACCCTGTTTTCACAAAAGACGGAACAGTTACCGCAGCAAATGCATCAACTATAAATGATGGTGCAGCAGCAGTAATATTGATGAGCGAAGAAAAAGCACTAGCATTAGGTTTGAAACCACTAGCCTACATCAAAGGATACGCTGACGCCGCACAAGAACCAAAATGGTTTACTACTAGCCCCGCTAAAGCGCTTCCTAAAGCTTTAGACAAAGCAGGAATAACTATTGACGCTGTAGACTATTTTGAATTTAATGAAGCTTTTGCAGTCGTAGGATTAGCTAATGCTAAAATTCTAGGTCTAGCAAACGATAAAGTAAACGTGAATGGCGGTGCAGTATCATTAGGACATCCGCTTGGTTGTTCTGGAGTGCGAATCATAGTTACTCTTTTAAATGTTTTAGAACAAAATAATGCTAAAACTGGTGCTGCCGCAATATGTAATGGCGGCGGTGGAGCCTCAGCAATTGTTATTGAAAGAATCTAAAAATAATTATAATTGTTGGGTTTTAAGTTTTAAAACTTGAAACCCAACAATTATTAACTCCTAATTAAATATAGATGTTTGGAATTTGTAATCTAGCGATGATACCGCTCCGATTTGAACCCAGTGATAGAAGTGAAATTGTCTCTCAAGTCTTATTTGGAGAACATTTTGAAATTTTAGAACAAGTGAAGCAGTGGACTCGCATCAGAATGCAATTTGATGATTATGAAGGTTGGATCGATTTTAAGCAGTTGCAACTTATTACTGAAGCGGATTTCAATAAATTGTCGTTAGAACCCATCGTTCTTAATGCCGATTTAATAGAATACATCACTACCGCATCAAATTCATTGATTCCAATTCCGTTAGGTTCCGCATTAACGTTCCTAAATCACAAGGAAATTAATACTTCTAATTTCGATTTTGAAGGAACAAGCACTACTGGACTAAAAAGTAAATCGCACTTAATCGACACTGCATTTATGTATTTGAATGCACCCTATCTCTGGGGAGGAAAAACTCCTTTTGGCATTGATTGTTCTGGCTTTACTCAAATGGTATATAAACTAAATGGCTACAAATTACTTAGAGACGCTTCACAACAAGCAGCACAAGGAGAACCCTTAAGTTTTATTGAAGAGAGCGAGGCAGGAGATTTAGCTTTCTTTGACAATGACGAAGGAAATATCATCCATGTCGGCATAATGATGGAGGACAATTATATCATTCACGCAAGTGGTAAGATTCGAGTGGATCGGTTAGATCATTTAGGTATTTTTAACGCCGAGACCAATAAGCATACCCATAAGTTAAGAGTCATTAAAAAAATAATATAAATAAATATTAAAAATAAAATAAAAAACGGTTTGAATTTCTTCAAACCGTTTTTTGTTTATGGACTAAAATAAGTATTACATTTTAGCTTTCAATGCTTTTGATTCAGCTGTCATTTCTAGAGCACTGTACACATTCAATAGCGTTTTAGCAACATCTTTATTAGCAGGATCTAAATCGTATGCTTTTTTAAGCGAAGGAATTACACTTTTAAATATGTTTTCTCTTTGTAATTTCAACACATCGTAACGCTTCATGTCTTTTGCTGAAGTTCCCAGTTTATTCATTTCGTCAATGATAGGTCTTTCCGCTTCTAATTTCAAAGCAGCTAGATTGATATAAGCGTTGATATAATCTGGCTTAATTTCGATAGCGCGAGCGTAATACTTTTCAGCATCAGCTACATTTCCAGCATTACCGCTTATAACTCCTAAATTAAAAGTCAAATCAGCATCATTAGGATTTTTAGCTAAAACCTCACCAATTAATTTTTTGTACGTTTCAAAATCTTTAGTTTCTAAATATAAGTTAGCTTCTGTTAAAACCAATGACGTATCATCTGGATTTGACAATCTTGCCTCAGAAATTGCTTTTTTAGCTTCTTCAGTTTTACCGCCTTCTACTAAAATCAAAGCCATATTTTTATATATCTCTCCTCTTTTTGATGGAACAACCTCATTTCTTGGCTTCAAGTGCGTACCAAGTTTTACTGACAAATCTCTTTCTTTTGCAGTAGCAAAGAAATCTTCCTCATTAGTTAACTTATTAACCGCAAAATAGCTAGTTCCTTTTCCAGAATAGTTAATGTTTTTCAAGTTTTCATACAACTCAAGTGCTTTTACATACTCCTTTGCGTTTACATAAGTAGAAGCCGCATAATACAAGTTGATTGTATCATTTTTATCAAGTAAGTACGCATCATAAAGTTTTCTAGCACTTTCTGAGTGCTTATCGATCTTTGAATCAGCAATAGCCGCGTTTATCAAACTGAATTTAATATCCTTCATTGAGGTAACTGCCTGTGGTGTATATTTTACTTTACCAGAAGCTTTCTCAACATCCATTAAATTTTTATATGCTACGGTTGCAATTTCTAAATTTTTATCAGCATTTACTTTTTTAGTGGCTAAATCTAAACTAGCGTTTCCTTTTAAAAAGAAAAACTGTGCTTTTTCAGCATCAGAAGCATTAGACAATAAAGACTCCGCTTCTGCTAAAATAGTTGCCGCTTCTTGAGACTTACCTCCTTTCAGTGCTTTTTCAGCTGCTTTAATTTGATCTTTTTGAGCAAAAGTAGCCACTGATATCAGTAACGCTGATGCTAATACTACATATTTACTTTTCATAACATTCTTTGTTTTATTTAATAATTATTATTGGTTCACTATTTTAAAATTAAGCCTCATCGTCAGAATCATCTTCGTCTTCATCCTCTTCTAATTCTTCATCAGCTTCAGAATCGTCGTCTTCATCGTCGTCTTCAGAACCTTCGTCTTCCAGTACTTCTAAAACTGGTTTAACTCTTTCAATTGTTTCGGTTTCAACTATATTTCCATCTTCATCAACCACAACTTCAGCTACATCATCTTTCATTACTTTAGTAACTGCGGCGATAGAGTCTTTACCTTTTAGATTAATCAATTTAACTCCTTGAGTTGCACGTCCCATAACGCGCAAATCCTCAATAGCCATTCTGATTGTCAATCCAGATTTATTGATAATCATCAAATCATCAGCATCAGTAACAGCACTAATAGAAATTAAATTTCCAGTTTTTTCAGTAATGTTTAAAGTCTTAACTCCTTTACCACCGCGATTTGTAATTCTGTACACGTCTTCACCGTCGTCATCAACAAGTTTAGTGCGCTTACCGTAACCGTTTTCAGTAACAACTAAGATTTGAGATTCGTTAATATTTTCCTTATCTACAGTAACCATACCAATTACTTCATCCGCATCATCTTTTAACGTAATTCCTCTAACTCCTGAAGCAGTTCTACCCATTGGACGGGTTTTAGTTTCTTCAAAACGAACTAATTTACCTGATTTTACCGCTAATATAATTTGGCTTTCCCCATTCGTTAATTGCGCTCCTAACAACTCATCCCCTTCTTTAATTGTAATAGCAGCAACACCATTAACTCTAGGTTTAGAATATTTCTCTAACGATGTTTTCTTAACTTGACCTTTTTTAGTCACCATAATAAGGTTATGGCTATTGATGTACTCTTTGTCTTTTAAATCTTGCGTACAAATAAAAGCTTTAACTTTATCGTCACTTTCGATGTTTACCAAGTTTTGAATCGCTCTTCCTTTAGCAGTTTTACTTCCCTCTGGAATTTCATAAACACGCATCCAGAAACATTTTCCCTTTTGAGTAAAGAACATCATGTACTGGTGATTTGTAGCTACAAACATGTGTTCTAAGAAATCTTGATCTCTTGTTCCTGCACTTTTTTGACCTACTCCTCCTCTATTCTGTGTTTTGTATTCTGTTAAATTCGTACGTTTGATATATCCAGCGTGAGAAATTGTAATTACTACATTCTCATCAGCGATTAAATCTTCAATACTTACATCTCCACCTGAATACTCAATTATAGAACGTCTTTCGTCTCCGTACTTATCGCGAATTTCTACTAATTCTTCTTTTATCAAGTTTGTTCTCAAATCAACATTTTCTAACAATGCTTTTAAGTGAGCAATTAACTTCATCAACTCCTCATACTCCGCTCTTAACTTGTCTTGTTCTAGACCTGTTAATTGACGCAAACGCATTTCGACAATTGCACGTGCTTGAATATCTGATAATTCGAATCTAGCAATTAATTTCTCTCTTGCCTCTTCTGTATTTTTCGAACCTCTAATTAATGCAATTACTTCGTCAATATTATCAGAAGCAATGATCAATCCCTCTAAAATATGCGCTCTTTCTTCTGCCTTACGCAATTCAAATTTAGTTCTTCGAACCACTACATCGTGACGGTGTTCTACAAAATAATGAATCATCTCTTTTAGATTCAACATTTGCGGACGTCCTTTTACTAACGCAATATTATTGACACTGAAAGAAGATTGTAATTGTGTAAACTTGTAAAGCGTATTTAAAACCACATTTGGCGTTGCATCACGCTTCAAAATATAAACGATACGCATACCATTTCTATCTGACTCATCGCGAATATTTGCAATTCCATCTATTTTTTTATCATTTACCAAATCCGCAGTACGCTTGATCATATCTGCTTTATTGACTTGGTATGGAATCTCTGTAACAATAATACATTCTCTTCCGTCAACTTCTTCAAAACCAACTTTCGCACGCATTACAACACGTCCACGACCCGTTTTAAATGCTTCACGAACGCCATCATAACCATATATCACACCACCTGTTGGAAAATCAGGCGCTTTAATATGATTCATCAATTCATCGATTTCGATGTCATTGTTGTCCATATAAGCTAAAGTACCGTTGATTACTTCCGTTAAGTTGTGCGGTGGCATATTAGTAGCCATACCTACTGCAATCCCTGTAGCTCCATTAATTAATAAAGTAGGAACTCTTGTAGGCATTACTGTTGGCTCATATAAAGTATCGTCAAAGTTTAATTGAAAATCAACTGTTTCTTTTTCGATGTCAGCCATAATTTCTTCCGAAATTTTACGCATTCTAGCTTCTGTATAACGCATTGCTGCTGGACTATCACCATCTACAGAACCAAAGTTACCTTGACCATCTACTAATAAATAACGCAAGCTCCACTCTTGTGCCATACGAACCATCGCATCGTAAACTGAAGTATCTCCGTGTGGGTGATACTTACCTAAAACTTCACCGACAATTCTGGCGGACTTTTTATGGGCTTTATTTGAAAAAACTCCTAAATCATACATTCCGTAAAGAACCCTTCTATGAACAGGCTTCAAGCCATCTCTAACATCTGGAAGTGCCCTTGATACAATTACTGACATCGAGTAATCGATGTAAGCTGATTTCATTTCATCTTCTATGTTAATAGGAATTAACTTTTCTCCTTCAGACATAAGTTGTTATATTAAAAAATTATATTAGTTTCAAAACGTGCCAATATACATCTTTTTGAAATTTTTTGACCCATTTTAACATTCTTATTTCAATGATTTATTAACAAAACAATCTTGACTTTTAGTTAATAATTTAAGGGAAATTTAACGCTTAAGTTGTTATATTTTTTGTCTATTAGCTGACAAGACTACTAAAAGGAATAGTTTTTGTTTTCCAAACAGTAATTCACTAAATTTACGATATCAAATATATAATATGGATGATAATTTTTCACCAAGAGTAAAAGATGTTATTACTTACAGCAAAGAAGAAGCTTTGCGATTAGGTCATGACTTCATAGGCACAGAACATTTGATGCTAGGTATCCTAAGAGACGGAAATGGAAAAGCAATTCAAATACTAAATAACTTAAATGTTGATTTAGACCATTTACGTCGAAAAGTAGAAATTCTGAGTCCAGCTAGTCCAAGTTTAGAAATAAACATAGAAAAGAAAAACTTACACTTGACTCGTCAGGCAGAACGTGCGCTGAAAACTACTTTTTTAGAAGCTAAAGTGTACCAAAGTTCTTCTATTAGCACTGCACATTTATTACTGTGTATTTTAAGAAACGAAAACGATCCAACAACCAAGCTATTGAATAAACTGAAAATTGATTATGATATAGCTAAAGAACAATATATAAACATGACTCCAAACGAAGACGATTTTATAGATAACTTGCCAAAAAACGAATCGTACAATGATGATTCAGGACAAGATGACAGTTTAAAAGAAGGTACTTTTAACAATCCCGCCAACAAATCGAACAAGAAATCTAAAACTCCTGTGTTAGATAATTTTGGGAGAGATTTAACAGAAATGGCTGAGGAAGGAAAACTAGATCCAGTTGTAGGTAGAGAAAAAGAAATTGAGCGTGTTTCTCAAATTTTGAGCCGACGCAAAAAGAACAATCCTTTACTAATAGGGGAACCTGGAGTGGGGAAATCTGCTATTGCCGAAGGTTTAGCGTTGCGCATTATTCAGAAAAAAGTTTCTCGTACTTTATTCAACAAACGCGTTGTTACTTTAGATCTAGCTAGCCTAGTTGCCGGTACAAAATACAGAGGACAATTTGAAGAACGCATGAAAGCGGTGATGAATGAACTAGAGAAAAATGATGATATCATTCTTTTTATAGATGAAATTCATACTATCGTTGGCGCTGGTGGTGCAACAGGTTCTTTGGATGCATCAAATATGTTTAAACCTGCCTTAGCTCGTGGCGAAATTCAATGTATTGGTGCTACTACTCTCGACGAATACCGTCAGTACATAGAGAAAGATGGCGCACTAGAAAGACGTTTCCAAAAGATAATTGTAGAGCCAACTTCGGTTGAAGAGACGATTACCATTTTGCATAATATCAAAAACAAATACGAAGATCATCATAATGTAACATTTACTGACGATGCAATAGAGGCTTGTGTAAAATTAACGGATCGTTATATGTCTGATCGTTTCTTGCCAGACAAAGCTATCGATGCTTTAGACGAAGCAGGTTCTAGAGTTCACATTACTAATATCGAAGTACCCAAACAAATTTTAGATCTTGAACGCCAATTAGAAGACGTTCGCGAACTGAAAAATGTGGTAGTCAAAAAACAAAAATATGAAGAAGCTGCTAAACTTCGAGATGATGAAAAACGCATTGAAAAAGATTTGGCTATAGCCCAAGAACAATGGGAAGAAGATGCTAAAAACAACCGAATTGAAGTTACTGAGGACAATGTTGCTGATGTAGTTTCTATGATGAGTGGTATTCCTGTAAATCGCATTGCTCAAACAGAAAGCAATAAGTTAGCTAAATTACCAGAACTTATTGAAGGTAAAGTGATTGGACAAAAAGAAGCGGTGATAAAAATCGCTCGTTCAATTCAACGTAATCGTGCAGGTTTAAAAGATCCAAACAGACCCATTGGTTCGTTTATTTTCTTGGGACAAACCGGTGTTGGTAAAACGCAATTAGCTAAAGTACTAGCTAAAGAATTATTCGATTCTGAAGATGCTTTAATTCGAATAGATATGAGTGAGTACATGGAAAAATTCGCAATCTCTAGATTAGTTGGAGCACCTCCAGGATACGTGGGTTACGAAGAAGGTGGACAGTTGACAGAGAAAGTTCGTAGAAAACCATACTGTGTTGTATTATTAGATGAAATTGAAAAAGCCCATCCTGATGTATTCAACATGCTTTTACAAGTATTAGATGATGGTTATCTAACAGATAGTTTGGGCCGTAAAATTGATTTCAAAAACACTATAATTATCATGACTTCCAATGTTGGAGCGAGACAATTAAAAGATTTTGGACAAGGTGTTGGTTTTGGAACTGCCGCTAAAGTGGCTCAAGCGGACGATAACTCTAAAAGTATCATCGAAAATGCATTAAAGAAAACTTTTGCTCCAGAATTCTTAAATAGAATAGATGACGTAATTGTATTTAACGCTTTAGAAAAAGAACACATTGATTTGATTATAGAAATCGAATTAAAAAAATTATATGCTCGTGTTGCAGAATTAGGATATCAATTAAACCTTTCAGATAAAGCAAAAGCTTTTATCGCTGATAAAGGTTTCGATAGACAATTTGGAGCAAGACCATTAAAAAGAGCTATTCAGAAATATGTTGAAGACACACTTGCCGAAGAAATAATCACTTCTAAAATTGGTTCTGGAGACGAAATTTTTATGGATATTGAAGAAGGAGCTCAAGAACTTACGGTACAAGTTCACAAAGCTGGCGAGCCGACTAATTTATAGGCTTAAACACTAATAATTCAAATAAACCCGTTACGTTTTCATAACCTAACGGGTTTATTCTTTAATACAAATACTCCTTTTTTTGAAAACAAATATTTACATTTGGTTTTTAGAAAATGAGACAATTAAAAATAATTTATGTCAGATAACAAAGTCATACTGGGAAGCGAAGAGTGGTGCTCTTTTCCTGAATTAGGAATTCCAACAATAAAAGCGCGAGTAGATTCTGGTGCTAAAACATCCGCTTTACACGCGATTAATATTGCGCCATTTATTAAAAATGAAAGCAACTGGGTTAAGTTTGACATCAATCCAATACAGAATAACCTTAAAACAGTTATTCATTGCGAAGCTCCATTAATCGACAAGCGAATTGTAAAAAGTTCAAGCGGATTTAGAGAGCAACGTTATGTAATACAAACTAATCTTCAAATTGGCACTTCGACTTGGCCAATTGAAATGACATTGACTAATCGCGATTCAATGGGATTTAGAATGCTTTTAGGTCGTGAAGCGATGAGCGGAAGAGTTCTAGTTGATCCAGAGCAAAAATATCTTTTGGGCCAACCAACATCAGACAGCTTAAAGGAACTTTACAAAAACTCTGAAAAAGCAACATCTGGTTTGCGAATAGGACTTTTAGCCAGTAATCCTGAATTGTATAGCAACAAGCGAATAATGGAAGCGGGTGAAATGCGTGGACATGAAATGCACTTCTTGAATATCAAGGAATGCTATATGAAATTAGATGCCAAAACACCAGAAATTCACTATCGCGGTGGGAAAATATTAAATCAATTTGATGCGATTATCCCAAGAATAAGACCTAGTATAACTTTTTATGGTTGCGCGTTAACTAGACAATTTGAGGCCTTAAAAGTATATTGCTTAAATTCATCGAATGCCATTACACAATCACGTGACAAACTATATTCTTTGCAATTATTACTAAATCATGGCGTAGCGATTCCTACTACTGGTTTTGCAAATTCACCATTAGACACCGATGATTTAATAAAAATGGTCGGTGGATCTCCATTGATTGTAAAATTACTCGAAGGAACTCAAGGCAAAGGTGTCGTTTTAGCAGAAACAAAGAAAGCTGCAGAAAGTGTAATTAATGCATTCAAAAGCTTAAACGCTAATATATTAGTTCAGGAATTTATAAAAGAGGCGAATGGAAAAGATATTCGCTGTTTTGTAATTGACGGCAAAGTAGTAGCAGCTATTCAGCGGGAAGCAATGCCTGGAGAATTTAGAGCAAACATACATCTTGGCGGAACAGCCTCAATTATAAAAGTTACAGCTGAAGAAAAACGTATCGCCATAAAAGCAACTAAAGCAATGGACTTGAAAGTGGCTGGTGTAGATATCATTAGATCTTCTAAAGGACCATTGTTATTAGAAGTAAACTCTTCACCGGGATTAGAAGGAATTGAAGGCGCTACTAATAAAGACATTGCTGGCGAAATGATAAAAGCCATCGAGAAAAATTTTAAGTTAAAATAAGTAGTAGCCTTTAATTGAAAAAAAATGAACGAATATCTTGATATAATTTTTAGAAGTACCGCCGTTTATTTTTTTATGGTTATCGCTTTACGTGTCTTTGGTAAAAAAGAGTTATCACAACTTAATACTACTGACATTATTTTGATTTTACTGATAAGCAATTCCGTTCAAAATGCAATGGTAGGTACTAACACTACTCTCTATGGCGGACTTGCGGCAGCAACAGTACTATTTACTGTCAATTTTATATTAAAAAGATTGATGTTTAAGTACAAGAAATTTAATTCCTTTATGCAGCAAAAACCTGAAATTCTAATTCATAATGGCAATTTAGACTTTAAGGCTTTAAGCAAGTTAAACATTACCTCTGATGAATTGAAAGAAGCCATGCGCGAGCATGGAGTAGAATATTTTAAGGATGTAAAACTGGCAATGCTTGAAATTGATGGCAACATCAGTATTATTTCTGGGCATCAAGATTTAAAACAAACGCATTACAAGCGTAGGCATAATCACAAAAATTTAAGTGGAATATTTTAATCAACAGCATAATCTAAATCTTCTTTGTAAAATTGATTCATCTATTTTAATCTTAAGAATAAATTAAAATACTAAGACAATGAAAAAAATAACGGCACATATTGGAGCAGCACATTACAAAACTGAAATTAGATCAGCGACAAATACTATCATTTCAGATGAACCAGAAAGTGTAGGCGGAACTGATTTAGGCTTTGCGCCAGATGAATTGCTAGCATCATCACTTGCAGCCTGCACTTGTATTACGTTACGAATGTACGCCGATAGAAAAGAATGGGCTTTGCATGATGTTATAGTAGAAGTCACTTTTGAAAAAAATCAAGAAGAAAATAAAACAAATATCATTCGCTCTATTCAACTTTTTGGAGACCTAGATAACGAGCAAAAAACTAAATTATTACAAATTGCTGACAAATGCCCGATGCACAAACTCCTGAGCAACCCAATAGCTATTACAACTGATTTAAAATAACCTCAGATAACTTCTGATTATATTCTATAAAAAAACCATTCATTCCGAATGGTTTTTTTATGAAATATAGTAGTTGTTAAATAAATATACTTAAAATATAATAAGTCAAAGCGGCTAAAATTGCTGATATTGGTATTGTCAAAACCCAAGCCCAAATTAAGCTTACGGTCATACCCCAACGAACCGCTGAAACTCTTTTAGTAAGTCCTACACCTATGATAGATCCAGTAATAGTATGTGTTGTACTTACAGGTACTTTAAAATGTTCTGTAAAATACAAGGTTAATGCTCCTGCTGTTTCGGCGGCAACTCCTTCAAAAGAAGTCACTTTTGTAATTTTAGAACCCATTGTTTTCACGATTTTCCATCCTCCACTTAACGTTCCTGCTGCAATTGCAGAGTAACAAGCTAAAGGAATCCATTCTGGCATTTTAAAATCACCATCAGCGTTAGGCAGGACCACATCTAACCAATCAGGAAGACTGTCTTGTGTAAGTCCACTATTAGCTATATAAACAGTAACTGCTGCTGCAATAATTCCCATTACTTTTTGAGAATCATTTCCACCATGGCCTAAACTAAAAGCCGCAGAAGATAATAGCTGCATTTTCTTCAACCAATAATTTGACTGATGTAAATTTAAACTACTGAATATCAAACAGAAAGCACTTATTGACAAGACAATAAAAGCAACTAAAAACCATTTAATATTATGTGATTCAAACGTTACGCTCCAAAAATGAGAGTCAAAACGAGGTTTTTTAATTTGGTCGTAAGAAATCATCTGACTTTCAACAAACCAAATCGTTAGCAACATCAAACCAATTGTAAACAGTTTTGGATAAATACTTTTTTTAGAAGCATTAAGCAGCCAAATAGATATTAAATACGACATTAGTGCCCCTAAAACAGGAGCTAAAACGATAAAAGCAATGATGATTAAAACTCCTGAAGGAAAACCACCATCTTTTCCAGCCGTATACCAGTTTACGGTATCGTACCAATGTGCAGCATACGTTTGAGCACCATCTACTGCGGTATATTCAAAAAAACCGTGAACAGCAATTGCATGCGCAATAGCTGCTCCAGCAAAACCACCAATAAGTGTATGTGAAGAACTCGATGGAATTCCTTGCCACCACGTAAATAAATTCCAAATAATAGCAGCAATAACCCCTGCAAGAATAACAACCAAATTAATTTCAGAAGTGTTTGCCGTTTTAGCAACCGTATCAGCTACACCAAAACCAAAAACCCAATAAGCTAAAAAGTTAAAAAAAGCTGCCCAAACTACGGCCTGAAAAGGAGTTAGTACTTTGGTAGCAACAACAGTAGCAATTGCATTAGCAGCATCATGAAAACCATTAATATAATCAAAGATTAAAGCTAATACGATGATAACTATAAGTAGAGTAAATTCCATAAGTTTAATTTCAGAATAAAACGATTAGAATTAGGAATGTTTTACAGAAATTGACTCTAGAACACTTGCGACACTTTTACATTTATCAGCAGCATTTTCTAAAACAGATAATACTTCCTTATATTTAATAATGTTTTTAGCATCAGTTTCATTTTCGAATAAATCAAGAACTGCTTTATCATAAACATTATCTGATTTATTTTCTAACTTATTAATTCGAACGATAGCATCAGTGATGTTTTTCATTTTTTTCAAATCTCTCAATTCTCGAACAGCAACATCAATATTCTGACAAGCCTCAAGATTAATTTCGGTCAGTTTTCGAATTGATTTCGTGATTTTATCAACTTGATACAATCTCATTCTACTAGCAGCACCATGAAGGTAATCAGCAACATTGTCAATTGAAGTAATTAAGGCATGAATGTCTTCTCTATCAAAGGGAGTAATGAAGTTTCTACTTAATTCCAAATTAGTTTGACGTGTAATGTCTTCTCCTTTTTGCTCCAATGTATCTATTTTTTGAAAAAGAACTTCGCGTTCCTTCAAAGGTAGATTAACAGCTTCATGCAAATTTGTCGCAATTTCGATTAGGTTACTTGATGCTTGTTCGAAAAGAGGAAAGAACTTTTTGTCTTTAGGAACCAAAAATTGGAAAAAATTATTTATGTTCATTTAATTTAAATTTAGTGGCGCAAAATTACGTCATTTTGAACTTTTAATGTTAAGTTAATATTAACAAATCGGATTCTATTTGAAAAGAATTTAAAAAATTTACCGTTTTTTCTATATCATAGTGTAAAATTCTGTCATATTTTATTAATGGAACTTCCGCACGATAGGCATTTAAGAACATTTCGATAAAATCACTAGATACTAATGGTCTTCTATATTCAATAGCTTGAGAAGCGTTCATTAACTCAATTGCTAGAATTCGCTCTAAATTATCTAAAACACGCAATGCCTTTGTTGCAGCATTTGCCCCCATGCTTACATGATCTTCTTGTCCGTTGCTCGAAACAATACTGTCAATACTTGCTGGTGTTGCCAGTTGTTTGTTTTGGCTAGCAATACTCGCTGCTGTATATTGAGGAATCATCAAACCGGAATTTAAACCTGGATTATCTACTAAAAAGGCTGGAAGGTTTCTTGTTCCTGAAATTAATTGATACGTTCTACGCTCTGAGATACTTCCTAATTCGGCCAAAGCAATTGCCATGAAATCTAAGGCTAAAGCCAAAGGTTGTCCGTGAAAATTTCCACCGGATATGATTTGGTCGCTTTCGATAAAAATATTAGGATTATCCGTCACTGAATTGATTTCAGTTTTGAAAACTTTTTTCACATAATCAATAGCATCTTTTGAAGCACCATGCACTTGAGGCATGCATCTAAAAGAATAGGGGTCTTGGACGTGAACTTTAGGCTGTTCTATAATCTCACTTCCTTCAAGAAAACTTTTTATACGTTTTGCCGTTATGATCTGCCCTTTGTGTGGTCTGATAAAATGGATTAGTTCATTGAAAGGTTCTATTCTACCATCAAAACCTTCTAAAGAAATTGTCCCTATTAAATCTGCTAAATATGAAAATTTACTTACTTTCATCAAAATATGAGCTCCATAAGCACTCATAAATTGAGTTCCATTCAATAAAGCCAGTCCTTCTTTTGATTGCAATACTAGAGGCTCCCAATTAAAAATTTTCATTATTTCGCTTGAGTGCACTTTCTCTCCTTCATAATACACATCACCTTCACCTAGCAATGGCAACGATAAGTGTGCTAAAGGTGCTAAGTCACCAGATGCACCAAGGGAACCTTGTGTGTAAATAACCGGCAAAACATCATGGTTATAAAATTCTATTAAGCGCTCAACAGTTTGTAATTGAACACCAGAATGACCATAACTCAATGATTGAATTTTTAGTAATAGCATTAATTTTACAATAGAAAGTGGAGCCTCATCGCCTACTCCACATGCATGCGATTTCACTAAGTTTTCTTGTAGTTTTGATAAATTCTCATTAGATATTTTCACATTACATAGCGATCCAAAACCAGTATTTATACCATAGATAGCCTCAGATTGGGAAGCCATTTTTTTGTCTAAATAGGCTCTACATTTTTGAATGTTTGCTGTAGCTTCCTCAGACAATGCCAATTTCTTACCATGCGAAATAATTTCTTCTAAAGTTTCAATACTAAGTAATTCAGTACTAATATAATGCGTATTATCCATTGTGATCGTGTTTGATTTGTAAAATTGAGTAAATCTTTATTATTACACAACTTATATTGCTAATAATTTAAAAACTACTATCAAACAAAACCAAAAATTAAATTCCATGTAATTAATCCAATAAGATGTAAAACTGAAATCTAGTTTTAAATAGAAACGCTCGTGAATATGAAAGACTAGATAATTTTCAATACGCAAACTATTTTGCCGCTCCAAAGCGTTCTGTTACAAAGCTCACCTGAATGCAAATCTCATTTTCTAAATTAGTTCGTAAAGCAAATAAAGAGGAAATCCAATGTATGATTTCATGTAACAAGCAACATTCTAGAATTTTAAAGATTAAATAATACGCGAATTATACGAATAGCATTAACTCAAAGATTATAAACGACACTAATTTTAAGTATTCATAATTGCCGCTAATAATTTTAAATTATTCGCAAAAATGCAACAAAAGCTTTCGTTTTTTAGAAAAAAGGCTATTTTTGTAATATAAAATGAAAAATAACAGAACAAAATATCAATCTTCGATAGCAACTCAAATTTGGGTTGATTCTTCTGTTACATTCACTACAACAACTACAACTACCCCTTTGGGGTAAGCATTCTACATATAATCCTTTTTATTATATCTTTTTTTTTTCAGAAGAAGGAAAAATAGTGGGCATATAAAAAACAGATTTTCATTATCTATTTGATGAAAATTATTCTATCATATTACAAATATAACCTTCGTATGAAAGTATTAAAATTTGGCGGCACCTCGGTTGCCAATGCACAAAACATAAAACTTGTTATAAACATAGTCAGCAAAAAAGCTATAGACGAAAAATTAATTGTTGTAGTTTCGGCTTTCAGTAAAGTAACCGACATGCTTCAAATAGCTTCTAAAAAAGCAGCGGCCGGTGACGAAAGCTTTAAAGAAATTCTTGCCGAAATAGAGAAAAAACATTTGGATGCTTTGAAAGAGCTTATTCCGGTAAGCGAACAAAGTAGTCTATTAAGTCATATCAAAAGAATTGTTAATCACCTAGAAACTTTATTAGATGGCTGCTATCTTTTAGGAGAATTATCGTTGCGAACAGCAGATACAATTTTAAGTTTTGGAGAACTGCTTTCGTCCTACATTATTGCCGAAGCATTAAAACAAAACTTAAAGAATAGCGGTTATAAAGACAGTCGTGAGCTGATAAAAACTAATAAGCATTTTGGCAAAGCAGCCGTAAACTTCGAAATCACAAATAGTCTAATAGTAGAATATTTTGGTTCGAATGAAAATCAAGTGGTGGTAATGCCAGGATTTATCGCTGCATCGCAAGATGGTATAAATACAACATTAGGTCGCGGAGGTTCTGATTATTCAGCGGCAATAATAGCAGGAGCATTAAATGCAACTGAACTAGAAATTTGGACAGACGTCAACGGAATGTTTACAGCAAACCCAAAAGTGGTTAAGCAAGCGCAACCTATTGCTTTTATTTCCTATCAAGAAGCGATGGAACTATCACATTTTGGTGCCAAAGTTTTATATCCACCAACAATTCAACCTGTGTTAAGAAAGAATATACCAATTCTTATCAAAAACACGTTTGACCCAGAAACGGATGGAACTTACATTTCGAATCAGGAATTGACACATACAAATCCTGTCAAAGGTATTAGTCATATAGATAATATCACTTTAATTACGCTGGAAGGCCCTGGAATGATCGGTGTGACTGGTTCATCTAAAAAACTTTTCGAGGTGCTATCGCATGAAAATATAAATGTTATATTTATTACTCAGGCATCCTCCGAACATTCTATATGTATCGGAATTTTAAATTCAGATGCTGATATTGCAGAAGAAGCAATCAACAAAGCTTTTGAAATTGAAATTTTTCAAAACAAAACCGATCCATGCATCGTTGAGAAAAACCTATGCATTATCGCTTTAGTAGGCGAGAACATGAAAAATCATCAAGGTTTAAGCGGCCGTATGTTCAGCACATTAGGAAAAAATAATGTTAACATTAGAGCGATTGCTCAAGGAGCATCTGAAAGAAACATTTCGGCAGTTATAAACGAGAGAGATGTCAAAAAAGCGCTAAATACACTACACGAAAACTTTTTTGAAGAAAATACAAAACAGTTGAATTTATTTGTCATGGGTGTTGGAAATGTAGGTGAAAAATTCATTGAACAAATTCACCAACAAAAGAAATTCTTAAAAGAGAACCTTAAGATAAACTTACGTGTAATTGCTTTGTCTAATTCAAGAAAAATGTATTTTGATGAAGATGGTATTTCATTAAAAGATTGGCAACCGCTACTAGAATTAGGAGAAGCTGCTAATCAAGAAAAATTTATTGAGAGAGTAAAAGACCTTAATTTGCGAAACAGTATTTTCGTTGATATCACAGCTAATGAAAGTATTTCAAGAACATACGAATATTATCTAAAACGTAATATTGCAGTTGTTACCTGTAACAAAATTGCGTGCGCTTCAGAATATGATAATTATAAAAAACTGAAAAAATTATCACGACAATTCAATGCACCGTTTTTATTCGAAACCAATGTTGGAGCAGGTTTACCAATTATAGACACAGTAAAAAACTTAGTTGCCTCTGGCGATCAAGTACATAAAATCCAAGCTGTTTTATCAGGAAGTTTAAACTTCATATTCAACAACTTTAATGAAAATAACACTTTTCATGATGTCGTGAAAGAAGCTGGAATACAAGGGTTTACAGAACCAGATCCCAAGATTGATTTGAGTGGAATTGACGTAGCTAGAAAGATACTAATTCTGATACGAGAAAGTGGTTACCAGATGGAAATTGAGGAGATTACAAATGAATCTTTTATGCCAGCAGAATGTTTAGATACTACTTCAAACGAAGCATTTTTCAAATCATTAATAGATCACGCTTCACATTTTGAAAATATCTACAAGGAAGCCTTAAGTAAAGATTCAAGACTTAAATATGTAGCTCAATTTGAAAATGGCAAAGCAAACGTAGGCTTACGATTCATTCCTAAAGACCATCCGTTTTACAATCTAGAAGGAAAAGATAATATTGTTTTATTCTTCACTGATCGTTACGTAGATCAACCATTATTAATAAAAGGCGCTGGTGCTGGAGCAGCAGTTACCGCAGCTGGAATTTTTGCAGATGTAATACGCATTGGAAATTTATAATCCCCCTAAGCCCGACATGGCGGGGAATAAAATGAAATAAAAATGAATGAAATAAAAATATTTTGCCCCGCAACAATTGCAAACTTATCCTGTGGATTTGATGTGCTTGGGTTGTGTCTAGAAACAGCAGGTGACGAAATGATTATAAAAAAATCAGATATAAAAGGGATCCGAATTACTAAAATCATTGGTGCTGATTTACCGTTAGAAACAGATAAAAATGTTGCTGGTGTTGCTGGTTTGGCAATGTTAGAAAATGTAGATACTGAATTTGGATTTGATATTGAAATTTACAAAAACATAAAAGCAGGAAGTGGAATCGGAAGCAGTGCTGCTAGTTCAGCTGGAGCGGTTTTTGGAATTAATGAATTACTAGGACGACCGTTTACACGAAAGGAATTAGTTTTATTTGCAATGCAAGGCGAAAAACTAGCTAGCGGAAATGCTCACGCGGACAACGTTGCTCCTGCACTTTTAGGTGGATTTACTTTAGTTCGAAGTTCAAATCCATTGGATATTATAAAAATTAAAAGTCCGTCAGAATTATACGCGACAGTGGTTCACCCTCAAATTGAATTAAAAACCTCGGATGCGCGTTCTGTATTAAAGCAAAACATATCGCTGAAAAGTGCTATAACACAATGGGGAAATGTTGGCGGATTAATTGCTGGATTATACACCAAAGATTATGAATTAATAGGACGCTCGTTGCATGATGTAATCATTGAACCATTACGAAGTGTCTTAATTCCCGGATTTGATTTAATCAAACAAACTGCGTTAGAAAATGGCGCTCTTGGTTCTGGAATATCAGGTTCTGGCCCTTCCATTTTTGCATTAAGCAAAGGGAAGGAAACCGCTGAAAAAATTGGAAAAGCAATGAGTGAAGTTTATGATAATATGAATTTACCTTATGAGATCCATGTGTCTAAGGTAAATGATGAGGGAATGAAAATAATTTAAGAATTTTGATTAACGATTTTTGATTTATGATGTAACTTCTGTTGCGGAAATCTTAAGCTAAAAATCGTTAATCTTCAATCAAAAATCAAATGAAATACTACAGTTTAAACCATAACGCACCAAAGGTTTCTTTCCAAGAAGCAGTAATACAAGGATTAGCATCTGACAAAGGATTGTATTTTCCTGAAACTATAATGCCATTAGGTGAAGCTTTTTTTGAGACTATCGAAAACTTGAGCAACGAAGAAATTGCTTTTGAAGCTATCAAACAATTTGTAGGTGACGAAATTCCCGAAAATATCTTAAAAGAAATCATTACAGAAACACTGTGTTTTAATTTTCCAGTAGTTATGGTAGAAAAAGATATTTATTCGCTAGAATTGTTTCATGGTCCAACAATGGCTTTTAAGGATGTAGGTGCACGATTTATGTCCAGATGCTTAGCCTATTTTAATAGAGACAAAAAAGACAACAAAAACACAGTTCTTGTTGCCACATCAGGTGATACTGGAGGTGCTGTCGCAAGCGGGTTTCTGGGTGTAAAAGGCGTTGATGTCATCATTTTATATCCTTCGGGAAAAGTAAGTGATATTCAGGAAAGACAACTAACCACTTTAGGCCAAAACATCACTGCTCTAGAAGTAGATGGCGTTTTTGATGATTGTCAAGATATGGTTAAAAAAGCATTCTTAGATGCGGATTTAAAAGATAAAAACCTGACTTCAGCAAATTCTATTAATATTGCACGTTGGTTACCTCAAATGTTCTATTTTTTCTTTGCTTATAAAGCATTAAAAAAGCAGAATAAACCATTAATTTTCTCCTGTCCGAGTGGTAATTTTGGAAACATTTGTGCTGGTATTATCGCTAAAAAAATGGGATTACCGATCGAGCATTTTGTAGCGTCCACTAACGTGAATGATACCGTTCCACGATTTTTAGAAAACGGAACTTACGCCCCAAAACCTTCTAAGACCACGATTTCGAATGCAATGGATGTTGGAAATCCAAGCAATTTCATCCGAATTCAGGAAATGTATCAAAATGATTTGAAGCAGTTCAAAAAAGACTTTTCAGCTTTTACTTTTTCTGACGAAGAAACGTTAGAAGCTATGAAATACATTTATAATACAGACGGCTATATTGCTGAACCACATGGAGCTGTTGGGTATTTAGGATTAAAAAAGGAATTGCAAAATCATGAAAATGCAATTGGTATTTTCTTAGAAACGGCTCATCCTATTAAATTCTTGGATACAGTTGAACCAACTTTAAATATAAAACTGCCTATCCCACCTCAAATCGAAAGTGTAATGGATAAAGAAAAAGTAAGTATAAAAATTAAAACTTACGAAGATTTGAAAGCGTTTTTACAAAAGTAAAATAGAAGGTAATAAATTATTAGTAATACGGAAATGTCAGTTATATTTCACAAGATAAGAATTAATTTCAACGCTTAGGGTATTGAAGAAAAGCTGATCTTATCTAAACAACAAATATCTAATCCTCATTACAATTTTTCAAATACAAGAGAAAAATTATGATGGGGATTTTGTTTGGTATAAAACGAATCCTGTCTGTACTTTTATATCTTGTTTTTTTTCTAAAAGTTCATTTGATAAAAAACGTGATATTTAACCTTGATAGGAGCGACATCTTTTATGCTTGGGGTTCAAGCATAAAGATAAAGCGAATAGCAAGAGTATATTTCTAAAAAAAAACGAAAACGGATGCTCCTGATTTAGAAAAAAAACTCGTATTTTTAACTTTTTAAAAGTGTGGCTAATCCTTTCAAAATTAAAAAACTACCATGCACTACATTTAAAAATTGCCAAAAAAAATAATTTAAAAACAGCTATTGATTTAGACCTAAATTATTTCTACTTTTGCAAAACTAAATAAGTTGATTTTTCATTTCTAGAATGAAGAGAAGGTTGGCTTATCTCACACAAAAAAAACAAATCTTTACATATAACTAACTTTTTGAATTTTAGACTATAAGAAATTCAGATTAACGGTTGTATTTTAAGAAAAACTACCTGATAAAGTAGCTTCCCATATCAACATAATTTATTAAAAGAAGGAGAAAAAATTGTATGACAAATCATAGCATGAATGCTGTTAGTTTTGAAATTGAATTATTGGACAAACATAAAGAGTATATCAATCAATATAAATCGAATGATTTTTATTGGGGTGTTGGTATCGAAAATGAATGTTATTTAGAGTTTGAAAAACACCGAAAGGTGGATAAAGATTTTTTGCTAACCAGAGGTCTGCATGAAAAGTATAGCGTCAATCATTTTAAGAATTACAAAGAAAATGTCTTTGAAAATTCTTTACTAAAGATATTAACGGATCAAGAATATCATATTCCTGTTTTAATGAATTCACATTCGTTCACAAAAACGGATGTAAATAACGAGCATGAAACTTTAGATTTTATAGATAAGGAACCAAATCCAGCCTATTCTGGAGTAAGTATATTTGACAAATTACAAAAAAACAACAGCTATTTTGTTGATGAACTTCAGAAGAAATTCATTTTTGATGGTGATACTATCGAATTTGTAACTCAAGATTTTTATAAAAAAGATGTTGATACTGTTATCGCTGAGCTAGCCAGAATAAAGCAGGAGTTTACTAGAAACTTACAAGATGGAATGGAACAAGAAAACATATTTCCGGAGTTTGGAAAAATAAAAATCTGCACTAAAAACCATCCTTTTGCTATATTTATTTCTAATAATGATAATTACTCTGTTTTTAACAACATGACGTATCATTTTAACTTAACCATTCCGACAGAATTAAATACAGAAGGTGAAATTAAAGACAAAATTGATTTTATAAAAAAACACCAGCGCACTATTCGGCTATTTCAATGGTTGAGTCCGTTGTTTATGATCAAATTTGGTTCCTCGGATTATTTATCACACAATGACATTGATGTAAACTTAACTAAGGCTTCGCAACGATGTGCCATGTCAAGATATATTGGCGTAGGGACTTATGATACTGATGTGATGAAAACGGGTAAGATTGTCCAAATGGATTTTACAGCACATCCTATGCATGATAATCCGATGTGGTGGGTAAATCGTTACTCAGAAATATCAGATTATGAGCAAATTGATAAAATAGGTTTAGATATTAATTTCCATAAACATAAAAACCACGGAATTGAGTTTAGAATGTTTGATTATTTTGAAGAAGAGCATTTGAAAGATGTATTACAATTTCTTGTTTTCATTATGGATCATTCCTTATTACACGAAATTGAGAATCCAATTTGCAATTTAGAGTGGAATAATTTCACATTTGAATCAATTGTACATGGTAAAGAAGCAAAAGTTCCAGCTGATTTTATTTCTATTTTAGAAGAAATGTTAGTTATAAATATACATTCAACTGACCCATTAGAAATCTATAATCAGATATATTCTAGTTTCCATGCTAAATATTATGAAAATGGTTTTTGTAGTTCGTTATTAATTAAGAAAGAGGCTGTATTGTCATAATTATTTTATCAAATAGGTTTCATAAAAAAAGACTTTTTAAGGTATTATCCCTTAAAAAGTCTTTTTTTTATACTATTTTTTTTTAATCGTGATAATAAAAAATCGCTGATGAATATCCTTTTTCAGGATCAGGATTAGCCCACCAATCTTTTCTTACTTCTGAAAAATAATTGTAATTATCATAACCCGCTTGCGATTGTAGCGGATAGATAACTTTACCATCGACTCTGAAGGCTTTCTCGGTCTCTGTTTCTGGAACTACCACAACAATGTGTCCTGATTTATTTAATATAAATCGTTTAGCAGAGATAATTCCTACTCCACCATTTTCATTTACTTTCTTTTGAAGTTCATCAACATCAGTGATTTTTTCCCAGCCAAAATTACTAGATGATTCTTCAAACCAATCATAAAGATAATTGGAATAAAAAGGCCTAACGGTATCATTAAAAACCAATGGCACTTCGTTACCTTTTTCTAATTCTTCTATTGCTTTATCGGTCCATCGCAACCTTGGAATATAGACCTTGGTAAAAAAACAGTAGTCAAATGTGTAAATGTTGCAATACGTATCGGCTTCATCCTTCTCGTATCTGAAACTTTTTGATACATTTAATTTGTCAATAATTTTTTTTATCGACGCTTTTTTTGTCTCTGCATTCGTTAAATCTCTAAAAGGAATATCAGGATTACCTATTGGCTTGTAAGTTTCTTCTTTACTATCCAGACTTGATTTAGGACTTGGCTCGAAATTAGGAATTTCTATATCTGAATTTCTCATTGTCGTTTCATCGATAAGTTCCAAGTCTTTAGAACACACAAAACCCTCTTTATCAGTATTTAAAAGCTTCACTTTCCACCAGTCAGACTCAGTGTTATCAAGTAATTTAACGGTATGCCTAAACGGTATATCTGCTAAAATTGTAGAATTATCCATCGTCGGCGGAAAATCTCTAAGATTTAATGACGAAGTTGCTACTCTATATTTCATAGTAATCTAATTTAAAATCTAAATTATTTGATGGCAAAATACTAAAAACCACCTAGAAATTATCATAACAAACTTATATTTTTTGAAAAAAAAAAAATTGAGATAAAAAACACCAAAGTTTATTTGTATTTTTTTTATCTATATTTTCTTTCATTAGCGAAATCTCTGGTACTGCAAAATATTTCTAAAATTTTGATCAAATACAAAACCAATACAAAGTAAATTATGACATTCTTTTTTACCTTTGAAAACTCAGAACTACAATTTATTTATTTCTCATGATTACAATTGCCACACTCGAAGACGTTTCATCATTAAACAACCTAATAAACTCAGCTTATCGTGGAGAATCTTCCAAAAAGGGATGGACAACTGAAGCAAACCTATTAGAAGGCCTTAGAACTACTGAACAGGAACTAAAAGAAATTATCGTAAATCCAACAAATACTATTCTGAAATTTACAAATAACAATGCTATTATTGGTTGTGTATTGTTAATCGAAAAAGAACAGCAATTGTATTTAGGAATGTTAACCGTTTCTCCTGAATTACAAAATAGTGGCGTTGGAAAAAAATTATTACAACAGGCAGAAATTCATGCTCAAAAAATAGGATTACCAACAATCGTAATGACTGTAATTTCAGTTCGAGAGGAACTTATTGCATGGTATAAACGCAATGGTTATGTAGATACAGGAGCAAGAGAATCCTTCCCAGCAAGTGATGTTCATATCCCAATTTCAGACAAACCTTTAGAATTTATTGTATTAGAAAAAAGTATTTTGTAAAATTTTTTTGTTATTTTTTTTAAACACTTAAGATACATAACAACATTTAAGCTTTAAATTAATTAATCCATTTTAATAGACTTGCATTTAGTTATTTATACTTTTATATATTAAATATTTTCGTTAACCTTTAATTAAATAAGCCTTTAATTATTTCTTAAATCTTCTTACTAAAACATTTATCTTTTTATTCACTAATAATTTGAGTAAGAGTTTTTGATTTACACTAAATAGTACATTTATTTTACACTTTATTATTTGGTAGCCAGCAATTGCATATCATAAACGTTACTTTTGTAGTGTGAAGAAAACAATTTCAATTATTGGAGGTGGTCCAGCAGCACTTTTACTCGCTGCTTTACTCGATTGCGAGAAATTTAAGGTGACTATTTACGAGAAAAACAAAACCCTTGGAAGAAAGTTTCTGGTAGCAGGAAAAGGTGGATTTAACCTCACCCATTCTGAACGAATTGACGAACTTGTAAATCGATATACTCCACCTCATTTTTTAGAAGAAGCGCTAAGGAATTTTGACAATCAAGATTTAAGAAATTGGCTAAAAAGCATTGGTATTCCAACTTACGTTGGAAGTAGCAAACGAGTATATCCTGAAAAAGGAATAAAGCCAATTGCTGTGCTCAACGCTTTTTTAGCAATTCTCGATAGGCAAAACGTTCTTGTAAAATACAACCACACGTGGACAGGTTGGGCGAACAGTGGAGCGCTTATTATTAATAAAAGTATCGAAATTGAATCTGACTATACCGTTTTTGCCTTAGGTGGTGGCAGCTGGAAAATAACAGGTTCTGATGGTTTATGGATTGATTTGTTTAAAGCTAAAGATATCGCTACTACTCCATTCCAAGCTTCAAACTGTGCTTATCAAGTAAATTGGCCTGACGATTTTATCGCCGAACATGCAGGAAATCCACTTAAAAATATAACAATTAGTTGCTTGAACAAAATTCAAAAAGGCGAAGCGGTAATTACCCGTTTTGGATTAGAAGGAAATGCCATTTATGCTCTTAGCCCACAAATTCGGCAAGAACTTACAAGCGAGCATAAAGCAACTATTTATTTAGATCTAAAACCTAGCTTGAGTCATCAAGAGATTTTCAATAAGATTGAAAACTCAATCTATAAAAAAACGAGTGAAACGTTACAAAAAGAACTTAAATTAAGTCTAGCACAAATTGGACTTTTGAAAAAATACCTTTCTAAAGAAACCTACTTAAATCCTGATTTACTAGCAACAAATATTAAGTACCTAGGTATCGAAATTACTGGTTCTGCCCTACTGAATGAAGCGATATCTACAGCAGGAGGTGTTTCACTAAATGCCGTTGACAAAAACTTTCAATTATTAAAAATAAAACACCACTACTGCATAGGCGAAATGCTTGACTGGGACACTCCTACTGGAGGCTATCTACTTCAAGCATGCTTTAGTATGAGTGCTCATCTTGCAAATTACTTTAATAAACATACTTAGTTTTTTTTCAGGAAAATAGTGAATGTATTAGCATAAAACACCCAAAATATTTTCTTAAAAAAGTAATTTACAGGACCATTTCTTCAAATAATCGTTGTGCGGTCTTGTCCAAATCGTTACTAAATCCCGGATGCGGTCTAGAAGTTTGAATCGCTGAACTTCTAAGTGCTGTCAACCATCGAAAACGTTCCGAAAGCTCAAATTGTGCGATCGGTCCGCCGTTCTTAGCTCCATGAGCTATTTTCTGAAAAGATTCAAGGTTTAATTGTAGCTGCTCAAAATCTAATTCGCTAGAAAATAATTTCATTTTTGATTCCTCAACAGTATAAATCATCTTTATAAACTTTGCTCTTTTACAAAAAAGAATAATACCCACATTAAGGAATTCTTCGCGTTCTACCCTTGGCACAACACGGATTACTGCGTACTCATATAAGTATTTTTCTTGCATTTTGAGCTTCATTTATAAAAATTTCAGAATGGTTCGATCTCATTAGCAAAAACTGAAGATAAACTTCACGAAGCGCTTCGGGTGTTTCATCGCTATCTTCCCACTGCAGCCATTCTTCTGGTATCAAATGAACAATAGATTGTAAAACAGTTGGAGATAAAATATTTTTAAACTCAGCGTCTACTTCATTCAAAAGAGTAGCTTGAGGTAACAAAACATGATCTTTTATTAATGCAAAAGGACTTTGCGCATGTTTTTCCCAATTGTTCCAAGAATGATGAAAGTACAAACAAGCGCCATGATCGATGAGCCATAATTCCTTGTGCCAAATCAACATATTAGTATTCCTAAAAGTCCTATCAACGTTTGTAATATAAGCATCTAACCACACAATTTGCGAAGCTAGTTTCGCATCTACAACCGTAACTACAGGATCATAATTGATAGCGCCAGATAAATAATGCAAAGCCAGATTAAGACCTTGACTGCCTTGTAATAAATCTTGAATTTCTTCATCAGCTTCACTACGTCCAAAAGCTTCATCGAGATTAGCAAAAACGAGTTCTGGCATTTTAAGTTTTAAAACACGAGCTATTTCTCCTCCTATTAATTCGGCAATTAGAGCTTTCACACCGTGACCAGCACCTTTGAATTTTAAAACATATTTAAAGTCATCATCGGCTTCCGCCAATGCCGGCAAAGAGCCACCTTCTCGCAGCGGAGTAATATATCGAGTAACATTTACAGTTCTTAGATGGGGTTTATTTTCCATAATCTAATTTTAATAGCGTTTTTTGCGCATGTACAAACTTACAAATAACTGTGCTTGATTTTATAGCAGTTCTTGGTATTTGTCATTATTTTCTAAAGTGAGATACGCTTTTCCTATATTCGAAATAATACTAGAAGCTATAAAAGACTGATATCCTGTTTCTGGTAAGGCAATGTCAGCCGTTAACCCATGAAGATAAACTCCTAAAATAGCAGCATTTATAGGTTCGCAGGATTGCGCCAATAAACTCGTAATCATTCCAGTCAAAACATCACCGCTTCCGGCTGTAGCCAAAGCTGCATTTCCTGTGCTATTTTCGTAAACTGTTTGTCCATCTATGATATAGGTGGGTGCTCCTTTCATGACAATAACCAAATTGTATTGTATAGAAAATGCAATAGTTTTATCAAATTTTTCCTTTTCAGAACTCCATTTCCCTATCAATCTTTCTAACTCTTTTGGATGAGGCGTAAGAATAGTTTTGGGTTTAATTAGAGAAAACCAAGATTTATTGAGTGATAAAATATTTAAAGCATCCGCGTCAATAACTAAAGGAGATTTGTTCATTCTCAAAAATTCATGAAAAGCATTTTGAGTTACTACCTCCTGCCCTATTCCTGGTCCAATTCCAATCGCTTGTGGATTAAAATCAAAACTGATATTCGAAATAAATTTCTCGCTCACGTCTGTCAGAACCATAACTTCAGGAATGGAAATTTGCACAATTTCATAACCGCATTTTGGAACAAATGCAATAACTAATCCGCAACCCGTTTTTAGAGCCGCTTTAGAAGCTAAGCAAATAGAACCTATTTTACCATAACTTCCACCAATTAGTAATGCATGTCCTTGAATGCCTTTATGCGTGTGTTTATCAATAGGTTTGTAACGCTTTAGAATTTCTGTTTTATCTAAAATTATAGCTTTCATTGAAGATTTTATTTGTTTAAAAATACACATTTTAAATAGAAATTGAATCTAGTTAATGGGATAAATAGCAACTCCTTTAAACTATTTTTTAAGCATTTGAAATTTGTTACCTATAAAAAACTTTTATTTCATAACTTAGTTTTCCTTTAAAGGAAAAACTAATATTATTTAGTCGCAATAAAATTTAATCAATACATGACAAACCATAATAATTTAAAAAGCAGAAAATTACAATGAGAACAATTACTATTTTACTACTTACCCTTTTTCTTTCTATCACCGCCACTGCCCAAGACATTACAGGAAAATGGAATGGTGTTTTGAAAGTTCAGGGAACACAACTCCGACTAGTTTTTAATGTAACAAAATCTGGAGAAGTACTTAATTCAACTATGGATAGCCCAGATCAAGGCGCAAACGGCATTCCAGTCACTAAAACAACATTTGAAAATTCAAAAATTAAATTTGAAGTTGCAAATGCGCGAATTGAATACGATGGCGAATTAAAAGGCAATGAAATTATTGGAACTTTCAAACAAGGTGGTCAAGAATTCCCAATGAATTTATCCAGAAAAGCAATTGAAAAAGAATTCGTAAAAAGACCTCAAGAACCAGTAAAACCTTTTTCATATTATTCAGAAGATGTAACTTTTCAAAATCTAAAAGCAAATATAACATTAGCAGGCACTTTAACACTTCCCAAGAAAGAAGGCGTTTTCCCAGTTGTAATTTTGATTTCGGGAAGCGGTCCGCAAAACAGAGACGAAGAATTATTAGGACATAAACCATTCTTAGTAATTTCTGATTATTTAACAAAAAACGGAATTGCCGTATTACGATATGATGACAGAGGTGTTGGAGAATCAAAAGGAGACTTTAAAACAGCAACTTCTGCCGACTTTGGCACTGATGTAGAAAGTGCTATTACTTACCTAAAAACAAGAAAAGAAATCAATAAAAAGGAAATAGGTTTAGTAGGACATAGTGAAGGAGGCTTGATTGCTCCATTGGTGGCTTCAAAATCAAAAGACGTAAGTTTTATCGTATTGCTAGCTGGTACAGGAATTCAAGGGGATAAATTATTATTACTGCAACAAGAATTAATAGCAAAAGCAAATGGTGCTTCTGAGACTGATATAAAAAAATCAATTCAAACAAATGCAAAACTTTTTGAAATGGTTGTTCAATCCCATGACAATCAAAAATTAAAAACAGATTTAAAAAGTAAACTAAACGAAATAATTGAGAATGATAGCACCACTAAAATTCCAAATGGAATGACAAAAGATCAATATATTTCCTTACAAGTAGATCAAATTGCAAGTCCTTGGATGCAATATTTCATGAAATACAATCCAGAACCTACTTTAAAGAAAGTAAAATGTCCCGTTTTAGCAGTAAATGGTGAAAAAGATTTACAAGTTCCACCAAAAGAGAATTTAACCGCAATAAAAAATGCTTTAGAAAAAGGAGGAAATAAAAATGTAACTACTATTGAGTTTGCAAATATGAACCATTTATTCCAACAATGCGCAACGGGTTCGCCTAATGAATACGCAACAATTGAACAAACATTTTCACCTACAGCTTTAAAAGAAATCACAAATTGGATAAAAGAACAAATTAAATAAAGCAACTTCTGATACAATTACACTATTTGTATTGATTGAAAAAATTGGTAGAATTATCAATATTAAAATAGATTCAAATTTTAGCCCATGATTTATTAAAAAAATTTATGGGCTTTTTTTTATCGCGCTTTTACAAAAAATGATAAATAAATTTTCGGCAACTATCTTTATTTTAAAAAAAAATCTAGCCCGAAAATGCTAATAAATAACGCTAGTTACTATTATTGCTTAATTTTGTAGCCAAAACAGACAACTACAATAATGGAATTACACAACCTGCTCATCAATGATAAAGAAATTGTTTCTTTAGATGATGTTTTCCTGAACCAATACAACCAAAAAAGCATTCAGCAACTCATCAAAGAAAACAAATATGTTGCTGAACTTACTAAATATGGTTTACCCGTAAACAATAAAATACTCCTGCAAGGAAACTCAGGTTGCGGAAAGACAACTACCGCTAAAGCTATTGCTAACGCAATTGGAAAATCTATACTGATACTGAATTTAAGTAATGTTGTTTGCTCTCGAATTGGGGAAACCTCACAAAATCTTAAACAAGTATTCGATAAAGCTGCAAGAGACAACTCAGTCCTTTTTTTAGATGAGTTTGACCAAATTGGAAAAGCAAGAGGAAATGACGAAAAAGATGTGGGTGAAATGCGACGTTTAGTAAATACTATTATTCAGTTAATAGATTATTTTCCAAAAAATGCATTACTAATCTGCGCTACTAATCATCCCGAGATTATTGATATTGCTTTGATGCGAAGATTTCAGCTGCGTATCAATTTTGAAATGCCTTCTAAAGAAATTTTAGACACTTACTATGATAAATTATTAGCTTCCTTTCCTTTAGAAATGCAACTTATTGAACGTAAATATAACATTTCATTTGCCGAAGCTAAAGATTATACATTCACGATAGTTAAAGCTGCATTGATTGAAAAATTAGAAAAAGAAGAACTACTGGATTAATTGTACTGTTAAGTAGCCAAAAAAAAATAAAGTAGTATTCCTGAAAATTAGGAACAAAAAAAAATCAGCAAGGTTTATTGCTTTCAACAAGATTTAATTCAATTGATAATGAATTCTTAAAATTTGAAGTCTTATTTGTAAACTATATCCTTATTTGATACTTTTGAAAAAATAGTTTCAAAAATTTAAAAACCATTTTTCGAACTAACTCAAATGAACAAAACCACAATCGATAAAACAAAATCAATTGTCATTATTATAATGACTTTTTTGTTGCTGATTGCACCCTGTTCCTTTAGAAACAATGTTGAATCTACTTTAGAGATTGCAGCAACTAAACCATTAAATCCTAGCAAAAGCGTCAATATTCCAGCTACTTTCTGTATTGATTCGGAAAATACTATAGAAAAAAAAGGCCCTCACATTTCTCAAAAGCAAATACAAAAGAAGTATCCTTTAATTGTATCTACTAATTTTGATCGTACTACTGGTTCAAAAAAGACACATTATCTTCAATTAAAAAAAAGGTCTAATTGGACACCTGCTTATTACATTTTATATAAAAGATTGAAAATCTTTGATTTAAGCGATATGAATTTCGCTTAAAATCAAATTAATCTTTTACTATAAAATACTTAAAATGCAAAATAAAGAATTATTGCAGTCCTATCATATGGCAGGACTTTTTACGTTGACCTTACGTTTAGTTGTTGGATGGACTTATTTCTCGGCGTTTTGGCGTCGATTAATTTTAGAGAACAAATTAGATCCCGAAACTGCAGGTTATATTGGTGAAAAATTCAATCACTTTTTACCAAATGCACTAGGAATCAAGCCTATTATAGAATATTTAGTTAGCACACCCGATGCGTTATGGTGGGCAATGGCAGTTTTTACAATCGTTGAAGCCATTGTAGGTTTGCTTATCATGCTAGGTTTATTCACCCGCTTAATGAGTATTGGCGTATTCAGTTTAGCCATGGGAATTTTACTAGGTTCCGGTTGGTTAGGAACCACTTGTTTAGACGAATGGCAGATTGGAGTACTTGGAGTAGCCTCAGGATTTACGATCTTCCTATCAGGAAGCGGAAAATATTCATTAGATTATTTCCTTCAGACTAGAAATTATAAAATTACGCAATACCAATTTTTCAATTGGTTAGGTTCAGGGGTTTTACCAATTAAATTTAATACGCTGCATAAAATTGTTTTTGGTGGTGCACTAGCTATTTTAGCACTTACTTTATATACCAACCAATATTTTCACGGTGGAGTTTGGGGAACACTACACAACAAATCAGTAAAACCTAAAATCGAAATCACTAATTCGACTTTACAGCAAGATGTGCTTTCGTTTCAACTTTTTAGAGTCGAAGGTGCTGATGTGTATGGTTCGTTCTTAATTGGAATCAAAATTGTCGATAGTAATGATAATACGATTTTAGAACTAGATCAAAATTCATTAGCAAATTTCCCAAAAGAAAACATCAAAAATCGATATGTTGCTAAAATAAAAAGTGGAAAACACAGCATGATTATTCCGCTGGGTGCCAAAGCAAATCTAGAAATCAAAGATGAAAAGCTAGCTCATTTATCTAATGGAAAGTACAAAGTTATCCTAACCGATATTAGTGGTGTAACTTGGAATGATACTTTTGAAATTCAATAATAACGTCTTATTCTTTAAAAGGCCTCATTACTCTCAAAAGAAGAGTAATGAGCTTTTTTTGTTTCGAAATACTATTGTTCTTTTCCTTAAAATAAAATGCGAACAAAATACGAAAACCACCCCAGATAGAAATGAAACCCCCACAGTCGAGCGTCTTAGCGAGACGAGGACTTGCAATGGATAGCTGGAAGACGCTCCAAAAAACAATTATCTCGAAAATACATTTTTGTTTCTTGAAAACGTTTGAATCTATGAATTTTGCTTGCTCTCTCCTTTGCCACTCCATAAAAAAGCAATAAATTAGCAACTTCAAATTTTATACAACAACACAATGAAAAATACTGCGCTTACGCACATACACGAAATTTTAGGAGCTAAAATGCTACCGTTTGCTGGATACAATATGCCAATTACTTATGAAGGAGTGAATGCTGAACACGAAACAGTAAGAAATGCTGTGGGTGTTTTTGATGTTTCGCACATGGGTGAATTCTTGCTTACAGGACCAAATGCTTTGGCTTTGATTCAAAAAGTTTGTTCGAATGATGCATCTACTTTGACAATTGGTAAAGCGCAATATTCTTGTTTGCCAAATGAAGACGGTGGAATTGTAGATGATTTAATTATCTATAAAATGAAAGAAGAAGAGTATTTATTAGTAGTAAATGCTTCTAATATCGATAAAGACTGGGAATGGATTTCGGCTCGAAATGATGTAGGTGCTGCTATGAAAAACCTTTCTGATGAATATTCTTTGTTTGCCATTCAAGGGCCAAAAGCAGTTGAAGCCATGCAACCTTTATCATCATTAGATTTAGCTGCTATTCCTTATTACCATTTTGAAGTAGGCGATTTTGCTGGTTTTGATAATGTAATTATTTCAGCTACTGGATATACTGGTTCAGGAGGTTTTGAAATTTACTGTAAAAATGACCAAGCAGAAGCAATTTGGAACAAAGTTTTTGAAGCTGGAGCTGCCTACGGAATCAAACCAATAGGTTTAGCGGCACGTGACACTTTACGTCTTGAAATGGGTTTCTGTTTGTATGGAAATGACATTAGCGATACTACTTCGCCATTAGAAGCGGGATTGGGTTGGATTACAAAATTTAACAAGGAGTTTACCAATTCTGAAAACTTGAAAAAACAAAAAGAAGAAGGTGTTACTAGAAAAATTGTTGCTTTTGAAATGCAAGAACGTGCAGTGCCTAGACACGATTACGAGATTGTTGATGGAACTGGAGCTGTAATTGGAATTGTAACTTCAGGAACTATGTCTCCGTCGATGAATAAAGGAATTGGATTGGGTTACGTTACTGTAGCAAACAGTGCTATTGATAGCGATATCTTTATTAGAATTCGTAAAAATGACGTTCCTGCTAAAGTGGTAAAATTGCCTTTTTACAAGAAATAACCTTTAAGTTACATCAAAAAAATTAACCACAAATTTCACGAATCATTACGTGTAAATTTGTGGTTAATTTTTTATAGTAGATCCCTTTCATTATCTTTAGCCAATAAATTCAATACTTTTTTATAAAATGAAAAAAATTTTACTTGTGTTTTTATTGGCCTCTTTCTCATTGTTTGGTCAAAGTGATGAAAATACTTGTGAATTAGTTTCTAAAATAAACACTTTACTCCAGCAAGAACATTTTAAACCAAAAAAAGTAGATGATAGTTTATCGGTTTATGTCTTTGATAATTTGATAGATGCACTGGACTTTAATAGAAATATCTTCACCAAAAAAGAATATTTAAAATTACGCAAGCACCGCTTAAAATTAGACAATTATATCTTGAAGAATAATTGCTCGTTTATGAATGAATTTATTTCTATTTATAAAACTGCACTAATTAGAAAAAAGAACGTTTTAGAAAAAATACAGAACGATCCATTTGACTACACTAAAAACGATTCCATTCGGTTTTCAAAGAAGAATTTTCCTTTTGACCTAGTTGCTAAAGATTTAGACTATGTTTGGAAAAAACGAATTAAGTACACTATTTTAGAAGACATTTCTAAAATGACTACCAACTTAGATTCATTGACAGAAAATTTTTCAGAGCTTGAAAAAATAACTAAAGCGAAACTATTTGACGCTAATTTATGTCAAGTAAATACTATTCTAGAAACTAAAAACCAGATAGAAGTTGATCTTCAAAACGCTTTCCTAAATTTATTTTGCACCTATTTTGACCCTCATACTAATTATTTTTCGCTAGCTGCAAAATCTAATTTTATGTCGGGTCTGTCATCAAGTACGTTATCACTAGGTTTAATTTTTCAATTGAATGAAAAAGAACAAATTGTAATAGCTGAAATTGTTCCTGCTGGTCCTGCAGCAAAGTCAAATAAATTTGAAAAAGATGACATACTATTAGAAATTTCAAATACTCGAAATATTTCCTATACTGTTTCATGCTCATCGATTGATAAAGTAGGCGAAATGATTTTTTCTGATACCAATCCTACCATTGAATTGACGATTCAGAAAAAAGGTGGAGCAGTTACAAAAGTAATACTCCAAAAGCAATTCATGAAAGCTACTGATAATGCCGTTTACAGTTTTATTGCAGAAAACGATACAAAAATTGGCTACATCAATATTCCTAGTTTTTACTCTAATTTTGACAATAATATCATTCAAGGTTGTACTGATGATGTAGCTAAAGAAATTGTAAAACTTCAAAAAGAAAATATTAAAGGATTAGTAATTGATCTTCAAAACAATGGAGGTGGCTCTATTGAGGAAGCAATTAGATTATCTGGAATTTTCATAGATCGTGGTCCTTTTTCCATATTAACTAACAATAAGAAAGACCAAATTATTCTCCAAAACGAATATGAAGGAAGTTTGTACAATGGTCCTATTGTGCTATTAATGAATGGCAACTCGGCATCAGCTAGTGAGCTTTTTGCGGCAGCAATTCAAGATTACAATAGAGGACTAGTGATAGGAAGTACATCATTAGGTAAAGCTACCATGCAGTCAATAGCTCCTCTGGATACAGCAAAAGAAGAAAGTTTTGTAAAAGTTACAATTGAAAAATTTTACAGGATTACTGGCGAGAGCAATCAAATAAAAGGTATTATTCCAGATGTGGCACTTCCCATTTTGTTTGACAGTATTATTCCTCGCGAAAAAAGTTACGCGACAGCTTTTAAAAACGAGTCAATCATTCCAAAAATCCGATTTGCACCACTACCAAATAACAATTTTTCGCAAATAATTAAATTGAGTAATAGCAGAGTGAAGAATAGCGCTATTTTTAATAAAATACGGATGGCAAATGAAGAAATCAACGCACTATATAACAACCCAAAAAAGCCAACTCGTCTAGCTTTTACAGATGTATTTGAAGACGTACACGAAAATGATTCATTATGGAATCAATTTAAAAAAATAGTTAATAGGGAAAGTAATTTTACGCTTTCAAACACAGCTGATGATTTAGAAAAAATAAAAAAAGATACTTTTCTGCAAGATATAAATTCATATAAAATTGAGAATTTAAAAAATAGTCCCTACTTAGAAGAAGCTATTGCAATCTTGAATGACTATAATAATCTACTTAAAAAATAGTCAGTACTTAATTCGTTTCAAATCCATATTGACTCTGTGATGACAATCTTTATCCAAAAAAGTAAACAGATTGAATTTTATTTTACTTCATGTTTTAATTGAGTACTAAAAATATTTGAAAAAATAACTAATAACTGTATTTTTGCAGTACAAAATAATAAAATAGCAATGGGAAGAGCGTTTGAGTTTAGAAAAGGAAGAAAAATGAAACGTTGGTCAGCAATGGCCAAAGCATTTACCAGAATTGGTAAAGATATTGTAATGGCAGTTAAGGAAGGCGGACCAAATCCAGAAGCCAACTCAAGATTAAGAGCAGTTATACAGAATTCAAAGGCAGCAAATATGCCTAAAGAAAATGTAGAGCGCGCCATTAAAAAAGCAACCGACAAAGACACTGCTAATTATAAAGAAGTTTTATTTGAAGGATACGCACCACACGGAATTGCCATTCTAGTAGAAACAGCTACTGACAATAATAATAGAACTGTGGCTAATGTTAGAAGTTTTTTTAACAAATGCAACGGAACTATGGGAACGCAAGGTTCAGTAGAATTCATGTTTGACCACACCTGTAACTTTAGAATTCCTGCAACTGGAATGGATCCAGAAGAATTAGAATTAGAATTAATTGACTTTGGTGCTGAAGAAGTTTTTGAAGATGAAGACGGAATTTTAATTTACGCACCTTTTAATAGTTTTGGAACCATCCAAAAAGAATTAGAAAATAGAGGTATTGAAATTCTTTCCTCTGGTTTTGAAAGAATACCACAGATTACAAAAAAGCTAACAGAAGCAGAAGTTGCTGATGTAGAGAAACTAATTGAAAAATTAGAGGAAGATGATGATGTGATGAATGTGTATCACACGATGGAAGAAAATTAATTTTTTATTAAAATCAATAACTACCCATTTCATACTCAACAAAAAAGTCCTTTTTGCATATGTAAAAGGGACTTTTTAATTCTCAATTTATTGACCTTGCTCTACATCAGCCACAACAAATTAAATAAGGAAACTTAAGCAAAAGAATATCATTCTTTACCGCAAGAAAGTAGTTATTGTTTAGCAATCAACTAAATTTAAATATTTTTGTATTAAATTTGGTAGAGACCGTCCATAAAAAAATACTACACCACAAATACAAGGCTGTTAACCATTAACGATTTATTAGATCGAGATTACACTTATCAACAAATTGAGCTTAGAAAACAGGAATAATATACTGTTTCCTTACTATAGACTCCTAATTAAAGAACTTCGTTCTAATGAACGTATTAAATATAATATCTATGACAAACAACATTCTAATTGAAAATCAATACAATAGAACTAGTTTATTCGAAAAGGAAAATGTAAACTACTTGGTTCGCGTTTTAAAAAGATTTAATACTGTACCTAAAGTAAATAATATCAATATTATTACCTCTACTACTGAGCCTACTATTTTTAAAATTATACCAAACAAATCGATAATTATTGGTTCGGCTTTTTTGAATCAACCGGTTTTAGCTTTGGTTTATTTAAGATATGGTATTGAATGGCAGCTATGGTATAAAGCGTTGAACAGCGACAAAAAAGACACTGTATTGTGCGACATTGCTGCGCTTGAAGTGACTCGAATATTTTACAAATTATTACCTAAAAATGACAAAGAAAAATTAGAAAAACTTGATTATTTTTTGATCAATTTGATTAAAAATGAAAGTGATTTAAGTACAGAATGTTCCTTAAAACATGAAGGTTTACAGAGTTTTCATGGATTGCAAACTTTAGAAAATAACTGTAAAGAATCGTGGAAGCCAATAATCGAAAATCTTGCTAAACCAACCGAATATTTATTAATGGCCGGAGGTGATCTTAGATTGAATATTGACGAAATTGAATTATTAAATAAATACGGATGTCGACCATTTCCTAGACCAGATGCGTTTACTTTTGCCTCTTCAACTGCATCGAGTGTTTCTAATTTTGCGTTTGATAAAACAGATAAAGTGAGAAGTATTTTAATTAATAATAGTTTAAAAAACGGGTTTAAAAAAGCCACAATAGACTTTTCTCAATTACTGAAAGATAACCTTCGAAAAATATTCAAACTAAATGATGAATGTGAAATAATATTTTCACCATCAGGCACCGACTCATCTCTTCAAATTGCAGCCATAACTCAGATCATGTCCGATAAAGAAATTACTCATATTTTAGTAGCTTCAGATGAAACAGGTAGTGGTGTTGCTTCGGCATTAAAAGGATGTCATTTTGAAAACACAACGGCTTTAAATTATCCAGTTAAAAAAGGCGATAGAATTGAAGGTTTTAGAGATGTCAATTTGATTAAAATTCCTTTTAGAGATGCAAACGGAGCATTAAAATCATCCACTCAATTAGACGAAGAAGTCTTTAATGCCGTTTTTAAAACTAGTGAATTAGGCAGACATGTTGTATTACATACGATGGATCAATCTAAATTGGGGTATCAATCACCTAGTGATGAATTTATTAAAAAATTGAATAGCCTCAAAAAGTTATCAATGCAAATCATTGTAGATGGCTCACAACTGAGATTAGACCCAAAAGACATCCAAAATTATTTAAGTAAAGGATATATTGTTACCATTACAGGAAGTAAATACTTTACTGGCCCACCTTATTGCGGCGCATTAATTTTGCCTAAAAACGTAGCTAAAGTAATAAGTTCAGCAAAAACTACGCTGCCAAAAGGTTTAACCCAATATTACAATCATTCTGATTGGCCCACTTCTTGGTCTTGTTCAAATGACTTATCAGACGGATATAATTACGGTTCCTATATGCGTTGGAATGCTGCCATAGTAGAAATGGACAGATACTATAAAACACCAATATTATATCGAAACATGGGAATTGAAATGTTCTGTAATTTTGTCGAAGACTCCATAAAAGATGCAGGTTTCTTAGTACCTATTTATGGCGATGAAACCAAAACTAATGCTTACCATAGTAAAGAATTTGGAATTAGAAACATTCGCACCATTTTCCCTTTCTTTATTCTTAAAAACAATGTAGCATTGTCAGTTGATAATGTTAAGAAACTTTATACTTTATTAAATTCGGATCTGTCCGATAAGTTTGCAGATTCTTCTATAGAAATTATTCGACTCGCTGCTCAAAAATGTCATATAGGGCAAGCTGTGGAAGTAAAATACAGTAATGATATTGAAAGTGCTGTTTTAAGAATGAGTTTGGGTGCAAGAGTTATTTCAGAAAGTTGGGTCAACAGAGATATCAGTCTATTCTTTAGGAATATCGAATTACAAATGAATCAAATTACGATTATCATTAAAAAGATAGAATTAATAATCAACACTCCTGATCTTTTGAACTAAATATAAAAGGACAAGCTGTTAGCGAGCCTTTAAAAAGATATGTCTAATGTTAAAATTAAATTGCCCCCAAAAAAGTGATACTATTTGGGGGCAATTTATTAATGGGACTTTATATCTAAAAATATAAATTATTTTATAAATTCAATTTTTTGAGCTTCTTCTTGATTAATGCTATCAAAGAAACCTTGTTCATTCATCCAATCATCACTAAATACTTTACTCATATAGCGAGAGCCATGATCTGGAAAAACAGCAATAACATTACTGCTTTCGTCAAATTCGCCTTCTTCAGCATATTGTTTGATTGCCTGCATTACTGCTCCCGAGGTGTAGCCAACAAACAAACCTTCTTTTCTAGTTATTTCTCTTGCTGAATGCGCACTTTCTTCATCAGTAACTTTCATAAACTTATCAATTACATCAAAATCTGTAGCTGATGGAATTAAATTTTTCCCTAAACCTTCGATTCTGTATGGATAAATTTCCTCGCTATCAAATTCTTTGGTTTCGTGATACTTTTTTAGTACTGATCCAAAAGCATCAACACCAAGAATTCTGATATTTGGATTTTGTTCCTTTAAGTATTTTGCTATACCTGAAATAGTTCCTCCAGTACCGCTGCAAGCGACAAGATGCGTTATTAGACCATTAGTTTGATTCCAAATTTCTGGTCCGGTAGATTTATAATGTGCATCAATATTCAACTGATTAAAATATTGATTGATGTAAACAGACCCTTTCGTTTCTTCGTGCAAACGTTTTGCTACATTGTAATAAGAACGTTCGTCATCAGCAGATACGTGTGCTGGACAAACATACACTTTAGCCCCTAAGCTGCGAAGCATATCTATTTTATCTTTAGAGGATTTAGAACTAACGGCAAGAATGCAATTATATCCCTTAATGATACTAACCATCGCTAAACTAAAACCCGTATTACCAGAGGTGGTTTCGATTATTGTATCTCCCGGAGATAAAATACCTCTTTTTTCTGCTTCTTCAATTATGTATAAAGCAATTCTATCTTTTGACGAATGTCCCGGATTAAAAGCTTCTACCTTGGCATAGAAATTACCTTTTAACTCTTCAGTAACTTTATTTAGCTTAATAAGTGGAGTGTCTCCTATTAATTCTAAAACATTATTGTAGGCGTTTATTTCTTTTTTCATAAAAAAATAGTTAGTCGTAGCTAATTTTATTTAAGCACGAACGATGCAAATTTAACAAAAAAAAGTTATTACTTTTTTATTTGTTCTAAATCTAATAAAAAAGCGTACTCCTTAGCTAATTCCTTCAACGCTTCAAATCGTCCTGAAGCCCCACCGTGACCAGCATCCATATTAGTATTTAGGTACAAAACAGTATCATTAGTTTTTTGAGTTCTTAATTTTGCAACCCACTTTGCAGGCTCCCAATATTGTACTTGTGAATCATGAAGCCCTGTAGAAACATACATATTTGGATAATTTTGAGCTTTTACATTGTCATAAGGAGAGTAAGACAGCATATAATCATAGTATTTTTTAATATTTGGATTTCCCCATTCGTCATACTCTCCCGTTGTAAGCGGAATAGTATCATCTAGCATAGTATTTATTACATCCACAAAAGGAACTTGAGCGATAACACCATTATATAGTTCAGGAGCACTGTTGACCACAACTCCCATTAGTAATCCACCTGCAGATCCACCTTCAGCATATAAATGTTTAGGGGAACTATATTTTTCGTTTATTAAAAATTTAGAACAGTCGATATAATCCGTAAACGTATTTTTCTTTTTTAACAACTTACCATCCTCATACCATTGTCTGCCCAAATCCTCACCACCGCGTATGTGCGCAATTGCAAAAACAAAACCTCTGTCTAAAATAGATAATCTTGTAGATGAAAAGTAAGTATCCATAGTAACACCGTACGAACCATATGCGTAAAGTAGCAAAGGATTTTCCCCATCTTTTTTCAATCCTTTTTTGTAAACCATAGAGATAGGAACTTTGGTACCATCAGTTGCAGTAGCCCAAACACGTTCTTCTATATAATTATTTTTATCAAATTTACCTCCTAGAACTTGCTGCTCCTTTTTAACTTCCTTTTCCTTAGTTCTCATGTTAAAATCAATCACTGAAGCAGGAGTTGCTAATGATTGATAACTGTAACGTACTATTTCTGTATCAAAATCTACATTTGTAGTCGTCCCAGCGCTGTAGGTTTCGCTTCCAAAAGGCAAGTAATACTCTCCTTCTCCACTCCATGGAATTATGCGAATGTGATTCAATCCGTTAGAGCGTTCTTCAACTACTAGATAATTACTAAAGATCTCGATATCTTCTAGAAGCACGTCATCGCGATGCGGAATTACTTCGGTCCAATTCTCTTTTGTAGTAGCATTTTCCGGCGTTTTCATCAGTTTAAAATTAGTCGCTTTATCTTTATTAGTCAAGATATAAAACGAATCTCCAAAATGAGAAATACTATATTCTAAACCGCGAACTCTTTTTTGAAAAACATCAAATTTACCATCAGGATTATCTGAATTTAGTATTCGGTATTCAGTAGTTAGCGTACTACCTGAACCAATTACTATATATTTTCTTGACTTTTCTTTACCTACCGAAACGTCGAATGTATCATCTTTTTCATGAAATACAAGTATATCATTTGATGAATCAGTATCTAATTTATGTTTAAAAACCTTGTCAGATCGAAGCGTCACTTCATCTTGCTTCGTGTAAAACAACGTTTTATTGTCATTAGCCCAAACTGAGCTTCCTGTAGCATTCTCTATCTTATCAGAAAGAATTTCACCAGTAGTAAGGTTCTTTATTTGAATAGTATAAATACGTCTTCCAACGGTATCACTACCAAAACTTACAAAATTATTATCAGGACTTATACTTAAACCTCCTAATTTAAAATAGGCATGTCCGATTGACATCTCGTTACAATTGAATAAAATCTCCTCTTTTGCATCTAGACTTCCCCTTTTTCTTGAATAAATAGGATAATCTTTCCCGGTTTCAAAACGAGTGATGTAATAATATCCATTATATAAATAAGGGACAGACTCATCATCTTCCTTAATACGCGATTTCATTTCTTCATACAGATCTTTTTGAAAACCCTTCGTGTCAGCAGTCATTGTGTCGTAATACGTGTTTTCTTGATTCAAATAATCAATAACCTCGGGATTTTCGCGATCATTCAACCAGAAATAATTATCAACTCTTTTTATTTTATGTGTTTCTAAAGTTTTAGGAATAATTTTAGCGATTGGAGCTACAATATTTTTTGACATTTTTTGTGCTTTAATTTTAGTGTATGAAGCTACAAAAATAAGACAAAGGGAAGTTAAGATGAGCTTATTTTTCATGATTTTTTATTGATTATGACTATGCAATATAGTAAATTTGCTTTTTAGTTTAATTTCAAAAAACAGTAAGATGGATTTAATGGGAATGATGGGTAAACTTAAGGAGACCCAACAAAAAATAGAGGATACAAAAAACCGCTTGGATACGGTTTTGATCGATGAGCAAAGCAATGATGGTTTATTAAAAGTAACTCTCACTGCTAATAGAGCTATAAAATCAATCACAATTGATGATTCATTATTAGAAGATAAAGATCAATTAGAAGATTATTTGATTTTAACATTAAACAAAGCGATTGAAAAAGCTACCGATGTAAACCAAACAGAACTTGATGCAGTTACTAAAATGGACATGCCAATGATTCCTGGTATGGAAGATTTGTTTAAGTAATGGTAAATTATGAATTAATGAGTTTTTAAATTAAAAGACTCATTAATTCATAATTACTAAGTTTATAACTTCAATAACGTATCTAAAACATACGTGTGCATTACTTCTTTATAATCAAGATGGGTCACAATTCGAAGTTTTCCTTGTCCCATGGAACTAATTGAAATATTTTTTTGCTTCAATAATTCAATTAAATTCTTTTCGATACAATTTGGAACTAAAGTAAAAATCAAAATATTAGTTTCAACGGGCTCTACTGAAGCAACCCAATTTACTTTCTGTAATACTTCTGCTATTTCTTTAGCTCTTCTGTGATCTTCAGCAAGTCGTCTGATGTTATTTTCCAAGGCATAGATTCCGGCTGCTGCCAAATAACCTACTTGACGCATTCCACCGCCTAATATTTTACGAATGCGCAAAGCTCTATGAATAGTTGCTTTATCCCCCAATAAAACAGAACCAATAGGCGCTCCTAAACCTTTAGATAAACAAACGGAAATAGTATCGAATATTTTTCCAAATTCTTTTGGATCTTGATTCTTAGCTACTAAAGCATTCCAAATACGCGCACCATCTAAGTGAAATTTCAAATCATTAGCGTCGCAAACTTCTTTTATTTTTCGTAGATCTTCTAATTCATAACATGCCCCACCACCTTTATTAGTGGTGTTTTCTACACAAACTAAACTAGTTAGTGGACTGTGATAAAACTCTGGATCATTGATCGCACCTGCCACTTGTTCAGCAGTAATCATTCCGCGATTTCCATCTAATAAACAACAAGAAACGCCACTATTAAATGAAACTCCGCCACCTTCATAATTGTAAACATGAGCGTATTTGTCAGCTATTAATTGTTCTCCAGGCTGGGTATGCAATTTTATAGCAGTTTGATTGGCCATTGTCCCTGAAGGAAAAAATAGCCCCGCTTCCATACCAAACATGGCAGCAGTTCTCCCCTCAAGTTCAATAACAGTAGGATCTTGTTTGTAAACATCATCTCCCACAACAGCGTTTAACATGTGCACTAACATCTCTCGTGAAGGTTTAGTGATGGTATCGCTAACTAAATTTATTTCCATATCTTTATTATTATTTTTGATAAGGACAAGTACCAACTTGCCCCTCCGTAAAAAATTTTCTATTTTTGTCGCACAAAATTACATAATTTATGACAACTACCGAACAAATAAAAGGTATTGTAGAGCGCCTTGGTGCGTTGAGGAGGTATCTTTGACGTTGATGCCAAATTAATTGAAATTTCAAACGAGGAAGAAAAAACTTTTGCTCCAGACTTTTGGAATAACGCAAAAGATGCTGAAATCATTGTAAAGAATCTCCGAAATAAAAAAAAATGGATTGAAGATTACAACAAAGCAGTCGAAATGACTGACGAGCTGCAACTAGCCTATGATTTTTATAAAGAAGGCGAACTAACAACTGATGAATTAGACGAGCAATACACACTGACTCAAACCCACATTGAAGCAATTGAATTCAAAAATATGCTTTCGGATGAGGGTGATACATTGAGTGCAGTACTTCAAATCACTGCTGGTGCTGGTGGTACCGAGAGCTGCGACTGGGCTTCTATGCTGATGCGTATGTACATGATGTGGGGTGAAAAATATGGATTCAAAATAAAAGAACTTAACTTTCAAGCTGGTGAGGTTGCAGGAATTAAAACGGTAACACTCGAATTTGAAGGTGATTATTCTTTTGGTTACTTAAAAGGTGAAAATGGCGTACACCGTTTAGTACGCATATCCCCTTTTGACAGTAATGCAAAACGCCATACTTCTTTCGCTTCAGTTTACGTATATCCGCTTGTTGATGATAGTATCGAAATTGATATTAACCCTGCTGATATTGAAATTACAACTTCTAGATCAAGCGGTGCTGGAGGGCAAAATGTCAATAAGGTAGAAACAAAAGTGCAATTGTTTCACAAACCAACAGGAATTCAAATTCAATGTTCTGAAACGCGTTCGCAACAAGACAATAGACAACGTGCCATGCAAATGCTGCGCTCTCAATTGTATGAAATTGAACTAAAAAAGAAGCAAGCACAACGTGCTGATATCGAAGCTGGTAAAATGAAAATTGAGTGGGGATCTCAAATCAGAAATTACGTAATGCAACCGTATAAGTTAGTCAAAGATGTTCGCACTGGCCATGAAACAAGTAACGTAGATGGCGTGATGAATGGTGAAATTGATGACTTTTTGAAAGCATACTTGATGATGATGGGACAAAAAGAAGAAGAATAAATTCCTTTCAAAATATAAAATATAATAGCTACCCGAAAGTTTATCTGAACTTTCGGGTTTTATTTTTCCTTCTCACCAATACTATTTGGAATAAAAATTGTAGTGGTTTTTTACTTACATTTACAAAAAGCACTTTCTAATTTTTTATTTCTATGAAAAACCAGTTACTCCTAATTTCCTGTTTGATAACGATAGTCTCATTTGCACAAAAACCCATTTTTACGACCGTAAAGGTAAAGTCTGCAACAGTTTACTTTAATGCCGCTGAACTTTCTCAAAGTACATCAGTAAATCTACCATTAGGAACCAGTGAAGTCATTGTTAAAAACGTCGCTAATTCCTTAAATCAAAATACAATTCAAATAGTTGCTCCAAGCAATATCACTGTTTTATCAGTACAATTTACGAATAACTACATTTCAGAATTTGAGATAGATGATAGCAACCCAGCCATAAAAAAAGTACGAGACAGTATCACTTTGGTTAAAAAAGAAATTAAAAAAACACAAATACAAACCCTTTCAAATACACAAGCAATTGGATTGCTGGATAGTAATAAGGTGATATCAGGAGCAAATAATGGTTTGAACGTTGCTGAATTAATAAAACTAGTTGACTATTATAAATCTAAAAGAACTGAGCTTGAAAACACTATTGTAGACTTAAAAGAAAAAGAGGAGAATTGGACTAAAAAACTAACTACACTAAACAATAAATTAGAATTCAATTCTAAAAATGAGGAGAAAACCTCTTCAGGAAAATTGATTCTGCAAGTGATGAATAGTGTGGCAGGAATTACGCCACTTGATATTTCGTATATAACCAATTCAGCTAGATGGAATCCATTTTATGATTTACGTGCCGAAAGTATCAAAGAGCCAATTAATATGATGTACAAAGCGCAGGTGTTTCAAAATTCTGGAATTGATTGGAAAAAAGTAAAACTCACTTTATCTAGTGGTAATCCAAATCAAAATAATCATGCTCCGGAATTGCAACCTTGGTTTTTAAAATACAACGAACCTAAAGTTTACGCCGCTAGAAACATGGCGCTTGAAGAAGTTGTTGTAGTTGGTTACGGATCATTAAAAGACGATGCAAAAGCAAAAGAATCCAGTGTTTCTAATTTCACTACTATTAATGAAAATCAGCTTAATATATCCTTTGATATTGATATTCCTTACGATATTTTATCAAACGGAAAAGCTCATAGTGTGGCATTGAAAGAAATAAAATTACCTGCTGCTTACAATTATTATGCTGCGCCAAGATTGGATAAAGAAGCTTTTTTATTAGCAGAAATTGCTGATTATTCTAAATACAACTTACTTAAAGGTGAAGCTAATATCATTTTTGAAGGAATGTATGTAGGAAAAACAATGATTAGTCCCAATCAAATTACTGATACGCTTAAATTAAGTATGGGTAGAGATAAAAAAATTGCTATTTCGAGAGACATAGTATTCGATAAATCAGGAACAAAATTTTTGTCTTCTTATAAAGAACAGACTTTTACTTACGATACAACAATTAAAAATAACAAAAAAGAAAGCATAGAAATAGCGTTGAAAGATCAATTCCCTATCAGCACAGACAAAGAAATTACCATTGAACTTTTAGAGAATGGCAAAGCCAAGGTAAATAGTGAAAATGGAATCATAGATTGGGATTTAAAGTTAGCAGCTAACGAAACAAAGAAAATCAGAATTAGCTATAAAGTCAGATATCCAAAAGATAAAATTATTGACAATTTGTAGTTTGACGGCAAATACAAAAGTTATTTCTTTTGCCACATATTACATGAATTTGCAATAATAGCTATAATTTTAAAAAGCGAATAGCACTAATTTTTAAGTATTGGAAGATTGGTGCAATATTAAAACACTGTAATTCTATTGTTTTTCTTGTAATAGGTGGCTAATATTTATTTTTTTAAGCTTGTGTCTTTGCCTAAATGTAGTATTTCGTATTTCTATAAATACAAGTCCATAACCTAACGGAGACTCTGCCATTAATAAAATATTAGGAATATTAACTCAAATTTGTTTTATTTGATAAGTAAAAAGTAACCAAATCCAAATTAAACTTAATGAAATCCTATTCGATTCAAGAAATAAATGAAATTTTAAAAGGAGTAATTGTCGGTAATACATTCCATAACATCACTGCTCCTGAACAACTTGAAGTTGCTAATGAGACCGAAATTTCATTTATTGGAAACAAAAAATACGAAAAGTTATGGACTACCTCCAAAGCTTGTGTTGCTGTTGTAAATGAGGATATTTCGATAGAACCTGGAGAAAACAAAGCATTTATAAAAGTAAAAAATGCTGATTTAGCCATGTCTCAAATATTAGAGCTTTTTGCTCCACCTACTCCACTATTTCATATCGATATTCATCCAACAGCGACAATTGATAAGACTGCAACTATTTGCAATAGCGCTCGAATCGGTGCGGGTTGTTATATTGGTCCAAATGTTATCGTGGGCGACAACACTACTATTTATCCAAATGTGACTATCCTTGATGAATGTACTATTGGAAAAAACACAGTGATTTGGTCCGGAACAGTAATTAGAGAGCGTTGCCATATAGGTAATGATTGTATTATACACCCAAACGCCACTATTGGTGCAGATGGATTTGGTTTCCGCCCAGATCCACAACGCGGTTTGGTTAAAATTCCACAAATTGGAAATGTAATCATTGGAAACAATGTCGAAATTGGTGCTAATTCTTGCGTTGATAGAGGAAAATTCAGTTCAACAGTTTTAGGAGATGGTTGCAAAATTGATAATTTAGTACAAATAGGACACAATAGCAAATTAGGAATGTTTTGTATTATGGCTGGAAACAGCGGATTAGCAGGGTCAGTAACGCTAGGAAACGGCGTTATTATTGGCGGAAGCGCCTCTATTAAAGACCATACTACCATAGGTGATGGCGCTATTGTAGGTGCAGGTTCAGGCGTAACAGGAGATATCCCTGCAGGAAAAACAATGCTTGGTTATCCAGCAGTTGAAGCTCGTGATGCTCTGAAACAATGGGCTATATTAAAAAGACTCGTAAACGAATCTAAAAGTAAATAATCACATATTATTAAATTCATAAAAAAACAGAAGTAAAATTCTGTTTTTTTTCATTTAAAAGCAAATTTAAATCCTATTTCTTTCTAAAATCATAAAGTTCATTTAGTAGGATTTTGTATTTTAGCACAAAAATTTTAAATATCATTTCATCATGGATTTGAACTTCAACAAAAACGAAGACCACAATAAATTATTACTTTCTGCTTTACGCAAAAAATTAAACATAGTACAACTAGGAGGCGGTGAAAAACGCATCCAGAAATTACATGCTGAAGGTAAAATGACAGCGAGAGAACGCATTGATTATTTATTGGATCCAAAAGCAAAAGCAATAGAAATTGGGGCATTTGTAGGTGAAGGAATGTACGCCGAGCACGGTGGTTGTCCATCAGGTGGTGTAATTGTTAAGATAGGATATATTAGAGGAAAACAGTGTATTGTCGTAGCTAATGATGCTACCGTAAAAGCGGGCGCTTGGTTCCCTATAACAGCTAAGAAAAATTTACGCGCGCAAGAAATAGCAATGGAAAACCGACTTCCAATCATTTATTTGGTTGATAGTGCTGGAGTTTATTTACCACTACAAGACGAAATTTTCCCTGACAAAGAACATTTTGGACGCATCTTTAGAAACAACGCTCAAATGAGTAGCATGGGAATTACCCAAATTTCAGCCGTAATGGGAAGTTGTGTTGCCGGTGGCGCTTACTTACCCATTATGAGTGATGAAGCTTTGATTGTTGAAAAAACGGGAAGTATCTTCCTTGCGGGAAGTTATTTAGTAAAAGCTGCTATTGGTGAAAGTATTGATAATGAAACTTTAGGTGGAGCAACGACGCATTGTGAAATTTCAGGCGTTACGGATTATAAAGCTAAAGACGATAAAGATGCACTAGACAAAATAAAAAATATAGTTGACAAAATAGGTGATTTTGACAAAGCAGGGTACAGCCGTATAAAAGCAGAGAAACCAGCATTAGACGAAAAAGAAATCTATGGCATTTTACCAAAAGCACGAAATGAACAATACGATATGATGGAAATCATCAATCGTTTAGTTGATAATTCAGAGTTTGAAGCATACAAAGATGGCTACGGGCAAACCATAATTACTGGTTATGCTAGAATTGATGGTTGGGCAGTAGGAATTGTAGCTAACCAAAGAAAAGTAGTTAAAACAAAGAATGGCGAAATGCAATTTGGAGGTGTAATCTACTCTGATAGCGCTGATAAAGCAACTCGTTTTATTGCTAATTGTAATCAGAAAAAAATTCCTTTGGTTTTTGTTCAAGACGTTACCGGATTTATGGTGGGCTCTAAATCAGAACATGGCGGAATTATAAAAGATGGCGCTAAAATGGTAAATGCGGTGAGTAATTCTGTAGTGCCAAAATTTACTGTCATCGTAGGGAATTCATACGGCGCCGGAAATTATGCAATGTGTGGTAAAGCCTATGATCCAAGATTAATCTTTGCATGGCCTAGCGCAGAACTAGCAGTTATGGGCGGAACACAAGCAGCGAAAGTATTAGCACAAATTGAAGCTTCGTCGCTTAAAGCAAAAGGCGAAGTCGTAGATGAAACAAAAGAAGCAGCGTTATTTGATAAAATAAAAGCCAGATACGATGAGCAAGTTTCTCCTTACTATGCAGCATCGCGATTATGGACTGATGCAATCATTGATCCTTTAGAAACAAGAACTTGGATTTCTTTGGGTATTGAAGCAGCAAACCACGCTCCTATTGAGAAAAAATTTAACTTGGGCGTAATACAAGTGTAATGCAATAATAGGAAAATATTTATATAAAAAAGGCATTTGTTTATTTAGACAGATGCTTTTTCGCTATTTATAAAGAGCTATACTAGATACTCTCCAAAATCTCTTTGCGTTTTACTTTCCCATTATCCGTTTCTACAAATTTTGACACAAAAAAAACATCTTTTGGTTTTTCGTATTTATCTAGGTCATCAAAAATAGCATCATCAAGATTTTGTTTTTCTCCTTCGATAACTAAAACTAGTTTCTCACCTAACACTTGATCCGGCATTCCTGCAACAAAAAATCTTGCATTAATTTTTGAAGTAAGCTTATCTTCAATTTGCTCCGGAATTAATTTGATCCCGCCACTATTGATTACATTATCGATCCGACCCATTAAAACAAATTGACGATCTCCAACTAACTTTATTAAATCGTTAGTTACAACTGATTCAGCTGCTATTCCTGGAGCATCAATTACCAGACAATTTCTTTCATCTTGCGCAATATTTATATTTGGTAACAAAGAAAATACTTCTTCTTTTATATTCTTCGCAGCAATATGAGTAAGCGTTTCAGTCATACCATAAGTTTCAAAAACTTGTGTTTTTAAAGTAGATAATTCCTTAACTAGTTCATTATTAATTTTGCTCCCTCCAATAATTAATTTTTTAACATTTTTGAGCTTTCCTATTGAGTTTTGAACTTGCATAGGTAGCATCGCTACAAAATCATATTTAACATCACTTTTCACGACAGGATTTGAACTTGGCTCTACCAAGTCCATATCAAGACCTAGAATAAGACCTCTTACAAACATCATTTTACCAGCTATATATTTACAAGGCAAACAATGTAATACCTTATTTCCAGGTTGTAAATCAAAGAAATTACCTGTGGCAATTGCAGAGTTTACCATCGCTTGCTTTTCAATTCTAACAATTTTAGGCGCTCCCGTTGTGCCCGATGTTTTCAGCTCGACATATGATTTAGAATCAAACCAATCTAATATAAAGTCGCCCATCGCTTTTTCGTAGATATCACCTTCCTTAATAAAGCTATATGCAATACGACACAAATCATTACGTTTGAGATGATACCCATTCAATTTAAATAGGTTATGAACATTATTATAAGTTATTGTACTGGTCATCATTTTGTAGTATATTATTTTGGAGATAATTGAAAGGCTCAATTTACAAAATTTTCCCAAGTAATTTATCTTTCCAGTTGCTCCAATTGTACTTTTTACTAAAAATAAATAATAGGATAGGAAAAACAATGATAACCGGAAAAATAATATCAAATCCTGCAGAAGGATCCGATATATCCTTAAAAATTGAATGCGTTTGTAATGCTGACCAATCAGAAGTAACGAGTAAAGCTCCCACTAAATTATTAGCGGCATGAAATCCCAACGCGAGTTCCATACCTTCATCCATCAACGTAATTATCCCCAGGAACAAACCAGTTCCTATATAGTAGATCATAATTATGGGTCCAATTTTAGTAACTTCAGGATTAAACCAATGCATACCTCCAAAAATTAGCGAAGTCATAAGCAACGGAAACCATCTGTTTTTAGCGAGATTAGCAAAACCCTGCATCAAATAACCTCTAAAAATAAATTCCTCACAACTGGTTTGTATCGGAATGAAAATAATCCCAATTAAAACCAAAAAAGCAAATGGAATGGGTTTAAAATTAAATACAAAATCACCTGGACTAAAATAATAAGCTAAAAGCGTCGAAATTATAGTAAAAGCTGACCAAAGCAAAAATGAAAATACTATCCTACTCCAATCGACCTTTTTTCGCGATGTGGTAATCGACTGCAAACTTTGATTATGCAAATTACGAACAACAAAAAAAATACCTACCATTGTGACAACAAACGAAACCATCACAAGAAATAAGGTCAGGTTCGAATCAAAATACTGCATTACAGCTTCATTGCTAGTAGGATATGATTTTGTATTTGCAAATGAACTATAAAGCAAAGCAACTAAAAACACTAATTGTCCAAGAAATGATGCAAAAATGATCAACAATGAACCCCAAATATATTTTGAAAACCTATTCCCTGGCTTAACACCCTGTTCTATAAACATAATTTTTTGTTTAATTTTATACGTACTTCGATAAACAAACCTTACTTTTGTTCGACGAAAAATATTTATTTACTAAATACCAGCCAAATATAAAGTAATATGATACAAATATACCATAATTCACGTTGTGGCAAATCTCGAAATTGCGTCGCATTTATTGAAGAATCGAAATACGAATATGAAATAATTAATTATTTAACAAACCCACCTACAATGGAAGAATTAAGTATAATTATTGAAAAGCTAAAGATTAAACCAATTGATTTAGTTCGACAAAAAGAAAAAATTTGGGTTGAAAATTTTAGAGACTTAAATTTAAACGAACAGCAAATCGTTCAAACGATGATTGAGAATCCAATATTAATTGAAAGGCCAATCGTCATCTTAGGCGACAAAGCAATCATCGGAAGATATTTAGAAAACGTTTCTGCCTTTTTACCTTAAAATACCCATTAAACTATTAACATTTATTTGTGACTTTTGGTTTTAAACCAAACACATTTTCTGAAATCTAACAAAATTAACTAATGTTTATAAAAATGAAAAAAATAAAATCTGCTTTAATTCTAGCTCTTTTTTTAACTACTATTTTTAGTTTTGCGCAACAGCCACCGATGAAACCTAAAATTAAAATAACAGGGAAAGTAATCGAAAAAGTAAGTAAACAACCACTTGAGTATGCAACTATTACTTTTTTACTTCCAAATAATCCAAAACCTGTAGCAGGTGGTATTACAAATCCAAAAGGAGAGTTTGATATTGAAGTTAATCCTGGCGTTTATGATATAAAAATTGAGTTTATATCTTTCAAAATTAATGAAATCAAACAAAAAAGTTTAAAGACTAGCACGAGTTTAGGTTTGATAAGTTTAGAAGAAGATGCTAATCAGTTAAACGAAGTTGTTATTCGTTCTGAAAAAACCACTGTCGAAATCAAATTAGACAAGAAAGTATATAACGTAGGGAATGACCTTATGGTAAAAGGTGGAACAGTAAGTGACGTTTTAGACAATATTCCTTCTGTTTCTGTAGATGTGGAAGGAAATGTAAGTTTACGTGGTAATGATAATGTAAGAGTACTTATTGATGGAAAACCATCAAACGCGATTAATATTGCTGAAGCTTTACGCTTAATTCCTGCTGATGCTATCGAAAAAGTGGAGGTTATTACTAATCCATCTGCTAGATATGACGCAGAAGGCGGTGGTGGTTTATTAAACATTATATTGAAAAAAGGAAAAAATCAAGGTTTAAATGGAACTTTTATAGCTTCTACAGGATATCCTGAAACCTATGGTTTAAGTGGAAATTTAAATTATAAATCAAAAAACTTCAATCTTTTTACTACTCAAGGATACAGCAATCGTAATAGTCCAGGTAGCTCGATAACTAATTCAGAATATTTGAATTCAGATAATTCTACAAGAAACTACATCTACGAAAACAGGGAAAACGAAAGAAATAATAAAGGATATAATGGAAATTTTGGAATTGAATTGTATTTAAATGAATCTACTTCTTGGACAAATTCATTAAACTACAGAAAAAGTAATGGAGATAACGTTGATAACGTTTTGCAAAATTATTATGATTCAGGTTTTAATTATGACTACACGAGAAACCGAATCAATGACGAGATTAGCGATAGTGAAAATGTAGAATTTGCCACTAATTTCATGAAAAAATTCAAGAGAGATGGTCACAAATTGACTATTGACGGTTCGTTCTCTTCTAATGATGATGTGAATGACGCTTTAATTACAGATACAGCGACGAATAGTAATGTGTTAAAATTAGACAAAACTATTAATAATCAAAATCAAAAAAGAAACTTAATTCAAATGGATTATGTTTTACCTTTTGGAAAAGGAAGTCAGTTTGAAGCAGGATACCGTGGTGATTTTTCAGATTTAGTTACTGATTACCAAGTGGAAAACGATGGGGTTATCAACAATAACTTTACCAATACATTAGAATATAAAGAGAAAGTAAATGCACTTTATACGCAATACGGACAAAAAATCAATAAATTCTCTGTTCTTTTTGGTTTGCGTTTTGAAGATTCAAATATCGAAATCAATCAATTAGCTACAAACGATTACAATACTAAAAAGTATAGTAACTTTTTCCCAAGCGCATTCTTCACTTATGAAATATCAGATCAAAGTAGTGCTTCTGTAAGTTATAGTCGAAGAATACAAAGGCCTAGAGGTCGTATGCTGAATCCTTTTAACAGTTTATCTAGTAACATCAATATTTTTGTGGGAAATCCGGACTTAAATCCAGCATTTTCTGATGCGCTTGATTTTGGATACATCAAAAGATGGGAAAAATTGACATTCAACACTTCGTTATATGTTAATAAAACAACAGATGTTTTTCAATTTGCAAGAAGAGAATCAGGTGCATTCGTTAACGGAACTCCAGTAATTATTAGCTCACCAATTAACTTAGCAACTGAGTATAGAACTGGATTTGAATTTACATTAAACTATTCTCCTTATAAATGGTGGAAATTAAATGGAAACTTCAACTTATTTAGAAATGAAACTCAAGGTATATTTACCTACACTGATTTTAACAATAACGTAAATGTCCAAGATTTTGGTAATGTAGCGACATCTTGGTCTTCAAGAATAACTTCAAAGATAACATTGCCGTACAAAATTGACTGGCAAACTAATGCAAGTTATAATGCACCACAAACAAGTGCTCAAGGTAAAAGCTTAGGTGTTTTTGCAGCTAACTTAGCGTTTAGTAAAGATGTTTTGAAAGATAAAGGAACACTATCGTTCAATATTAGTGATGTATTTAATTCTAGAAAAAGAATTACTGAGAATTATCTTCAAGGAGTTGTAAGTTCATACAGCGAAATGCAGTGGAGACAAAGACAATTTAGTCTATCATTCACATATCGTTTCAACAAACCTAAAAACGAGAGAGAAAGACCTAGACCAAATCAAAACGATAACGAAGGTGATTTCCAAGGATAAAACAAATACGGGCTTCAGAAATGGAGTCCTTATTTTTACAAAAATCCCAAAAATATATAGGCACAAAAAAAAGGACTCATTTACATGGGTCCTTTTTTTATTTAACAAACAGTTTTAAACTGCTTGTTGTTCTTGCTTCTTTTTTTCTCTTTTCTCTTTATATGCTTCCCAAGTTGCGCCACCTACCCAATAGGATACGAAACTTACTAAAAAAAACATTAACCAGAATCCTATTGTAAGAACGGTTAAGAAAAGTAAAAAGCCTAAATACTGTGAAAATTCAAACATGTTTTCCGGAATTTTTGAATGTAAGTACAAATGTAAGTTTAAATAGTTTTCATACCAATAAAAAAGCATAAAAACTATCAATGAATTTTTATAAAAAAGGAATTATCCGTATTTTTGAGCTCAGAATTTGGAGCTATTCCCGCTGTACACTCCAATCTTTTCTTTTTTAAGAAAAAAAGAAAAGGATTTCCATTTCCATCGGGGCTAAAAGTATAATAAACTACATATTTATAAATAACAACGACATGAAATTCAGAATAGAAAAAGACACCATGGGTGAAGTGCAGGTTCCTGCAGACAAATATTGGGGCGCACAAACTGAACGTTCTAGAAACAACTTCAAAATAGGATCTTCAGCATCAATGCCTAAAGAAATCATTGAAGGTTTTGCTTATCTAAAAAAAGCTGCTGCATATGCTAATTGCGATTTAGGAGTATTGCCAACAGAAAAAAGAGATGCAATTGCAGCTGTTTGTGATGAAATACTTGCCGGAAAATTAGATAATGAATTTCCATTGGTAATATGGCAAACAGGTTCTGGGACACAAAGCAACATGAACGTAAATGAAGTTGTTGCTAATCGTGCTCAAGTGTTAAAAGGTTTCAACATTGGCGAAGGCGAACAATTCATTAAAGCAAATGATGATGTAAACAAATCACAATCTTCTAATGATACTTTTCCCACAGGAATGCACATCGCTGCTTACAAAGCGGTTGTTGAAGTTACCATTCCAGGTGTTGAAAAACTAAGAGACACTTTGCACGCTAAGGCTATTGAATTCAAAAATGTTGTAAAAATTGGACGTACGCATTTAATGGATGCTACACCGCTTACCTTAGGTCAAGAAATTTCAGGATATGTAGCGCAATTAAACTACGGTTTAAAAGCAGTTAAAAACACGCTGGCTCACTTATCAGAAGTAGCTTTAGGAGGAACAGCAGTAGGAACTGGACTAAATACACCAGAAGGCTACGATGTAAAAGTAGCTGAGTATATCGCTGAATTTACAGGACATCCTTTTGTAACTGCTGAAAATAAATTTGAAGCATTAGCAGCTCATGATGCAATTGTAGAATCTCATGGTGCTTTAAAACAATTAGCCGTTTCATTAAACAAAATTGCTAATGATGTGCGTATGCTAGCTTCAGGACCACGTTCAGGAATTGGAGAAATAATAATTCCAGAAAACGAGCCTGGATCTTCAATTATGCCAGGAAAAGTAAATCCAACACAATGTGAAGCCTTAACTATGGTTTGCGCACAAGTGATGGGTAATGATGTTGCTATTACCGTTGGAGGAATGCAAGGTCAGTATGAATTGAATGTTTTTAAACCATTAATGGCTGCAAACTTTTTACAATCGGCTCGTTTATTAGGAGATGCATGTCTTTCTTTTGATGAACATTGCGCTCAAGGTATCGAACCAAACTACAAACGCATCAAAGAATTAGTTGATAATTCATTAATGTTAGTTACTGCTTTGAATACTAAAATTGGTTATTACAAATCTGCTGAAATTGCTCAAACAGCGCATAAAAACGGCACAACTTTAAAAGAAGAAGCAGTTCGTTTAGGATACGTTACTTCAGAAGATTTTGATGCTTGGGTAAAACCAGAAGATATGGTAGGAAGTTTGAAATAAAACGTAGTAAATTCCAAAAAAATCCCAAATTCCAATTATTATATTTTTGGAATTTGGGATTTATTATTTTGGAACTTGGAATTTCAAATATTAAAATTTCAACTATACGTGCAGTGCTCTATTATCTGTAGCGGCTAATGCAGCTTCTTTTATAGCCTCCGCAAAAGTAGGATGCGCATGTGACATTCTAGAAATATCTTCGGCAGATGCTTTAAATTCCATTGCAGTTACTGCTTCTGCAATCAAATCAGCACAACGAGCACCAATCATGTGAACTCCTAAAACCTCATCGGTTTTTGTATCAGCAAGAATTTTTACAAATCCGTCTAAATCTCCTCCTGCTCTCGCACGACCTAACGCTTTGAAAGGGAAACTTCCTGATTTATAATCTACACCAGCAGCTTTTAATTGCTCTTCTGTTTGTCCAACTGCAGCCACTTCTGGCCAAGTATAAACAACGCCTGGAATCAAGTTATAATCAATATGTGGTTTTTGACCTGCTAATATTTCAGCAACCATAGTACCTTCTTCTTCCGCTTTGTGTGCTAACATTGCACCACGAACTACATCACCAATTGCATAGATATTAGGAACATTAGTTTGTAAATGATCGTTTACTTCAACCATTCCTCTATCCGAAATTTTTACTCCAGCATTTTCAGCATTCAATCCTTCTGTATAGGGACGACGACCAACAGAAACTAAAGAGTAATCTCCTTGTAAAGTGATTGTTTCTCCTTTAGCATTTTCTGCTTGAACTACAACTCCATCTCCATTTCTTTCTACTGATTTCACTTTATGCGAAACGTAGAATTTCATACCTTGTTTTTTTAATACTTTAGTCAATTCTTTAGACAAAGAAGCATCCATTCCTGGAATAATTCTGTCTAAATATTCTACTACAGAAACTTGTGCTCCTAAACGTAAATAGACTTGACCTAACTCAATACCAATAACTCCACCACCAATAATAATTAAGTGTTTAGGTACTTCTTTCAATTTCAACGCTTCTGTAGAAGTAATGATTCTTTCTTTATCTAATTTGATAAATGGTAAAGAAGATGGTTTAGAACCTGTAGCAATAATTATATTTTTAGCCTCAATAGTTTCTGAAGTTCCATCAGCTTTAGCAACCGCAACATGCGTAGCATCAACAAAAGAACCTAAGCCTTCAAGAACAGTAATTTTATTTTTGTCCATCAAAAATTTCACACCACCAGAAGTTTGGTCAACAACAGCTTGTTTGCGTGCAATCATTTTTTCTAAATTTACTTTTACTTCACCAGAAACTTCGATTCCGTGATCTGCAAAATGTGAAATTTCACTATAATGGTGAGAAGAGGCAAGCAAAGCTTTAGAAGGAATACAACCTACATTTAAACAAGTTCCACCTAAAGTAGAATATTTCTCGATAATTGCTGTTTTAAAACCTAGTTGCGCACAACGAATTGCTGATACATATCCTCCAGGTCCTGAACCTATAATGACTACGTCAAATGAACTCATAGTAATTTATTTTAGTGTGTTTTTATAAAATGTTCCACAAAATTAAGGAATTAAGTTTTGTTTAAAGTTTAATTCGCGAGGTTTTTTGTTAAGAAAATGCATTCAGTAACAAATGGTTATAACACAATAGAATACAAATAAAATTATCAGTATTACAAATTCCAAAATCAGCTACAAACAATCAAGTTTTAAATTATTTGTAGCTGATTTTTAATATTGTTTTGTAACTATTAAAGTACAATGACTGTCGTATTTTTGACTTCATTGATCATAAAAGTACTGTGTGTACTTCCTATATGTTCTAAAGTGGTGAGTTTAGTAACCAAGAATTCTCGATAGGCTTCCATGTCTTTTACGACAATTTTTAGAATATAATCATAATCACCGCTTACATGATGGCATTCTAAGACTTCCTTTAGTTGCACGACTTGACTTTCAAATTTCGAAATAAACTCTTTAGTATGTTGGATCAGTTTTAGATGGCAAAAAACAACAAAACCTTTCTCGACTTTAGAGCGATCAACTAAAACTACATATTTATCTATTATGCCTTCCCGTTCTAATTTTTTGATTCGCTCATAAACTGCAGTTACAGAAAGGTTCAATTTGAGAGAAAGTTCTTTGGTTGTTTTCTTACAATCCGATTGTAACAGGAAAAGTAGGTTTTTATCTATTGCGTCTAGCATCATTTTTTTTGGATTTAAATTGAAATAAAATCTATACAAATCTTATTCTTCAGGTTAATTTAGAAAATAAATTTACAATTTTATTATTTAATAGTTTTAAAATCTAATGTAATACAATAGTATTGATTAATAATCTTAAATACTTTTATTTTGAATCGACTTATCAACAACGAAAAACCCTTGTCCTGATCAGCGGCATCCTTTTATTAGCGATAGCAAATAAAAAATATAGCGAATAGCAGGAAATAGCTCCAAAAAAAATAGATATGAAAAACTTCAATCCCGCAGACAATATTCAAGATTTACAATACTTTGGAGAATTTGGTGGTGTAAATCCATCCATTTCCGACTCATCAACTTACACCTTTCTTTCGGCAAAAACTATGTTTGATACTTTTGAAGGAAATATGGAAGGATGTTACTTGTATTCTCGCCATTCTTCGCCTAGTAATTTGTATTTAGACAAAGCTATGGCAGCGATGGAAGGAACAGAATCAGCTAATGTTTCGGCATCAGGAATGGGAGCCATCACGCCTACTCTACTACAATTATGTGGAACTGGCGATCACATTGTTTCAAGCAGAACAATATATGGGGGAACTTATGCTTTTTTAAAGAATTTTGCTCCAAGATTAGGCATTAAAACCACATTTGTAGATATTACAAAACTAGCTATTATAGAGAATGCCATCACTCCAAATACTAAAGTTTTATACTGTGAAACAGTGAGTAATCCTTTGCTTGAAGTGGCTGATATTGAAGGTTTGTCTGCAATTGCAAAGCGCCATAACTTAACACTTGTGGTTGACAACACTTTTTCACCCTTATCGGTTTCTCCAGCAAAACTAGGCGCTGATATCGTGATTCACAGTTTAACAAAATACATTAATGGAAGCAGTGATACTGTGGGCGGAGTAACTTGTGCATCACAAGCATTTATTGACAGTTTAAAAAATGTGAATAGCGGTGCTAGCATGTTGTTAGGGCCAACAATGGATAGTATGCGTTCTGCCAGTGTAATGAAAAACTTGCGTACACTACACATCCGTATGAAACAACACAGTCATAATGCTATGTATCTGGCGGAACGTTTCGAAAAAGACGGATTGACAACCGTTTATCCAGGTTTAGAAAGTCATCCGAGTCACAAATTGTACAAAACTATGATTAATCCAGAATATGGTTTTGGAGGAATGATGACGCTAGATGTAGGAACTTTGGCAAAAGCGAATGCTTTAATGGAATTAATGCAGTCTAAAAACTTAGGGTATTTAGCCGTGAGTTTAGGATTCTACAAAACACTATTTAGCGCTCCAGGAACCTCAACTTCAAGTGAAATTCCAGTAGATGAACAAATAGAAATGGGATTGACGGATGGTTTAATCCGTTTTTCTATAGGTTTAGATAATGATATCGAAAGAACCTACCAGATGATGAAAGCTTGTATGGTCGAACTGAAAATTATAAATAATTAACCAACTATATTTTAACCAAAACCTAAAAGCCTGTATGCTCAATCATACAGGCTTTTTTTATAGTAAATCAAACTGTTTTTATACGCTACAAAATTGCTTTCATTAATTTATTTAAAAAAAATCAATTCTTATGCAACCACTTGCACAATATTTTTTCTAAATCCAATTGAATAATTGGTTTTGGCAAGTAATCATTCATACCTGCTTCCAGACATTTTTCTTTAACTCCAACCATTATTCCCGCAGTGATTGCAATGATGGGAATATTTTCAGAATGATCAAACTTTCTAATTTCTTCTGTGGCTTCATATCCATTTTTATTTGGCATCTGAATATCCATTAAAATCACATCAGGTTTTTCTTTTTTATAAAGTGCTACAGCCTCATTACCATCATAAGCTTGTAAAACAGTACAATTAGAAATAATCCTTTTGACTAATGTCTTTGCTAAAAGCATATTAATCTTATTATCCTCCACAATCAGCACTTTTTTATCACTTAGTGTAACTACAGTTTCAGATGTACAGCTTTCAATAATTTCACTAAGACTAGCCTCTTTCACTTTTTTATTCTTTACTTTCTTTAATTTAATTGTAAAATAAAAGTCACTTCCATCACCATATTTACTAATTAATTCTAATTTACTATCCATTAAAGCTAAGAGCTGATTTGAAATGGATAATCCCAATCCTGTACCGCCAAATTTCCTGTTAGTAGAATTGCCCTCTTGCACAAATGACTTGAATATCTTTGCATTATTAACCGTTTTAATTCCAATCCCGGTATCTTTTACAGAAAAATTAAGAGTAGTCCATTTTTTTTCTGATGAGGGAATTTCATTAATATCCATTCTAATCTCACCAAAATTGGTAAACTTTATCGCATTACTTAATAGGTTCACCAATATTTGTTTTAATCGAACAGAATCAGTTAAAACAAATTGTGGAACTGATTTTTCGATGTTGAGAATTAAATCAATATTTTTTTGCTTGGCTTGAAAACTAAACAGATTAATAATTTGATTCGTTAATTTATGAAGATTTACCTTTTCTATATCTAATTCTAATTTTCCAGATTCAATTTTGGAGAAATCCAGAACATTATTAACTATTTGCATCAATGAATTGGCAGATTCATTGATGGTAGTCATATATTCGGATTGATTTTTCTTAAGATCAGACTTCATTAGTAAATGTGTAAAACCAATAATACCATTTAATGGTGTTCTAATCTCGTGACTCATATTAGCTAGGAAATTAGTTTTAGCTTTACTTGCGGATTCCGCTAATTCTTTAGCTTTTAGTAACTCCATTTCCATGACCTTTTGTTCTGTAATATCAATAAAACTAATTACAATTTCAGTAATATTCCCAGAAACATCAATATCAGGAAATCCATTAATTAAGTGCCACGCAACTTCATCAGTTAATTCATGTTTCACCCCTATTATGAAATTTTTCAGAGGTTCTTTACTTGCAATTATCTGATTTACAGGGCAATTATTCACATCCATAACAGAATTATCTTCGTTCAAAAACTGACAAGTTGCATCATAGGCTGTAATACCTACCATTCGATCGTAAGTTAAACCTATTAATTCGGCCGCCTTTTTATTTGAAACTACTATTGAACTGTCAGGAGCATAAACAACAATTCCCGCATCAAGATTATTTAATAAACCACGATAGCGTTCTTCACTTTTAAAGAGAGCATTGTCTGACTGCTTAGCGGTAGTAATATCGCGACACAGGCATATAAAATGCATGTTCTTTCCTATACTTTCTTACATAGGAGCTACAGAGAGTTCAAACCAATGCAACCCATTTTCTAATTGTAACGTATATTGCCTCCCAGATGAAAATCCTTTTTCTGAAGCTTCGTGTACGGCTGACAAACATAAATTAGCTGCATCAGAAGGTAATATTTCGGTGAAGTTTTTCCCTAAAAACATACTAGCTGGTATTGCTAATAAATCATTTCGACTAGAATGGTAATTATAAATTTTACCTTCTAAATCTACTTCAAACAATAAGTCTGGAATAGCGCCAAGGATGGCTTCCATTTTTTTATGCATTTTCGTAAACTCGTCATTTATCATTTTGCGTTCACTTATATCTCTTACAAAGGCAACAATCCTACCATCTACAATCATTTTTGCTGTAATTTCGACAGCAATTAAAGATCCATTTTTATGAAGCATATTACGTTCCAGCATAGTTTGCTCACCACGTAACAGCTCTTTGTACATTATTGGTCTTACCTTAAGTTCTTCAGGACTGTATAAATCTGAAATGTTTTTTGTGCAAAGTTCTTCTTTAGTGTAACCTAACAAATTACAAGCGCTTTCATTGACTTCAAGTAAATCTCCTGAAACATTATTAGTAAAAACAGCATCTGAAGCTTGATCAATAAGGCTTTTGTATTTCTCTTCACTGCTGATCAACTGCTTTTTAACGTTGTACAATTCTGTAATTTCAATCATAGCTCCGTTTAAGCGGACAGCTTTTCCATCTTCATCTCTTGAGATGATTCCTCTTGCATAAAATAACCCATAACTTCCGTCTGCTTTTGGGAATCTAAACTCATCGGACCATAAATTTACAGAATCCCTATATGAGTAATCCAGTTTTTCAGTAACACGCGCTCTATCGTCTAGATGAATCTTAGATCGCCATATTTCTCGATATTCATATCCATTACTTTTTGCACTACCAAAACCAAAAAGATCAATAAAATTTTTATTATTCCAGCTTTCTCCGGTCACTAAATCTAATTCAAAAACGGCATCCTTAGTAGCAGCAGAAATCATTTCATATCTTTCGTTTGCAATTTTTATCTTTTCTTCTGCTTTTTTTAATTCAGAAAGATCTAATCCCATTCCTACAATCCTTTTTTTGCCTTTATATTCAAAATATTGAGAATTTATATAAAAAGGAATTTTATTTTTATTTTTTGTAAAGAATTCAATTTCTGTTCCTGCAGTATCTCTTTCGAACACGTTTTCTATTCTTGCTTTTATTTTATTTTTTAAATCATCGTCAAAAAAATCAAGCGGATTCATTTGCGCTAATTCATTTGCACTATAGCCAGAAACTACCTCGAAATTTTTATTCCAGTTCATGATAACGCCATTTTCATCATAGAGATAAAAAATACCTGGAAGATTATTAATGATCATTTCTGAGAATTTTTTCTCTTCTAAAATTGCTTCTTCGGCAATCTTACGCTCGCTAATATCAGTTATAGTGCCTACGTAGCCTACAATCTCATTTCTAAAATTTATTTCTGGAATAGCTTGCCCCATCACCCAAGCTATTGAACCGTCTGGGCGAACAAAACGATACTCTTCTATTGATGAGCTTTTTGTAGTTGTAGCTAGTTCCCATTTCTGAAAGATTGTTTTTCTATCGTCCTCGTGCACCGCATTAATCCAACCATTTCCTATTCCTTCTTCAAAAGTCAGTCCTGAAATTTTGCACCAAAATGGATTAACATAAGTAGTAAAACCAGATGGATCAGTTCTAAAAATTCCTACTGAAGAAAACTCAGTCAAAGTGTGATATCTTCGCTCACTTTCTACAATAGCTTCCTCTGCTTTTTTGCGTAAAGCTTCTTTTTCAAAAATTTCTAATGCAAAAGAAATATCGTTAGTAGCTCCTTCTAGCAAGATTATTTCTTCAGAATCAAAAAAACATTTTTCACCAGAATAAAAACAAATCACTCCTATTACTTTCCCGAATTTTTTTATTGGTACCGCCATTAGAGATAAATAACCGCAAAATAAAGCTTCATTCCTCCATGGCAACATACTAGGGTCAGTTTCAATATCATTACAAATAACATATCTGTCATCTCTAATCGCGCAGCCAGCAGGACCTCTACCTAAAACCTCATCGTCTATTGATATAGAATTAATTCTAGCAAAGTATTCATAATCACTTCCTGCAACTTGAACGGGAATTATTTCTCTGGAACTTTCATCAATCACACCTATCCATGCCATTTTAAATTTACCGGTGTTTACCGCAATGTTGCATGCCTCATTATAAAGTGCTCTTTCATCAGTTGTACGTACGATCATCTGATTCATCTGACTAATAAACGAATAAAGTCTATTGGTTTTAATGATTTTCTGTTCTGCCAAAATTCGCTCAGTAACATCCGTAACAATGCCGTGGCAAATTACTGTTCCTTCAGGCTCAACTATTGGTAGAGAATTCACGTTATGCCATACTAATCCTTTTTCAGGATGAAAATAACGGTATTCTACTTTTAGTGGAATTAATTTCGTTTTAGTTTCCTTTATACTGAATACAACTTGATCTAAGTCTTCAGGATGAATATTCTCAAAAATTTTATTAGCATTATTCTCAATCTCAGGAAATGTTAATCCATAAATTTCTTCAACAGCAGTACTAGCATAAGGAAAACATAATGAACCATCAGCGTTTTGACGCATCGAATAAATCAAACCTGGCGAAGTTGCCGCAATTTTAGCAAATTTATCTTTCCATGGGCTGTTTTTGCTTCAGTTACATCTTTTAAATTTGCGATTATGCCTCCCACACTCTTGTCTAAAATTCTATTATTTAGAATTCCTTGAAGCCAGATATAATGTCCTTTTTTATGTTTTACCTGAAAAACTACATCTATCGGAATACCAGGATTATCTGCTGACTGCTGAATCTTTGTTTTTACATAATCTAAAAAATCAGGATGGTAATAAGTACTACTAGAGATTCTTTTAAACTCTTTGTCAGAATATCCCGTAATTCGTGACGAAGAGGCGCTTCTAAAAAGAGTCTTTAGGTCTTTATCTATTATCGTGATAATACCTTCATTATATTCTACTAACTTCCTGAAGCGTTTTTCGCTCTCCACGATCAGCTCTTCTGCATTTTTCTTTGCTGTTATGTCTTTAACAAATCCGAGGAACCTATTTTCTGATAGTTTTATTACATCAAGAAAACACCACAAAACTTCAGCAGTTTTGCGAATAATTTTCATTTCTCCCTTTAAAACACCGGTTGTCTCAAGATCTTGTACCATACTAGTCAATTCATCGTCTTCCTCTTTTGGAGATAAATCTCCAAATTTCATTTGCAAAAGCTCCTCTTTAGAATATCCAGTCAATTGTACTGCAGCGTAATTAACCTCTAGATAATTTCTACTCCCGTCAAAAACAAAAATGCCATCAGGAGCATTCTCTACATAATTTTTAAACTTAGAATTCCTTTCTTGTGTAATGAGCTTTAGCCGATACTCAACTACTGCAGCTTCCTGAGCTTTTATTGCTTGCTCAGTAATTACTTTCTCAGTAATATCTTGCGTGTTACCTCTTATTGCAGAAACTAATCCGTTATCATCAATAATAGGTATCACAATAGCATTTAGCCATTTTTTTATATTATTTGATAGAATGATTTCTTGTTCAACTTCAAATTGCTTTCTATCTTTAATAGCTTGTTCGATTTTTTTTAAAAAGAAGGAAGCATCTTCTTTTGAGAAAAGATTTAAAAACTCGTGATACAAATTTTGTTCTTGCTTGACTTCAATATTATAGAGTTGGTAGAGTTGATTTGACCAAATCATTTCTTTAGTAACCAAATTTAATTCCCAACTGCCAATTTTAGCAATTTTTTGGGCTTCATTTAGTAATCGTTCATTAGCAATTAAACGCTCATTATTCCTTCTTTCTTCAGTAATATCTCTACCAATAGCATATAAAAAATCTCCTACTGGAGATAATGTCATAGTCCATTCTACGGTTACAATTTCTTTATTTTTTTTAACATATCGATTTTCAAAATTCATTGAAGATTTCGATTCTGATAACAGTTGTGCTTCTATAGCGGTTTTTTCAACATCTTCAGGATGTAGAAATGATCGGATCGGATTTGCTAATAATTCCTCCTTAGTATAACCCAAAATCTTTATGAAGGCGGGGTTAATCTCTTTAAAAAAACCATCTAAATCTACTACACATACTAGATCTTGAGATCCATTTTGGTAGAAGTCAAAGTAGCTGCGGAATTGCCCTTCCTTTACAAGTCGGTTTATTTCAGATTCTTGCTCATCAATTTTACGCAGTAGAGAGTCGTTAGAAAGTTTCTCGTTGTTCATACCTATCCATTTCTTGTAGAGGATAAAAGTAATAAATTATCAATAAAAAGTTTTAATCGCTCTAAAAGTAAAATATAACAAAGTTAATTCTTATCGAAATTCGATTTTCAAAGTCAATTAAGGCACCTAATAAGAAGTAAAAAAGCGCATTAAACGAATGAAAACAACACTTAAAAGCAACTTTAAGAAGGATTTAAGCGGCATTTAAACACTTTAGAATAACTGTTTAACCTCTTTTATGCACAAGTGAATAAAAGCAATGTTTTTAGTAATTAGTTAGCCTTATCAATGTATGATAACAACATCAGCAAAACCCTAAATTGTATGTTTTAATGATTGAAAATAGTAGAATTAATAGGTAAAGCAGCCCGAAACGTATTAAAAAAAGGCTTAAATTAGCTAAGCATTTGACATTCTTCAAGTGAAAGTCTTTAGCCTGGTGATGTCTGTTCTTGGATACCAATTTGATGTAGTCAATACCGGTCTACCACCTAAAAAATAAAATAATGAACAGAAAAATAATAATAACAGCCCTACTTTTTATTGTAACTATGGTAAACTCTCAAGAAAAAATAACAACAGAACCTATTCTTACTGGAGAATCTGCTAGGAAAATTGTACAGCGCGCATTTGAACAGGCAGAAAAAGACAGATTATTCGTAACTATCACTGTAGTTGACAAATCTGGGCAAACACTAGCGGTATTGAGACATCATAACGCTGGAGTGCATACTGTAAGGGCAAGTTATAAAAAAGCTTATACCGCTTCTTCTCAAAAAAGGGAAACTGCGGAAATTGCTAAAGGACTTAAAAACGGTAGTATTCCAGAGGATTTCAGATTTCTAGATGAGAATATTTTAGCGATGGATGGAGGAATCCCAATTTATATTAATGGGAAAGTAGTAGGTGGTATTGGCGTTGGAGGTGCTCATGGAGACGAAGATGTTCGCATTGCAAAAGCAGGATTATATGGATTTTAAATGTATTATTTGTAATTTTTGTAATTAAAATGGACAATCGCTTAATTATATTTCGTAAGCAATACAACTGATTATTAAGTATACAGCTGCTCTTTTATTCTTTGTTTTAAATTTGTTTAATTTTTTGTTAAAAAGATTAAACAATTAAAATAAATAGCTATCTTTGAGTATCTTAATTAATTTAAACTTAAAACACAAACTATGAAATTAGTAAAAACAATTAGTGCGTTTGCACTATTAGGAGCAATCGTTACTTCATGTGGTGAAAAGAAAACAGCTGATACTACTGATATGGCTGACACTACAACAGTAGCAATGGATACAATGGCTGTGGCTGAAACTGGAACTATTGTGGATGTTGCGGCTGGAAATGCAGATTTTTCAACGCTTGTAGCAGCAGTTAAAGCGGCTGGCTTAGTTGAAACATTGAGCGGAGCAGGTCCATTTACAGTATTTGCACCTAATAACGCTGCTTTTGATAAACTGCCAGCTGGAACAGTAGATAGTTTATTGAAGCCTGAGAATGTTGAAATGTTGAAATCAATTCTGACATATCATGTAGTAGCGGGAAAATTTGACGCGGCAGCTGTAATCGAAGCAATAAACGGGAACAAAGGAAAATACACTGTTACAACTGTTCAAGGAGAAAAAATTGATTTGAGTTTAAAAGATGGAAAAGTAATGTTGACTGACGCAAAAGGTGGTATGTCAGCAGTTATACTTGCTGATGTAGCAGCATCTAACGGAGTGATTCATGCAATTGACACCGTTATTATGCCAAAATAACGTTTTGTTTATTTATTTTGTAAAAACCGTTGCAACATCATTGTGCAACGGTTTTTTTTTGTATCAGAATAACTGTAAAAACAGGTTAATTTATTTTTAACATGTTAATTGCGTTTTTTTCGATCTGTGACAAAAAAATGATGCTATGAACTACAAACAGTAATTAAAAGTCCCAGTTCTTTTGTACTTTTAGCACTTATTTATCTTTTGAAAACTTAATAAAAAATAATGAATTACCAATTTAGAAAAGCAGAATTAACTGAACTCGAACAAATATGGACGATTTTGCAGCAAGCGATTCAACGCCGAAAAGAAGATGGCAGCGATCAATGGCAAGATGGTTACCCTAATCCAGAAGTAATACAAAAAGACATTGAAAAAGGCTCAGGATTTGTTTTGCTGGAAAACGAAAAAGTAACAGGTTACACTGCACTCTTAATTAGTGACGAACCAGCATACGCTGCTATTGAAGGTAAATGGCTTACAAACGATGAATTCGTTGTACTCCATCGAGTAGCTATCGCTGAAGAGCATTTAGGTAAAGGTCTTGCTAAAATGATAATGAAACACATAGAAGCTTTTGCTATAAGCAATAACATCTACAGCATCAAAGCCGATACTAATTTTGATAATCTTGCGATGATTAAAATTTTTGAAAGTCTTGGCTATACATACTGCGGCGAAGTATATTTTAGAGGAAGCCCCAGAAAAGCGTATGAGAAAGTGTTAGAGAAATAGATTTTAAAATAAAAAACCACAAATACACAAACAAAAAATCCCATTATGACTTCTTAATTTGTGTATTTGCGGGATTTATTTTAATGCAAAATAGTTAGGAAAATGTTTCTTCTTCAGCAACAAACTCCATGTGGTCTTCTATTTCTGCTGCCACTTCTGGTTTTGAAGCTTTCAGTGCGTTGAATTTTTCTAGTTGTTCCAACTCTCCTTCTTCTCCTGAGAAATAAGGAAAAACATCCATAATAGGTGATTCTGAAATAGCAGGAATAGTATAGTCGCCCATAGTTCCTTTCATAACTCCTGTAGTATTGTCAAAAGCTTCTTTGACATCATTAGCTTGAACTAATAAATACATGCTCGTTTTGCGCTCTTTACCGCTTTCTTCGTCGTAAGCCAATAAAGATACTTTTGATTTAAACCAACGGTCCGCATTTTCAAACGGATGTATTTCGGCATAATTAGCCATTTTTATATTGGTGATTTTAAATTCTTCACTAATATATGCTGACATCTCTTCTGTAATTCTACTTTCTGCTTCTGTATAAGACAAAGCATCTACTAGATAAGGTTCAGTTGTGATTTTTTGTCCACCAGTTTCGTCTGTTTTTCTATATTTTACTTTGCATTCGTACCAAATTGTGCTCATCTCTAATTTTTTTTAAGGATGTCAAAGATAGATTTAAAAGAAAAAATAAAAGGACGATTCATAAAATAGATATTCACAATTTTGAATAATACAATCAAAAAACTTCATAATATATAAGTCAAATATGTTTCAAAAAAAACAGCCTCTCTACAAAAGAAAGACTGATTTAAGAAACTATTTTTTATAGCAATAGCTTAGTCAATTAGTGTAACTAAATCTTCCTTGCTTTTTCTAACTTTAACTAAATTAACTAACCAGTCATTCTCAGCATCTCTGTAACCAAGAGGAAGAATTACACAACTTCTTAGTCCTTTTGCTCTTAATCCTAGAATTTCATCTAAGGCATTTTCATCAAACCCTTCGATAGGTGTACTGTCTACGCCTTCAAAAGCTGCTGCTGCAATAGCTTGCGAAAACGCAATATAAGCTTGTCTTGCAGCATGCTGAAAGTTAACTTCAGGATCTCTTTGAGGATAAAGTCCTAAAAGCATTTGACGGTAATTTTCCCAACCCTCATTTTTGAAACCACGAATTTCATTAGTCAAGTCAAACATTTTATTGATACGCTCCACAGTATAATTATCCCAAGCAGCAAAAACAAGCAAATGGGAACAATCAGTAATCACGGATTGATTCCAGCCAATAGCTCTAATTTTTTCCTTTATCTCTTGATTTGTAACCACCATAATTTCAAAAGGTTGCAAACCACTTGATGTTGGCGCTAGTGAAGCCGCTTCAATAATGGTATCTATTTTTTCTTGTGCTACTTTTTGACCATTCATCGCTTTAGCAGCGTAACGCCATTTCAATTTATCTATTAATTCCATTTTTATTTTATGTATTTATTGTTATTTTTTAATTCATTAAAATTTTAAACCCGAATACTATCCCAAGCCGCTTGAAAAGCATCTTTTAAAACGGTATCGCATAATGGACAAAGCTTTCTATTTTCCATATTCATCAGAAAAGCTAAGGGATAAATCGTAAAAGCATAAAGTAAATAGGGTGACATTTCTTTTATTATCCCGTCCTGTTTTGCTTTTGTCCACAAATCAAAAAGAGGAGCAATATGTTTCAGTCCTTCTTGTCTGGTTGCTTCATCGATCATAGGTGTATTGTCGCATTGTGACAAAAAAGAAGCTTCCTCTTTTTGTTGCAATTTAAAATCAGCCATATTTAACCATATCTTTTCGAAACTTTCTCTTATGGGTTTTTCAGAATCATATCCTTTAAACGCTGCTTCCGCAAAAGAGGATTTGACATCTAGATACAATTGATTGACCATGTCTTGCTTGCTCTCAAAATATAGATAAATAGTAGCTGGAGAAACATTGGCAACTTTAGCCACTTTGGCCATTGACGCACCTTGAATACCTCCATTATTAACCAGAAACAATGTCGCTTTTAAAAGCGAGCTTCGTTTCTCAATACTTTTTTGCAGTAGTGCCATATTATTTTTTATTAAAATAAATATTTTTTAATTTCCAAGCTATCGCTATTAATCCGAATTGAATAACTAAACGAATCAATGCCAATTGATGACTTCCAATTGCTGGAGTATCTGAGAATACATCCCAAATGTGGATGGGTAAAAAAAATAGCATTAACGCAAATAAAGAAAATGCTCCAATTCCTCTATATTTTTTTATTAAAAGAAGTAATGTTATAGCTATTTCTATTACACCATAAAAATAAATAATCACCATTTTGAAAGGCAAAAAGTTAGGAACAAAAGGATTATAAAATACTGAATTCCTAAAATGTTGCACACCACTGTAAAACATAAAAACAGCCATAATAATTACAACAACATTCCAAATCCTCTTTGCAACGCTTTCCACCATTTAATTTATTTGATAGTGCAAAAGTAAAACAAAAAAAAAGAATGAACGTTCATAAATTAAAATTTTAAGCATTGTTTAATACAATTTAGCCTTAGCATAAAATATATGCGATGAAAAACTATTCAATTATCAAATACAATATTCCCAAACCAATTTATGAATAAAACAATTAGTTAAAAAACTCATAAACAACTAAATAAAGTAGATGATTATTCGAAAAATATAAGACAAACTACAACCCAAAGCACAGATTTGCAAATACATATATACTTTATTCCTACTTTAAAACAATAGTTAAAATTATGTTAAAATTAAATTAAACGAACGTTTAATTTAAACGGTTGTTTAATTTTGCTCTCCTAAAAAAATCAATAATTTGGAAACTAATTTCAACGATAAACAAATCAAGATACTCGAAGTGGCAGAACTGCTATTTTCGGAAAAAGGTTTTGATGGAACATCGATACGGGATATATCTAAAGAAGCGAAAATAAACATCGCTATGATTTCTTATTACTTTGGATCTAAGGAGCGACTACTAGAAGCGCTAATTCTCCATCGAACTACCGACTTAAAACTACAATTAGATCATTTGATATTAGAAAATCTAGAGCCGATTGAAAAAGTCAATAAGCTAATTGAACTTTACATTAATCGCGTCAATTCTAATAGAGGACTTTACAGAATTTTACACTTCGAATTTACTTCAAAAAAGAGAAACATAAATCATGAGACATTTTCTGAACTCAAAAAGGGAAACCTCAAATCTTTAGAAACTATTATAATAGAGGGACAAAACAAAGGTGTTTTTAGAAAGGATATTGTAATACCGCTAATCACACCCACTATTTTAGGTACATTTTTTCATTTTCAAATGAATAGACCGTTTTTTGAAAACTTATTAAACTTGAACACGGAAGCGCTATATGATAATTACATAAAAACAGTTCTCACAAAACACATTCAACAAACAATAAAAGCACTACTAGTATATGAAAGTTAGTCAAATAATGTTCTTAGGCATCTTTTTCATAGGAATTAATTCTATTGAAGCACAAGATAGAACGAGTTTTTCTCTTGAGGAAGCCGTTCATATGGCTTGGACCAAAAGCAATGAGGTCTCGCTAGCAAACACGAAAGTGAACACCAAAAAATATGAATTACAGTCCGTAAAAAACAATCAGTATCCTGATTTTAAAGTCTCGGGGCAGTATCAAAGATTAGCTAAGGCATCTGTAGACTTAAAAATTAACAAAAACAGTTCTTCGACAACAGCTATTCCTACTGTAGATCAATTAATTATCGGACAAGCAAATGCTACTTTACCTATTTTTGGAGGATTCAAAATTCAAAATAGCATTAAACTTCAAGATAATCTCTATCAAGCGGAAACGGCTAATTCCTTGCAAACAAAGGAAGATGTTGCAATGAATGTGGTAAATTATTACGCGAGTTTGTATAAGGCACAAAAAACAATAGAGCTCCTTAAAGAAAATCAGAAGAAAGCAGAACAACGCGTAACTGATTTTATCGAATTAGAAAAAAACGGAATCATTCCTAGAAATGATTTATTAAAATCGCAACTACAAGTTTCAAAAATACAACTATCATTAGATGAAGCAAACAACAATTTAAACATTGTCAATTACTCGCTGACAACACTTTTAAAATTACCTCCAAACACTAAACTAGAAGTAAAAGAAAGTGATTTTGTTGATTTGACTATGGATAATGTTCCTACAAGCGAAGAACCTGCACTGCAAAATCGTAAAGATTTAGAAGCTATTCACTTTCAGGAAAAAGCGAGTCAAGCCAATATAAAAATGGCTAAAAGCGCGTATTATCCGTCCCTATCACTAATTGGAGGGTATACCGTATTAGATATTAAAAATGTTGTTACGATCCAAAATGCTATGAACTTTGGTGTAGGTGTTTCCTATGATTTGAGTTCCATTCTAAAAAATGGCACTATGGTAAAACTAGCAGAAAGTAAAGCATCGGAAGTCCAAAATTCAGAAGAAATGCTGACTGACTATATCAAAATTGAAGTTCAAAAATCGATAGAAGACTATCAATTAGCGCTTAAACAAAGTAATGTATACACTCAGGCGGTTGAACAGTCTACTGAAAACTATCGCATCATAAAAGATAAATACGACAATGGTTTATCAAATACCAATGATTTACTAGAAGCTGATGTCGAACAACTAAATGCTACCATTAATAAAGCTTTGGCCAAAGCCAATATCGTTCAAAAATATTACGAGTTACTTTCAGTAACAGGACAATTATCTAAAACCTTCAACCTTTCAAAAATATAATTATTACTCACATGGAAAAGAAACAAACAAATACAAAATTTATTATTATCCTAGTGATCTTGGTAGTGATAGGCGGAGGATATGGAACTTATAAATACTTACACTCGTTAGCCCACGAGCAAACGGATGATGCTCAAATTGAGAAAAACATGAACCCAATTATTCCAAGAGTATCGGGTTACGTAAGTAAAGTGTACATAAAAGATAACGACTATGTAAAAAAAGGAGATACTTTATTTACGATCGATAAGAAAGATTATCAATTAAAAATCGCGGAAGCAACTGCTGCTCTTGCTGCTGCTGAAGGAAACTTTGAGGTTTCTAGGGCAGATATCAGTAGCGCGCTTGCAAGTGTTTCTGCCTCTGACGCTACTGTTCAATCGGCTAGCGGAAGTATTGAAAGTGCTAAAATTAAATTGGCGCAAATAACTAGTGACTACAATCGCTACAACAATTTGTATAAAAGCCATACCATCACTAAACAACAGTATGAACAAGCTTCTACAGCGAAACAAGAAGCTGAAAACCAAGTCCGCATTTTGCAACAACAACAAAAAGCAAGTGCTTACCAAAAATCAGTTATTATAGCGAAATCGAAAGCTTCAGATAAACTAACTGAAGTGGCTGCTGCCAATATCAAAAGAGCACAAGCTTTACTAGATGCAGCAAATTTAAATATCTCTTATACCGTTATTACGGCTGCAATTGACGGTCAGGTTTCAAAAATTGATATTCAACCAGGGCAATTAGTTCAACCAGGACAATCGTTATTTTATATTATCAATAACCAAGAAGCTTGGGTAATTGCTAATTTCAAAGAAACGCAATTGAACAAAATGGTAATGGGACAAAAAGTAACTTTAAAAGTAGATGCTTATCCTGACTATGATTTCCAAGGTACAATTACCTCTTTTTCACCCGCTACAGGATCTCGTTTCTCTATTTTGCCTCCAGATAATGCAACTGGTAACTTTGTAAAAACAATTCAAAGATTACCGGTAAAAATATCCTTAGATGCATCAAATGACGCTGAAAAAATAAAATTACTGAGACCAGGAATGAATGTTGATGTTGATGTACATGTAAAATAAAATGACAGGAACTGAAGATGATTTAGTAGAATATGGCTTTAGACGGGTTATCATTACGATTACAGCTGTGCTTTGTGCACTGCTAGAAATTGTAGATACCACTATTGTCAATGTAGCTTTGACCAATATGAGGGGAAGCCTAGGTGCGACATTAACTGATGTTGCTTGGGTAATAACTGCATACGCCATTGCCAATGTTATTGTTATTCCAATGACGAGCTGGCTTTCACAACAATTTGGAAGACGTAATTATTTTGTCGTTTCCATTATTATTTTTACCACAGCTTCTTTTTTATGCGGTAATGCCACTAATATTTGGGAACTTATTGCTTTCCGATTTATACAAGGACTAGGCGGAGGAGCGCTATTAGTAACTGCTCAAACCATTATAACCGAAAGTTATCCGATTGCTAAACGTGGAATGGCGCAAGCTATTTACGGCATGGGTGTAATTGTAGGACCTACATTAGGTCCGCCATTAGGAGGTTACTTAGTAGATAATTTCTCTTGGCCTTACATTTTCTACATCAATATACCACTTGGAATTATTGCTGCTATTTTAGCTTTCACTTTTGTGAGAAGTCCAAAATTTGGTAAAAAATTAAAAGCAAGTCAAGTCGATTGGTGGGGAATTGTCCTTTTATCAGCTTTCATTGGTTCTTTACAGTTTGTTTTAGAACACGGTCAGCAAGATGACTGGTTCAATAATAGCACGATTACCGCATTGAGCGTGGTTTCTGTTTTTGGTTTGGTATTATTTATATGGAGAGAATTGACTTATAAATATCCTATTGTAAACCTAAGTGTTTTAAAAGATGGAAACTTAAGAATAGGAACGATAATGTGTTTCATCCTTGGATTTGGACTTTATGGGTCTACTTTGATTATCCCCATTTATACGCAATCAGTTTTAGGCTGGACTGCTACTGATGCTGGACTATTGCTTATTCCTGGTTCAATTACCACCGCTTTTATGATGCCAATTGTGGGTCGATTAATTCAAAAAGGAGTGCCACAAGGGTATATGGTAGGTGTTGGGTTTTTAATATTCTTTTTCTTTACCCTAATGATGTATAATAATATGACACCTGATACGGGAGCTGAACATTTATTTTGGCCATTAATTTTAAGAGGAATAGGACTTGGATTACTTTTTGTACCTATTACCACTTTGTCTCTTTCTACTTTAAAAGGAAAACATATTGGAGAAGGTGCCGCTTTTACTGGTATGATGCGACAACTTGGAGGTTCTTTTGGTATCGCCATCATTACCACTTTTATTACAAGATTTAGCCAGAAACATCGTGTGGACTTAGTTTCTAATCTTGACGGAACGAGACTTGAAGTTCAAGAAAAAATTACGCTATTACAACAAGGATTTATGTCTAAAGGGTTTAGCGCTAACGAAGCATTAAAAAAGGCATATCAAGTAATTGATTTTTCAGTGATGAAACAAAGCACCGTTTTAGCCTATATGGATATTTTCCTTTACCTAGGTATTATGTTTTTATGTTGTATTCCTATTATCTTTTTTATCAAAAAAGGAAAAAATAAAATCAATCCTGCAGATGCAATGCATTAATTTGATTTTTACAAAAAAAACGCCGAACTCGTAATGAATTCGGCGTTTTTGTTTTTATATAAAATTCTTAACGGGTAAAAACAAGCTGATTTTCTTTCGATAAATTAGCATCAAATTGATAGCCATCATAATTAAATCCTTTCAAATCTTCAATGGTTTCAGCATTAGTATCAATAATATAACGCACCATCATTCCTCTTGCTTTTTTAGCAAAAAAACTAATTATTTTCAGTTTTCCATTTTTATAGTCTTTGAATTCTGGAGTAATTACTGGAACCTTCAAGGCTTTGACATCTATTGCCGAAAAATATTCATTACTAGCTAAGTTGACGAATAATTCTCCTTCCTTGAGTTCTTTATTTAAAGCCTTAGTAATGGTCGGTTTCCAAAACTGATATAGGTTTTGGCTTTCACCAATAGGTAATTTAGTTCCCATTTCAAGACGGTACGCTTGCATCAAATCCAATGGCTTGAGTAATCCGTATAAACCGGAAAGTATTCTCAAACGATCTTGTAAGACTTCTAATTTATTTAATGGAATCGAAAAAGCATCTAAACCAGTGTAAACATCGCCGTCAAAAGTATAAACTGCCGGACGAGAATTTGATGTGGTAAAAGGTGTTTTCCAATCTTGATTTCGTTTCCAATTTAACTCCGCCAGTTTATCAGAAATACTCATTAAGTCAGCTAATTCAGCAGGTTTTTTCTCCTTCAAAACTTTGTGAACGTGTCTCGATTCTTTTAAAAATGAAGGTTCTGTATGTATAGGAGTTGGTAAATCTTTTTCGAAATTTAAGGACTTGGCTGGTGATATAACAATTTTCATATTCAATACTCTTTAAGTGCTTTCTATAAGTTTTCTCAAAAATACTAATTGAAAACAAGAAACAAAACCTAATTATATTGATTTCTTAAATAGTGCAATAGATATCTTACTTATACAAACAATATTTAGTATATTTAAAGTAACATAAATATTAAAATACTATCTAATGAATGCCATTGAAATCCGCACAGCAACAATGGCTAATTTAGAGATAATTCTAAAAATTAGCATCCATCTCTTTACGGTAACTTTTAATTTGCACACTATACTTTCAAAATATCATATCTTTTTATCTTGACACAAGTCAATTTGATGTATTTTTGTATAAACATTTTCAAAAAACATGAAACAAGATGTGATTATTATAGGAGCAGGATTAGCAGGACTTTCTGCAGCTGTTCATTTACACCGTCAGGGACGAAAGGTTTTAATTCTAGAAGCTACAGACCGCGCAGGGGGGAGAATAAAAACCGACTCACATGATGGATTTCTTTTAGACAGAGGTTTTCAAGTGTTTTTGACTGCTTACCCAGAGTCAAAATCTTTACTCAATTATACGGATTTAAATTTAAAGAAAATGTTGCCCGGCGCAACTGTTCTCTATGATGATGGGCAATTTGAAATTGCAGATCCGTTGCGAAGACCTTCAGCAGCTTTAGCGACTTTTTTTGCTCCAGTAGGAACTTTAAAAGATAAAATAAATACACTTTGGCTAAAAAATAAATTACAAAATTTAACAATCGATCAAATTTTTCAACAACCAGAACAAACGACTAGAAAGCAATTGACTGAATATGGTTTTAGTCCAAAAATGATTGAGCGATTTTATGCCCCTTTCCTCTCTGGAATATTTTTAGAAAATGATTTATCAACTTCTAGAAGAATGTTTGATTTTGTGATGAAAATGTTTTCTGATGGAGATGTGGCAGTTCCAGCTCTAGGCATGGAAGAAATACCAAAACAATTAGTTGCCATGCTTCCAGAAAATAGTATTCGTTGTAACACTCAAGTAATGAAAATAGAGGGAAATAAAGTGACTATAGCCGATGGAACTGTTTTAGAAGCCAACCAAATTCTTTTGGCTACGACCGCAAATTCACTAGCGCAAGAATTCTTTCCCAAGCAAAAAATGACTTCTCATCAAGTCACTAATGTTTATTTTGAAGCATCTGAAACTCCTACGAGAAAAGCAGTGGTAATACTCAATGCATCAAAAATCAAAAAGTGGGTAAATAACTTGACTGTAATGTCTAATGTATCTTCCGCTTATTCTCCAAAGGGCAAAGTGCTTATTTCTGTCTCTTACAATGGAATTCCAACTATAGGCGACGCTGCTTTAGCCGAAAACATGAAGCGAGAATTAAAAAAATGGTTTGGCCAAAAAGTAAACAATTGGAAAATGTTAAAAGTATACCGAATTGAATATGCTTTACCTACGCAGGAAAGCGTGCGAAATGAAATTCCAGCTTCTGAAATTAAGATCTCTGATACTCTTTTTATATGCGGTGATAATTTATTGAATGGCTCAATAAATGCGGCGATGAAAACAGGTAGACTAGCAGCTGAAGCAATGCAGCTATAGATTTCATATTTACTAAAAACTGTATTAAATTTTATAAAATCATTACGGATGATAAATTTTTATGTTCTTTATGGTTGTAATAGCTAGTGTAAAATTCAATTTAATCTAGTGCTACTTTATAGGTTGGATCTTCAAGAATATTAACATCAATAATAGCGTCTGCATTTTTTAATAAAGTTTTACAATCCGCACTCAAATGCTGTAGGTGAACCTTTTTATTGAGTTGCGCATACTTTTCGGTGATTTTATTGACAGCGTCAATCGCACTCATATCCGTTATTTTACTTTCTTTAAAGTCGATTATTATTTCATTTGGATCATTAGCGACATCAAATTTTTCTAAGAAAGCAGTTGTTGACGCAAAAAACAAAGGACCATATATTTCATAATGCTTCACTCCTTTTTCATCGATATACTTCTTCGCACGAATTCTTTTGGCACTTTCCCATGCAAAAACCAAAGCTGAAATTATTACACCAATCAAAACTGCTAAAGCCAAGTTGTGTAATAAAATTGTTATTACTGCTACTAGTATCCCAACAAAAATATCGTGCTTTGGCATCTTATTAATGATTCGGAAACTTGTCCATTCAAAAGTTCCAATCGCTACCATTACCATAACTCCTACTAAGGCTGCCATTGGTACTCGTTCAATTACAGGCGCACCAAATAAAATAATAATCAGTATGGTTAATGCAGCTACAATTCCAGATAAACGCGCTCTAGAACCAGCAGAAAGATTAACTAATGTTTGTGCAATCATAGGACAACCACCCATTCCAAAGAAAAAACCATTCAGAATATTAGAGCTTCCTTGCGCAATACATTCTCTATTTCCATTTCCCTTAGTTCCCGTAATTTCATCGACTAAAGTCAATGTCAATAATCCTTCCGTTAATCCCACTGAAGCCATAATTAAAGCATATGGAAATATAATTTTCAGCATTTCTAAATTGATTGGCACAGTAGGAATGTGAAATGGAGGAAAACCACCACTTATAGAAGCAATATCTCTCACCGTCTTAGTTTCAATTTTAAAGAAAAAAACCAAGGCAAAGATTATAATAATTGCTACTAATGAAGCTGGAACAGCTTTGGTAATTTTAGGAAAAAGCACAATAATTCCGATGGTTAGTGCAACTAAACCAGCCATAATCAAGAGTGGAATGCCAGTAAGCCATTCTACTTGACCGTTGACTACTTTCTTAAATTGTTCTAACTGTGACATAAAAATGATAACGGCTAAACCGTTTACAAACCCAAACATAACAGGTTGCGGCACCAATCCTATAAATTTTCCGAGTTTAAATATCCCTATCAAAATTTGAATGACACCAGCTAATGCAACTGCGGCAAAAACATATTCCAAACCATTCGAGTTCATTAGCGCTATTAAAACAATTACAGTAGCTCCTGCTCCTCCAGAAATCATTCCAGGTCTTCCACCAAAAATAGCTGTTACTAAACCTGCAATAAATGCAGCATATAAACCCATCAAGGGAGGGAAACCAGCTAATATTGCAAATGACAGCGACTCAGGAATCATAGTCATAGCAACTGTTAAGCCTGCTAGGATTTCGGTTCTAAAATTGACTTTTTGTGAAAAGTCAAATAAATTAAATACTTTTTTCATATAATAATTAAGGTAGTCCATACCTACTTTTGACATCAGAAATCGTAATTAAAACAATTTAGATGTAATCTTAAGCCGAATACTATTTACTGTAAAAACCATTGTCGAGAAACGAATGGCGGTATGGATAATACTTATGTTGGAAGTGCAAAAATAAAACTTTCGAGGCCATTCTACAACAAGACACTACAATTAATTAAATTGATAAGCCTACAAAACTATTCATAAAAAAATAAGAGTTTAGCTTCTAAATTTTAAAATTCCATCAAAAATATCCATCTTTGATTAATTTTACGATGAAAAACCAAAAATTACCTTTTGAAAAACTGAAAAAAATACAATGAAATTACTTTATACTTTATGTTTCGCTTTTTTATTTACCGTTACTTATTCACAAGCGACTAACGACTACTTAGAAAGAATTAGAGATAATGAGGTTGCCTTAACCGCTTTCTTTTCGCAAATGCCAAAAGGAGGTGACTTACATCATCATTTCTCGGGTTCAATTTATGCAGAACCACTATTACAGCAGGCCATTACCGCTGATTTCTATCTGAACATTGAAACAATGGATGTATTAAAAGATAAACCAGTGAATGGAAACTGGGAAAAATTTTCAACATTAAAAAATAATGGAACCTTAGAAGTCTACAAGCAAAAAATTATGCAAAAATGGTCTGTAAAAGACTATAATTATGTAGATTATCCTTCTGATAAGTTGTTTTTCGAGTCATTTATGAAATTTGAACCAGCCATACAAGGAAATTTTGGAAGCGGACTATTAGAATTAAAAAATAGAGCCATTTCTGAAAATGTAAGTTATATAGAAACGCAATTATCTACTATTCCTACTGATATGAATACGGATGATTTAACAAAATTTAATTTCCGATTAAGAAAGCTAGCTTTATTAAAAGATGAAAAAGCGATCATAAAATCACTTGATTCTGTGTATAATTCACTACTCAAAAAAGACGCTATTTCATATGCTAAAGATTTCAATATTAATTTTGTGAGTAGACTTCACAAAGATTTAAAAATTGATGATTCCAGATTTACAATGCGTTATCAAAACTTTGTTCTACGTTTCATGGAGCCGGTTGATTTATTTAAAAATCTAGTTATCGCATTTATTTCAGCAGATACTAGTCCACTAATGGCTGGGGTAAATATTGTTTCTCCTGAAGATGGCGAAACTTCGATGAAGGATTATTGGTTGCACATGATGATGTTTAAATACTGTCATTCTAAATATCCAAACGTAAAATACACGATGCATGCTGGCGAACTGACTCTTGGTTTGGTTCAGCCAGAAGAACTGACTTGGCATATTGGAGCAGCAGTTCATACTGCAGGAGCTAATCGAATTGGTCATGGAGTTGATATGGCCTATGAAAAAGATGCTTATGATTTATTGCGTTATATGGCTAAAAAATCAATACCTATCGAAATCAACTTAGTGAGTAACGAGTTTATATTAAAAGTAAAAGGCAGCCGTCATCCTTTAACTTTGTATAAAGAATTTGGCGTTCCTATCGTAATTAGTACTGATGATGCGGGAATCTTACGCACTAATATGACTGAGCAATATGTATTATTAGCCAAACGCTACAAAGACATCTCCTATAATGATATTAAGAAATTTGTTTACAACAGTATCAATTATAGTTTTATAAAAGAAGCTTCTGTAAAAAAACAATTATTGAAGGACTTAGACAATCGCTTTAAAAAGTTTGAAGCTATATTTCCATTAAATTAATTAGATTGTACATTAAAAGACCTTCTATAAAAAATCAAACCTCGCTAATTATAAAATAGCGAGGTTTGATTTTGATAAATGCCGACCTATAAAAGAGTCTAATGAACTAAAATTCATTTGCAAATTCCAACTCTTTAATAGCTAACTGACACATGACGTTCAGATTGTTAACCTCATCTTTACGCTTTTGACCTAACGGATTTATTTCTATTTCCTTTTCGATAATATCAACACAATCAGAGGCTTTGACCATTCCTAAAATACTGAGTGACGATTTTAGTTTATGAATCTCATCTTTCAAGATTTTGATATCATCGTTTGTATTAGACTCCATGATTATTTCCATTGTTTCTGGAGTTTTATCTAAAAAAAGAGAAATCATATTTTTTATAAAATTCTCGTCACCATCTGAAAAATCTTTTAAATAGTGAAAATCAATTAATTTTTCTGATGTAACTTGTTCTTTCTGCGTTTCAAAAACCGGCATATTATTTACTTTATTCTTATTTAAATTTTGATATATTTTATTCAATAACACATTGAAATCATATGGTTTAGATAAATAATCATTCATTCCACTGTCTAGACATTTTTGCTCCTCATCTACTGTTGCATGAGCTGTCAAAGCAATTATTGGAATAACAGATTTTTCTCCCATGTTTTCTCTAATGTAACTTGTAAGCTCTAATCCATCCATTTCTGGCATTTGAATATCCATTAAAATAATATCATAAGTATTATTAGTAATCTTTTCAATTGCTAATTTTCCATTATCAACTATGTCAATTTTCTTATTCCATTTTTCAAAAACTTTTACCGCTAAGAGCTGATTGAGTTCGTTGTCTTCAACCAATAAGATTTTAATATCCTTCAAAAAATCTGAATCTATAGTGCTACTGTTTACATGTGTATCAATCAGCATTCCTTTTTGTACCTTTTTATATTTTAAGTAAAAAGAAAATTCACTTCCTTCAGAAACAGTACTTTCAACTTTAATCTTTCCACCTTGCAACTCGACAAGTTTCTTAGTAATGGTAAGGCCTAATCCCGTACCGCCATATCTTCTTGTTGTTTCATTTGATGCTTGATTAAAGCTTTCAAATACAGAATCTATTTTATCTGTTGGAATACCTATTCCCGTATCGACTATTACAAACTTCAACAAAGTTTCAGTTTCAGTCTCTTCAATTTCACTAACAATTAATTCGACAAAGCCCTTTTCTGTAAATTTCAATGCATTACCTACTAAGTTGAGTAAAATTTGAATCAACTTTGTAGGATCTCCTATTAGATTATCATTTATCTTAGGGTCGATATCGCACAATAATTTTATTTTTTTCTCACTTGCGTTTTGAAAAAGCAATTCAATTACAGAGTTTACGGTTCTTGACAAAGAGAAATCTACTTCTTCCAAAGTCATTTTATCGGCTTCAATTTTAGAGAAATCCAGAATATCATTAATAATATACATCAAGTTTTGACCTGCTTTTTTTATAGCTTCTACGCTTTGTTTTTGATTATCATCTAAATTTGTGCTTTCTAAAATCCTAGCAAATCCAATGATCCCATTCATAGGTGTACGAATTTCATGACTCATATTAGCAAGAAACTGCTCCTTAATCACAACAGCTTTTTCAGCTAATTCTTTGGCTCGTATTAGCTCTAATTCTGTTATTTTTTGTTCACTAATATCTTGAATTGTACCCAGAATTTTATAAGGCTTGTTCTTTTCATCATTCAAACATTTTATATATTGATTGATGTATTTTACATTTCCTTTTTTACTCGTGATGCTATGATGAAATTGTGTTTCAGCATTAGTAGCCATAACAGATTTCAAATTGTTTTTAAAAAGCGCTAAATCTTTTACATCAGTAAAAAAAGATTTAAAATAATCAATTGAAGTAATTTTTTGTCTTTCAACTTCAAAAATAGCAAAGAATTCATCTGAGAAATATATCTCATTATTACTCATGTTAATTTCCCAGCTTCCTATTTTAGCTAATTTGTGTGCTTCAAGAAGTCGATTAGAATTTATCTTCAGTTCTAATTCCGCAGCTTTTCGAAGTTTTAAACTTTCGTGTAATTTAATTGTATTTCTAATACTTTGCGATACACCATCAGGGGTCAATAAAGTTTTCGGAATATAATCAGACGCACCGCTTAAAATGGCTTGACTGGCTATTTTCTCATCCCCTTGTGAGGTTACAAAAATAACTGGAGTTTCAATATCTAAATCTCTAATTTTCTTTAGGAAAGTAATACCATCAGTGTCCGGCATTAAGTAATCTAAAAAGATTAAGTCATACTTTAATGATTTAATCATTTCGATTCCTTCTTTTGCTGAGAAAACACTGTCAACCTCTGCTACAATTCCAGATTGAGATATAGAACGACTAATAGTTGTAGAGTCAACTTTATCGTCATCAATTATTAAAATTTTTAAAACAACTGTCATAGTAATTTATTATTTATCTAAAACTCAATGATATTCCAGTAGTCATTCAATATCGAAAAAGAAGGATTCAATTTACCGCTTTCAAATACCATATGAATATAGCCAGCTATATTCAATTGTAAAGCAGCTTCTTTATTTATTTCTTGTTTTGAATCAGTGATTACAAAAACTAAACTTGACTTTAAATCAGGATGATTTCGTATTGCTTTCAAAAAATCAATTCCTTCATTATTTGTACTATTCACATCAATCAATATAATTTTAGGAATTGGATTTAATTTATGAGAACCATCTAGCATCAACCATGCCTCATTTTCATTTGCTGCTGTAAATAGTACATGTTTAATCTTAACTTCCAGAAAAGATTTTTTAATAGTTTCGATAATAGTTTTTCGATTATCAATCAGCAGAATTGTTGTGTTTCTCATAATAAAAATGAATTAAGCCAATTACATTTCACACAATTGCCAAAAGTTTTTAAGAGTAGCGACTGAGGTTAAAAATTTTTCAAAAGAAAGCGGTTTAAGGATATAACCCGCAACATTCAGATTGTATGCATTTATCTTGTCACTGTCTTCATTAGATGTTGTCATCACAAAAACAGATATATTTTTAAGCTTTTCATTTTCTCTCATTATTTTTAGAAACTCAATTCCATTCATTTTTGGCATATTGATATCCAAAATAATGATTTTAGGCAAAGGAATAATTTTACTTTCTAACATTTCAAGTGCTTCAATTCCATTTCCGGCAACAAAAAGCGGATTCATTATATTGTTTTTAGAGAATGCTCTTTTTACATTCATTACATCTACTTCATCGTCTTCGACTAATAAAATATTTACCAATTTTTGGTTCATAATATTATTTTTTTAATGTTATTATTTTAGGCCAATTTAGTGTAAAAACAGAACCGTTATCGATACCTGCTGTATATTTTAACTCTCCACCTACTAATTTCATGATCTTACAACTTATGGCTAATCCTGCACCAGTAGTGTTAACAACATCCTTAGAACTAACGGTATAAAAAATAGTGAAAATTTTATGAGCAACATCCTCTGGTATTCCAGGTCCGTTATCCGCAACTATAATTTGATAATCATTCTCGTTTTCTATAATCGAAATCGCTACTTTTTTACTTTCCTTATCGTTGAATTGAATGGCATTATCAATCAAATTACTTAATACTTTTTGCAATTTTAAGCCTAAAGTTACGCAGTTTTCGTTAATTAGATTACTTGCTATGCTAAATTCTACATTTGAATCATTATTAAATAAGTCGATACAACTACTCATCATTTTGGGAATATTCACTTCATAAAACTCCAAATCCGTTCTTTCCACACGAGAGAGTTCTAACAAGCCATTCATCATGCTTTCCAGACGATTCACTCTATTTTTTAGTAAATCTAAGTTAGTTTTGACGTCTTTATTCGCTATTTCACCAAGATCTTCTTCTATCCAAGTTGCAATGTTTGAAATCGCTCTCATGGGTGATTTTATATCATGTGAGACTATGTAGACGAAATCATCAAACTCCTTTTTAAGGGCTATTAATTCCTGTTGTGTATTTTTTTCAGACTGCTCCATTTATAATTATTTAGGGAATGTAAAAATGAAACTACATCCTTTATTTTCTTGCGATTCAATATGTATAGTTCCTCCTTTTTCTTCAACGATTTTTTTGACAATAGACAAACCAACACCAGTACTTTCTTTTACATCTCGTGCTTCAATAGTTTGAAATACTTTGAATATTTTTTCATGGTACTCTTCGGCAATTCCAGGACCATTATCTTTTATAGTAAATTGATGATAATCAGGTAACGATTCATAGATACATTCTATTTCACCTACAGGTTTATTACTGTATTTTACCGCATTACTGATCAAATTGCTAAAAACTTGTTGCAAAAGTATTTTTTCTGATTCAATGACTGGAAAGTTATCACTCACTTTTATTTCAAAACCTTCTTTTGGAACTATAGAATCAATAATCTGGTCTAACAACTCTTTCAAATCTATATCTTCTTTTTCGAGAGCTATTCTACCAATACGTGCATACTCCAGAACACCGTTAATTAAGTTTTCCATTCGCAAAACTCTACCGCGAAGCAAATCAAAATTTGAAATGACATCTTGTGGCATATTTGGCATATCTTCCACTATCCATTCTGAAAGATTGTTAATTGCTCTTAGTGGAGCTTTCAAATCATGCGAGACTACGTAAGCAAATTCGTCGAGTTCCTTGTTCTTTTTTTCAAGACTTACCAGTGCATCAGTTAAATTTTCTTCTGCATTCTTTTGATCACTTATGTCTGTACTTATTGAAATGTATTGATAAGGTTTGTTCATTTCATCTAAAAAAGGAACGATAGTCATCTTTTCCCAATAAGAAGAACCGTCTTTAGCTGAATTTTTAATTTCACCCTTCCACACATTCCCTTGTACAATAGTATTCAAAATTTCTTTAGTTCCATCTTTAGAGAAATATCCGGTAATAGTTCGCTGATCTCTACCTATCAGTTCATTGTGAGAATACTTAGAAACAGTACAGAAATTATCATTTACAAAAGTGAGTAATCCGTTTTGATCAGAAATAGAAACAATTGCTGATTCGTCAAGAGCTGATCTAATATCTTTAATTTCTTTAGTTTTTTGTGTAATTTCTCTTTCAGCTACCGTTATCTCGGTAATATCTTGAATAATACCTTTTAACTCAATTACTTCTCCTTTTTCATTTTTAAAAGGTTGCCCAATCTCTAAAATATGTTTTATTCGTTCATTAGGAAGTACAATTCTATATTTCACTTTGAAATTTTCGCCGGTTTTCAAAGCCTTCTCATTTACCTTATCTAGCTTGATTAAGTCATCTTTATGTACTAAATCTCTGTAGGTTTTATACAGTTCATTAGAAGGCAATTTATCCATTTCAAAAATACGATAATGACCGTCAGACCAAACAAGATCATTGGTAGTTAAATTAAATTTCCAACTCCCAATTTTTGCAATTCGCTGTGACTCTTCTAGTAAATTATTACCATCAATTAAATTTTGTTCTGCAATTTTTTCTTTAGTTATATTTCGGGCAATACAATATAAATTGCCTGTCACTGGATTTGGTGAGGTATTCCAGCTCAAAACTATATAATCACCATTTTTACAACGATAACGGTTTTCAAAACTAATACTCATCTCACCTTGCGCTAGTTTTTCTACTTCCTTGAAAGTCATTGCTAAATCATCTGGATGAACTAAGTTCATAAAAGAGGATCCTGCAAGCTCTTCTTTAGAATAGCCTAAAACAGTAGTAAAAGCTGGATTTACTTTATAAAGCATCCCGTCTACATTTGCGATGCAAACTAAATCTACAGAAAGTTCAATAAAATTATCTAACTCTTTCTGAGAGTCAAGGAAATCAGAATTTTTTTTACGTAAATCCAATAAAGAAACTACTTGAGCAGCTAGCAATTGGAGCGCTTTTTTTTGATCATCAGTAAGACTCCTTGCTTTGGTATCAATTACACAAAGTGAGCCCAAATTGTATCCCTCTTTATTACGAAGTGGTGCTCCAGCATAAAATCGAATGTCAGGATTACCCGTAACAAGTGGATTTTCAGAAAACAATTCGCTTTCTAGCGCATTAGCCACTTCAAAAATATCATCGCCCATAATTGTATATTGGCAAAAAGATATGTTTCTTGGAGTTTCACTAGCTTCTAAGCCAACGGTTGATTTAAACCATTGCCGTTCTTCATCTATTAAACTAACTAACGCTATAGGAGTGTCACATATATAAGAGGCAAGCTGCGTAATGGCATCGTATTCTTTCTCAGATAAAGTATCTAAAACGGAATATGCTTTAAGTGCTTTGAGTCTTTCAGTTTCATTAGTAGGTGTAGGATATATTTTCATTAAGAGGGCTTTTAATTTTCTCAATATTAGCTAAGAATTAATAATTTTTTGATGGTTAATGAATTAATTTTTTGCTACAATTCAATTCTAATTCGTATTTTAAGAAAATATTAATTTGCCAGACAAAATTAAAATTATTTTTGTAGCAAACAGTCCTTAAGCCCGTTAAAATTGAGCAAACCCTAAAAAGGAGCCATTGCATTTACCTTGCTTACCTAAAAAAAACTAAATCAGTTTAGAACAAACTCATTATCAATTAAGTAAATCTAGATTGATCAAAATAAAAATTGCAGATAATATAAATTGATTTTTATTATTCTATTTTGATTTCTAATCTGACAACTGTAACAAAAAATTGAAATCAAAACTTAAAACGCTTTTAAACAAGCAATTAAAACGATTAAACTAAACTTTTTAACATCATACATATTTATTATTTAAATTTACAAAGCATTTTTGTTTTAAATGAATCGCATATAATTCTTCCATGCAAGACATAATGCGTCTCTAAAACTAAATAAGAGCATATTTTATATTTTTTTTAAAAGAAAAGTTGAAGGGATTAAATTTTCTAATAGGAGAATAAAATTCTTTTTGGTTTGCTGCTTAATTTTAAACAACACTATGTTTTTTTCATTAATTAGTTAGAATAAATATTGAGTATGATAAAAACTGACGATAGCTTTATTATTCCTAACAATCTGGAGTTAGTGCACAGTGGCGAAGATTACTTTGCCCGTTTAGAAGCTATCCTACAAGGAGCACACGTTGAGATTTATATTCTAATGTATCTTTTTGAAAATGATACGACAGGCAAAAAAATTATCACTGCATTAAAGGAAGCTGCTCTCCGGAAGGTTGCTATTTATATAGTTTTGGATGGATTAGGATCTTTATCGTTTCCTTCAGAACAGATAATTCAACTAAAAGAAACGGGGATCAATATTCGCTTTTTCGCTCCTTTATTCTCAACCTATTCCTTTTATCTTGGTCGAAGACTTCACAGTAAAATTGTAGTTGTCGATGCAAAAATTGCACTAATTGGCGGAATAAATATCGCTAATAAATACCAAGGTACTACAACAGAAAAAGCTTGGTTGGACTATGCTGTTCAATTAAAAGGCGAAGTTGCTAAACCTCTTAAACAGCTTTGTAGCGATATTTACTTAAAAAAAAGAAAGCTAAGAGACAAGAAACTAAGATTTATATTTGGGATGCAACAGGACACTTCTATTCGCATCCTTCAGAATGATTGGTTAAAAGGAAAAGACCAAATTTGTGATTCCTACATACACTCGATACGAAATGCAAAAAAAGAAATCATCATTGTAGGTAGTTATTTTCTTCCCGGAATCCGCATCATTCAAGCTTTGAAAAAAGCATCTAAAAATAAAGTGGCTATCAAATTAATTTTATCCGGCAAATCAGATCTTCCGCTAACAAGACGAGCAACTTGCTTTCTTTACGAAAAACTTCTCAAATACAATATTGAATTGTACGAATGGGACGAATCTGTTTTGCATGGAAAAGTGGCCGTTATTGATGGCAAATGGTCAACAATAGGCTCATTTAACCTGAACAATTTAAGTTCATATGGTAGTCTGGAAACTAATGTCGAAATAAATTCTGAATCTTTTTCCATTATGTTTCGCGAACACCTCAACGAAATCATCTTACAATGTCATAATATAACCCTAGAATCGCTAAAAGCAAAAAACAGTGTAATGACAAAATTTATTAATTTAATTTCGTACGGGATTACTAGAATTATCGAAATACTGATTACCTACACACCCTATAAACGTTTTTATCATTAACCTATATTTAACTGTAATAAAGCAATTTAGTACGGTTTTACATAAAAAAAATGATTAAATTTGACACTATAGACTTTATGTTACTACTTTATATATATCTAGTTTTTAAGGTAAACCAATTAACTTCAACTTAAAAAAAAATCTAATGGCGTTCATAGACTATTACAAGACACTTGAAGTAGACAAAAAAGCAACTGAAGCCGAAATTAAAAAGGCGTATCGTAAACTTGCTCGTAAATACCATCCTGATTTGAATCCCAATGACAAAGAAGCTGAAAGAAAATTCAAGGAATTAAATGAAGCGAATGAAGTGCTAAGTCACGTAGAAAATCGTAAAAAATATGATGAATACGGCGAAAACTGGCAACATGGAGAACAATTTGAAAAATTCCAACAGCAACGTCATTATCAAGGTAATCCACAACAAGGAGGATTTGACAGTTCATCTTTCAGCGGCGAAGGTGATTTCTCTGATTTCTTTGAATCCATGTTTGGTGGTCGATCTTCCAGTAGTGGAGGACGCAGAAATGCACAATTTAAAGGTCAGGATTTTAATGCTGAACTGCAATTAGATCTAAAAGATATTTATACCGCACACAAAAGAACACTAACCATAAATGGAAAAAATATCCGAATTACAATTCCAGCTGGAGTAGAAAACGGACAGCAGATCAAAATAAGTGGATTGGGTGGCGAAGGTTCTGCTAATGCACCTAAAGGCGATTTATACATTACATTTTCTATTGAAAATCACACTAATTTTAAATTAGAAAAACACAATCTATACTCTAGCGTAGATATCGATATATATACTGCTATATTAGGAGGAGAAATTACCGCAGATACCTTTGATGGAAAAGTAAAACTGATAGTAAAACCAGGAACCCAAAATGGAACTAAAGTAAAGCTGAAAGGAAAAGGATTCCCCGTTTACAAAAAAGAAGGAGAATTTGGCGATTTGTATCTCACCTATCAAATACAAATTCCAAAAAATTTGTCTGAAAAAGAAAAAGAATTATTCACTGAACTCGCTAAATTAAGAACCTCATGAATTTAGAAAATTTGATACCAATCCCCGAGTTGTGTTCCCATTACGAACTTGAGATGTCATTTTTTGTAAATCTCAGTGAAATGGGTTTGTTGCAAATAACAACATTTGAAACTACCGCTTATATTGATTTAGATTCTATATACAAAATAGAAAAAATAATACATCTACATCAAGACTTAGAAGTGAACATCGAAGGAATTGATGTGATTTTTAATTTGTTACAAAAAATGGATTCACTACAAAAAGAAGTAATTGCCCTAAAAAACAGGTTGCGGTTGTACGAAAGTTAAAACGAGCCTTTTAATTAAAAAAACATAATTTATAGTTAAAAAAACACATTCAGTAGCTCCTTTTTTACTTTTTTGAAATAGGCGTCTTAGCTTTTCGTATTTGATTTTCAGCTTTTTGACGTAATTGTTCGTGATGCAAGAACCAACCTCCAATAGCTCCAATACAACTTCCGATAAAAATATAAAAACTCCCACAATTACAGATTCAAAAAGAGTGGTGTTCTTATTCTTTTCAACAATAATGAGCTCTTTTTTAAGAGGATATTTTTTAGCACTTAACAAACTATAAGCAAAGGCAAGTGTACATGCAAGCATGGCTCCCATTCCAATTAAGCCCACACGAAGTGGAATTGTTTCCAAATTAAACGGCATACAACTTGCAAGAGAAGCAATCATAATAAAAAAGAAACCTCCTGGAGGCTTCATTTTTATGTAACTAAGAATCCAATTTATGGTCATCGCAAACAATCCCATTACTACTGAAGAAATAATTGGATTAAAGCTAAAACAAATTCCTATAAAAAAGGAAATCATAAAACCAAACGAGCAACCTAATAGAGTAATCATACGGTCAGCCACTGAAGTGGATGGCATATATAAAATAACAAGTCCTGCCAAACAAGCTAATATGCCATAATCTAGTCGACCAAAATAATAGCCTGCTAGCAATGGTAGTCCAACACATAATGATGCTAAAACTGGAATATGCCAAAGCCGTTCTGTTTTTTTTAGTTCAAACAGTGCTTTAATTTCACTAACAATCAATATTTTTAAATTATCATTCATCAATAAGTCGTTTTTTCTAAATACTTTTTAAAGCTTCTACTAATATATCAATATCCTCTTTAGTATTGAAATGACTAAACGATATGCGTAAACTTGGCTTCTTTAAATCTTCTTCTGACAAAATCTCGAGTAAAACATGGGATGGTTTTATACTCCCTGATTGACAAGCACTTCCCCTAGAAACGGCAATACCTTTCATGTCTAAATGAAATAAAATCATCGCTGTCTTAGCTTCTGAAAAAGGCAATAAAACATTTAAAATAGTATAAAAAGCATCAGAACCACCATTAATTTTATGATCTGGAAATTCTAATTCTAATTTTGATATAAGATACTTTTTTAAATCTAAAATATGACTTTGATGCGCCTCTAAACAGTTATAAGAAAGAGATAATGCCTTTGCCATACCAGCAATTTGATGCAAAGCTTCGGTTCCTGCTCGCAAACCTTTTTCTTGTTCTCCTCCAAAAAACAAAGGTTGCAATCCTGAATTTTTACGTACAAAAGCAAAACCAACACCTTTAGGACCGTGAAATTTATGAGCACTAGCTACGATAAAATCTACTGAGAGTTTTTGCAAATCAATAGCTGTTTTACCAACAGACTGAACAGTATCTGAATGAAATAACGCACTATGTTCTTGACAAATAACACCAACTCGCTCTAAGTCTAATACAGTCCCAGTCTCATTATTTACATGCATCAAGCTAACTAATGTTTTCGTTTCCTGCGAAAGTAGCTCCACTAAATGTGTCAAATCCACTTCGCCACTTGGTTTTACATGCACATAGTCGATTTGAATACCAAAATCTTTTTCTAATACTAAGGCAGTATACAAAACAGCGTGATGTTCCATTTTGCTCGTAATGATGCGCTTTACTTTCAAATCTTTAACCGCTGAACGAAGAACCCAATTATTAGCTTCTGTGCCGCAAGAAGTGAAAATTATTTCCTGTGCAGTAGCGTTCATATTTTGTGCAATAGACTTTCGAGAAAGTTCGAGAATACTTTTAGACTTACGCCCTAAGCTGTGAGTGGATGATGGATTTCCATAATCCTCAGTTAAAACCTTTGTCATTTCTTGAATTACTTCTGGATACACAGCAGTTGTTGATGCGTTATCAAGATATACTTTTTTCATTTATTAGTATTATAAATTAATTAGAAGGCTTAATTTCTGATCGGACTACTTTTAATTTTCTAGCGAATAATGCCTTTTCATTATAAATCAATATCGAAATAAAGATTAAGAAGTACGAAAATATTTGAATAGCACTTATTTGTTCATTATAATAAAAAATAGCTACTAAGAACGTAATTATTGGATTGATGTAAATCATAATTCCTACTGCTGAAGAGTTGATTCCTTTAAGAGCATACAGGTTTAAGAATAACGGAATGATTGTAAACAGTGCAACAATGAATAACATACATCCGTAAAACAAAGGCTCTATAGGAATTGCACCACTATACTTTGGATAAAAAGGAAGAAGAACAATTGCTGTGAAAACCAGTTGAATAGTAAGTACTAAAAATTTATCAATTTCGCTATTTTTTCTTTGGCTCACTAAGTATAGTGCATAAGTTGCAGCGACAATCAGACTGTAAAATATATCATGAAAATGACCGAATGAAAGTAAAACACAGCTAAAAAGACTAATCATTACAGCCACCCATTGCCACTTACTCAATTTTTCCTTTAGAATAAAGAAAGCAAAAACTGTGGTGAGAATAGGACAAATCAAATACGCTAGGGAAGCCGCATTCACGCTGATATGATTGACAACATAAATGAAAACAAACCAATTTAAGGTAAGAAATAATCCTCCTCCAAGGGTCAAAGCTACGATGCTTTTTCTCTCTTTAATAGAGCTGTTTTTAAAATGATTCCAGTCTTTTCTAATTACATTTCTCCTAAAAGCGAGATTAATTAACAGCATTGTTGTTACACTAAAAAATACCCGATAAAATAGAATATCTAACGAAGGATAATTATGTAAAGGCTTTAAAGCAAAACTAAAAAAACCCCAGATGAAAAAAGCTAAAAAAGCAGCCGAATAATATTTATTAAGTCTCATAGACAGTGTTAATTTCGCGCAAATATACGATTTTCAATCCGCTTTAGAATAGCATAATTTGATCTGTCAAAGTAGAAAGTACATCGTGTTTTTAAAAACCGAATAAAGCATAAAACACAATATGCTGTTAAATAAGCTATTTTTAAACGGGAATGTAATTGGAACAAATTAAAAATTCTACTTTTGTTACAAATATTATAAAAATGAAACGAATACTAAGCTTATTGGCTTTTGCCTTATTATTAAACAGTTGTGATGACGGAGATTTAACTCAAGAAGATATCAGTTTTGATGCTGTGACCGTACAAAAATGCACTACAAACCCGCTACTTTATAAATTAAAAGATAATGAATCCTTAATTTTTGAAGCAACAGGTATTACTTTTCCAACAGAAACAACAACGCAAACACTAGACATCAGCGGGTCGAATCGTGTGATTTATCGTTTTTACAATAATAAAGTAACTGGAGCAACTATTTGCGAGAGCATTCCGCCAGCTAGCCCTACAGTAACAGATCAATGGACTGCAAGCGGTGGAAAAATAGTTATAAATACTACTGCTGTTAAAACTAACGATACAAAAGATAACAGTTCAAGGATTACAGGTTACAATCATAATATAACTTTTAAAAACATAACGTTTAGTAAATCAAACGGAACGCAAGTTTATGAAACTTTTACTTTTGGTGATTACGTTGTAAGCGCTACGGCTTTGCCACTGGCTTTTACTAAAGTGTTAAAGCAATGCTCAATTTCAAAACGTTTGTACGATAAAAATAGCAGCGAAGCGCTGATTCTTGATATAGATCAAACTCTAATTGTTAATGCTGCAACACCGCTAAATACTCCGAGAATAGGATTGATAAGTGACACGAAAAACAAATTAACATACCGATTGTTCTCTGGTTTATTAACTGACGATTACTTTTGCAACACTACATACCCAACTACTCCAGCGATAAATGAAGAATGGATTGCGGTTCCTGGCGTGACAAATAATAGTGGTATTATTGAAGTAACAACCACTGTATATGGGAACGGCTTTAAGCATACTGTGGTTATCAAAAAGGCAAAATTACAGAAAGGAAATAGCGATTTTCTATTAGGTGATAATTACATTTATGGCGAATTATTAACGACAAATTAATCGAAATAAATAGCTAAAAGCAGCATCTTTTTGATGCTGCTTTTTACCTAAAAAAAAGATCCGATTTTAAATGATTTTTCTAATTGAAATTCATTTAAAATCGGATCTTTTATGTTGAGTTATAAAAATAGAAAGACGACTTACATCGCACTTTGTTTGATGAAGACCTCGGTTGCGCCTTGACCATATTTTTGATAATTAGCTTCAGCGAAAGCAATATTATCGTAACGTCCTAATAAGAAATCTAACTCGGATTTTAGGACTCCTTCGCCAACACCATGTATAAAAACAATCTTTGGTATTCGGTTTCTTATTGCAAATTCAATGTGGCGTTTTGCAGTTTCAGTTTGTAAAGTTAGAATGTCATAGTTAGACATTCCTCGTTTGTTTGGCACCAGTTTTTCAATGTGTAAATCGAACTCTGGCGCTGGTATTTCATGTTTAGATTTCTTCTCTTTCACAAAACTTCTCGGTTTTGGAATCTCTTTCTCTTTTGACAACTCACTTACATTAACTCTTTTAATAGAATCCATTAAGTTACTGGTAACATGAATTTTAATCAATTCATTGACAAAAAATGTCATCACGAATCCATCTTCAGTTTCGATAGTTACTTGGTTATCTTTCACTGACAACACTACCCCATTCATAGCTTCATCAAGTACTGAAACTTTATCTCCTTTACTAAACATGATCGTCTTCTTTATCTTGATTTTTACTCGGCGTTTTAGCACTCAGCTTCATCATCCCAATCATAAAAACTATAATTGCAATGACCATGATGTACACATTTTTTTCGTTACTCGCCTGTTGGTACAAAGCAACAAATATGGCAATAACCATTATCGGTATTATAAACTTTTTCATTTTATTTCATATCAGATTCCAAAAGTAATGAATTTAAAATTACCCGTTTTTTATTTCGATCGTTAGTTATTTTTTTTGTAAAATTGTACAAAATGAAAACATTGATTTTAGAGAAATATATGTTCCCTTGTTTAAGCAAAACTCTATTTGGAATAGAGTGTTTGGGTTGTGGTTTTCAGCGTAGTTTAGTGATGCTTTTGCAAGGTGATTTTTCCGGATCTTTTAAGATGTATCCAGCACTCCTTACTACCTTTTTATTTCTTGGAATTTTAGGTTTAAATTTTATAGACACCAACAGAAATTATAAAAAATCACTTATGGTTTCTGCTTTTATAAATGGCGCTTTTATGGTAGTAGGTTATTTTTTCAAACACTACCATTAAAATTGTTTCTGATTTGAAATCGAACTCTTATTTAATCCTTGATAAAATATCATTCATCATTTCGATTTGAACTTTTTGAATTTCTATTAACTCTTCTTGTTGATGCATAATTAAATGATCTAACTTTTCATGAAGCATTCTGATTTCAAGTTCTGATTTTAAATTAATCATATAATCTTTCTTTGCTCTATCGCGATCTTTTTCTTCCTGACGATTTTGGCTCATCATAATTACTGGAGCTTGAAGTGCAGCTAAACAAGATAAAATCAAATTCAACAAAATAAATGGATAGGGATCAAATCCTTTATTTAATAACAAATAAATATTAGCGGCAATCCAAAGTAAAATAAAAAATCCGAATAGGATTATAAATTTCCAGCTACCGCCAAAAGCAGCGACTCTATCGGCTATCTTTTGCCCAAATGTTCGAATTCCAATTTCATCTTCTACAGTATTAACCAGAGATACATCTTCATTCAGGGCATCGACAACCTTATTTTCTAAATTAGATAACTCTCCTATTTCAACAGACAGATAATTAGAAATGTATTTCTCTCTGTATAAATGGAGTTCGCTTACAGAGAGGCAGTCCTCTTCTTTAAAGTCGGGAAAATCATTTTTAATGAGTGATAATATTGGATTCCTCACTGTTTTCGCAAGTACTTTATCAGCTATTGGAAATTCTTTCTTAGATACATCACTTATAAAAGTCAAATTATTATTCATGAGATTTTATTTATTAGCTAATTTAAAAAAAGATGTAATCAATATACTTTTTCATACTGCAAAGTTTAAAGTATTTAACAAATGAGCTTATTTACCCAGAATCTCTTTCCATCTACAAATAAATTATTCGAAATAGTTCAATATATTTGTGTCTTGATATAAAACTAAGAAAATGATTTTAAATTTTACTTCTACACCTTATTGTCATTGTTGTTGCTGTTTTTAAAAAATCCTTTACGATAAAAAAGACAATAGAGGATAATTAAATCCTCCTCATTAAAATCATTAGATACAAAACAGCATGAAATCACAAAAATTAGTGGACTTAATAGGCAATACACCGTTAGTAGAATCTATTAACCTAGTACAAAATAAAAACGTAAAACTTTTACTAAAACTAGAAGGCAATAACCCTGGAGGCAGCGTCAAAGATAGAGCAGCTTACAACATGATTAAATCCGCATTAGAACGTGGAGAAATCAAAAAAGGAGATAAACTTATCGAGGCTACAAGCGGTAATACTGGAATTGCATTAGCAATGATTGCGCAATTATTTAATATAGAAATTGAACTCGTTTTACCAGAGGATTCTACTAAAGAGCGTACTCAAACCATGCGTGCGTACGGCGCTACAGTCATTTTAACACCTGCTAGCACGGGGATTATTGGCTCAAGGGATTATGCTGACAAAAAAGTGGCTGAAGGCGGTTATATTATGTTAAATCAGTTTGCTAATGATGACAACTGGAAAGCCCATTACAAAACAACAGGTCCAGAAATATGGAATGATACCGATGGAACTGTTACTCATTTTGTATCTGCTATGGGAACTACAGGGACAATTATAGGAACATCTGCATACCTGAAAGAACAGAATCCTGCTATCCAAATAATAGGTGCGCAACCTAGCGATGGTTCTCAAATTCCTGGAATCAGGAAATGGCCAAAAGAATATTTACCAAAGATTTTTGACCCATCAAAAGTTGATACTGTAATAGAAGTTTCAGAAGAAGAAGCGCGAGCGATGACGAAACGATTGGCGCTTGAAGAAGGTGTTTTCGCAGGAATGAGTAGTGGAGGTTCTGTAGCTGCAGCATTAAAAATCGCAACTACTTTAGAATCTGGGGTGATTGTCGCAATCATTTGCGACCGTGGCGATCGTTATTTATCATCTGATCTATTTGATTAAATAGCTATTTCTACATAACAAAAGAGGCTTGATTTCAAAAACATCAAGCCTCTTTCCTTTAGTAATCAATTATTTATACTAAAATTGCAGTCGTCGAAATAGCTGCGTTTAACACTTTAGAAACGGGACAGTTTTTCTCCGCTTTTGCAACAAACTGCTGAAAAATGTCTTCAGAAATATCTTTTATTTTAGCATGTATTGTTAAGTGGGATGTGATTATCGTTCCGTCAACTAAGTCAATATCACATTTAGACTCAATACTTTCTACTTCAAAGCCTTCCTCACTGATATAGGCGGTAAGCTGCATGGTGAAGCAACCAGCATGAGCTGCCGCAATAAGTTCCTCAGGATTTGTACCTACTCCTTCCTCAAAACGAGATTTAAACGAATATTGCGTATCTTTTAATGTAGTGGTTTCTGTGCTTAGTTTCCCGGCTCCTTCTTTAAGTGAACCATTCCAGACGGCGGTTGCATTTCTTTTCATAGTTTGTAGTTTTAATAGTGTAAATGATTTAATAATTGTTACAAATTTTAATAATCAAATAAATAATTTCAAAAATCGTGTTTTCTCAAATTTAGGTCATCTATCAACAAATCTCGAGTAAAAGCAGTTTATTTAACTAAAGTTTAAAACTAATCAACATAATCATTTCTCGTTTTTAAAGAGTACTGAGAATGTAGCGCCTTGATTAACTCCTTCACTATCAAGAAGAAAATCCCCATGATATTTTTGTACAATTTTTCTACATAAATATAGACCAATACCAGTTGATGGTTCGTTAGCAGTTCCTAATCGCCCTCTGTTTGTAAATTTTTCATACAGTTCCACCTTATTTTTTGGATCAAATCCTATTCCTGAATCTGATACTGAAAATGCTACTTTACCATCAATAACGCTTACAGTTAGTTTAATTTCACTATTCGAGAAAGAAAACTTTATCGCATTATCTACTAAATTAACTAAAACACGAACTAATAAATCTTCGTCAATCATTAGCACAGCTTCTTCGAGTTCAGAACTTGTCTTTAATTCAATTTGTTTTGAAAGTAATTTTTGCCCTAATTGACTCGTTACCGAATCAAACACAGCATGTAAGTTGATTGTGTTGGTTTGCAAACCTCGATTAGAAAGTTCATCCTCATCTTTAATCAATTTGATAAAAATATCTATAAAAATAAACTGCTGGTTGGTTGATTGCAGAATTAACTTCGCATAATCCGAAACGTCTTTAGATGGATTTTCATGTAAAATAAGCTCCGCTAATCCTTGCGAATTCCCTGTGAAATTTTTGAAATCATGAGAAAGCAAGTAAATTAAGTCTTGTTTTTCACTTATGAAACGTTCGTGGTCTATAATAGTTTTTTGAATATTACTCATTAACAATCCGACCTCATCAGAAAAATTAGTAGGAAGTACAGGTACTTTTCGCTCATTTCGATAATTATCTAATGCTTTAGAAGCGGTTTCAATAGGCTTATTTAACTGTTTTAAAAAAAATAATGTAACTGCCGTAGCTAATAAGGTCATTACAAGTGCAAAAATCAAAATCGTACTAGCTAAAATTGTTTTATTTCCATACACAGCAAATAATAACATTCCTATCAGTGGTATATGAATTCCTACAAATGCAACAAACAAAAATTTAAAAGCGTAGCTGTTTTTTAAAAATTTTATATTCGATAATCTTTCGTACAGCTTCATTACTACTATTTTTAATTTGGTCAAATGTAAACATAATAAATCACCGCAATTAGTCGATCCTAAAGAGTCGTGTAATGTTGTAAATTAATTTGTAAATTCTAAAAAACAAGATTCTCGCTTATTATCCCCTTGACAAGACAACGACATACTAGCCAAGATATGTAAATATATTGGCGATAATTAACCTCTATGAAATAAAATACAGAGGGTAAACGAAATAGTTCCATAATTCGCTAAATTTGTGATTATTTCTAAATAATTGATATATAATTTTTAACTATTTATTGCAGAATAGAATGGCTCAATCACTTTCAAAATACTACATTTTACTATTAGTTCTCATTATGGCAGGAAATACAAAAGCTCAAGATTTCGCAAATTTAAATAAGTACAAATCTCAAAATACTTCGCTCCCACATCCTACTGCAGCGCAAAAAAGGATTGTATTTATGGGAGATTCAATAACCGAATTTTGGAACGTGCTTGAGCCTACTTATTTTTCAGGTAAATCCTATATCAATCGCGGAATTAGCGGGCAGACCACACCCCAAATGCTGATTCGCTTTAGAGCCGATGTCATCGCTTTGCAACCTACTGCAGTTGTAATTCTTGCTGGAATTAATGATATTGCAGGTAATACAGGTCCATCAAGTATTGAAATGATTAGGGATAATATTCTTTCTATGGCAGAATTAGCTAAAGCAAACAACATAAAAGTAATTTTATGTTCCGTTTTACCAGCATACGATTTTCCTTGGAAAGCCAATCAAGAACCAATTGAAAAAATAACAAAGTTGAACGAAATGCTAAAAAACTACGCTAAAGCAAATAATATAGCATTTGTTGATTATTATTCGGCTATGGTAGATGAAAGGCTGGGGCTAAAGATGGAATATTCTAAGGATGGCGTACATCCTAATAAAGCGGGCTATCAAACAATGGAGCCAATTGTCGAGAAAGCTATCTCTTTAGCTTTGAGAAAAGATTAGTCAATTTATCACCTGATTGCACTTCCCATGATTGCAGCGAAAAAACATGCAGTAGCATAAGCCTAAAAAACCGTAGGATATAATAGCGACCGTAGGAAGCTCCTTTTAGAGACGGTTTTAGGCTTATGAAACTAGGATTTGTAGTGAAAAGCAGGATGAGGCCCAAATAAAAAGGATGCATTTTGAAAATATTTCTTAATTTGAATTTATAAAAGAAATCAAAGGCTTATTTTTGCGCCATGGCTAAGAAAAATACAGACAAAGTTGTCTTTCATCAAATAAAAGTCCTTGATGCTGGTGCAAAAGGCGTTTCGGTAGCAAAGGCTCCCGATGGTAAAGTAGTTTTTATCCCTAATGTCGTTCCTGGCGACGTGGTAGACGTGCAAACATTCAAAAAACGCAAAGCGTATTACGAAGGAAAAGCAATTCATTTTCACGAATTTTCTGAACATCGTATAGAACCTATTTGCGAGCATTTTGGTGTTTGTGGCGGTTGTAAATGGCAGAACATGAAATACAGTCAACAGCTGTATTACAAGCAAAATGAAGTCTTGAACCACTTACAACGCATCGGAAAAGTAGAACTTCCTGAATTTGAGCCAATTTTAGGTTCAGAAAAACAGTTCTTTTATAGAAATAAAATGGAATTTTCGTTTTCAAACAGCCGTTGGTTAACCGAAGCTGAAATTGGAAGTACCGAAGATTTAGGAAATAGAAATGCACTAGGTTTTCATATTCCTAAAATGTGGGATAAAATTCTAGACATTAACAAATGTCATTTACAAGAAGACCCATCAAATGCGATTAGAAATGAAGTTCGTGCTTTTGCAAATGAGCATGGCTTGACTTTCTTTAATCCTAGAGCGCATGAAGGTTTGCTAAGAACATTAATGTTGCGTACTGCTTCGACTGGTGAAATCATGGTTTTAATTCAGTTTTTCGAAAACGATAAAGCCAATAGAGAATTACTTCTAGATCATCTTTATGAGAAATTCCCTCAAATTACTTCGTTGCAATATGTGGTAAACAATAAAGCGAACGATACTTTATACGATACTGATATCAAACTATATAAAGGTAGAGATTACATTCTGGAAGAAATGGAAGGTTTGAAATTTAGCATTAATGCTAAGTCTTTTTACCAAACCAATTCAGATCAAGCGTACGAACTATACAAAATAACAAGAGATTTTGCTGGATTAACAGGAAATGAAATTGTGTATGATTTATACACAGGAACAGGAACTATTGCTCAATTTGTGTCGAAGAAAGCTAAAAAAGTAATTGGTGTTGAAAGTGTCCCTGAAGCAATTAAAGATGCTAAACTGAATGCTGAACGCAATGAAATTACCAATTGTGAGTTCTTTGTAGGTGATATGAAAATAGTATTTAATGATGATTTTATCGCTCAGCATGGTCATCCTGATGTAATCATAACTGATCCACCAAGAGACGGAATGCACAAAGATGTTATAGAGCAAATTATGAAAATTGCTCCTGAAAAAGTGGTTTATGTAAGTTGTAACTCCGCAACTCAAGCGCGTGATTTAGCTTTGATGGATGAGAAATACAAAGTTACTCGTGTGCGTCCTGTAGATATGTTTCCGCAAACGCATCACGTAGAAAACGTAGTGCTTTTAGAGAGAAGAAAATAGTAGGCAGTAGTTAGCAGCAGTATTTAGTGCGATTAAACTGAATACTGCTACTGGAGACTGAACACTAAAGATATAATTTATGAAAAAAATAATTTTACTACTATTTGTTTTAGCACTATCCTTTTCCAGTTGTGAGAAAGATGATATTTGTGATGCAAATACGCCAACAACACCGCGATTAGTGATTGGGTTTTATGATTTTTTAAATCCGTCGGTTGCAAAAAGCGTAACTAATTTAAAAGTGGTGGGAGAAGGAATGCCATCTGGGGTTCTTTTTAATGGTTCTGAGACAACAAGTGCTAATACAATTTCGATACCATTAAAAACCAATGAGAACACCACTACTTATAGCTTTACATTGAATTTTGGAAATTCAAATCCGGCTTTAGTTGATGAAGATATTATAAAATTTGATTATAGTAAACAAGAACTTTTTGTATCAAGAGCTTGTGGTTACAAATCAATTTTCACATTTGATCCCACAGCTCCCTATACGCATACTGACCCAGTAGCTGCAAGTCAAAAATGGATCAAATTTATATCGGTTGAAAAAAATATTATAGAAAACGAAAATGAAACACACATTAAGATCTTTTTTTAGTTTTTTTCTCGTTTTATCGATGACTTTGGCGCAAGCGCAAGAAACTACTCCAAAACCAAAACAAGAGAAAAGCACAACTGTGAGTACAGAAGCGGATCAGAAAATTTCTGAAACGTCGATGCCTTTAGTTAAAATCGAACCTACTGCAAAAACAAATGATTCGATCCCAGCAAAAACGGACAGATACGGTATTCGTGTAGGTGTTGATTTGTACAAACTAACACGGGCATTGTATGATAAGAATTACAAAGGAATTGAATTAGTAGGAGATTACAGATTGACTAAAAAATACTTCCTTGCCGCTGAATTAGGAAATGAAAACAAAACTACTGATGATGATAGAGTCAACTTTACTACTAAAGGTTCCTATATAAAAGCAGGATTTGATTACAATGCTTATCAAAATTGGCTGGATATGGAAAATATAATTTCTATAGGTTTGCGATACGGTTTTAGCACTTTTAATCAAGAATTGAACAGCTACCGAATCTACAACTCAAATCCCTATTTTGGAGAAACACCTGTTATTGCTTCTGGGAAAAAATTTGATGGATTATCAGCAAGTTGGATAGAAGTAGTTGCGGGAGTGAAAGCTAAAGTTTTTGATAATGTATTTATGGGTTTCAGTCTGAGATTGAATAGACTAGTGACCAATAAGCAACCAGAAAATTTTTCCAACTTATACATTCCAGGATTCAACAGAACGTATGATGGAGATTTTGGCGTAGGATTTAATTACACTGTTACCTACTTTGTTCCTATATATAAAAAGAAAGTAAAACCCACTGTCACAGTAGAAAATAAGAAATAAGAAAATTAAAATAATCTTCTTCTAAAAAAAAAGAGATAAATTCGTAACGAACTTATCTCTTTTTTTTATGCTTCTTTCGAAATAGCTAACTAAAAACTATTCTATTTCCTTAATTCCTTTCATGAATATCCATTTCATGTATAATTTTTCACCATCTTTCGTTTTTACCGCTTGAAATTTAGGTGATAAAAGTGTCCCAATAGCAAAAGCAGTTAGCGGAATCCAAAAATCCTTTAGCCCAGTATACTGCTCTACTAAATATCTAAAAGAAATAAACAATATTGCAAAACATCCTAACTGATATAGAAATGCTCGTATTTGTAATTTGGTCATTATTTTTTTAAAGTTGTGAGTTATTATTCGTATTCAAAAATTATATCGAAGTCTCTGGAGTACTATTATTTCCGTCAGAAACTTGAAATTTTGTTCTCTTACTTCCTTCATACATTTCGTATTTTACCAATCGCGCTTCTAAACCTGCGTTGAAAAGCTTAATTTTTCTCGAAGGTTTTAATCCTACATATTTTAGTGCTTCAAGATTTGCTGTAATCATCCAAGCATTAGTTCCTGGGTAATTCTTCTTTAAAGTATCCCCTATGTTTTTATAAAATTCTTCCATGTGAATATCCAATCGCTCATCATAAGGAGGATTAAAAACCATATGTAATTTCCCTTCAGTAGATTTTTCGGTATCAAAGAAATTATTTTCTTCAATAGAAACATAATCATCAAGATTGGCATTTTTGATGTTGTCCTTAGCTTTCTGAACCGCGCTTGGAGCTTTATCATATCCTTTAATAGTATGATGAAACTCGCGAACACGTTTTAATAAACTGCCAGAAATAGCATCGAACAAATCATTATCCCAGTCGTTCCATTTTTCGAAAGCAAATTCCTTACGATTGATGTTTGCCGGAATATTACAAGCAATCATCGCTGCTTCGGCAAGGAATGTTCCAGAACCACACATTGGATCCAAGAAATCTGTTTGACCATCCCAACCTGAAAGCAATAATATTCCAGCTGCTAAAACTTCGTTTATAGGAGCAATATTAGTAGCGGTTCGATATCCACGTTGATTTAATGCATTTCCTGAAGTATCTAATGCAACCGAAACTTGGTCTTTATCAATATGAATATTAATTCGCAAATCAGGATGCACTTTATCAATACTTGGACGTTGCCCTGTTCTTTCTCTAAATTGATCTACAATAGCATCTTTACATTTTTGAGAAACAAATTCAGAGTGATTAAAATATTCCGAATGTACCGTTGTATCAATTACAAAAGTTTGGTTTGCACCAATTAGCTTTGACCAGTTTACACCTGAAATTCCCTTGTATAAAGCTTGTTCATTATTAGCTTTAAAAAAATAGATAGGTTTCAAGATTTTCAAAGCAGTACGCAAAGCTAAATTAGCTTTATACATAAAACCTTTATCTCCTTTAAAACTTACCATTCGCACGCCTTGCTCCACATTTTGTGCACCTAGCATTTGCAATTCTTTTGCTAATATCTCCTCAAAACCAAAAAAGGTTTTGGCAACCATTCTAAAATTATCTTCCATCTTTATTTAAATTCCAACACGTAAATTCTACTTAAACTATTACCAACGAAACTTTTTTAGGCAACACTTTACAAATCGAAATTGATACGTTCATAATTTCTAAAAAAATTAACGCCTTTGTTCACTTTGTCTTGTAGTGTAATAGTTCTTTTTCTGCAAAAATACACTAAATTTGCATCAATCGAATTAATTGAAAAAGAATAAATGTCTGAAGTTCAAAATCTCTCAACCGAAAATCAAGTAAAACCAATTAAAATGTGGTACTCATCCTGGTTTGATACACCTTATTATCATATACTTTACAAGGAGCGCAACTATAGAGAAGCACAAATTTTCATGGATAATTTGACGCAATACCTCAATCTTCCAGAAAAAGCAAAAGTATTAGATTTAGCTTGTGGCAAAGGCCGTCATTCTATTTATTTGAATCAATTAGGATTCGACGTTCTTGGTGCTGATTTATCTGAAAACAGTATTGCAGAGGCTAGTAAAAATGCTAACGATACCTTGCATTTCAAAGTGCATGATATGCGTCAACCTTTTGAGGAGAAATACGATGCCATTTTCAATTTATTTACCAGCTTTGGTTATTTCGAAAATGATGAAGACAATCTAACGACATTAAAAGCTATCAAAGAAAGCTTGTCAGAATACGGATTTGCGGCCATTGACTTCATGAATGTTAATCAGGTAGTCAACACACTTGTTCCTGAAGAAATTAAAGTGGTAGATGAAATTGAATTTCATATCAAGCGTTATCTAAAAGACGGTCATATTTATAAAGAAATTGATTTTGAAGACAAGGGACAAAAATTCCATTTTACTGAAAAGGTAAAAGCGTTGACACTTCAAGATTTTGAACTATTAATGGACGAAGCTGGAATTTACTTGTTGGATATTTTTGGAGATTATAAATTAAAGAAATTCCACAAAACAGAAAGTGAGCGATTAATCATGATTTTTAAATAATGAACTATCTTTTACCCCTACTTTCCGTACTTCTAGGATATGTAGTTGCTTTGGTTTTAAAACCAAAAAACAAAACTAATCTTAAGTTGTTACTAGCTTTTAGCGGATCATTCTTGCTATCCTTAACTGTTATGCATTTGCTTCCAGAAGTATATGCAGTACACGACCACGGCGCAGGCGAAAGCCACGATAGCAATGCAGGAATCTTTATTATGTTAGGGATTTTATTCCAAATCGTCCTAGAGTTTTTCTCAAAAGGGGCTGAGCATGGACACGTCCATGGAAATCCTAACATGTCTCACATTCCCTGGTTACTGTTCATTAGCTTGTGTATTCATGCCTTTCTAGAAGGGTTTCCAGTGGGTCATGATCATGGCAAACTAGCTCTAGGAATCGCAATTCATCACCTTCCTATCGCTATTATACTAACTACTTTTTTCATTAATTCGCATTTAAACAAAAAAGCGATTTTCGTCTTTATGTTAACATTTGCATTAATGACGCCGTTAGGAACTTTAGCCTCTGATTATTTGACAGGATTAAACGAATACCATAGCCAGATTACGGCAGTGGTTATTGGTATTTTATTTCATATTTCTTCTACAATTATTTTCGAAAGTAGCGAAGGACACAAATTTAATATCGCCAAAGTTTCCATGATTGTAATCGGAATTGTATTGGCGTATTTTTTATAATTAATAATTTGGGCGTGTTCGCAAAGGCGAACCGGGCTATACGTTGCAATATTTTTTATTTCGCTATCGCTACATAAAAAAGGATTTCCACTACTATCCCTCACGCAAAAAAATAGAAACAGAACATAAATTGCGTTCTAAAAATTTTAACAGCATTAAAAATGACATTTACTAAAACGACAGAACAATCTTCAAAATACGAACATTTAGAAAAAATGTCGGTTTCAAACTTGCTTTCGAATATTAATAACGAAGACAAGACCGTTCCTTTAGCAGTTGAAAAAGCATTGCCACAAATAGAAAATCTAGTAAATGCAATTGTTCCTAAAATGAAATTAGGCGGGCGTTTATTCTACATAGGAGCAGGAACTTCTGGACGTTTAGGAATTCTAGATGCATCGGAATGTCCACCAACTTTTGGTGTTCCTTTCGATTTAGTAATTGGGATAATTGCTGGTGGAGACACTGCCATTCGCAAGGCAGTAGAAAATGCCGAAGACAATGCTAATCAAGCTTGGTTTGATTTACAAGCGCATAATATTAGCGAAAATGATGTTGTGGTGGGAATCGCCGCTTCAGGAACTACACCTTATGTAATTGCTGGTTTAGAAGAATGCAATAAAAACAACATTATTACAGGAAGCATTTCCTGTAATGCAGGAAGTCCACTTTCATTGACAGCACAATTTCCTATTGACGTGGTTGTGGGTCCTGAATTTGTAACTGGAAGTTCTCGTATGAAAGCAGGTACGGCGCAAAAACTGGTCCTTAATATGATTACAACCGCCACCATGGTTCAGTTAGGAAAAGTAAAAGGTAATAAAATGGTCGATATGCAATTGAGTAACAGCAAACTTGTAGATCGTGGTGTAAAAATGATCATGGACGAAGTCGCAGTTTCGTATGAAGAAGCAAGTGATTTATTAAAAAAACATGGAAGTGTACGGAAAGCTGTTGATTATTACAATCAATAATTTTTAATTGAACTTTTAATCTAATGTTAAAGCAAAAAAATGGCAACAAATAAAGAACTTTTAAACAAAGGAATCAAGTATTTAGCGGGATCTTTACCTCTTCTTTTCATTGGCCCAGCTGTAATTTATAATGCATTTGTAAACAAGGAAAATGGATGGCATTATTTAGTATTGGCCGTTGGGATTATCTTTTGTGGAATTGGTGTATATTTAGCGTTTTTAGGTTTAAAAGTTATGGTAAAAAGCTTATTTAATGACTAATGGAAGATTTAATACACATTCAGAAAACATTCGAAAAAGTCGATTGGATCAACAAGAGAATTAATCATCGAGAATTTGAAGATTGTACTTTCAAAAACTGCGATTTCTCTAACAGTGATTTTTCAAATAACACTTTTATGGATTGCGAATTTATCGATTGTAATTTAGCTATGATTGATTTAACAGCAACAAGTTTAAAAACTGTTGGATTTAAAAACTGCAAACTACTGGGAATCCATTTTAATAAATGCACTGATTTTTTGTTTAGTGTCACTTTTCACGATTGCGTTATTGATTATTCGTCTTTTGCCAATAAAAAAATGCCAAAAACAAAGTTCAATTCGTGTTCGATGAAAGAGGTTACTTTTACTGGTTCAAATCTTACGCAATCTAGTTTTGAAAATTGTAATCTTGATAGTGCTATTTTTAACGATACGCTTTTAGCTGGCGTAGATTTTACTTCAGCATACAATTACAAAATTGATCCTGAATTTAATTCTATGAAAAAAGCTAAATTTTCAATGCAAGGAATTCCTGGACTTTTAGAGAAATACGATATTAAAATACTATAACTGTAATATCCAGATGGAAGTGAAAATCCCGCAGGGCATAAAACTATTTTTTCTTTACAAAAAAGAGCGACAGAAAGAAGCTCCTTTATTGTCATTAGAAAAAAAGTTTTATAACCGAGGAATTGCAGCATACAGCTGGATTGGACCCTAATAAAAACAAAAAATATAATATGAAAAAGATAATCTTACTTCCGCTACTACTAGTACTAATGTCGTGTTATGATGTGGAACGCAACTGCAAGGACTTTAAAACTGGAAAATTCAAATTTGAACATGTAGTTGATGGTGTGAAACAAACCACCTATTTTGAACGCAATGACACGATTGAAATTGAAACTTATGAAGGTAAAACAGATACAGCATCGATACGATGGGTGAGTGATTGTGAATATGTGTTGCAGAAATTACATCCTAAAAACAAAGCAGAAGAGAAAGCTATAAGCATGAAAATATTGACAACTACAAAAGATTCTTATACTTTTGAGTTTGGAATGGTTGGATATGATGCAAAACAAAAAGGAACTGTAACAAAACTGGGAAACTAACGACTAAATAAAAAAAATAAACTTTAACTAAATAAAAATGGAAGTATTTTTAAATCCGGATGCATGGATTGCGTTGTTAACATTAACTTTTCTTGAAATCATCTTGGGAATTGACAATATCATCTTCATATCAATTGTAACTGGAAAATTACCTGAAGAAAAGCGTAAAAAAGCGACGCAAATTGGTTTGTTTTTGGCTATGTTCATGCGTATTGCTTTACTTTTTGGAATTACGGTGTTAATTGCTATGAAAGAACCATTTTTTAGTGTGAATTGGACTTGGTTTAGTGCAGATTTTACGGGTCAAGCGATGATTTTATTTTTAGGAGGTTTATTTCTAATTTATAAAAGTACCAAAGAAATTCATGAAAAAGTAGATCATAAGGGAGAAGAAGAAAAGGACTTAAAAACTACTGCAGCAAAATCTTTTGGGAATGTAATTTTCCAAATTTTATTGATTGACCTTATTTTCTCTGTGGATAGTATATTGACTGCTGTTGGTATGACAAATGGCGTTCCAGGAGCATTATATATTATGGTGACTGCCGTAATTATCTCTGTTGGAGTAATGATGCTTTTTGCAGTTCCAGTAGGGAATTTTGTAAATGTGAATCCGTCGATACAAATTTTAGGATTGGCTTTCTTAATCCTTATTGGTTTCATGTTGATTACAGAAAGTATGCACTTATCAAATGCTGCGTTGGTTGGCGAACATGTTGGTGCGGTTCCTAAAGGATATTTATACTTTGCAATTGCTTTTTCATTAGCAGTAGAATTCCTGAATATGAAAATGCGAAAGAAAAACTAATAGTATTTAAAAAAAATAGCGCTCCAAAAGCGCTATTTTTTTATTCTAAACTTAAAGTTACTTGACCATCATCATCTAATTGCACACCTGACTCATCAAGGTTTTCATCTAACTTAACTTTTTCAGGAACAACCTCCACAGGAAGCTCATAATGCAAAGGCTCCAGAAGATTTACTTGTTTTAATTTATCGGTTGTCAATTGATTTCCTAATGCTTTAAATCCTTTTATAGCAATATAGGATTCGATATCTACTGTTACGCTTTCTTTTTGAACTCCTTTTACTTTTGGGAAAACTAATTCTGCCACAGGACGATAATCCGTTGACACGATTTCTAATTGTGAATTAGGATGTTCCGTAATAAAACTTTCTTCTTTATTCTCCGTTTCTACTAGGAAGCGTTTTATGTAATAGCGCTCTTTTTCACCATCGTAATAAATAGCTGAAATTGGTTTAGCAGGAACCCATTTCTCTAAAACTACCATATCAGTATCAAAATGTGTCGTTAATTCAGGCGTAATTACTTTTAATTTTCCTGTTTGGGATATAATCAAGATTTTATCACTTGGCCTAAATTCGCCAAGCAATTCCCCTCTTCCATCAACATTTAATCTTTGAACTGTATCATCAAACCATACTTTTCGAGGCAAAAGAGTCGAAATTCCTTTCTCTTTCAATTCGATTTTTTTGATAGGATATTTGGTCACTAAGTTACCTTTTGAACTTCGACCTTTAATTGCCAGATTAGCAAAATCAATATCGAATTTCAGTTTTTTGACGGTTCCTATTTGGCGTAGCAAAATAGTAATTACCTCAGCTTCTCCATTTGGATTACAAGAAAAATATACTACTTGCGATCCAGCGGTTTCATTGGTTAAATCATATGCTTTATCTCGAGTTACACCTGAAACATTAAAACGTTTTATATAAGAAGGCCCTGATTTTCCATCACGATAAATCATGTTATAAATCGTTCGCTTGTCGCTTTTATCAAAAATAGCAATATGAATAATATCTTTCCCAACAAATGTTTTAGCATCTACCTTTGTAATCATCATTTTTCCGTCACGAAGAAAAACAATTACATCATCAATATCAGAACAGTCCGTTACATATTCATCTTTTTTCAAACTCGTTCCTACAAAACCTTCTTCTTTATTTACATACAATTTTGTATTTCGCAACACTACTTTCGTCGCTTCGATGTCATCAAAAATACGAAGTTCTGTTTGGCGCTCACGGCCTTTGCCATACTTCTCTTTTAACTTTGCAAAATAAGCAATCGCAAAATCAATCAGATGTTCTAAATGGTGTTTTACTTGCTCGATATCTCCTTCCAAAGATTCGATTTTGTCTTGGGCTTTATTGCTGTCAAACTTAGAAATACGCATGATTCGAATATCTAACAATCGTAGAATATCCTCTTCGGTAACGGCACGTTTTAAATGTTTTATATGCGGTTTTAACCCATCATCAACGGCTTTTAGTACCGTTTCACGAGTAGTCATTTCTTCAATATCTCGATAGATTTTATTTTCGATAAAAATACGTTCCAAGGATAGAAAGTGCCATTGTTCTTCAAGTTCACTCAATTGAATTTCAAGTTCACTTTTTAGCAGTTGTACCGTTCTATTAGTTGAAATTCGCAACATATCAGAAACACCTACAAACAACGGTTTATTATCCTCAATCACACAACCTAGTGGCGCTACCGAAGTTTCGCAAGCTGTAAAAGCAAACAAGGCATCAATTGTTTTATCAGGAGAAACACCTGGAAAAAGATGTATTAATATCTCTACATCTGCAGCAGTATTATCCTCAATTTTTTTAATTTTGATTTTCCCTTTATCATTGGCTTTCAAAATACTGTCAATCAAAGTCGTCGTATTGGTCGAAAATGGAATTTGGGTAATTACCAAAGTATTTTTATCCAGTTGCGCAATTTTAGCACGCACGCGAACACGACCGCCGCGCAAACCATCATTGTAATTTGATATATCAGCAATACCTTGTGTCATGAAATCAGGGTACAAGGTAAACGGCTTTCCTTTTAATATTTTTATTGAACAATCTATTAACTCATTAAAGTTATGAGGCAATACTTTCATCGAAAGCCCAACCGCAATCCCTTCAGCACCTTGTGCTAAAAGCAACGGGAATTTTACAGGAAGATTATTGGGTTCTGCTCGACGACCATCATACGAAACGCCCCAATCTGTAATTTTTGGAGAATATAAAACCTCCAAAGCAAATTTAGACAATCGTGCTTCTATATAACGGGAAGCTGCTGCTCCATCACCGGTTAAGATATTTCCCCAGTTTCCTTGACAGTCGATTAGCAATTCTTTTTGACCTATTTGCACCATCGCATCACCAATACTCTGATCTCCATGAGGGTGATACTGCATCGTGTGTCCCACAACGTTTGCCACTTTGTTATAACGACCGTCATCTAATTCTTTAAGCGAATGCATGATTCTACGTTGCACCGGTTTGAAACCATCTTCAATCGCCGGAACGGCACGCTCCAGAATTACATAAGAGGCATAATCTAGAAACCAGTCTTTATACATTCCCGTAACTTTGGTAATGGTATCGTTTCCGTCTTCTTGATTATCATAAAAATGGTGTTCCCCCGAAGTTACTATGTCGTCAAATCCTTCGTCGTTTGATTCCTTGGAATCGTTGATTTCGTTTTGCGATTCGTCTTCATTTGGTATAATGTTATCTTCTTCTTCGTCTTTCATAAAAATGCTTAAAACTCAAGTTATGGCGCTATAAAAAACCCCATTTATTGACTATATAGTTAAATTTTAAAAATTCCGTTACATTTTCTCGGAATTCATTTTTCAGAATTCGTCATCAGTGATGAGGAATTTTAATTTCAGAAATCATAGACAGTGCCTGAGGAATTGAGTAAATCAAATAAAACTTTCTCATATTTTCTAAATTAACGACAGAAAATCCCTTTCCAAACTCCTGATTCAGCTGTTTCGAAAGTCCTTTTAATAATTGTTTACCATATTCAGCGCGATCTTTGCCCTTTTGTTCTTCTTCGACTATAACTCTTCCTATTTCAAAATAGGTATAAACCATAGTTGAGTTTATTGTACGCAAAACTTGTTGACGAGCATTTTGCAATAGCTCGACCACTTGAGAAAATAAAATTTTATTTTGAATATCGTTTGACAATATATTTTTCTCTCTTTAAACCTTACACTTTCTCAATTACATCCAATTCCACTTTCAAATTCTTGATAATAAATTCTTGCCTATCAGGGGTGTTTTTGCCCATGTAAAAAGACAACAACTGTTCAATTGAAGTGTTTTTATCCATCATTACAGGATCTAGACGAATGGTTTCTCCGATAAAGTTTTTGAACTCATCTGGCGAAATCTCTCCCAAACCTTTGAATCGGGTAATTTCTGGTTTTGGTTTTAATTTTTCGATAGCTTCTTTTCGTTCGTCATCGGAATAACAGTAAATCGTTTCTTTCTTGTTTCGAACTCTAAAAAGAGGCGTTTGCAAAATATACAAGTGCCCTTCTTTAATCAACTCAGGAAAAAACTGCAAGAAAAAAGTAATCAATAACAAGCGAATGTGCATTCCATCGACATCCGCATCAGTTGCAATTACGATATTGTTGTACCGTAATTTTTCCAGTCCATCTTCAATATCTAAAGCGGCTTGCAACAAGTTAAATTCTTCATTTTCATACACAATTTTCTTACTCATTCCGTAAGAGTTCAAAGGCTTTCCACGCAAACTAAAAACGGCTTGCGTATTGACATCGCGTGATTTTGTAATCGATCCAGATGCCGAATCTCCCTCGGTTATAAAAAGCGTGCTTTCTAAGTTTCTAGGATTTTTTGTATCTGGAAGATGCGCTCTACAATCTCTCAGTTTTTTATTGTGTAAATTTGCTTTCTTAGCACGATCTGTAGCGAGTTTTCTAATTCCAGATAATTCTTTGCGTTCTCTTTCAGCTTGCAAAATTTTACGCAATAATGCCTCTGCAGTAGTAGGATTCTTGTGTAAATAATTATCTAATTTTGTTTTCACAAAATCATTTACAAAAGTACGTACCGATGGCATTCCTGGATCAGAACCTATATCTGTAGAACCTAATTTAGTTTTGGTTTGCGACTCAAAAACAGGCTCCATTACTTTAATACTAATCGCACTCACAACCGATTTACGAACATCAGAAGCTTCGAAACTTTTATTATAAAACTCTCGAATCGTTTTTACAATTGCTTCACGATACGCCACTAAATGAGTTCCTCCCTGCGTGGTGTTTTGACCGTTTACAAAAGAGTGGTATTCCTCGCTATATTGCGTTTTACTATGCGTTAAGGCCATTTCAATATCCTCCCCTTTCAGGTGAATGATAGGATATTCTAAATCCTCAGCGTTAATAGTCGCTTCTAATAAATCTTTAAGACCATTTTCAGAATAGTACTTTTCTCCATTAAAAATAATCGTCAAGCCATTGTTTAAGTAACAATAATTTTTGACCATTTTAATAACATATTCTAAACGGAACTTGTAATTCTTAAAAATAGTTTCATCAGGCGTAAAAGTAACTTTAGTTCCTTTACGCTTAGTGGTATCAATTATATCTTCTTCTAAAACTAAATTTCCGGCTGAAAATTCGGCTGCTTTTTGTTTTTCGTCACGAACCGATTCGACACGAAAATAATCAGACAAAGCATTTACGGCTTTAGTACCGACACCGTTTAAACCAACTGATTTCTGGAAAGCTTTAGAATCGTATTTTCCTCCCGTATTCATTTTAGAAACCACGTCAACCACTTTACCTAATGGTATTCCACGACCATAATCCCTAACTGAAACTGTTTTGTCTCTGATGGTTACTTCAATGGTTTTTCCAGCTCCCATCGCAAATTCATCGATACAGTTGTCTAGAACCTCTTTTAAAAGAATATAAATACCATCATCTGGCGAAGAACCGTCTCCAAGTTTCCCGATATACATTCCGGGACGCATGCGAATGTGCTCTTTCCAGTCGAGTGACCGAATATTATCTTCGGTATATTGATTTTTATCGGACATTGTGAGTTTTGTGGATTTTAACTTCGTTCTGTTTAGTCTTAGCTTTGACTTAGACCTTGAGTGTGCTAATATAGCATATCTCAATATATTTTAAAAGAGCTACGCTTCAAAATTACAAAAAATGATTTTGCCATTATAGAAGCGATTGCTTTTAGGATTCTATTCCTAAAACTTGTTGTGCCAAAGCAATCATTTTGGGAGTTCCTGTATGTTTATTTTTTTCATCCGATAATTTCACAACCGCTTCCCAATGACTATTTTCGGGTTTAGTATCTGTGAGTTTAATTACCATATTCATTGCAGGCAAGCCAACATCATTACTGAAATTTGTTCCAATTCCGAAGGACATTTTTATTTTTCCTCGACAAAAATCGGCAATGACTTTTACTTTTTCAAAATTCAAGGAGTCGGAGAAAACAATAATTTTTGATTTGGGATCTATTCCCATTTTTTCGTAATGTTCGATCGTTTTTTTGGCAAACTCAATTGGATCACCACTGTCGTGTCGGACACCATCAAAAAGTTTAGAATATTTTTTATTAAATTGTTCAAAAAAGACTTCGGTTGTATACGTATCCGTTAACGCAATCCCAAGATCACCTTGGTACACTTTTGTCCAATTTTCGAGACTTACAGCATTAGCTACTTTAAACCCGTATTCCGAAGCGTGATACATAAACCACTCATGAGCGTGTGTTCCTGACGGTTTTCTATTTTGTAACATTGCGAAATGCACATTGCTTGTTCCTAAAAAACTTTTTGAACCAAAAGTGTCTAATGTTTCATTAACCAATCTTTGGACTTCATAGGAGTGACGGCGACGGGTTCCGAATTCTAAAATCACAACTCCCAAACTATTGTAATTCTCTATTTTTTCTTTGGTGATTCGCTTCACTTCTTCATCATCTACACGAATTAAATTTTGAGAAGCATAAAAAAGTTCTGATATCAAAGCCATTAAGGGAACTTCCCAAAGAATCGTTCGGTACCAATATCCTTCAATGATTACTTTCAAATCACTTCCGTTCTGCTCAATTGCAATTTCGGTAGGATCGTATTGGTAACCTTGTAAAAAATCCAAGTAGGTAGGATCTAAATAGGGACAATTATCAGCCAGGAAATTCTTTTCGGCTAATGTCAATTTTAGATGAATCATCGCATCAACTGCTTTACGAAGTAATTCCGCAAAATGAGGTGGAAATTCATGTTTACCTCGATTAATAAATGCGTACCGAACTTTAGCCTTTGGAAAAAGTTTGATTACAGCGTGCTGCATAGTAAATTTGTAAAAGTCATTATCTAAAATCGAATGCAATTGAACTAAATTCATATGTGGTTAAAAATTATCTGTAATTAGTTTTTGAAGTTCTTTTCGCAATTCGATATTGCTAATCCCCCCTTTTTCAATATCAAAATTAGTGTCAAAACTAGGTAAAGAGAATGTTGCTTTAATGTTTCCCCCATAAAATGGAAAAGCATTCTTAGCAATTCCTAATACACTTGCACCACCTTTGGCACCTGTAGAAGTTGCCATTACAAGCATAGGTTTGTCTTGAAAAACATCTTTTCTAATTCTTGTACACCAATCGAATACATTTTTGAAAGCCGCTGAATAATTACCATTATTTTCGGCAAGAGAAACTACTAAAATAGTAGCGGTAGCAATTTTATCCAAAAACGCCTGTGCAAGAGCATGCTTTCCTATTTCTTTTTCGACATCTATACTAAATAATGGCATCTGGAAATCGTTTAAATCAAGTACTTCCACTTCTGCATTTTCAAATAAATCAGCTGCATAAGCAGCTAATTTTTTATTGATCGAGTTTTTACTAGGGCTTGCGCCAAAAGCTATAATCTTCATAAAAGTTTATTTTTCTTAAATATACTAAAAATAAAATTATGCGGACTCTGTTTTCATACCCACATTGAAATGGAAAGCATTTTTCAGATCAATCTTATTTTTTCTTGATGAAAAAGAGCGACCAAAGGAAGCTCCTTTTTTATCGTAGAAAAAAAGACGGATAGAAAAATCTTGAAGTAAAAAGCTGGAATAGGTCCAAAAAAAAAGTCGAAAGCTATTACTAACTTTCGACTTAATACAGCTATGATTATTGTTTTTATACGTTAAAACGGAAATGCATTACATCACCATCTTTTACGATATATTCTTTTCCTTCTACTTTAAATTTTCCTGCTTCTTTACATTTAGCCTCTGAACCGTACTGTACGAAATCCTCATAAGCAATAACTTCTGCACGGATAAAGCCTTTTTCGAAATCAGTATGAATTACTCCTGCAGCTTGTGGCGCAGTAGATCCAATATTAATTGTCCAAGCACGAACTTCTTTTACTCCTGCGGTAAAATACGTTTGTTGTTTTAGCAATTTATATGCTGCACGAATTAGAACGGATGCACCTGGCTCGCTCAACCCCATGTCTTCAAGAAAAACTTGGCGCTCTTCGTAGCTCTCTAACTCGGTAATATCTGCTTCAGCTCCTACAGAAAGTATAATAACCTCAGCATCTTCATCTTTTACTAATTCGCGAACTTGATCTACATATTTATTTCCGCTTACTGCTGAATTTTCATCTACATTACAAACATATAAAACTGGTTTTGCCGTAATCAGTTGGAAAGATTCCATCAAAACTTCCTCATCATTACCTTGCGGAGTTATTGTACGAGCTGATTTAGCTTGTAACAAAGACTCCCTGATACGATCTAAAAGTGCTTTTTCAGTTTGCGCTTCTTTATTTCCAGTTTTAGCAGCGCGATTTACTTTTTCCAAACGTTTTTCTACCGTTTCTAGATCTTTTAACTGCAACTCGATATCAATCGTTTCCTTGTCACGAATTGGGTTTACATTTCCATCAACGTGAACGATATTATCGTTATCAAAACAACGTAAAACGTGAATAATCGCGTTACACTCTCTAATGTTTCCAAGAAATTGATTTCCTAATCCTTCACCTTTACTAGCTCCTTTTACCAATCCTGCAATATCAACGATATCAACCGTAGCCATTTGAACACGCTCTGGTTTAACTAATTCTTCTAATTTTTCAATTCTTGGATCTGGTACATTTACCACTCCTATATTTGGTTCAATTGTACAAAAAGGAAAATTAGCACTTTGTGCCTTTGCATTTGACAAACAATTAAATAATGTTGATTTTCCAACATTTGGCAACCCTACAATTCCTGCTTTCATACTATTTTAGTTTACAAATAGCAGATGCCTGCTACACGTTTTTTTATAATTACTTTTTAAAGTTTGCAAATATAAGATTTAATAAATGTATGATAGCATATTCAACAAATTAATGCGTGATAAAAATATTTTTATAACATTTTGAAGCACTTTCATACTTTTTTATAAAAATTTATTGATATCATAATTTAAATTACTGATTTTAGAAGAATAGTATTTTTTTTATGAATTAAAATTAATATACTAATATTATGTTAAAAAAATATTATATTGCAGTACTAATTACTGCTAACTAAAACCAAATTCATCAAATTATGAAAAAATTAATTTTACTTCTATTTCTACTAAACGCTTCTTTTCTTTTTGCTCAAAAAGAAATCTCAGGTGTGGTAAAAGACAATACAGGCGCTGCCTTACCAGGTGTAAATATTATTGAAAAAGGAACAACTAACGGAGTTTCAACTGAGTCGAATGGAGCTTACAGAATAAAAGTTAAAGACGGCGCAACTTTAGTTTTTAGCTACGTTGGATTTTCTAACATGGAAAAAGCCGCTACAAGCGCAACTATCAATGTTGTTTTATCTGAAGAAGGCGGACAAGCTTTAAGAGAAGTCCAAATTGTAGGATCAAGAAATACAAAGAGAACTGTTGTAAATTCAGCAGTTCCTATCGATATTATCAGCGTGAAAGATGTCACAACGCAAAGCGGAAAACTAGAAATAAATGAATTACTTCAATATGTTGCTCCTTCATTTAATGCAAACAAACAATCTGGTTCTGATGGTGCGGATCACGTAGATCCAGCATCTTTAAGAGGTTTAGGTCCAGATCAAACTTTAGTTTTAATAAACGGAAAAAGGAGACATCAGTCGTCTCTTATCAATCTTTTTGGAACTCGTGGACGTGGAAATACAGGAACTGATTTAAATGCAATTCCTGCGGCTTCAATCAAAAGAATTGAAATACTTAGAGATGGTGCTGCAGCGCAATATGGTTCTGATGCTATTGCGGGTGTAATCAATATTGTTTTAAATGACAATGTAAACGAACTAACTGGTACTGTAACTTACGGTGCTTTTAACACCAATGCTAAGGGAGATTTTCCAGTAGGAACGGCTAATACTGATGGGTACCGTTTAGACAAAAATGGAAATGGTAATTCATTTGGAAAAAATCAATCTTTTGACGGAGGATCTGTAAAGGTTGCTGCAAATTATGGTATTGCAATTGGTGAAAAAGGCGGTTTTGCAAACTTCACAACTGAATACATCAACAAAAATAAAACACTCCGTCCTGGATTCGATTTCAGAAAAGGATTTGGAGAAGCAGCAATTCAGGGTTTTAACCTTTTTGCGAACATGGCTATCCCTATATCGGACAAAACAGAATTTTACGCCTTTGGAGGAAGAAACTACAGAGATACTGACGCTTACGCATTTACAAGAAATGATGGACCACGTGTTGTAGAATCAATATATCCAGGGGGTTATACTCCTAGAATTACATCAAATATCATCGACAACTCTATGGCGGTAGGATTTAGAACTGAAACTACTGGAGGATGGAAAATTGACATTAGTAACACATTTGGAAAAAACCTTTTTCATTATTATACAAAAGGAACGATCAATGCTTCACTAGAAGGAGCATCTCCAACAGAATTTGATGCTGGTGGTCATAGTTTAAGTCAAAACACTACCAATTTTGATCTTTCTAAAAACTATCCCTCTGTAATGAATGGACTAAACCTTGCTTTTGGAGCAGAGTTTAGAACTGAAAAATTTAACATTTTTGCTGGTGAAGAAGGTTCATATGCAACGTATGACATTAGCAGAAGACCGATTATCGACCCTACCACACAAACAATCCCTTCTATCCCTAATCCGGATTACGACTCTGCAGATCCAGATTCTCCAATCGCTCTTCCAAGACCAGGAGGCTCTCAAGGATTTCCAGGATACAGCCCACTTAATGTTGTAGATAGAAGTAGAACCAATTTATCTTTATACACAGATGCTGAGCTAGATATAACCGAAGCATTTTTAGTAAGTGGAGCCGTTCGTTTTGAAAACTACAGTGATTTTGGTAGCACATTGAATGGTAAATTAGCAATGAGATTAAAAGCGAACAAAAATATCAATTTTAGAGGATCTGTAAGTACTGGTTTCCGTGCGCCATCATTAGCACAAGTATATTACAACTTACGTTTTACGAATTTTAGTTCAGCTGGAGCAACCGAAGTTTTACTTTCGCCAAATAATAGTCCGGTGACGAAATCATTTGGAATAGAAAAATTGAACGAAGAAAAAGCAGTAAATGCCTCTTTAGGATTTACAGCTAATTACGGAGATTTTACAGCTACAATTGACGGATACTTGATTAATGTAAAAGACAGAATTGTATTAACTGGTTATTTTGATGCAACTCCGTTAGGTGTTGGCGTTGATAAAGCACAATTTTTCGTAAATGGTGTTGATACTAAAACTACAGGATTAGACGTAGTATTAGCGTGGAAAAAAACAATCAACGACAGTAAATTTGGGGTAACATTAGTGGGTAACATCAATGACATGAAAATTGACAAAGTAAAAAACGGTAATCTTCCAGCTGGTGCATTTTTTGGAGAGCGCGACAAAGGATTTTTATTAGCATCTGCTCCAAATAACAAATTTGGTTTAAATTTCAACTACAATAGAAAATCTTTTGATGCTGGATTAGCATTTACAAGATTTAGCGAGGTTAAATTACTAGATTATCAGATGGATGAAGATGTTGCGGACTATGGTTCATTTGCAAATCAAGTAAAAGCGGCAACTGATACTTACGGTGCAAAAATAGTAACTGACTTAACATTAGGTTATAAACTTAGTAAGTCAGCTAAAATCACTTTAGGTGCTAATAATTTACTAAATGTTTACCCTGATCAGCAAGACGACTGGGTTGAAGGTGGTGGATATTGGGATGCAGTGCAAATGGGTTTTAGTGGCGCTTACTACTACGCTAGACTTGGTTTTACATTCTAATACTATTTGTAGAAATATATTATTTAAAAAAAAGAGTTGTTGCAAGACAACTCTTTTTTGTTTGCTATTTTCAAACAAACATTTAAAACATAAAAAAACCTGTTTGCATAAGCAAACAGGTTCTATACTAAATCGTAAGCCTAAGCTACTTATTCGTTATGTAAAAATGCTTGTCTGTTTAGCAATGTTTCTTCTGACTCAACGTGATTATCATCAGGAATACAACAATCTACAGGACAAACTGCAGCACATTGTGGTTCGTCATGAAACCCTTTACATTCCGTACATTTCCCAGGAACGATGTAATAAACTTCGTCAGAAATAGGAGTTTGAGCATCGTCAGCGTCCACTTCAGTGCCATCAGGCAAAATTACTTTACCTGTCAGTCTCGTTCCGTCTTTATATCTCCAATCGTCTGCTCCCTCGTATATTGCTGTATTTGGGCACTCTGGTTCACATGCTCCACAATTGATACATTCGTCAGTTATAATTATTGCCATTTTACTATAGTATTTGGTTATTCAAGCTAAAAAAAACTGCAACAAGTCATTTTTGACTTTAAGTCTTTTGACTTTCGGCTTTTTAAAGCTTAATTTTGTGCAAAATTACAATCAAAACTATTCATAAACAAACATTATGACATTAGAAACAAAAAAAAGTGTTTTTGTTGAATTAGGGAAATTTTTAGCGCAATTTTCCGAGAATAACACTTTAAAGAATTCCGCGGTTTTGCATAACGAAACATTTTTTGATGCGTTCGTTGATTTAATTCATTTATCGCAGTCACATAATGGATGGTATACCCCAGAACAAGTGTACTTTTCGATTCAATCGTGGGCAGAAGCACTGACTGATGAAAACTTAAGCCAATGGCTTTCTGAATATGATTTAGAAAAAAACAATTCTAAAAACGTTGCTTTAATTCTTGCAGGAAATATTCCGCTGGTAGGATTTCACGATTTTTTATCGGTATTAATTACTGGAAACAATGTATTAGTTAAGACATCATCTAACGACCAACATTTACTGCCTTTTTTAGCAAAATATATTATCGCTGTTGAGCCTGAATTTGAGAAAAGAATAAAATTTATAGAAGGAAAGCTAGAAAATTTTGATGCAGTAATAGCCACTGGAAGCAACAATACCGCCCGTTATTTTGAATATTATTTTAAGGACAAACCTTCAATCATAAGAAAAAGCAGAAATTCAGTTGCTGTATTGACTGGTAATGAAACTAAGGAACAACTAGCTGCTTTAGGTGAAGATATTTTTAGATATTTTGGTTTAGGATGTCGAAATGTATCTAAACTTTTTGTTCCTAAAGACTATTCTTTTGTTGCTTTTTTCGAAGCCATTTTCGAATATCAGGATGTTATTCATTATGAAAAGTATGCTAATAATTACGATTACAACAAAGCCGTTTTCTTGATGAGCAACTTTAAATTATTAGATAATGGGTTTTTAACACTAAAAGAAGATAAAAGCCACGCCTCTCCTATTTCAAGCGTTTTTTATGAAAATTACGAAACTGTGAGCGAACTTCAAAAGCGACTAGAAGCAGAAAGCGAACAAATACAGTGCATTGTTAGCGATAATTTGATAGAAAACAGCGTAGATTTTGGACAAACTCAAAAACCTGCATTATGGAATTACGCAGATAACATCGATACTATTTCGTTTTTGTTAACAACATAACTAAAAAACGTTAGATTATTGCTAGATATTTAACGTTATTTAAAATTCTATTACCGAAATTTGCCCTTTAATTTTTCGGATATAAACTACACCATGAAAAAACACAACTACAGCGCAGGACCTTGTATTTTACCGCAAGAAGTTTTTGAAAAATCAGCACAAGCAATATTAAATTTTAATGATTCAGGATTATCTATCTTAGAAATTTCGCATAGAAGTAAAGACTTCGTAGCGGTTATGGACGAGGCTAGAGCGCTTGCTATTGAGCTTTTAGGCCTTGAAGGAAAGGGATATAGTGCCTTATTTCTTGCTGGCGGAGCAAGCTTAGAATTCTTAATGGTTCCTTATAACTTAATGAAGGAAAACGGAAAAGCAGCGTACCTTGATACTGGTACGTGGGCTTCTGCAGCAATAAAAGAAGCAAAGTTTTTTGGAGACACAGTTATTGTAGCTTCATCAAAAGATCAAAATTATAACCATATTCCAAAAGGATATACTGTTCCTGCAGATGCAGATTATTTACACTGCACAAGTAACAACACGATTTTTGGGACACAAATGAAGGAATTTCCATCAGTGGATATGCCATTAGTTTGCGACATGAGTTCAGATATATTTTCAAGAGTAATTGACTTTACGCAATTTGACATTATTTACGCAGGTGCACAAAAAAATATGGGACCAGCAGGAACGACTTTAGTTATTATCAAAGACGAAATTCTTGGTAAAAACGGAAGAGCAATTCCAAGTATGTTAGATTACGCTAAACATATTAAAGCAGAAAGTATGTTTAATACTCCACCTGTTTTTCCAGTTTATGCGTCTTTATTGACGTTACAATGGTTGAAAAATCTTGGTGGTATAGCAGCAGTTGAAAAAATAAACAATGCAAAAGCAGCTTTGTTATATGCTGAAATAGACAGAAATCCATTATTTAAAGGAGCTGCGGCTGTTAAAGACCGTTCTAACATGAATGCTACTTTCTTGTTGAATGATGAAGCTCATGCAGCAACATTTGACGCCATGTGGAAAGCAGCAGGAATCTCTGGATTGCCAGGACACCGCTCTGTAGGTGGTTACAGAGCTTCTATGTACAATGCACTTCCTATTGAAAGCGTACAAGTATTAGTTGACGTAATGAAAGAATTAGAGTCTAAAATATAGTCTCTCTAACGAAGGAGGAATTTAGGAATACAAAAAACATTTTTTACAAGGGATTCTAGCCCCGATAGTAGTGAAAATCCTTTTTATGAGCCTTTTCGGCGACTAAAAAGATTGCAACAAATAGCGGGAAATAGCTCCTGAAAAATAATAAAAATTAACTTTGAGAACTGAAGGTCTTCTTTTCTCGCAATGATAAAAATAATGAAAGTATTAGCCAATGACGGAATTTCGAAAAGTGGAATTCTAGCTTTAGAAAGAGGTGGTTTTGAAGTAATTACTACAAAAGTAGCACAAGAACAAGTAGCTAACTTTGTAAACGAAAATAACGTGGATGTAGTTTTAGTGCGAAGTGCCACTAAAGTTCGTCAAGATATTATTGATGCTTGTCCTGGATTAAAAATCATAGGTCGCGGTGGTGTAGGAATGGATAATATTGATGTGGATTATGCTAAAAGCAAAGGAATTCATGTGATAAATACGCCGGCTTCATCATCAGAATCAGTAGCGGAATTAGTTTTTGCTCACTTATTTTCAGGTGTTCGTTTCTTGCATGATTCTAACAGAAATATGCCTCTTGAAGGAGATACGAATTTTGATGGTTTGAAAAAAGCTTATGCAAACGGAATTGAATTAAGAGGAAAAACACTTGGTATAGTAGGAATTGGACGTATAGGTCAAGCTACTGCTAAAATGGCGCTAGGTTTAGGTATGAAAGTTATCGCTGCGGATAGTTTTATTCCGCAAGTAGATATTAAAGTTGAGTTTTTTGACGGTCAATCAGTAACTACAACCATAGTTTCACAATCATTAGAATCTTTATTTAAAGAAGCTGATTTTATCACTTTGCACGTTCCTGCTCAAGATGGTTACATCATAGGCGAAAAGGAATTAGCAATAATGAAAGACGGCGTAGGTATTGTAAACTGTGCTCGTGGTGGCGTAATTGACGAAGTTGCATTAGTAAAAGCATTAGATAGCGGAAAAGTTTTATTTGCTGGATTAGATGTTTTTGAAAGTGAACCAAAACCTGAAATGACAATATTAATGCATCATAAAATCTCGTTGACACCTCATATTGGTGCTGCAACAGGAGAAGCGCAAGACAGAATTGGTACTGAATTAGCTTCGCAAATAATCAGTTTGCTGAAATAATTTTTTCAATAAAGAGTAAAAAAGGATTTATTAACTAGCTTAATAAATTCTTTTTTTTGCTTAAATTTGAGTCTAATCTAATCTAAAATCTCATGTTTGAACAATTAACTCAATTAGTACAACAATTTGGAAATGATGCAGTTGTAAGAAACGACGCTATTCCGAATGAACAAAACGAAGCAGTAATGAATGAAGCGAGTAGCTCTATTCTTTCTGGCCTACAAAAAATGGTTTCAGAAGGTGGTGTAGAACAGCTTGCTGGTTTATTCAACGGAAATAATGCTACAAATACTTCTAATCCCGCAGTTCAACAACTTACGGAGCAACTTACAGGTAATCTTGGTTCTAAATTTGGATTAAGTAACGAAGTAGCTTCTGGCGTTGCTGCCGGTATGATTCCTAAAATTTTAGGTTCGTTGATAGGAAAAGCTAAAGATCCGAACGATTCTAGCTTTAACATTACAGATTTAGTAAGCGCTATTTCTGGAGGTGGTCAAAATTCAGGTATAATGGATGCTATTTCAAAATATGGTGGGCAATTTGGTTTAGACCAAAATGCAGATGGAAAAGTAGATATGTCAGACGCTATAGATGCGGTTACAAAAAACAGTGGCGGCGTAGGAGGTCTATTAGGTAAACTTTTTGGAAAATAAAATCGCAACATATTAAATTATAGGAAGTCATTTATTAAAAGTAAGTGACTTTTTTTATTCGAAGAAAACTAGTAATCAGTCCTTTATTATCCTTAACTTTAATGCTATAATTCTACTCATTATGAAAAATAGTATTTATTTAATAGCCATTATCTGTTGTATTCTAATAGGTTGTACAACTTCTAAGTCTACTACGGTTGACAAACAAAAGCCAACAGGTGTGAAAAGCGATACGATCAGAATCGCTAATGATAAGTTAGAATATGAAGTTATAATAATTGATCCTGGTTTTAGTTCTTGGCTTATTTCTAATGCTCATCCTCGCAACTACCATTCACAAAGTTATTTAGAAAGTAAGAATCAAATATGGATCAGCGAATGGAACAGTAGAGTATTACAACCGACGCGCTATAATCCTAATTTATATCAAATGACTATCGACTACAATCCTTCTATTGACTATGGTTACGAAGTGAATTATTTGATCTATAATTATTTAGTTTATTTTCAAAATACCTATAAACAAAAGCTTTTTGGTTACGTTCCCTTAAGATAAACTTCTTATATTTGTAATCATTATAAATAAAGATGAACAAGTTAAAGAAACGTTGGGGTATTGAAACAAATTACCAACTTACAATTATATTTATTGTTTTTGCAATTACAGGATCGGCATCAGCTTGGCTCTCAAAACCTTTTTGTATTTGGCTTGGAATCACAAAAGAAGACATTGGAATCTGGTTTACTCCCGTTCGTTTAATTTTGATTTTCCCAATATACCAAGTGCTTTTAGTCACAATTGGACTGCTATTTGGGCAGTTTAAATTCTTTTGGGCTTTCGAAAAAAAGATGCTAAAACGTATGGGTTTAGGATTTCTCTTTAAAGCATAAAAAACGCCCAGATTACTGAGCGTTTTGTTTTTTTATTAAATAAGTATAAATCCAAGTTAAGGTAAACGTAGGAATAAAATCTGTAAAAGGTAAAATTTCTTCCAAGAAAGCAATTGTTCCTCCCACCTTCCCTATCGTTCCTTTATACATCCATGTCATTAGAAATCCTGCTAGAGGTGCCCAAATTACATCTGAGAATTCCCCAATAAAAGGAACCGTAAAGGATAGCATTCCAATCGCATCAAATAGAATCCCCAGAACTAGATCTCTGGTTTTATTATTTACTGTAACGATTTGTGCTTGTTCTTCCATGTTATTTTTTTAATTTACAGAATAATAACAAATCTAATGCCAGTTATTTTTTAAGCTTATCTTGATACATTTTCTTCAGTTTATCAATTTTAGGCGTTATAACATAACTGCAGTATCCTTGCGTTTTGTTCTGATTGTAATAGTTCTGGTGATAATCTTCTGCTTCATAAAAAGTAGACGCTCCAGAAATTTTTGTTACAATTGGTTTTCCAAAAGTATTTTCGGTAGTCATTAAAGCAATATAATCTTCTGATAATTGTTTTTGTGCAGCATTATGATAGAATATCTCGCTGCGGTATTGTGTGCCTACATCATTTCCTTGACGGTTTAAAGTCGTGGGATCGTGTGTTGCAAAAAATATTTCTAGCAACTCTCCAAAACTTATTTTTGTAGGATCAAAAGTAATTTCGATCGCTTCAGCATGACCAGTATCGCCATTGCTAATTTCCTTATAAGTAGGATTTATTGTTTTGCCACCAATATATCCAGAAACTACACTTTTTACTCCATTCAATTCTAAAAAAACTGCTTCCGTACACCAGAAACATCCTCCTGCAAAAGTCGCTACTTCTAATCCTTCTCTTATTTCCATACTATTTGTTTCTGTACTTTTGGGTACTTTAATATTTTTGTCTTTAGCACAAAATGAAAAAGGCAATAGTGCTAAAAAAATTCCAATTATCTTTTTCATATTTCGTGTTTTATACCAAAATTAAAGATTAAACCGAAGCTACTACTCTCTGTTAACTAAAGTTTATAAGTTGTTAGAGGAAAATAAAAGGCGATCCAATTCATAATTATTAAAATCTTTGTTTCTTTGTGAAAATAGTTTTAAAAATGATACATACTAAAAATCTACATAAATATTACGATCAACTACATGTTTTAAAAGGAGTTGATTTACATATTCAAAAAGGAGAGATTGTTTCCATTGTGGGAGCTTCAGGTGCAGGAAAAACTACACTTTTACAAATCCTTGGGACTTTAGATAAACCTTCTGTGGAAAATGGAATAGAATTACGAATCAACAATGAAGATATTCTGACTATGAATGACAAAACATTATCTAAATTCAGAAATTTGAATTTAGGTTTTATCTTCCAGTTTCATCAGTTACTTCCTGAATTTACAGCTTTAGAAAATGTCTGTATTCCGGCATTTATCGCTAACAAACCCAAACAAGAAACCGAAATAGAAGCCAAAAAATTATTAGATTACCTTGGGCTTTCGCATCGAATTAATCATAAACCTAATGAATTATCTGGTGGAGAACAACAGCGTGTAGCAGTAGCCAGAGCATTAATTAATAAACCGGCTATCATTTTTGCTGATGAGCCATCTGGGAATTTAGACACTGCTTCTGCAGAAAATTTGCACCAACTTTTTTTCAAATTAAGAGACGAATTAGGTCAGACTTTTGTGATTGTGACTCACAATGAAGAATTAGCTAATATGGCTGACAGAAAATTGGTTATGGTTGATGGACAAATTAGTAATTAGGAGCTTTTTTTAGTTTTATTCTAAAGTAAAACTATGAACTGCTCGCGTAAATTTCATTTCATTAATGACTCAATCAGAACTCAAAGATTTTCTTGACGAAAAAGTTATTCAATACAATACATTTGATTTTATAGAAAGTGATCCCGTGCAAATTCCGCATTTATTTTCACAAAAAGAAGATATTGAAATTGCAGGTTTTCTAAGCGCAACTATTGCTTGGGGAAACCGTAAAATGATCATAAAAAACTCGCATCGCATGATGGATTTAATGGGAAATGCTCCTTACGATTTTGTTATGTCACATACTGAAAATGATTTAGAGACTTTAGAATCTTTTGTACATAGAACTTTCAACGGTGGTGATTTTTCCACTTTTATTAGAAGTTTAAAGCACATTTACCAAAATCATGGTGGACTAGAAAATGTTTTCAATAAACATCAAGAAGCAGGTTCTATGCAAAAAAGCATTCATGAACTCAAAAAGTTATTTTTTGAAATTCCACATCAAAAGAGGAGTCAAAAACATATTTCGGACCCGCTAAATAATTCCGCAGCGAAACGAATCAACATGTACCTTCGATGGATGATTCGACAAGATAATAAGGGCGTAGATTTAGGAATATGGAAAGACATTCCACCATCGGCATTATCATGCCCATTAGATGTGCATTCGGGAAATGTAGCACGAAAATTAGGGCTATTGACTCGAAAACAAAATGACGGTAAAGCACTTGTAGAATTAGACTTACAACTTCGAAAACTAGATGCAAATGATCCTGTTAAGTATGATTTTGCTTTATTTGGATTAGGCGTTTTCGAGGGTTTTTAGCCTACTTTCTACTAATTTAACATTTTTCAGAAATATAATATCTATCTTTGTAAAGTATATAAAAATACGATAGTCCCCACTATTTTATTTGCAAGACATACCATATTTTAATCATATTTAAATTAACAGAAACATGAAAGCCTACTTATCTGTTTTGCTGCAAAATTGCGTTTCACAATATACCTGTTTTCAATCTCAATCCTATTTCTTTAACGCTAACTCAAAAAGTTCCATTCATCTATTTAAACCGCAGGATGATTTAACTGCTCGTGATTCCGTTAGCACTATTTGTAATCAATCACCTCTTAACTTTAAGAAAGTATTTTTTGATTTTAAAACTAACTTTCGATTTAGAGAATTTATTCCTATACCACTTTTGTAAAGAACAAATTCACTAATTAATCAGGAAAAAGAAACCTTATTAATTCACTCGGCTGTATGTTTACGATCATACGATGAGAAGAAGTCTTCTTCTTAAATGGAATAAATAATTCTAAATTAAATAAAGTAGATATTGAATGTTTTAGAAAAAAGATATTTCGTAAAATCAACAAATTACTGTAGAAGTATTTACCATTCGACAAAATCTTTAAAAATATAATTCATTTGCTAACGCAAAAAAACAATACAAATCTAATATGGAACTTGCTAAAAAAATTGTACTCGCTGAAGACAATTCAATGCTTTCAACTTTACTTAAATTCAAATTAGAAAAAGAAGGATATTCTCTCTTTATAGCTGAAAACGGAAAAGAAACTATTGAATTAATTGAAGAGCACAATCCACAATTAATTCTAACGGATATTATGATGCCTTTTATCAGTGGATTAGAAGTGATTAGTCACGTAAGAAATATATTAAAATTACAAACACCTATTGTTGTATTTTCGGCTGCTGGACAAGAAAAAATAGTTTTAAAAGCATTTGATCTTGGCGCGACTGACTTTATGAGTAAACCCTTAAGTCCAAATGAACTTTTGGTCAGAGTCAAGCGATTACTTCGTTAAAATCAAAATGAATCACCACTACCTTTCAATATGAATTCCTATCAATATTTAATTGATTATCTTAATAACTCTCCACTTATAATTGAGCTTGTATGGAGCATAAGTAGTGTGTTTTTTATACTTCTTATAACTCTGATTATTTATTTAAAATACTTGAGAGGATCCTTAAGAAAAAAAGAAAGGCTAACTGCTGCATACGAGAAAGAATATGAATCTAATCTTATCAATTACTTATATTCGGGAAATGAAGTCGATGAAATAAGTTTAGAACAACAAGCAATTATAGATCAGTTTAACGAGGATTCAAAAGATCCTTTTAAAAGAAAAATTTTAATTTCAGTTTTGGTGAAATTAAAAAATGAAATTTCAGGTGATATAGCTGACTCGGTTCAAAAACTTTATTTTCAAACTAAACTTGTACATTATGCCTTATCTAGATTAAGTCACAAAAAATGGTATGTTATTGCAAAAGGAATTCGAGAATTAAAGAAGTTTCACGTAAAGGAAGCTTACAAAGAAGTGCTTATTCATATTAACCATCCCAGAAGAGAGGTTCGAAAAGAAATGCAACTATACATGGTTGATTTATTTTATTTTGAAGGTCTTGATTTTTTGAATTTATTAGAAACTCAACTTTCTGAGTGGGATCAGATTCAGTTATTAGGAATACTGCAAAAACTAGAAAATCAGGATATTCCTAATATTAAGTCGTGGTTGAATTCCTCTAACGACTCCGTAATTATTTTTGCTCTTAAATTAGCGAAGACATACAATCAATTTGAAGCAAAAGATGAAATTACAATACTCTTAAACCACAGTACTAAAAAAATAAGATTAGAAACAATCGATGTCTTAAGTTATTTAAATGTATTAGAAGCTAAAGAAATTTTGAAAGCTGATATAGAAAACCGCAGTCATGAAGAACAAATTGCTTTTTTTAAAATGATGGAAAACTTATATGAAAGTAAAGACGAATCCTTTCTTGTCAAATATGTACATAATGAAATTTTTGAAATAAAAGTTTCAGCTTTAAAAATTATTAAAGCTCTCAATAAAGACAAATTCAACAATCTTATAGCTGAATCTTCTGATTATCAGTTTTTAAGAATCGCTAATTTCGTAGAAAAAAATTAGCTATGGGAGATTATGCGATATATATTACACTTGAAATTTTTCAGTATTTATTTATACTTTATGGTGTTGCTGCTATTGCTTCTTATCTTGTCCTCTCCGTTGTTTCTGCAATAGAAACTATAGAGTACAAGCGCAAAAATAGTTATGTTAATTATAAAGAAATAATGTCTTCTAACAATTCACCAACCATATCGATTATTGCCCCTGCATATAATGAGAGTTTGAATATTGTTGAAAACGTGCGTTCCTTATTGTCCAATCACTATGTAAATTACGATGTAATTATTGTAAATGATGGCAGTAAAGATGATAGCTTAGAAAAGCTAATTGAAGTCTATCATCTAGTGGAAGTTGATTATCTTATAAACGAGCAAATTCCAACCAAGCCTCTTAGAAAAGGAATATACAAATCAACAAACCCAGCATTTGAGAAACTAATTATTGTAGACAAGGAAAATGGAGGAAAAGCTGATGCTTTGAATATGGGGCTTAACATTAGTAACAGCGAATATGTAGCTTGCATAGATGTTGATTGCTTATTATTAGAAGATTCTCTACAAAAAATGGTAAAACCATTTCTAGAAGTAACTGATAGAAAAGTTATCGCTGCAGGAGGAGTTATCAGAATTTCAAACTCTTGTATTGTAAAAGAAGGGAAATTACACGACGTAAATTTTCCTAAAAAACTACTTGAACAAGGGCAAATACTCGAATACATACGAGCTTTCTTACTTGGAAGAATGGCTTGGAGCAGACTCAATGGTTTACTTGTGATCTCTGGAGCTTTTGGGTTATTTGATAAAAAAATCGCTATCAAAGTTGGTGGTTATGACAAGGACACTGTAGGTGAAGATATGGAACTCGTGGTAAGAATGAGAGGCTATATGGAGGAGCAGAAGAGAACTTATAAAGTAGCCTATATTCCAGATCCTCTATGCTGGACCGAAGCACCAGATAGCTATAAAATTTTTATTTCTCAAAGAAACCGATGGACCCGTGGAACGATTGAAACCTTAAAAAAACATCGAAAAATTGGCTTTAATCCAAAATATAATGTACTAGGCCTGATCAGTTATCCGTATTGGTTCTTTTTCGAAAGATTGGCTCCAATTGTTGAATTTGTTGGCATCATTTATTTTGCTGTATTGATCGCCACAAATAAAATTAGATGGGACTACGCTTTTGGATTTATTATTTTAGCTTATTTATTTACAGTTATATTTTCTTTAATCGCAATTATTACTGAAGAGTTAACCTATCATCAATATAAAAAGAAAGGCACTGGAATTCACTTAATCACGATTGCTTTTTTAGAACCTTTTGTTAACCATCCTTTTGTATTATATGCAGCAATTAGAGGAAATATTGATTACTATTTTAACAAAAAGAAAAAGTGGGGAGAAATGACCAGAAAAGGAATGAAAAAAGCATAAAATTAGAGCTAAATGAACCTGAAATTTAATTATAAAAATAATCTAGAGTATTTATACGCAACAATTTCGTTGATCGTACTATTTTGCTTATTGAGTTTGATTGAAATTTTCAAAAATTTTGGAATACAGTTGTTCGCCTTTAAATTAGTAAATGACGTTTTTACTGGATTAGTAATTGGACTTATATTTTTCCCAATTTATCTTTTTTTAAAACTCGTAAAAAGTAGTTTAGGAATCATTGTTATCAGAATTTTGTTCTCCATAATAGTACTTATGCAATTGGGATTGATTGGCTACAGTCTAACCACTCACATCAATCTAGGTGCTGATCTTTTGGGCTACTCATTGAGCGACATGTACACTACCGTAACGGCATCTTTATCAATATCTTTCATTACATTTTTACCCTTTATAATTCTACCCCTTTTTTATTTTGGATTAATAAAGTTATTTCATTCATTTGGACACAAACTTAATTCCAAGATTTTACTATTAATTTTACTCGTGTTTGGAAGTCTGAATTTAATAATTGCTGGAAGTAGCAAACCAACTGCTCAAAATAAAATAAATTTCTTGTTAAGTGATATCATACGCGCCAAGAATGAAAAAGCTTTAGCCTCTCAAGGAAATATAACTTTTAAGAAGGAATATCCGTTGGAAGAAGCTTCAGAAAACAGCAAAGATGTGTTAGCGCCTTTTTTTGACGTTAAGAATGAAAAGCCCAATATTGTATTTATTATTGTTGAAGGCCTAGGTAGGGACTTTACAGATAATGGTGAATATAGCGGTTTCACTCCTTATTTAGATTCCCTGACTAAGAAATCACTTTATTGGAAAAATTTTGTCAGCAATGCGGGAAGAACATTTGGTGCCTTACCATCACTAATGGGGTCTTTACCTTTTGGTGAAAATGGATTTATGGAAATAAATCCAATTCCTAAACACAATTCCTTAATTAGTATCCTAAAATCGAATGGCTACGCCGCAAATTATTACTGTGGTGATGAATCATCATTTGACAGAAAAAGCAATTTCTTAGAATATAATGGTATCGACAAAATTATAGATATCAATAAATTTGGACCTGGATATGTAATGACCAAAGCAAATTCTGGTGGATTTTCTTGGGGTTATCCAGATGCCGAAATATACCGCAAAACCTTATCGGAATTGAAGGATACTAAACAACCGAGATTGGACATTATAATGACTCTCACGAATCACGAACCATTTGATTTCCCTTCAAAAAAAGAGTATTTGACAAAAGTGGAGCAAATGATAAATACAAAATCTACCTCTGAAAAAGATAAGCTAAAGGATTACAAAGACATATTTGCCTGCTTACTTTATACTGATAATTCTATCCAAAACTTTATGGAAGCTTATTCTAAAAGAGCGGATTACAACAATACTATTTTTATAATTACGGGAGATCACAGATTAATTCCAGTACCTCAAAAAGATAATCTATCGCGTTTTCATGTTCCGTTATACATATACAGTCCGATGCTGAAGAAAACAGCAATATTCAAATCTATTTCTGCACATAGCGATGTAACGCCGAGTTTAGTTTCATTTTTGACGAACAATTATAAATTCAACAAAATAGAAAAAACAACCTGGCTTGCTAAAGGACTTGACACAGCAAGAACCTTTAGAAATGTAAATACTATTCCATTGATGCGGTATAAAGGAAGTATAAATGATTATATCTACAAGGAGTATTTTTATTCTGATGGGAATATGTTTAAAATTGATGAAAATTTCAATGTCAATGAAACTGGTGATGATATGAGAGAAACAGTCAACAGCTCATTTAATGATTTTAAAAGACTAAATTCTTATTTGACTACCAAAGACAAAATTACTAACATTACATCTAGTTTCAAGAAACCAGTTTATGACTTTACTAATGAAGAGCGTTCGACTATTAAAAAACTAACCAAAGGATTAGATCGAGATCAGATTTTCTTTTTAGCAAGAGATTTGGCATTCAAAAAAGAGCGTAAAACAGCACAGTTATTATGTAATTACATTTTAAATGATCTTCCTAATTATGGAGATGTAAGAACCCTAAAAGGCCGTGTCTTAGCTTGGGATGGCGATTATAAGAATGCCGAAAAAGAACTACTAGAAGTAATAGACAGAACTCCTTTCTATGGAGATTCATACTTGGCTATAATGGATGTTTATTGGTGGTCTGGCCAAAATAAAAAAGGAGTCGCAATAGGAAAGAAAGCATTAGGCAATCAAATAAACAATCCCGAATTAGGATATAAATTGGCGCAAGCCTACAAAAGAATGAATAATAATTCCGCTTCAAAGAAAACCATTGATAGTCTTTTAGTACTATATCCTGAAAATAAAGAATACTCAACTTTAAAAAAATCTTTAAAATAATGATTACAAAAATAATTACAAAACTGACTTTTTTAATCGTACTCTTTGGTTCCATTCAAATGCAAGGCCAAGAAAAGGTATATAATGGAAACCCTGACACTTCATTTGAGACTGCTCGAAATTTAGCTTTCAATCAGCAGCGCAAAGCGGCACAAGATACATTGATCAATATCTTGTCTAAATATCCTAATTATAATGAAATACGCTCGTTTCTAGCTACGACTTATTCATGGGACGGTGACTACAAAAAAGCAAGAAAAACATTTGCTGTTGTTTTAGAAAAAGATTCAAGAAGTCAAGACACTTGGATTGCTGCAATAAAAAATGAACTATGGGCCGATTTACCATATGCAGCATTAGAAATGACAAATAATGCTTTGAAAAAATTTCCTCATAACGCTGAATTTCTTTATTTAAAAGCAAGCGCAGAAGAAAGTACTAACAATCCGTTAGATACGTTAAGTACCATTCAATCCATTTTAAATCAAAATCCAGACGATCAAAAAGCTCAAGATTATAAGAAAAGTCTAAACACATTACTTCGAAAAAACTCAATTGGTATTAATGCTTCCGTTGATTTGTATTCTTCCGTTTTTGATCCAATGCAATATTATTCTATTAAATATAGCCGCCAAACAAAATACGGAAGTATTACTCCTAAGCTAAATTTAAACAGACGCTTTAATGAAAATGGAGCTCAGTTTGAAGTAGATTTATACCCTAAAATTAGGAAAGGATTGTATGCTTATGTAAATGTTGGAGTCGCTAATTCATTTTTATTTCCAGATGTAAAATATGGAGCTGAGTTATTCCAGTCTTTACCAAAAAGCTTTGAAGTGTCGGCTGGATTTAGAACTTTGAAATACTCATCAACCACAAATATTTACACTGGTTCAATAGGTTGGTATAGTGGTAATAGTTATTGGTCTTTCCGCCCTTATTTTACTCCGGGAGAAACTGGAACGAGTACATCAGGAACCTTGACCTATAGAAAATATCGCAGTGATGCCGATAATTATTTAGGTATTTCAGTTGGTATGGGATTCTCTCCGGAGTTCAATCAGTTTGCCTTTAGTGCAACCGATCCAGCAATTGTAAACCTTGAATCTCAAAAATTTAATATTGGATATTATTTTACTACTGCAAACAAGCAAAATGCCTGGGGAGTACAAATGGGTGTTGCACATCAAGAAATAATTTTTGACCAAGGAAATTTCTTTTGGATTTATTCTCTTGCCTTATCTTGGGACCTAAAATTCAAATAATAACCGATGAGATTTACATATTTTAAACAGTTATAATTTTATTAATGCACTAAGATTGTTGAATTTTTAATTATCGAATAATCAAATTCATTAGTACTGAAAACAACTATCATTTAATAGATTTTGAATGATTTTCAACATTACTTTCAAAAAGACTATCTTTGCAAAAAAATTAAGCAAATGACTACTTTTGAGCAATTCAATCTTCCTAAATCTGTACAAAAATCAATCGATGATTTAGGATTTACAACACCCACTCCTATTCAGGAAAAAACTTTTTCTGTGATTATGTCAGGGAGAGATATGATGGGAATCGCTCAAACAGGTACGGGTAAAACATTCGCTTACTTGTTACCGCTACTAAAATTATATAAATTTACTCCAGGACATACTCCTAAAATAGTAATTCTAGTTCCTACACGTGAACTTGTTGTGCAAGTTGTAGAAGAAGTAGAGAAATTGACAAAATACATGTCAGTTAGAACTATTGGAATTTTTGGTGGTGTCAATATCAATACTCAAAAGACTACTGTATATACTGGTTGCGATATCCTTGTAGGTACTCCAGGAAGAATCATGGATTTAACACTAGATAATGTGATTCGGTTTGAAGAAATGCAAAAACTAGTTATCGATGAGTTTGACGAAATGCTTAATTTAGGTTTTCGTACGCAACTGACATCTATTTTAGCTATGATGCCTAAAAAACGTCAAAACATTCTTTTCTCGGCTACAATGACAGATGAAGTGGATGCCATTTTGAATGATTATTTTGATTATCCTGAAGAAGTTACACTTTCGGCATCAGGAACACCATTGGAAAACATCAAACAAATTACGTATCAGGCTCCTAATTTCAACACTAAAATAAATCTATTAAAACATTTACTGCACAATAACGAGGAAATGAGCCGTGTTTTAGTATTTGTAAATAATAAAAAAATCGCCGATTTAGTTCAAGAACGAATCGAAGAGGAATTTGAAGATCAATTTGGAGTAATACACTCTAATAAATCACAAAACTATCGTTTGAGCACGATGGCCTCTTTCCAAGAAGGCAATCTTCGTGGTTTGATCACTACTGATATTATGGCAAGAGGTTTGGATATTTCCAACATTACTCATGTTATCAACTTTGAGATGCCAGAACTTCCTGAATTGTACATGCACAGAATTGGTAGAACGGGTCGTGCCGATGCCAAAGGAACTGCAATAAGCTTCATTGCCCCTCGCGAAGAAGAATCAAAAATAGAAATTGAAGTGTTGATGAATATGGAATTATCCATCGAGGAATTCCCTGAAACAGTTGAAATTTCAGCAAAATTAATCGAACCTGAAAAAGACAGACAACCGATTAAGTTTTTGATGAAAAAGAAAAAACTGGAAGGTGATGGTGCATTTCAGGAAAAAAGCAAAAAGAACAAGAAAGTAAACTTAGGAGGTCCTGGTGTAACCAAGAAAAAAACACACGGATCTGTCAATCGTAATATGCTTAAAACAAGAGATAAAAAACGAAAAGACAAAAACAAATAGCATAAAAAAAGGCTTAAAAATGAATTTCATTTTTAAGCCTTTTTCCTTTAAATCCTATCTAGTTTTCAGTAAATACTAAACAAACTGGAGAACACAATTCAATTTTTTTCCCCGTATCACTAATCGCACCCGTAAGTTGATCTCTTTTGAAAATCACAACATCATTAGTGTATTGATGCGCTACCAAAAGAAAATTCCCACTTGGATCTATTCTAAAACTTCTAGGTCCATTTCCTTTAGTGCTCATTTTACCTTTACTTTCTAATTTTCCATTTTTAAGGATTTTAAAAATCGAAATGTCATTTGCCGTTCCGCGATTAGATGCGTATAAAAATTTACCGTCAGGTGAAATATGAATATCAGCAGCGCCTACAGTTCCCTTAAAGTCTTTTGATACAACTGAAGTTTCTTGTATTTTTTTTAGAGTTCCGTTTGAATAACTAAAAACAGTAAGCGTTCCGTCTAATTCTTGCAATAAATAAACAAATTTTCCATCTTTACTAAAAGTTAAATGTCTTGGACCACTTCCCGGTTTTACAGAAATACTATCCTTTTTTTTCAAAATCTCATGAGGTGAATTTGGATTGTAGGCATAAGTGAATACTTTGTCAATTCCCAAATCATTCCCTAAAACGTATTTTTTATCTGGAGAAAAATAAACCATGTGTGCGTGAGGTCCTGTCTGATTTTGCGTAATTCCTTTGCCATAATGTTGTACTACTTGCTTGGCTTCCGTAATACTTCCATCATTATTCTTTCCATACACAGAAATGCTACCACTTGAATAATTAGCAATTATTACATTCTTATCGTCATTTATAATATAACAAGGATCAGTTCCTTTAGCACTTTCTTTGTTTATAAAATCCATTTTACCAGTAGAAGGAAGATAACTAAAAGAACTAACCATACTTTTATCCCCATTTTCATTAACAGCATAGATATAATTATTTTCCTTAGAAACACTCAAAAAACTAGGGTTAATTACGTTTTCTGTAGCATTTTTAAAACTAAAATTTCCTGTATTCGAATCAAAATCATATACATAAATTCCTTTACTATCGCACTTATTAGTATAAGTTCCGATTAATAAATTGAATTTATTTTTTTGTGCTTGTACGCTAGTAATAACGAAAATGAATAAAAGAAGAGCAACCGAATTTTTCATATTTTTAAATTTATTGAAAAGCTAAAATAACCATTATATTTAAAATTACGGAGAAACACTTATTTTAAAAAATCGAAAATATCGATAAATCACACTGAAAACACGAATTAGGATAATTGAAAGCTAGGTCAATCTTCCAAAAAGTAAAAATTTTGTGAAAATAATTTTTCAGAATCATCAGTATTAAGGTTTTTTAGTGAAATTCGTGTCGAAAAACTTTAAACAAATTTGTATTTTTGGCTAATAAATTTCAATGAGCTTCATTGAAATTAGAAACCAGTGAAGTAAATCCAAACTCAGAATGCAATTTAAACATCCCGAAATTTTATACTTTCTGTTCGCGTTAATCGTTCCTATTTTGGTTCACTTATTTCAATTACGCCGTTTTAAAAAGGAGGATTTCACAAATGTTCGTTTACTGAAGTCACTTTCTATTCAAACTAGAAAAAGCTCCACAATAAAGAAATGGCTGCTTCTTGCCTCTCGCCTTTTATTACTTACTTTTATTATCATTGCTTTTGCACAACCTTTTTTTGAATCCAAAGACAGTAAAAATGCTAATAACGAATTGTATATCATTTTAGACAATTCATTTAGCATGCAAGCCAAAGGAAATAAAGGCGAATTACTTAAACGAGCTGTTCAGGAATTGCTTGAAGAAACACCAGAAAACGTAAACTTCTCATTGCTTACCAATTCAGAAAACTATTGGAACACAGATATCAAGTCAGTTCGTAGTTCTTTGCAAAATTTAAAATACAGCGCTACTCCTTTTCAGTTAGATAATATTATGGCTAAATTAAAGGCACATAAATCAGCTTTTAAAAAGGATATTGTAATCATTACAGATGGAATTGGATTAGATAAAAAGCAACTTAAAAACATAGAAGCTGATAATACACCATATTTTATAATCCCTAAAGCAGTTCAAAAAAATAATGTTTCGATCGATAGTGTTTTTATCTATAAAACATTGGAGCAGTTTTATGAAATTAGTATACAATTGTCAGGACATGGAGATAAATTTGAAGCTATTCCTATTTCGCTATACAATTGCACAAAGTTAATTGCGAAAACCACTGTAACGCTAGATAGCCCCAAAAAGAGTGTTAATTTCACTATTCCAAGACAAGCTTTTCATGGTTATGTTTCAATAGTCGATAATGGTTTGCCTTATGACAACACTTTATACTTCAGTATTTCAAAAGCTAAAAAAACGAATGTAATTAGTATTGGTGAACCTACAAAAAACAATTTCCTGTCCCGAATTTACACTCCTGAAGAGTTCAATTTCAACAGCTACACTTTAAGTACATTAGATTACAACAAACTGGAAGAGCAAGATGCCATCGTTTTGAATGAATTAGATGAAATCCCGCAATCACTAATCACCACCCTAAAATCTTTTGTAGAAAAAGGAGGGAATCTTATTGTTATTCCTTCGGCATTATGCTCCATTTCAAATTTGAATTCATTGGTATCGAATTTTAGCAACCTAAAATTTGACGCTTTAGAAAACACAGAGAAACAGATTACTAAAATCAATTTCAATCATCCGATATACAATAGTGTTTTTGAAAAAACAGTAGTTAATTTTCAGTATCCAAAAACAAAAAAGTCATTTCCTTTATCGAGTTCATATCCTGCGGTTTTATCATATGAAGATGGAAGCATTTTCCTCTCTTCGACTAATAATCCAATTGGGACAGTAGCTGTTTTTGCGGCTCCTATTTCTATTGAAAACTCTAATTTTCAGCAATCCCCGCTCATAGTACCTACTTTTTATAAAATGGCAATGTACAATCATAGCAATGGTATTAATGCTTTAATCATTGGAAATAACAATCCACATTTAACTGAAACATCTTTAAATAAAGATGCTATTTTGACTGTAAAAAATTCCGAAGAGCAGTTTATTCCAATCCAGCAAATATTGAATAGTAAAGTCAAGATGACTTTTGGTGATTATCCCGAACAAGCTGGTAATTTTGTCGTTTATAATAAAAAAGAATGGATTGAAAATATCAGTTTTAACTACAATAGAACCGAAAGTGATTTGGCTACAGCCAATGAAAACTTGCTATCAGAATATAAAACAGTCGAATCTATAAAATCACTTTATAACACCTTACAAACTGATCGGGCGGATAATCAAATTTGGAAATGGTTTGTTATCTTTGCGCTGTTATTTCTAATAACAGAAATGGCCATTATAAGATTCGTAAAATAGAAATCGAAGTTCAAATAATTAAAAAGAAACATGAAATTAATCATCAGAGACGCCAAAATTATCGATTCAAAGAGTCCTTTTCACAACAAGACTGCAGATATTTTAATTGTTGATGGTTTTATAAAAAAAATAGGAACCTCGCTTTCCAATACTGAAAATGTAGAAGAGATAAAACTTGATAATTTACATGTGTCCCAAGGTTGGTTTGATAGTAGTATATCTCTTGGAGAACCCGGTTTTGAAGATCGAGAAACGATTTCGAACGGACTTAACGTAGCGGCTAAAAGTGGTTTTACAGCTATTGCCTTACAACCTAACTCCTTCCCTATCATTGACAATCAATCCCAAGTAAATTTTGTACTAAATAAAGCAACTGGATTTGCAACGCAACTGTATCCTATTGGTGCTTTAACTAAAGAAAGTGCAGGAAAAGATATGGCTGAATTGTTTGATATGCAAAAATCGGGAGCAGTCGCTTTTGGAGATTATAATAAGAGTCTAAGCAATGCTAATTTGCTAAAAATTGCATTACAATACGTTCAAGATTTTGACGGATTGATCCTAGCTTTTTCACAAGATGAAAATATTAAAGGAAATGGAGTGGCTAATGAAGGTGTTGTTTCTACTCGTTTAGGATTAAAAGGAATTCCAAATCTAGCCGAAGAATTGCAAATAGCAAGAAATTTATTTCTACTAGAATATACTGGAGGGAAATTACATATCCCAACCGTTTCTACTAAAAAATCAGTCCAATTAATAAAAGAAGCTAAGGCTAATGGACTAAACGTAAGTTGCAGCGTAGCAGTTCACCATTTAGTTTTGACTGATGAAAAATTAGAAGGATTTGATACAAGATATAAAGTGTCGCCGCCATTGCGAACAGAAACCGATAGAAAATCGCTGTTGAAAGGCATCAAAGACGGTACGATTGATATGATTACATCTGATCATAACCCAATTGATATAGAGCATAAAAAAATGGAATTTGATGGAGCCAAAAGTGGAACAACTGGTATGGAAAGTGCTTTTGGTGCTCTAATGACTGTTTTACCTTTAGAAATTGTAATCGAAAAATTAACTTCTGGAAAAGAAACTTTTGGTATTGAAATACAAAACATTAATGAAGGTTCAAGAGCAAACATCACTTTATTCAACCCTGAACCAAAAAATGTATTTACAAAATCATCAATACTTTCAAAATCTAAAAACTCTGCTTTTTTAGGAACACAATTACAAGGAAAAGTTTACGGTATTCTAAACCAAGGACAATTAATTTTAGCATAAAACAATGAACAACAGTACAGAAACAGGAAAAACGGCAGCAATAACGAGTTATATTTTAGGAATTGGCGTTTTTATAGCCATGTCAATGAACTCTGAAGATAAGAATGCATTTGCCTCTTTCCACATTCGTCAAGGTTTAGGTATAACATTAACTTTTATCTCACTGGGGCTTATTATTAGTCACTTTGATAGCTTAATGATTTCAGCGCCCATGTGGATTTTCGTCTTAGTACTTTGGTCTTATGGCATTACAAGTGCGATAAAAGGAGAAACAAAACCTGTTCCTTTATTAGGGACTTTTTTCCAGAAATGGTTGTCTAGTATATCTTAAATTTCAATTTCAGAGTCCAATATCTTTGCAAAACCAATACATTAAAATGAATTTATCTTTAGAATTTAAAATACGCGAACCGAAAGTAAAACTAGAAAAAAACCCGCTTTTACTTTTACTTCATGGATATGGCAGCAATGAAGCCGATTTATTCTCCTTTGCCGAAGAGCTTCCCGACAATTATTATATCATTTCAGCACGTGCACCTTATGATATGCAATATGGAAGTTACGCTTGGTATGCCATCAATTTTGATGCGGATCAAAACAAATTTTCCGACAATGAACAAGCTAAAACGTCTAGAGATTTAATTGCTACATTTATAGATGAGTTAATACAAACGTATCCAATAGACGCTAATAATGTTTCCTTAATTGGCTTTAGCCAAGGATCTATTTTAAGTTATGCAGTAGCACTTTCTTATCCAGAAAAAGTGCAGAAAGTAGTGGCAATGAGTGGTTACTTGAATCTAGATATTGTTACTGAAGATTATCTTAAAAACACCTTTAATAATTTAAAAATATTTGCTTCTCACGGAACTGTAGATCAAGTTATTCCTGTAGAATGGGCTAGAAAAACGCCTGCTATTTTAGAAAATTTAGGTATTGCCGTAACATACAAGGAATATCCTGTAGGTCATGGAGTTGCTCCTCAAAATTTCTATGATTTTAACAACTGGCTTTTAGTACAAAGATAATTAATTGTAAATCGCAGTTTTCAGAAGCCATTCTTGAAAACTGCGATTTAAAATAATATAAGTGACTACTTTTGTTTTTGATATAGTAAAGACTGATTTACTTCAAAAGAAATACTTTCATCTCCATTCACAAAGTACTTCAGCAAAACTTCACCCCAATATTCTCCATCGCTAAAATCAGCAATAATCCATCTGTGATTAAGGACTTTTACTTTGTTGATGATAAATTTATTTGCTCCAATTTGGTCTTGACCTGTGTATGGATTCCCTTTAGGGTTCGAATTCAGATCTAATAATTTTTCAGTAACAGCAGGAATTAATTTCTCGTACTGAATTGTTTTACTAGTACTTACTACATCAAAATAATTTTGTGCGTTTTCATTATTTTCCAATGAAAAATAGTTTGCATCCGCTAATTTAGTCTTTAAAAGTTGGATACTATCGCGCAGCTTTGTAGTCGTTTTTACATATCTATCTTGTTCAAATTTTACTTGTTTAGTCAAAAACATATAAGTAAATACAGTAAAAAGTAGCGTAAGAATAAATAAGTAGAGAAATAATGATTTTTTCATTTTTGAATATAATTATAATGTAATTTCTAAGTTATCATGTGCGAGGAAAACATTTGCAGGAAGTTTTTTTTGAACCTCTTCATGAAATCCCATAATATGACTAATATGTGTAAGATAAGCCTTCTCCGGCTTCAGTAAAGTTATAAAATCTAGTGCTTCTTGCAAATTGAAATGTGTATCATGAGGTTCTTCACGTAAAGCATTTATAACCAATACCTTTAGGTTATTTAGCTTTTGAATTTCGCTATCATCAATCGTTTTCACATCTGTCAAATAGGCGAAATCATCAATTCGGTATCCAAAAACTTGCAGATTTCCATGCATTACGTTTACAGGAATTGTTACTTTATTTCCAATGGAAAAAGGTTGGTTATTAATCACCTCAACGGTTATTACTGAAGGTGCTCCAGGATATTTATTAACCGTTTCAAAGACATAGCCAAATCGTTTTCTTAAATCATTTATAACTCTTTGATGTGCATAAATAGGTATTTCTCCTTGCTTAAAATTAAAAGGTCTGATGTCATCAATTCCAGCAGTATGATCTGAATGCTCATGAGTAAATAGAATTCCGTCAACTTTCGGACAATTGGACGCAAGCATTTGTTGTCTGAAATCTGGTCCGCAATCGATAACAAAAGAAAAATTGTCCCATGAAATCCAAATAGAAACTCTAAGTCTTTTATCTTTTAAATCAGTGCTTTTGCATACGGGATGATTGCTTCCAATTACGGGAATACCTTGTGACGTACCAGTTCCTAAAAAATATACCTTCAACTCTATCGATTTTATTTACAAAAATAGGATTAATTCTCTTTCATTAGAATGCTATTTCATTAACTTTGCAACATATTAGCCATATTAAAAGAAAATGGATACAGAAATAAAATTAAAAGGTGACAGAATCATCGAACAAATCCCTTCAATAAAAGATAAAGCACTCCGTATCAACTTGAACGAGAACATTTACGGAACTTTTGCAGAAATTGGAGCAGGACAGGAAACTGTAAGACATTTTTTTAGAGCTGGTGGTTCTTCTGGAACAATAGCAAAAGCAATGTCAGCGTATGACAAAGATTTTAGTGATGCCGTGTATGGAATCGAAGAAGATGGTCGATATGTTACGGAGAGCCGACTTAAAAAAATGCTTTCGCATGAAACAAACCTTATTGAGCAGCGCCTAAGCAGAGAAAAACATCCTAATAAAATGTTTTTTAGTTATGCAAATACCGTTGCTACTATTGATTTTGCTAAACAATTTAAAGGACACGGCTGGGTTGGAATTAGTTATCAAACAGAACCAGACGAAGCATACAACGAAATTATTCTTCACATTCGTTTTAAAGAAACAGATATACGTTTGCAACAAGAAACGTTAGGAATTCTAGGCGTAAATTTGATATATGGTGCGTACTATAAAAATGATGACCCTAAAAGATTGCTGCGCTATTTATACGACCACTTAGATAAAGATCAGTTAGAAATAGATACTATCAACTTCTCAGGACCTCGTTTTGCTGATGTTGATAATCGTTTGATGAGTTTGCAGTTAGTAAAAAACGGAATGACAGATGCGGTTATGTTTAATCCAGACGGTAAAAACATTCTTCCTGCAGCCATTTTATACAAGAAAAACATACTTGCTTTTAGAGGAAGTTTCCGTCCTGTTACTAAAGTAAATATGGACATGTATGAGAAATCATTAAAAATGTTCGTGAACGAAAATAAAGTAGAAAAGGAAAATACACTTGTGGTTTTCGAAATTACCTTATCAAATCTTCGTTCTGACGGTGAAATTGACGAAAGAGATTTCATGGATCGTGCAGAATTACTTTGTTCACTTGGGCAAACTGTAATGATTTCGAACTTCCAAGAATATTATAAAGTAGTTGAATATTTCTCTAATTATACTAAAGCCCGAATGGGATTAGCCATGGGCGTAAACAATTTAGTAGATATATTTGACGAGAAATATTACCGCCATTTAAGTGGTGGAATATTGGAAGCTTTTGGAAAATTATTTTACCGTGATATGAAAGTTTTCTTGTATCCAATGCTTGGGGAAGATGGCGATATTATCACTTCAGAAAATCTAAAAGTGCATCCAAGAATGAAAGAATTATACAAATTCTTCAAGTTCAATGGAAAAGTAGTAGATATTGATGATTACGATCCATCTATTTTAGAAGTATTCTCACGCGAGGTTTTGAATATGATTAATAATGGAAAACCGGGCTGGGAAATAATGCTTCCTTCAGGTATTTCAGAAATTATCAAGGAACACCAACTTTTTGGCTATGATCCAAATAAAGTTTTAAAGGAAATAAATTAAAATCTAGCAGTTAATACTAAAGATTTTAAACTAAAAAAGCCAAGAAGTACATGATACTGTCTTGGCTTTTTGATTCTTATTAGAAGCTAATCCAGCCTTACGCTATAGTCTTCACTCAAAAACTTTATTTTATTAGCTCGTAGTATGAACTTCCTCTAGTTGCTTTGCTTCTCACATAAAATATAGCTATTCCCATCAGGGCTGCCGCTATTGTCTGGGCCAAAACACAAGACTTTGGAAACATTCGCATTACCTTTAACTCTTGATTCGAATAAATAACCTTACTTCAAAATCTGCGCTGCGTGTTCCTTCGTTTTTACTTTTTCGATAACGTCATCAATAATTCCGTTCTCGTCAATTACAAAAGTAGTTCTGTGAATTCCGTCGTATTCTTTTCCCATAAATTTTTTAGGACCCCAAACTCCAAAAGCTTGAATTACTGATTTATCAATATCTGCTAATAAAGGGAATTGGAATTCATATTTATCTTTAAATTTAGTCTGCGCTACAGCTGAATCAGCACTTACGCCTAGTAGTTCATAATTATTTGCTTTAAAACGCTCATAATTATCTCTTAAGTCGCATGCCTCAGCGGTACAGCCAGGTGTACTAGCTTTTGGGTAAAAGAAAACCACTAATTTTTTTCCTTTATAATCTGCTAATTGGTGCAACTTTCCGTCTTGGTCTAGGCTTGAAAAATCAGGTGCTTTGTCTCCTTTTTTTAATGTTATCATGTTTTTTTATTTAACAGCAATGTGATCGACGTTTTTCTCGCAACGTTCATAAAGCTTTATTAGTACTTATAATTTCTTTGATTCCTATTTACTTCGCCCCAGATGGAAGTGAAAAGCCCAGACTGAAAAAAAGTTTTTTGAGGGAGGACTTGTAATGGACAGCTGGATTAGGCACATACTTAAAATTAAACTATTTTTACAGTCATAAAAATACAAAAATGAACAAACAGGAAAGGGTAACTTTTGTTATAAATACGTTAAAAGAACTATATCCCACCATTCCAGTGCCGCTGGACCATAAAGATCCGTACACCTTGCTGATTGCGGTTTTACTTTCGGCACAATGCACGGATGTTCGCGTAAATCAAATAACGCCTTTACTTTTCGCCAAGGCTGACAATCCGTATGATATGATTAAAATGTCAGTGGAAGAGATTAAGGAAATTATTCGTCCTTGTGGCTTATCGCCAATGAAATCTAAAGGAATTCATGGTTTATCTCATATTCTAATTGACAAACACGGCGGAAAAGTACCTCAAAGTTTTGAATTTCTAGAAGAATTACCAGCTGTGGGACATAAAACAGCTAGTGTGGTGATGTCACAAGCTTTTGGAGTTCCAGCTTTTCCTGTTGACACACACATTCATCGCTTGATGTATCGTTGGAATTTGACCAACGGAAAAAATGTGGTTCAAACGGAGAAAGATGCAAAACGCATTTTCCCAGAGGAAATATGGAATGATTTACACTTACAAATTATTTGGTACGGAAGGGAATATTCACCTGCACGTGGCTGGGATTTAGAAAAAGATATTATCACAAAAACAATTGGTCGAAAAACCGTACTTGATTCCTATTACAAGAAGTAAACAAAGATTTAAATTCAAAAATCCCACTACATTCGATTTGAATAGAGTGGGATTTTTTTTTAAAATTAGACTGAAATAGCGTTTGTCTATTTTTTCTAGTTTGAAATAATTTCGATATTTACATTATTAATTTTTATCACGCTCAGCGCTTTGGAGTAGCTTAATAAAAAAGAAATTGTTTCTTCTCTTGGTTTCATAGACTGTGAAACCGATGCTTTTTTTGAGTAAATTTTTGCCATAAAGTAATAATTATTTGCTTTTATATTACAACGCAGCAAGCTGTAATATATTGCTAATTGGTTAAAACAATTTGGTGCTTATCAATTACTTTTCTCAAATTCATCAATGCGTAACGCATTCTACCTAATGCTGTGTTAATACTTACTCCAGTAGATTCTGAAATTTCTTTGAAACTCATATCTTGATACATTCGCATGACCAGAACTTCTTTTTGATCAGCAGGCAATTCTTGAATAAGCTTTTGCAAATCCATTTCAACTTGCTCAGCAATGATTTTATTTTCGATAGTTAAAGAGTCGTCAGACATAATAGAAAAAATAGAAAACTCCTCTGTTTCCCTAAACATTGGCATCTTTTTATTCTTTCTATAGTGATCCACAACAAGATTGTGAGAAATACGCATAACCCAAGGAAGGAATTTACCTTCTTCGTTATAAGAATTTGATTTCAAGGTTTTAATCACTTTAATGAAAGTGTCCTGAAAAATATCGTTTGTTATATCTCTGTCTGGAATTTTAGAATATATAAATCCGTAAATTTTCGATTCGTGCCTCTTTATCAATTTAGTTAAGGCATCCTCATTACCTGCGACATATTCCTTAACTAATGACGCGTCTGGAAGTTGTATATTAACCATAATGTTACTTTTTAGTTTTAATTAAAATAGGTAGATTTCTCTAAAAAGTATTTTTTTATTATAGGCTAATTTTTTTTTAGTTTGTTAAGCGGTCAAATTTAACTAATTAATTGTTCAAGATGCAAATAAAATTAAGTAAAATTAACTTAAAAATTCTTGATTTATAATAAACAATGACTTATTTCGTTCAATAACGCAAAAAATAACAATAAAAAACGTACCTAAACAGATCCCTTTTCACAATTATAAATAGAGTTGTTAGCTGAAATTTGTGATTTGTTCATTCCCAGTTGTCTATTGAAAATTGTTTACTTTTGTGAAAATTATTATTTTTATGCAAGTTGACCTTTCTAAATTAGATCCAAAGAAAAATATCATCATAAAAGGAGCACAAGTACATAATTTAAAAAATGTAGATGTTGCAATTCCTAGAAATAAATTAGTGGTTATTACTGGACTTTCAGGCTCGGGAAAATCAAGTTTAGCATTTGATACTTTGTACGCCGAAGGGCAACGCCGTTATGTAGAAAGTTTATCTTCCTACGCCCGACAATTCCTAGGAAGATTAGACAAACCAAAAGTAGAATACATCAAAGGAATTGCTCCTGCAATTGCTATCGAACAAAAGGTAAATACTACAAATGCCCGCTCCACTGTAGGAACCTCAACAGAAATATACGATTATATAAAATTACTTTTTGCTCGAATTGGAAGAACGTATTCCCCAGTTTCTGGTCGTGAAGTAAAAAAAAATACAGTAACTGATGTTGTTTCAGAAGTAAAAACTTTTGAATTAGATAGTAAATGGTTGCTCCTCGCTCCTATTCATTTAGAAGAAGGCAGGAAACTCGAAGACAAACTTAAAGTACTTTTGCAACAAGGTTTTGCCCGAATTTTAGTGGACAATGAAATGGTTCGTTTAGACGACTTACCGGATTCATTAGATAAAAAAGAAATTCTTTTAATTATTGACAGAATTGTAGTTAAGGAAGAAGAAGAGTTTTACAATCGTCTTGCTGATGCGGTGCAAACTGCCTTTTTTGAAGGAAAAGGAATTTGCTATTTGCAAGAATTAAACTCGGATAAAAAGTATACGTATTCTAGTAATTTTGAATTAGACGGGATTACTTTCTTGGAGCCAAATGTTCATTTATTTAGCTTTAATAATCCTTATGGAGCATGCCCTGTATGCGAAGGTTACGGAAATATTATAGGCATTGATGCCGAATTAGTAGTTCCAAATACTACTTTATCCATTTTTGAAAATGCAATTTTCCCCTGGCGAGGTGAAAGCATGAGTTGGTTTAGAGATGAATTAGTGAACAACGCTTACAAATTTGATTTTCCCATTCACAAACCTTTCTTTCAATTATCTGAAGATCAAAAAGAATTAATTTGGAATGGAAATGAATATTTTCAAGGTCTAAATGGTTTCTTTAAAGAATTAGAAGAAAAAAATTACAAAATACAAAACCGTGTGATGCTCTCTCGTTATCGCGGGAAAACCAAGTGTTATTCTTGCAAAGGAAAGCGATTGAGAGTGGAAGCATCCTATGTAAAAATCAATTCTAAAACGGTTTCTGATTTAGTTGATTTACCTATTAAGCATTTAGTTCGCTTTTTTGACAGCATAGAATTAGATGTTTATGAAAAACAAATTGCAAAACGTTTATTAGTAGAAATCAATAACAGATTGTCCTTTTTGACAGAAGTAGGCTTAGATTATTTAACACTAAACCGAAATTCGGCAACACTTTCTGGTGGAGAATCCCAGCGTATTAATCTAGCGACTTCTTTAGGAAGTAGTTTGGTGGGTTCCATGTATATTCTCGATGAACCGAGTATTGGTTTACACCCAAAAGACACAGAAAGATTAATAAAAGTATTGATTTCACTTCGAGATTTAGGCAATACCGTTATTGTGGTAGAACACGATGAAGACATCATGAAAGCTGCAGATATGATTATCGACATTGGTCCAGAAGCAGGAACCTTAGGTGGAAATCTAGTGGCTCAAGGAACATTTGAAGAAATTCTAAAATCGACTTCACTTACTGCAAAATACCTTAATGGTGATTTAGAAATTTCTGTACCAAAGAAAAGAAGATTATTCAAAAATTATATTGAAATTAAAGGTGCTAGAGAAAATAATCTTCAAAATATTGATGTTACTTTCCCACTAGACGTTCTTACCGTAATCACAGGAGTTTCTGGAAGCGGAAAAAGTACACTTATCAAGAAAATTTTGTTTCCAGCAATGCAAAAAAAGCTGGAAAATGTAGGTGAAAAAGCAGGCCAATTTACGGAAATGACAGGTTCATTTTCACAAATCAAACATATTGAATATGTAGATCAAAATCCTATTGGTCGAAGTTCACGTTCTAATCCTGTTACGTATATCAAAGCGTATGATGACATTAGAGAATTATACGCCAAAGAAAAACTATCTAAAATAAGAGGTTATCAGGCCAAACACTTTTCGTTTAATGTAGATGGTGGTCGCTGTGAAACTTGTAAAGGAGAAGGTTCTATCAATGTAGAAATGGTCTTTATGGCCGATGTTCAGTTGCCTTGTGAAACTTGTAATGGAAAAAGATTCAAAAAAGAAGTATTAGAAGTGGCTTTTGAAGATAAAAACATACATGATATACTGACCATGACTGTTGATGACGCTATTGCTTTCTTTATCGCTAACAAGCAAGCAAAAATCATTCAAAAACTACAACCCCTACAAGATGTCGGATTAGGATATGTACAATTAGGACAATCTTCCTCTACACTTTCTGGCGGAGAAGCGCAACGTATTAAATTGGCTTCCTTCTTAGTAAAAGGAGCTACGAAAGACAAAGCACTTTTTGTTTTTGACGAGCCTACAACAGGATTGCATTTTCATGACATCAAGAAATTATTAACTTCGTTTGATGCTTTAATAGAGAAAGGACATTCCATAATTGTAATTGAACACAACCTTGACCTTATAAAGTGTGCGGATTGGGTTATCGATTTAGGCCCTGAAGGTGGAGAAAACGGTGGTCAGTTACTCGCTGTAGGAACACCCGAAGAAATTGCCAAAAACAAAAAATCAATTACAGGTGCTTATTTGAAAGCAGTTCTAAAGAAATAAAAAAAAAGCCGATAAATCCATTTCTAGACTTATCGGCTTTCTATTATTATTATAATGTTTCTAGAATCTATATCCTAAACTTAAACCGCTTCTAATCCCAGCCCATGGGCCGCTTATTTTTATTGTTGCGCCATTTGCGTTAGCTTTAGCTTCAATATCTCCTATAGGAAGATCAATATTATCAAGCTCTTTTTGAAGTTCGGCTTGCTCAAACGGAGTCAACGTTCTATCAGTTACACCTGCAAAATCACCTTTTGAAGTACCATAATGAGGTCCAGCAATCCACCAGTCTAAAATTATATTTTTACCCAAATTAAATTGAGCTCCAAACTGTAGTCCAAAAGTATTAGCAGTTAGTTTACCACCCATATCGATATCCTCCTGAGGACCTAAATCACTACTGAATGTAAAATTCACATCACTAATATCATATTTTAAATGCCTGTAAAATGGAGCGATATAAAATCCTTTTCCGTAGCCTTTTCCTAGATAAAATCGAACCTCAGGCGTAATAGCCGAATATCCTAATTGTGCATTGTTGAACATATCTTTGGTATCAGGATCGTCTGATACTAAATCATTTATCTGCGATTTAAAAGGCACGCTTCCTTTAGATATAAAACTATATCCAACTACAACGCCAATGCGTTTAGTCAGAATTCTTTCATATTGAAATTGAACATTTTTAAAAGCAAGACTTGTCAAACTAATTTTTACATTATTATTTTTTGTCATAAAGTCATCATTTGAATCCGCTGTTTGCGAGAAACCAATAAAAACGCTACAAAAAACAAATGTAATGGAGAGTAAAACTTTTTTCATAAATTTTGATTTTAAGTTATTTATGGACCAAATATAATACATTATCCCATATAACATTTCTCTTCGAAAGGATTTCCATCTTCATCTAATGCAACCAGTATTTTTTTAGCTTTTGAAGAAACTTGCGATATATAAATCCACACGATTGACCAAAGTCCAAGCGTGGCACAAAACATAAAAAAATTAGAAATGTGATCTACCTTCTTTTCACTTTTAAGTAAAATAGCATACGGCAATTTATCATTTCTCTCTAAAATCACAAATCCGTTGTTGGTTTTATTAGTTAAAATAGAGGAGAATTTTATTAAATTTTCGTCATTTACACTATTATTACTTTTCATAGTACCTAAGATTATTAACCTGTTAATTAGATTGTTAGTGCTAAAAATAGCAATCGCAAATTTAAAAGCTTATTTAGAATCTCACAATACCCACTTTTAGTGATATTTCGGCTAGATGATTTAGAAAAATTATTTTCTAACTTTTTTCAAAACTACATCTATAGCTTGATTGATTTCAGGAGAAATAGCGAATTTGTAATTAATGTAAACATACATAATGGTAACTAAAATTGATTTTAATCCCATTGAAATTATTGGATTAAAGGGAAATTCCCAGAAGTAAAAGACTAAGAATAATATAAATGTGATCCCAAGAGAATAGATAGTTTGCACTGTAAAAGGGAACAAATGCAGTCGTTTAACCACAAAAAGTAATTTAGCTACGCTATATAAGGTAATCGATAATAATGTCGCAAAAGCACAGCCCATAATACCATAACGTGGAATAAAAATCATATTCAAACCGATCGCTACTGCAACTAAAAGAACACCAAGAAACAGTACTGCTCTGTAGTATTTAGTATTAAAAATAATGGCATTATTATTCCCTAAAATCAAGTCGAAATATTTTGAAATTCCGATCATAAAAACAACTAAGATTCCTCCGCTGTATTCCTCAGGTACCATTTCATAAAGTTGATTAATATTGACAAAAATTCCTAACATCACATAACCACCTACAACTTGTAGGTTAATAGAGGTTTTCTTATACAGACTATCAAGCTCCTTAAATTTATTATCATGCATTAATTTTGCAGTAATGGGATATACAATTTGATGCATCGCACGACTAGGAACCGAAATCACTAAGGCTATAAAAGTAGCAATCGAATAAAAGGCAATGTTATCGATAATCATATACTGATTGAGCATAATTTTGTCTCCATCTAGAAGTAAATTTGCCACACTTCCTGATAAAATTATATAAAAAGTATAAGTAAGTATATCTCTGGTGTTTTTTGGCATTGCAAGTTGAAACGTGGGTTTCTGAATCTTAAAAGCATAAAACATAGTTACGATAAAAGCCAAAAAATACAATGCTGCAGTTCCATATACAAATCCTTCTACGCTCAACCATTCGAAATAAACACCTATCAATAGTATTAGTGAAAACATTCTCAAACCAACTTCCTTGATAAAATTACCGAAAACAGAATGCATATGTACTCTTGCCCAAGCGTAAAAAATTTCGAAATAAGCCATGCATAAACCGATAAATGGAATCAACCAAACGTAACTTTTAACGATCTCATTCTTCTTCGAGAGAAAAAATAAAATTTCATCATAGAAAAATAATGCGATAAGTAACATCGGAATTATTACAACTAAGGGAAACAACACCGTAAAAGATAAAAACCGAGATTTCTCATCTACTGTTTCGTACTGCGAGTAGAATTTGACCAATGTGTTTTGCATGCCAATAGCAAACAATGGCATAATAACATTGGCGCAAGAAGTAATATAATTCGTTAAACCGTAAAAGGTAGCACCCAAAAGAATAGGATATAAATACAGCGTGTTTATAGCTCCAATACCAAAACCCAAATAAGTAATTATTGTATTCTTTAAAGATTGATTTAATACGATTCCCATGAAAGGTTAGCAGTTATAGGTTGAATGTTAGAAATTAGCATGAATCAATTGAGCCAGTTCTTTGGTTAAACTTTTACGGGAATATTTTTGTAAACCCACTCCATTTGACTGTAATTTTCCTTCTAAAAATTGATTATAAAAGTCCAAAATTACACTTTTTAATTTCATTTTTTCCGAATACCTAAGGAACACACCAGTATTAGTACTAGTTATTATTTCTGCAAAATCAGAATCTTGAGGTCCAATGGCGATTATAGGCCTATTAGAGACCATATATTCAAATAATTTACCAGGAATTATACTTTTAGTATCTTCTGAATTAATCTCGATAAGCAACAAAACCTGAGATTTTCTTTGATGAGCAATGGCGACTTTATGTGAAACGTAGCCCAAATTATTCAAATACGGATTTAATCCAAATTGGCTTATGGTTTCTAAAACTTCTTGACTAACCGCTCCTATTAATTTAATTTCTAAATGGGATTTGAAATCAGGAATTTCTTGAATTAATTCAGTTAAACTTTCCCATAAAATCAACGGATTCCTTTCGGATAAAAAAGAGCCAATGTGAGCCAAACTGAATTTGGTATCCAAAGTTTGTTTCTCCACTTGCTCGGAATCGTAACCATTTGTTATAACACTGATAGGCTTAGTTGTAATGGCTTCAAATTCGGTTTTAGTAGTTTTGCTAGTTACAATAATTGTATCAGCGCAATTCAAAACCTTATGCTCTAAAGTTTTATGCTTCTTGGCAGCAAAATTCGACAAACGTAATGATTTATGATACCCAATTGTAGTCCAAGGATCACGGAAATCAGCAAACCATTTTAAATCTAATTTTTGTTTTAATTCTAATCCAATAAGATGCAAACTATGTGGCGGTCCCGAAGTAATGATTGTATCAATATTATTTTCTACAATATACTTTTCTAAATAGGAAACAGAAGGTTTTACCCAAAACACACGTGCATCTGGAATAAAAAGATTTCCTCGAATCCAAAGAAAGGTTTTATCTAAAAAGGACTGTTTCTTTTTATTAGGAATAATTCCTGAGCTGATTTTCTTAGTTTTATTTTTCGAAAGAAATGAAGCTAATTGATAGGGCTCAAATATTTTATTTCGTAGAATCATTGCCTTATCTGAAACTTCATTTACCAGATTTTCATCAACAATAGGATACGTAGGATTTTCAGGAATATAAACTATTGGCTGAATTCCGAAATCTGGTAGGTATTTAACGAATTTTAACCATCGTTGCACGCCAGGTCCTCCCGCAGGTGGCCAATAATAGGTTATAACAAGGATTTTTTTATTTTCCAAAAGTACATTTTCTATTAATATAATAAATGATTGCTGATTGAAGATTAACGAATTTTGAATGCAAATTTAAAAAATTAAAAATCTGCAATCGTTAACCAACAATCTTAAATCTTAACCTGTTTTTTCCTTTCAAAATAGACTCCTCCAATTAAAAGTAATAAGATCCCGAAACCACTGACCAAAGTAATAGTACTTCCTGTTTTTATAACTTGTGGTTCAAATTTGAATTCTATTGTATGTTTTCCTGCTGGAATTTGCAATCCTCTCAAAACATAATCTACTCTTATATGATCTGATTTTTTCCCGTCGATGTATGCATTCCATCCATTCTTATAATACATTTCAGAGAAAACAGCTAAACCTTCATTCGCATTATTTGACTTATAAATTAAATGGTTGGGTTTGTAAGAATCCAAAGTAATTGTTGCCGAACTGTCTTTGGCGAAAGCCTTAACGCTAATTATAAACTCTTTCTCATTGACAATTGCTACATTTTTAGAATCTAAACTGTCCAACGCTTTCATCTCTTCGTCAGGAGTTGTTACTAATTTCACTTGACTCACAAACCAAGCATTTCCGTTAGCATCTGGGTTTGTAGTTGGAAACTCTTTCCCTTCTTTATCTCTTTGAATAACATATTTCACATTAAGCATGCTTAATACTTCAATATTGCTTTTTACAATTTGGTAATCGATCAATTGCTGCATTCTTCTAGGACGAACGGCACTATAACCTCCAATAGATTTATGAAAATAAGAAGCTCTTGCTCCCATTATATCTCCCACTTCAAAAACTCTATAATTTGAGGTATCTCTCAAAATTTGTTCGTCAGATGGTGTTTCTTGAAACGGCATTGTAACTTCACTTCCTCTCACAAAATCCTTAGCGGAAACATAATTTTTATCTACAAAAAACAAGTCGGAAACCATGATTACACCAACAATAATAATCGCTGTTTTCTGCGCTAATTTATCTTTCATTGCAAACCACAGAACTCCAGCTGTAATTAGCATAAAGAAAGCGGAACGCAATAAGTCAGCACTATACAAACTCATTCTATCTAGCTTCAACGCATCAACAAATGCAGGCCCATAACTTTCTCTGTAAGCAGCGTCATTACCACCAGAAAAACTAAACATACTTTTGCTAAGGAACAAGATTATAATAATTCCTAAACCTAGAATAGCAGTTTCATAAAGTGCTTTCAATTGTGATTTTTTATCCAATTGAAAGAAAGATTGTAATCCCATAATTGCCAAAACAGGAAAACATAACTCCAAGACAACTTGTATCGAAGAAACTGCTCTAAACTTATCATATAACGGAATGTAATCTATAAAAAAGTTAGTTACTAGAGGAAAATTTTTTCCCCAAGAAAGAACTAAAGCAACTAATGACCCCGCAAGGAATACATATTTTATTTTACGTTTATCAATAAATAAAGCCAAAACTGCCAAAAAGAAAACTACAGCTCCAATATAAGCTGGCGCAGCTACAATAGGTTGATCACCCCAATAGGTTGGCATTCCTGAAACAAAATCAGTTGCTTGTGCTTCAGGAACTCCTTGACTAATCATGAATTCGAACATATGACTGTCCTTACCCACGGCTTCATTGTTAGATCCACCAAAAATTCTTGGCGCAATCAAATTGAAACTTTCCATAATCCCATAACTATATTCCGTGATGTAGTCTCTACTCATGGCACTCGTAGTTTCATTCTTAGAGCCATTTGGATTGAAAGTCAATTCACTTTTACCACGAATACTGAAATCAGCATATTCTGTTGTTGCTAATAAATTTGTAGCATTGGCACCAATGGCAAAAAACCCTGCAATTGCTAAAGTTCCAAAAGAATAAAGCATCGCTTTGTAATCCTTTTCTTTAACTTGCTGATAGATGAAATAAGCGCAAAGTATCAATAAGAAAATCAGTAAATAATACGTCATTTGGAAGTGATTGGCACTGATTTCTAATGCTGTCGCAAAAAGTGTTATCAGTCCACCGAGAATATATTTTTTTCGAAAAACCAAAATAAATCCAGCAATAACCATTGGCATATAGGCAATAGCATGCGCTTTAGCATTATGCCCAACACCCAAAATTATAATCATATAGGTAGATAACCCAAAGGCTAATGCACCGAAAAAAGCTTTTAATGGATCTATTTTTAGAACCAGCATTAAGCCATAAAACCCAAGGAAATATAAAAATAAATAATCTGCAGGACGCGGTAAAAAACGCAAAACATCATCAATCGCTCCTATATAATCATGAGGATATTTAGCACCTAATTGATAAGTAGGCATTCCACCGAACGCAGAATTTGTCCAAAAAGGCTCTACATTATCCGTTGCTCTAAAGTCATTTTGTTCTTTAGCCATTCCTGTGTATTGCACAATATCTGATTGTGAAATTTGTTTTCCTTGCAATACAGGGTAAAAATAGATCACTGAAACAAGTACAAAACCAAAAATGGCAAGTGCGTGCGGGTAGAACTTATTAAGTTTTTTCAATTTAAAAAAAGTTTGGATTAAAGTAAAAAGCTTGTTAAAAACGCAAACTTAATCTATTTCTTCGTAATCAACATAATCCCCAACTTTTTTGGTTTCGCGTGGATTCTTGGCATTTGCAGTATTGTATATCACTTCTTCTTTGGTTTGTGATTTTTGCCAAGTATTTTGTTGTTGTTTTTGATGTTGCTGTTGCATATTTTGGCCTGCTTTTTCCACTACTTTCTTAACTAGTAAAGGCAAAAACAATTTTGCTAAAAAGCGGAAAATATAGTAGAAAGCAATCATGTAAAAAATTGCTTTTATAAAACCAGTAAATGAAGCTGTTTGCATAAATATATTTTTTTTTCAAAATTAAGAAATCAAACGGTCAAAAGTAAGTTATCATTCTTAAATAAATAATAAAATATAGTACATTTGAAAAGCGTTATTACTTTTTAACCCAAAAATGATATGTCTATAATCAAAACTACACTTCTTGCAGCTATTTTCTTAATTCCAATGTGGCATTATGGACAACATACGGATCAAATAAACTCCAACAGACCTGGAGAAACAATGTCTGCTTTTGCAGTTGGAAAATCCGTATTTCAAATGGAGACCGGCATTTACGGAATTAAAGAAAAACACGAGTTACTAAATTATGAAAATAAGGGACTAGGGCTAGATGTGATGCTACGCTGGGGATTATTTTTTGAGCAATTAGAATTAATTGCTGATTTGCAGTACCAAAATCAACAACACCTGGAAAACTTTGTAATGGACCAACAATCAGGATTAAAAAAGACCGTTTTTGGAGCTAAATATTTGATATTCGATCCTTTCAAAAATTACGAGAAAAAAGTTAATCTTTACAGTTGGAAAGCCAATCGAGCTTTTGACTGGCACCAATTAATACCTGCCGTTTCTGTATTTGCAGGTGCTAATCTTACTATGTCTAACAATCCCTATTATTTTTCGCCAAAAGGAGAAATATCACCAAAAGTGATGTTGATTACACAAAACCATTTAGGCGATGGTAAATGGGTTTTTGTAACAAACATCATTGGTGATTACATAGGTACTGATTTTCCAAGTTATGGTTATGTACTAACTTTAACGAGAGGTTTTAACGATAAATGGTCTGGATTTATTGAAAATCAAGGTTTCAAAAGTGATTTTTATAGCGATGCAATTATTAGAGGTGGAGCTGCTTTTTTATTAAACAAAGACATGCAAATTGATGCTTCAATTAGTAACAGTTTAAAAAACACTCCTTCGATGCTTTATGGAGGCATAGGTTTCTCTTGGCGCTATGATGCAAATTACAAAGAGGTGAGAATGAAGATAAAATAAAGCGAACATAAAAAAAGCGCAAAACATAAAAAAAATAAACATAGAATTTCAAACAATAGTATGATTACAATACAAGAAGCGAAAACAAAAAGCGAATTAAAAGAATATATAAAATTTCCATTTAAGCTATATAAAAATAATAAAAACTGGGTTCCACCGCTAATTACTGACGAGCTAGAAGGTTTTGATAAGGAAAAAAATCCCGCTTTTGAAACTGCCGAAGCTTATTTTTATGTTGCTAAAAGAAATAACGAAATAGTTGGTAGAATTACTGCCATAATAAATTGGAGCGAAGTAAACGATCAGCAAAAAAAGAAAGTTCGTTTCGGGTGGTTTGATGTAATTGATGATATCGAAGTAACAAAGGCATTACTAGAAAAAGTATATGAACTGGGACGTAAACACAATTTAGAGTATGTAGAAGGTCCAATTGGTTTCTCTAATCTAGACAAAGTAGGCGTTTTGACGGAAGGATTTGAGGAGATAGGAAATATGATTACGTGGTATAATAATCCCTATTATGCAAACCATTTCGAAGAGTTGGGTTATGTTAAAGAAAAAGAATATATCGAAAGTAAATTCCCTTTTTCAAACGTAAAACCGGAGTTTTTTGAAAAAGCAAATGACTTGGTTAAAAGAAGATATTCTTTAAATCCACTCAATTTTAAAACAACAGCAGAAGTAATGCCTCACGTGGATAAAATGTTTGATTTATTCAACGCATCTTACGCATCATTATCCTCATTTGTGGCCATTTCTGATTCTCAGAAAGAATATTTCAAGAAAAAATACATCAGTTTTATCAATCCAGAATTTATAAAATTCGTGGAAGATAAAGATCATAATATTGTTGCGTTTAGCATTGTTATGCCATCTTTCACAGAAGCATTACAAAAAGCAAATGGGAAATTATTCCCGTTTGGTTTCCTACATTTACTTAAGGCAAAAAAGCACAGTAAAGATGTGATTTTCTATCTAATTGGTGTACTTCCCGAGTATCAGAACAAAGCAGTAACAGCTGTTATTTTCAAAGAATATTATGAAACTTTCAAGGAAAAAGGAATCGTAAATTGTTTTAGAACTCCCGAACTAGCGGATAATGCTGCAAGTATCAACTTATGGAAACATTTTAATACCGTTGTTCACAAAAGAAGATGTACTTATAGAAAAGACCTATAAATGAAGTACTCTTTGTGCTTTATAACAATTTAAAAAACAAAGCTGTAAATAGCGCTATTGATTTATAAAACAGTACTTAGTAATAAAAAATCATTTTTCTTCACTAAAAAAGTTTACATTTATCAAATGATAAAAAAAGCACTGATTTTCTTCCTTTTGATTTTTCCAGTGCTAAGTAATTCACAAGAATATGTGGATTTGATCAACGTAAGTTATGCCAAATCAGGTGAAACAAAATTCAGAAACAGTCCTGAAAAAACTACAGTTTCTATTTTTGACTCAAAAGTGCTTTTGCCCATAGTTTTAAATCCTAAAACAGCGATCATCACTGGGTTTGATTTTAATATTAAAAATCTTCAATTATTACCTAATGCTGAGTTCAGTGACTTGTATTATACTCGCTTAAAATTGGGTGTCAATACAGAGCATTCGGATAAATGGACGGGATCGTATGCATTACTTCCTGTGATATCATCAGACTATAAAAAATTGAGTTTTGATGATGTTTATATGGGCGGAATAGCGATCTTGACCTATAAGAAAAACAAAAGCTTAAATTATAAATTTGGAGTTTATACAGGAACGGAAGCTTCAGGATATTTTATTACTGCATTACTAGGTATGTATTATAAAATTCCAAATTCTGATTTTGAAATTACTGCATTAATGCCTGGAATTCTTGATGTGAATTATGGTATTTCAAGTAGCACTAAAGTAGGGATTGATTATAAAGGGAGTTCTGAAGCCTTTAAATTTCATGATGAAAATATACTTAAGACGTACGTAGAAAATAGCACTTTAGAGTTTTCATCATATATTGAAAACAATTCATTAACTAAAAACTTACTTCTTCGTTTAAAAGCTGGTCTGGCGACAAATAGATATGATGTTTACGCTGTAGACGACAAATTTGATTTAAATATAACACCATTTAAAATTGGAGACGATAGAACGAAACTTAACGAAAAAATGAATAGTAGTGCGTTCTTTAGATTTGAAGCGATATACCGTTTCAACATTCCTTCGAAGTAAAAGAAGATAAGGGTTTACCAGTTATGGATATTGATACTTTTACTTATTAAAATACTTTCTACGTAAAATAAGTGTATTGTAATCCCATAAAAATACCCCCAAAAAGCTTATCACTTTTTGGGGGTATAATTCAAACATAAACTTACAAGATCATTTTAGATTGAAAATTGAGCTTTGTAACCTCAACATTCAACTTCGTTGTATCCCGTACTTCAAAACCTCGTTCCTTATTTAACGTCCATTAATTCAACATCAAAAATCAAAGTAGCGTTTGGCGGAATTGCTCCTCCAGCTCCACGAGATCCGTATCCTAAATGTGATGGAATTACAAAACGTGCTTTATCACCTACTTTCAGCAAAGCAATACCTTCGTCCCATCCTTCAATAACTTGACCTTGACCTAATCTGAAATCGATTGGTTTTTTTCTTGGATAAGAAGAATCAAAAACTTTACCGTTTTCTAATGATCCTTCATAGTGAACTGAAACCGTTTTACCGTTTTCCGCTTGTTTACCTTCACCCCTTTGAATGAATTGGTAACGCAAACCACTTTCTGTTTTCTCAAAACCAGCAGCTAATTTTTCCATTGCCGCTTCTGCTTCTGCTTTCAAAGCGATATCACGTTTGTTACGCGCTCCTTTGAAAGTGATAAAAGCTTCAATTGCATTCCAGTTTTCAGCTTCTTCACCTACTCTCACGATTTCAATTGACTCTAAAGCATCTCCCTGATCAACAGCATCAACAACATCTTGCCCTTCAACAACATGACCAAAAACAGTATGTTTGTTATCTAACCAATCCGTTGGAATATGAGTGATATAAAACTGTGAACCGTTTGTTCCAGGTCCTGAGTTAGCCATTGCTAAAACTCCTGGACGATTGTGTTTTAAACTTGGGTGAAATTCATCATCAAATTTATAACCTGGATCTCCAGTTCCTGTTCCTTGTGGACAACCACCTTGAATCATAAAATCAGGAATTACTCTATGAAATTTTAATCCATCGTAAAATTTAACTCCTTGTGGTTTTACTTTATTCTCTAATTTTCCTTCAGCTAATCCTACGAAATTCCCTACTGTTCCAGGAGTCAAATCATGTGTCAATTTTACTAAAACAGCCCCTTTTGTGGTGTTGAATTTAGCATATATTCCATTTTCCATTTCTGTATAATTTTTATTGAAATGCAAATTTACGAATTTAATTATAGAATTACCAATAGTTAACTTTTACGACTAATTCTCCTATCTAGAAGAAAGCAATAGGAGATTACAACAATTATAAAAAAAACAGTTTTATCGTTTTTTTTGATTCTAATTTATAAGTCATATTAAACGTTAACCGCGTTAATGTTCTTAATACTCATATAGAATTCTACTTACGAATCTTTTCAACAATTTTATGAAATTAATACTCCAAAAAATAGAGAATTGATTAAAAAAGCAACTTAACAAAAACCATAATCGAACATTTTTAATAATTATTTCAATATTGCAAAAACTTAATTACTTTAGTGCCACAAAACATTTCACAATCAAAAACTAACAAACCAAGATTACATGAAACATTTTCTACTTATCTGCCTTTTATTTTGCGGAATTGTTAATGCACAGCAAAAGCCAACCTTAGAATATTATTTACCAGAGAATGACACTTACAACAAAAACATACCTACACCCAAAAGTATATTCCATTTTGAATTAGGTGAAATGCACACCGATCATACGCAAGTGGCACATTACATGAATGAAGTAGCAAAGGCTTCTAACAGAATTTTTATTGAAACTACCGGCTATACTTACGAAAACAAACCACTACAGTTATTAACGATTTCGAGTCCAAAAAATTTAGCAAACCTAGACGAAATTCTTAAAAGACATCAAGCAGTCACAGACGCTGGAGCTAATAACAAGGACGTTTCTGATATGCCTATTGTTGTATATTTAGGCTATTCCATTCATGGAAATGAATCTAGCGGAACAGGCGCAGCCATTGCGTTAGCTTATTATTTAGCCGCCTCAGAAAGTCCAGAACTTGAAAAAACATTAGAAAAAACAATCATATTATTAGATCCTTGTTTTAATCCTGACGGATTGCAACGTTTTTCTACTTGGGTTAATAGCAATAAAAGTACAAATTTAGTAACTGATCCTAACGATAGAGAGTTTAACGAAATGTGGCCTCGTGGACGATTTAATCATTATTGGTTTGATATGAATAGAGATTGGCTACCTGTACAACTTCCAGAAAGTCAAGCAAGAATTAGATCCTTTAGAAAATGGCAACCCAATTTATTATGCGATTTTCATGAAATGGGAACCAACTCAACTTACTTTTTCCAGCCGGGAGAACCAAGTCGAACCAATCCGTTGACCCCAGAATTAAATCAAATTCTAACGCACAAAATTGCTGGTTATCATGCTAGAGCATTAGACAAAATAGGGAGTTCGTATTTTATAGAGAAAAATTACGATGATTTTTATTATGGAAAAGGCTCCTCCTATCCTGATATTAACGGGTCAATAGGAATTTTGTTTGAGCAAGCGAGCTCAAGAGGTCACGCACAGGAAAGCGCTAACGGAATTTTAACTTTCCCTTTTACAATTAGAAACCAGTTCACAACCAGCTTATCTTCTATAAAAGCCTCTTATGAAATGCGCAAAGAACTATTAGAATATCAAAGAGATTTTTACGTAAAAGCAAAAAGTGATAGCAAAAAAAGTAAAACAAAGGCTTATATCTTTGGTGACGAAAAGGATGCAACTAGGGTAAATGAGTTAGCAAAAATATTAGATCAGCACAAAATTGAAATGCTGAAATTGAAAGAAGATATAACATTTAATAAGAAGAAATTTGATAAAAACGTAAGCTATATTATTCCTGTAGAGCAAAAAAACACAAAGCTAATCAATGCGATTTTTGATAGAGAAACTAAGTTTAAAGACAGTTTGTTTTATGATATTTCTACTTGGAGTTTTGACCTAGCTTTCAATTTGAATTTTGAAGGAATAAATTCTCTTGCTCAAGCAGGCGAAAAGTATGAGCCGCTTAAAAAAAATGGATTAGTTACTAAAAAAAGTGATATTGGCTACTTAATCGAATGGACAGATTACGAGTCTCCTAAACTTTTAAACCTAATTTTTTCTAAAAACTTACGAGTTAGAACGACTAAACAGCCTTTTATCTCTGCTGGTAAAACCTATTCGTATGGAAGTCTTTTCATTCCCGTTCAAAACCAACAAATAGATTCTGATGCGATATTCAACTATTTAAATACAATAATTACAGATTACTCGATCGAAATCGCTGCAGTAGAGACAGGATTCACGGAAGGTATTAATTTAGGAAATCCAAATTTTATAACTCTTTCTCAACCAAAAGTGGCGATGATAGTAGGACAAGGTGTAGATGCATCTGACGCAGGAGAAATTTGGCACTTATTTGATCAAAAAGCCGCAATGCCTTTGACTAAGTTAAATATAGATCAGTTGCAAAACAGCGATCTTAATAGATATACTACTTTAATTCTTCCCAATGGAAATTATTCTGGAATCTCTGCCAAAGTAGTTTCTAAAATTGAACAATGGACACAAAATGGAGGAACTCTTATTGCTTATCAAGATGCTATAAAATGGTTAAATGACGCGAAGTTTATAGACTTAACTTTTAAAACAGTAAAAAGTGAAGCTAAAAAAGTTTCTTTCGAACAAGCTTATGATTATAGAGGTGCGCAACTTATTTCCGGAGCAATATTTGAAACTAAATTAGATTTGTCACATCCTATTAATTTTGGTATGCCTAGAAATACAATGCCTATTTTTAGAAATACATCGATAATTATAGAGCCAAACAAAAACAGCTTCAATAACCCTATCCAATACACGAAAAATCCATTGATCAGTGGATATGTTTCCAAGCAAAATTTAGAATTATTAAAAGAAAGCGTACCTTTTCAATCGATAAAAAAAGGGGATGGAAAAATTATTGTTTTTACGGACAACACTAATTTCAGAGCATTCTGGCTTGGTACAGAAAAATTATTATGGAACGCTATATTTTTCAGTAATTTAATGTAACTAATCTTGTTACTATTTAAAGTAATCAGTTCTTATAAAACTTTTTAAAAATCAAAAAAAATTCCTGCTTCATAAATACTTGCAGGACTTTTTCATACTTACAAAATTGATTGATTAATAAAACGATAAAAACTGACGATAAAAACATTGTACCTTTGACCTCTCAAAACTTACAAATAAATTATGCGCATTGATATTGTTACACTTTTACCAGAATTATTACGAAGTCCATTTGAGGCTTCTATTATGAAACGTGCTATCGATAAAGGATTAGTAGAAGTTCATTTCCATAATTTACGTGATTACACGACTAACAAACAAAAGAGTGTCGATGATTATCCTTACGGTGGTGGCGCTGGAATGGTAATGACAGTACAACCTATTGATGATTGTATTTCGCATTTGAAAAGCGAAAGAGATTATGACGAAATCATATATATGTCGCCTGATGGGGAAACACTAAATCAGAAAATGGCAAATACAATGTCAATGCATGAGAATATCATTATTCTTTGCGGACATTATAAAGGAGTAGATCAGCGTGTGCGAGATCATTTTATTACTAAGGAAATTTCTATAGGAGACTACGTTTTATCTGGTGGAGAATTAGGTGCATTAGTATTATCAGATGCCTTAATCCGATTAATTCCAGGAGTTTTGAGTGATGAAACATCAGCATTGACAGATAGTTTTCAAGATGGATTATTGTCTGGACCTATATATACAAGACCAGCTGATTATAAAGGATGGAAAGTTCCAGAAGTTTTGACCAGTGGGAATTTTGCCAAAATAGACAAATGGCGTGAAGACACAGCATACGAACATACTAAAAACAGAAGACCTGATTTATTAGAGTAATTTAAAAGTGGGGAGTATTTAGTGTTAAGTTTTAATTTGTTTTTAATAACAGTTTCAGTGACAGCTATAAGACGATATTTTTAGTTTCTATTTTTAAATTTGTGAACCCACATATATTTAAAAAAACCATAGGTGAATACTAAAAAATAAACCTTGTAAATTAAAACAATAGTTCTATATTTGCACCCAAATTTAGATCAACCTCTGGCGAGATCCGCGAATGTTGATTTGATAAAACCATAATTAAAGATATCATGGCAGATTTAATGAAATTCGTTCAAGACGAATTAGTAGCAAAAAAAGATTTCCCAGTTTTTGCAGCTGGAGACACTATCACTGTTTACTACGAAATTAGAGAGGGTGAAAAAACTAGAACACAGTTTTTTAAAGGAGTTGTTATTCAAAGAAGAGGTTCTGCTAATACAGAAACTTTTACAATTCGTAAAATGTCAGGTGCAATTGGAGTTGAGCGTATCTTCCCAGTAAACTTGCCTGCTTTACAAAAAGTTGAAATCAACAAAAAAGGTGCAGTTCGTAGAGCTAGAATTTTCTATTTCAGAGAACTTACCGGTAAAAAAGCTAAGATTAAAGACAAAAGAAGATAGTTTACTATCTCTTTACCATAAAAATCCCATCCTGAACCATCAGGTTTGGGATTTTTTTTTGCCCATCTTTAAAATAAAACCAAAAAAAACTTATTTTATCTCCAAAAAATAAGAAAAAATCATTTTACAACTACCAACATAATAATCTCATAATTCCCATATTTCTGCATGAAACTTAAGCTAATTTCAGTCTGATTTTCATATATTTGCTTCGCCAAATTTTAGGCAAAATATACATTTCACATCCTAATTATTAAGGATACGATTATAAAATAAAAAAAATGACACAAAAATCAAAGATTGTTTACACCTTGACTGATGAGGCGCCTTTGTTAGCGACTTATTCTTTTTTACCAATTGTACAAGCATTTACCGCTACAGCAGGAATCGAAATAGAAACCGAAGACATTTCATTAGCGGCAAGAATTTTATCAAACTTCTCAGATTTTTTGGATGCTGACCAAAAAGTAAAAGATTCCTTAGCCGAACTTGGTAAACTAGCTACTTCGCCAGAAGCAAATATCATTAAGTTACCAAATGTTTCGGCCTCAGTTCCTCAACTAAAAGGAGCCATTGCTGAATTACAAGCTCATGGTTATAAAATCCCAAATTTCCCTGAAGATCCTCAAAATGATGCAGAAAAAGAAATTAAAGCTAAATATTCTAAAGTTTTAGGTTCTGCCGTAAACCCAGTTTTACGTGAAGGAAACTCAGACCGTAGAGCTCCAAAAGCAGTAAAAAACTATGCTAAAGTAAACCCACACTCTATGGGTGCTTGGTCAGCTGATTCTAAAACTGAAGTTGCTTCAATGGAAAATGGTGATTTTTACGGAAGTGAAATATCATTAACTACTGCAGAAGCTACTGATGTAAAAATCGAATTTATTGCTGAAGATGGAACAACTACTGTTTTAAAAGCAAGTACTCCATTAAAAAAAGGAGAAATTATCGATAGCTCGGTAATGCATTTAAATGCTTTAAAAACTTTTGTCGCTAAAGCAATTGAAAAAGCTAAAAAAGAAAACATATTGCTTTCTGTACACTTGAAAGCGACGATGATGAAAATATCTGATCCTATTATTTTCTCCGCTATTGTAGAAGTTTACTTTGCAGCTGTTTTCGAAAAATACGCTGCCTTATTTGACGAATTAAACATTGATACCAGAAATGGTTTAGGTGATGTTTATGCAAAAATAGCAGGTAATGCAAAACAAGCTGAAGTAGAAGCTGCCATCAATCAAGCAATTGAAAACGGACCTGCCTTAGCCATGGTTAATTCTGATAAAGGAATTACAAACCTTCATGTTCCTTCGGATGTTATTGTAGATGCTTCGATGCCAGCTATGATTCGTACTTCAGGAAAAATGTACAACAAAGAAGGCAAATTAGAAGATACTATTGCTATTATTCCAGATCGCTGTTATGCTGGTGTATATGAAGCTACAATTGATTTCTGTAAAAAGAATGGCGCTTTTGACCCAACAACAATGGGAAGTGTTCCAAACGTAGGCTTGATGGCACAAAAAGCTGAAGAATATGGTTCTCATGATAAAACTTTCCAAATGACTGCAAACGGAATTGTTCGCGTAGTGGATACAAATGGAACTGTTTTAATGGAACAAGCAGTAGAAGCAAAAGACATTTTCAGAATGTGTCAGGCTAAAGATGCTCCTATTCAAGACTGGGTAAAACTTGCTGTCAACAGAGCGCGTTTATCTAGTACTCCAGCCATTTTCTGGTTAGACGAAAATAGAGCACATGACCGTCAAATTATTGAAAAAGTAAAAACATACTTAAAAGATTACGATACAACTGGTTTAGACATCAGAATCTTAAATCCTATTGAAGCTACTAATTTCACATTAGAAAGAACAAAAGCTGGATTAGACACTATTTCTGTAACTGGAAATGTATTGCGTGATTATCTTACCGATTTATTCCCTATTTTAGAATTAGGAACTTCAGCAAAAATGTTATCTATCGTTCCGTTGATGAATGGTGGTGGATTATTTGAAACTGGTGCAGGTGGATCAGCTCCAAAACACGTTGAGCAATTTACTCAAGAAGGATACTTACGTTGGGATTCTCTTGGAGAATTCTTAGCATTAGGAGCTTCTTTAGAACATTTAGGACAATCTTTGAACAATTCAAAAGCGATCGTTTTATCTGAAACGTTAGATCAAGCAAATGATGCTTTCTTGAAAAATGATAAATCTCCAGCTAGAAAATTAGGACAAATCGACAACCGTGGTTCTCATTTCTATTTAGCAATGTATTGGGCTGAAGCGCTTGCTGCTCAAAAAAATGATGCAGAATTAAAAGCAACCTTTACGCCTATCGCAGCAGCATTTGAAACTAACGAAGCTAAAATCAATGCCGAATTAATTGCAGCACAAGGAAAACCTCAAGCACTTGGTGGTTATTACCAACTAACTCCTGAGTTAGTAAGCCAAGCAATGCGTCCTAGCGAAACATTTAATAGCATTTTAGCTAAAATAGCATAAATCTATTTTTAGAATGATACAAAAGGCAACTGGAAACGGTTGTCTTTTTTTTTACAATACAAGCATACATTAACAATTGTTAAACAAAAAATAACGCTATTTTTATTGTAATTTGCCACTCAAAATCCAAGAAATGTTTATAAAGAAACACGTACTACTTTTTGTTATAATTTTATTTGCTACAACTGCTTTCGCCCAAGAGAAATTCACTATTAGTGGAACTATTATGGATGCGAATACTAATGAAACCTTAATAGGCGTAAACATCATTATTCCACAATTAAAAACAGGAGTTACAACTAACGAATATGGCTTTTATTCGATAACAGTGCCTCAAGGAATGCATACTATTCAAGTTTCTTCTTTGGGATATATTACGGTAGAAGAAGCAATTAGTTTGAATACAAATAGCAAGAAAAACTTCAACCTTTACAGTAACGAAACTGCCCTTAAAGAAGTTATTGTAAGCGGAAACAACACAAAAATAGACATCAAGAAACCAGAAATGAGTGTTAACAAACTCTCTATTTCTGCTATAAAAAAAATGCCCGTTGTTCTAGGTGAAGTTGATATTATAAAATCACTTTTGCTACTTCCTGGAGTTACTAATGCTGGCGAAGGTGCTTCTGGTTTTAATGTACGCGGTGGTGGCGCGGATCAAAATTTAATATTACTAGACGAAGCTACTATTTTTAATTCTTCTCATGTTTTCGGTTTCTTCTCGGTATTTAATCCAGATGCTATCAAAGATTTAAAGTTGTACAAAGGGGGAATTCCAGCACGCTACGGAGGAAGAGCTTCTTCTGTTTTGGACATTTACCAAAAAGATGGGAGCAGTAAAGGTTTTCATGTCAATGGAGGAATAGGATTAATATCGAGTAGAATTCTGGCCGAAGGACCAATAGTTAAAGATAGAGGCTCTTTCTTAATAGGAGGTAGAAGTTCCTACGCCCATTTATTCTTAAAACTGTCTGAAAAACAAAAAAATAACGCTGCATATTTTTATGACTTAAACACTAAATTAAGTTATAAATTAAATCCTAACAACAATTTATATTTATCCAGTTATTTTGGTAGAGATGTATTTTCGTTAAACAAAAGCTTTACTAATATTTATGGAAATTCTACTTTAAACTTGCGATGGAATCACTTATTCTCTGATAAATTGTTCTCGAATTTATCGCTGATTTACAGCGATTATTATTACGGATTGGATTTAGATTTTGTTGGTTTCAAATGGGATTCTGGTATAAAAAACTACAATATCAAGTACGATTTCAAAAATTACATTTCCGATAAATTCAAATTAAACTATGGTGCAAATGGAATTTATTACCAATTCAATCCAGGAACTATAAAGCCCTCTAACGAAAATTCAGGAATCAACTTTGATCAATTAGATAAGAAATACGCATTTGAACCCGCATTATATCTAAATGCTGATCACGAAATTTCTGATAAAATATCAGTTTCCTACGGTCTGCGTTACAGTTTATTCTACCGTTTGGGGCAATCAACTGTAAATATTTATGAAAATAACAATCCGGTAACTTTTAATCCTGATTTACAGATTTATGAAAAAGCAACTCCAATAGGAACAAAATACTACGAAAAAAACAAAGCTATAAAATCCTATAACAACTTCGAACCTCGTTTTTCTTTTGCGTACCAACTCAATGATGATCAATCAATAAAAACGAGTTATAACAGAATGGTTCAGTATTTACAGTTGATTTCAAATACGTCATCACCTACTCCACTTGATATCTGGACGCCTAGTGACAATTTTATAAAACCACAAATCGCTGACCAAGTGGCCCTGGGTTATTTCAGAAACTTTAAAGACGGTGATTATTCATTGGAAGTTGAAACCTACTATAAGAAAGTAAAAAACAGATTGGATTATATTGACGGAGCAAATTTAATTGCAAATAAAGCAATTGAGCAAGTCGTATTAAATGGTCAATTACGCTCTTACGGATTAGAACTAATGTTCAAGAAAAATGAAGGTCGATTAAATGGTTGGATTTCCTATACACTATCAAAATCCGAACAACAAACTCCTGGAAGAACAGCTGCTGAGACAGGAATTAACAATGGCGCTTGGTACAATTCAGTTTATGACAAAACGCACAATCTCGCTATTACAAGTGCTTATAATCTTAATGAAAAATGGTCTTTTGGAGCAAATTTTGCCCTGCAAACTGGTCAACCAGCTACTTTTCCAAATGGCAGGTACGAATACCTAGGTATTGCAGTTCCTAGTTATGGATTGCGAAATGAAAATAGACTTCCAGCCTATCATCACTTAGATATTTCTGCAACGCTAACACCAACAAAAAATGCGAGTAGAAAATGGAAAGGTGAATGGGTTTTTAGCATTTACAACTTGTACAATCGCAAAAATGCCGCTTCTATCAATTTCAGACAAAATGCAGATTCTGGAAATAACGAAGCCATAAAAACTTCTATTTTCGGAATAGTTCCAGCAGTTAGTTATAACTTCAAACTTTAAGTACAGTAGCTCTAAAAAGGGTGAACAAAAAAATAAATATCATGAAAAAATTAACATTATACATAGTACTTTTTTTGGCTATTATATCAAGTAGCTGCGAAGATGTAATTGCCTTAGATTTGAATACTGCTCCACCTAAACTAGTTGTTACTGCAGCTATCAATTGGAAAAAAGGAACATCTGGCAAACAACAAAAAGTGACTTTAACGACAACTACTGGTTTTTACAGCACGGAAATCCCACGAGTTTCTCAAGCAACCGTTACAATTAAAAATAGCAATAATGTAGTGTTTAACTTCGTAGAATCTGCTGTTAAGGGTGAATATATTTGCAATAATTTTATTCCAGTTTTAGATGAAACGTATACATTGACCGTTATTAGCAAAGGGGCTACTTACACAGCAACAGAGACCCTTAAACCAGTTCCTCCTATAACAGAAATCATTCAGAACGATAAAGGCGGCTTTACTGGAGACCAGATTGAAATCAAAACATTTTACATGGATCCTGCAAACGAAACCAATTATTACCTTTATAAATACGCATATTCCAACCAAATAAAATCAAATTTTTATGTGGATTACGATGAATTTTTCAACGGAAATAAATTTTTTAGTATTTCCCAAAATGATGAATTAAAAATAGGCGATAAAATTGAAGTTACCCATTACGGCATTTCAAAACCGTACTACAATTATATGAATATTTTAGTTACTATTTCAAGCAACAGCGGCGGAAGCCCTTTTCAGTCGCCACCAGCTACCGTAAAAGGAAATATTATCAACACTACAAATACTGCTGATTTCCCATTGGGCTATTTCTCGTTAAGCGAAGTCGATGTGAAAAATTACACTATACAATAATCAGTGTAAGTTTAAGGAGCAAATCCGGATTTCCATTTCAAGTTCTCTTGCCAAAAAAGTTTTTATCTATTGTCCTTGCAAGAGCTTGCTCTGGTCGCTTTGGAAGAACAAGAAAAAATACTTTTTCACTGCGAGAAGCTTTTCATTGCAATCCGGGCTAGGCGTATTGGTTTTCAGTTGCTATTTTTTTACCTAACTTTACAATCTACAAATCAAAAAATATTTATTTCTTATCTAGAAAATCTGAAATCTGAAATCTGAAATCAAAATTCTAAAATCTAAAATCTCAATGTCCTCACACCATATCGTACCCGACGACCAAGAACCTGCTTTAATCATTGCTAATGGTGCTGCATGCCATCCTGAACTGTTAGGACAATTATTAGAATGGTCTCCTTTAGTTATTGTATTAGACTCTGCGATGGAAAGAGTAATGGAATTAGACATAAAAGTTGATGTTCTCTTAGGAGATTTTGATCGTGGATTTAATCCAGAACAATATCAAACGTCACAATATCCTATTGAAATAATTCATACACCGGATCAAAACAAAACAGATTTAGAAAAGGCATTTGATTATTTAATAGATAGGAAAATCCCAGCTGTAAATGTTGTTTGGGCTACAGGAAAAAGAGCTGATCACACTATTACTAATATTACGAACATAACAAGATACCGCGAGACATTAAAAATTGTTATTCTCGATGACCATTCTAAAATTTTTTTATTACCTAAAAAATTTGAAAAATGGTACACCGCAAATACTCCTATTTCGTTAATTCCTGTCGGTCAAGTTACAGGAATACATTCTGAAAATTTGTTTTATCCATTACAAGATGACTCCTTAACTATAGGTTATAGAACCGGTAGTAGTAACCGAGTTACTAAAGATGGCATAGTAAAAATTCAACACGACAAAGGTGATTTATTGATGATGGAATGTATGGATTAGTATTGAAATCCTAATTAAAATTATCTTCTATATTGATAAAAAGAGAATACCTATCTTTGCATCGAAATATAGAAAATGAAAGCGAAAACCAATTCAGAAAAGACGAATTTACATCCACGAAATCTTGATAGATTTGGATACAATTTTGAACAATTAATTAATGTTTCTCCTGAACTACAACAATTTGTTGCAGTCAACCAGCACGACATTGACTCGAGCTATAGCGAACAGGCGAAGCAAACCATAGATTTTAGTAATCCTGAGGCTGTAAAAGAACTCAATAGGGCGTTGCTAATACACCATCACAACATTCAAGATTGGGATATTCCTCAAAACTATCTTTGCCCTCCAATTCCCGGAAGAGCTGATTACCTGCATTACATTGCTGATTTATTAGCCACAACGAATAATGGAATAATCCCTGAAGGCGAGCTCGTTCAAGGATTAGATATAGGTATAGGAGCAAATTGTATTTATCCTATTATTGGAAATTCCGCTTATGGCTGGAGTTTTGTTGGAACTGATATTGATGAAAATGCTCTTCAGAACTGTAAAAAAATAATAGCTAGTAATCCAAAACTTATGGATCCTATTAGTTTACAATTGCAAACCGAATCTCGTTTTATATTCAAAAATATAATTACCCCAGAAGACCGATTTGCTTTTACTATTTGCAATCCCCCATTTCATTCTTCTCAAGATGAAGCTACTAAAAGTTCGCTACGCAAAGTAAATAATCTAGAATCGAGAAACGTCATTACTAAAACCACTAAACCTGTTTTAAATTTTGGTGGACACAATGCTGAATTGTGGTGTGAAGGTGGTGAACTAGGATTTATCACTCAAATGGCTTACGAAAGTGCTAAATACCCAATGCAATGTTTATGGTTTACAACTTTGGTATCCAAAAAAGAAAACCTTTCGAGCATTTATAAAACCTTAAACAAGGTAAGTGCTGTCGAAATTAAAACAATTGATATGGCTCAAGGCCAAAAGACCAGTCGAATTGTCGCTTGGACATTTATGAGCCCAGCCCAACAAAAAGCGTGGAAATTTGAGTAATAAAAAATATCTCTTAGTCATAAGAAATTCATTTACATTACATTAAATATTAAATTCTTTATCATATCACGAAAAACAATATGATAAATTGTGATTACGTGAAAACCGGAACGAAAAAAGAATAATTCAACAATTAATACATGTTTAGTTAGAAAAAAGTAATTTTAACGTTATTTATGTAGTATTTTAGCACTCATAACCATAAATAACTAACTATGAAAAGATTTTTAATTATTCTAACCTTAATTTTCTCGGTCGTATTGACCGCGCAGGAAATTAAAATTTCTGGTGTAGTCACCGATGAATCGAAAGCCACTTTACCCGGTGTAACCATTATCGTTAAAGGTACAAAAAAGGGAACTACATCAGATAGTGATGGTAAGTACACAATGAGCGCAAATAATGGTGATGTTTTACAGTTTTCCTATGTAGGACTTGAAACTAAATCAGTTACTGTGCGAGGAGCCATCATAAATGTCACTTTAACAGGAAGTGGTGAAACTTTGCAAGATGTAGTGGTCATGGGAACTCGTAACCCTACACGTACAGTGACAGAATCTGCAGTACCTATTGATGTAATTGCAATGAAAGATATCGCATCGCAAGGACCACAAATTAACTTAACTCAAATTTTGAACATGGTTGCGCCTTCATTTACGTCTAACTCTACGACTGTAGCAGATGGAACGGATCATATTGACCCAGCGCAATTAAGAGGTTTAGGACCAGATCAAGTTTTAGTTTTGGTAAACGGAAAAAGAAGACATACTTCTTCTTTAGTAAATATAAATGGCTCCCCTGGTAGAGGATCGGTAGGAACAGATTTGAATGCTATTCCTTCTTTCGCTATCGAAAAAATCGAAGTTTTAAGAGATGGTGCCTCAGCACAATATGGATCTGATGCTATTGCTGGTGTAATTAACATTAATGTAAAGAAAAACACCAACAAATTAGATGTAAATCTTTTCTCGGGAGGAAACTTTTCTAAAGGAGCAAACGACCATTCTGGTGGAGTTGACGGTGGAAATTATCAATTAGATTTAAACTACGGAACAGGTCTTGGTAAAGAAAAAAGTTTCATCAATGCTACCGCAAGTTTCCAATTAAGAGATGCTACTAGCAGAGCGAAAGATGTAACTGGAACTTTATTTAATGCCTATAATGCAATAGAAGATAGGGCTGCAGCAGCAGGAACCAATATCAATGCTTTATTTGGTAACATTACAAATACGCCAAACGCAGCGCAAATATTAACTGCAATAAAAACATATTCTCCATCCGTAAGTTATTTTACAGCGGCACAGCAAACTGCAATCAGTGGAGCAACTACAATTGCACAAATGCAAACTGCTTTAAACTTTGATGCTACAGCAGGTGAATTAGCGTATAGAGGTTTAGAAAGAAAAGATTTTAATATGAAAGTTGGACAATCTTCTCTTAAAAGTGCTCAAGTATTTTTGAACGCTGCTTATCCTATAAATGATAAACTTGAAGCGTATGCTTTTGGAGGAACAAGCTATAGAGATGGTGAGGCCGCAGGTTTCTACAGAAGACCGAATCAATCAAGAGGGTATTCTGGATTGTATCCAAATGGTTTTTTACCTGAAATTCATACTACAATTAATGACGTTTCGATTGCTGCTGGTCTTAGAGGATTAATTTTTGAAAGCTGGAACTTTGATTTAAGCAATACTTTCGGAAAAAACTCAATAGATTACTCTATTGAAAATACGGTGAATTCATCAATGAGAGAAAATTCTCCAACGAAATTTGATTCAGGTGGTTTGGCTTTCGCCCAAAACACAACTAATTTTGACGTAAACCGTAAATTTGGAAATTTGAACGTTGCATTTGGTGCAGAGTATCGTCATGAAAATTTTACAATAAATGAAGGTGTGCCAGATTCATATAACTTGTATGACATTACAGGAGGTATTGTAACTGGAACGACACCAGCTAATATCAAAGTGACTGACTTTTATAACTCAGCAAGACCAGGTGGAGCACAAGTTTTCCCAGGATTTAGACCAGCAAATGCTGTTGACAAAGGTCGTAATAGTTATGCTTTATATACCGATTTAGAATACGATGTTACTGATAAATGGTTATTAAACGGAGCACTTCGTTTTGAAAACTATTCTGATTTTGGAAATACAACTAACTTTAAAGTAGCAACTCGTTATAAATTAACGGATAATATTAATTTACGTGGAGCGGTTTCGACAGGTTTTAGAGCACCTTCATTGCACCAAATCTACTTTAATTCAACAGCTACCCAATTCGTAGGTGGAGTACCGTTTGAAGTTGGAACATTTAGCAACGACTCACAACCTGCACAATTATTGGGAATTCCAAAATTAAAGCAAGAGGAATCTAAAAGTGCAAGTATCGGTTTTACTGCCAAAATTCCGTCGGCAAATCTTACTTTAACTGCCGATGCTTACATTGTACAAATTGATGATAGAGTCGTTCTTACAGATCAATTTTCAAGACCAGGAGGAAATCCAGCGCCAGGAACTGCAAATGCAAATTTAAATGCTTTGTTTGATACTGCTGGTGCAACTGCTGCTACTTTCTTTGCTAATGCTATTGACACGGAATCAAAAGGTATTGATGTTGTACTAAGCCATAAAACAAGCTTTGGGAACAACGTTTCTTTAAAATCAGATTTATCGGGAACATTCTCGAATACCTATAGAGTCGGTAATATTCACGCTTCTCCAATTTTAGAAGCTGCGGGTCAAGTGAACAGATACTATTCGGAAGCTAGTAGAGTATATTTACAAGAAGCAATTCCTAGAGTAAAAGCAAATTTGACAAATTCACTTTCTTATAAAAAATTCGATTTCTTCTTGAGAAACGTTTATTTTGGAAAAGTAACGGATCCTAACACAGCTGATGTAAATGGAGATGGAAGAGTTGAAGGAGCAATTATTAATGGTCAAGTGGTAGAAGTAGAACACCCAACTTGGGGAGCAAAAATAATCACTGATTTATCAGTTGGTTTCAAAGTTACACAGGCTGCTAAAATTGTAATTGGTGCTAATAATATTTTTGATATCTATCCAGATGAAAACTTAGGTACACAATCAGTAATTAGGCCAACATTAGTTGGTGGAGCTGTTGCTTACACTGCAGCGCCTTCAACTATTGATTTATCTAATGCTAATCAATTTGTGTATTCAAGAAATACTTCTCAATTTGGTATGAATGGACGATTCCTTTTTGCTAGATTAAGTTTTAGTTTCTAAGAACTTATATTTTATTATAAAAACCATCACGCAGGTCGTGATGGTTTTTTTTGGCTTAAACTTAAGTATAAAAAGACTTCAAACTTTGTACCTTTGCTGTTCTAAATATTTGCCCCTTAATTACATGAATTTCCAAGTAGTATCCGATTATCAGCCTAAAGGCGACCAACCGCAAGCCATAGAAAAATTAGCCCAAGGAATTATTGATGGTGATCCATTTCAAACACTTTTAGGAGTTACCGGTTCGGGAAAAACGTTTACCGTTGCTAATGTAATTCAGGAAGTACAAAGGCCTACATTAGTTTTGGCACACAACAAAACATTGGCTGCTCAATTGTACTCGGAATTCAAGCAATTTTTCCCTAATAATGCGGTGGAATATTTTGTTTCCTACTACGATTATTACCAACCAGAAGCTTTTATGCCTGTAACAGGAGTTTTTATTGAAAAAGATTTATCTATCAATGAAGAACTGGAAAAAATGCGTATGTCAACTACCGCTTCGTTGCTTTCTGGAAGAAGAGATATTTTAGTGGTCGCATCGGTATCGTGTTTATACGGTATTGGAAATCCTGTAGAATTTCAGAAAAATTTAATTCCAATTGAAAAAGGACAAATGATTTCTCGTACCAAATTATTACACCAATTAGTACAGAGTTTATACTCTAGAACAGAAGCTGATTTTAATCCGGGAAGTTTCAGAATAAAAGGTGATACGGTAGATGTATATCCGAGTTATGCTGATGAAGCGTACCGAATCCACTTTTTTGGTGATGAAATTGAAGAAATAGAAAGTTTTGATACTAAAGATTCTAAAGTCCTTGAAAAATTTGAAAGGCTTACTATTTATCCAGCCAATATGTTCGTGACTTCACCTGACGTATTGCAAGGAGCCATTTGGGAAATCCAACAAGATTTGGTTAAACAAGTTGATTATTTCAAAGAAATTGGAAAACATTTAGAAGCAAAACGATTAGAAGAGCGAACCAATTTTGATTTAGAAATGATTCGGGAATTAGGTTATTGTTCTGGAATTGAAAATTATTCGCGATATCTAGATGGTCGTTTACCTGGAACAAGACCTTTCTGTTTGTTAGATTATTTCCCTAAAGATTACTTAATGGTGGTCGATGAAAGTCACGTAACGCTTTCACAAGTGAGTGCGATGTATGGAGGAGACAGAAGTAGAAAAGAGAATTTAGTTGAATATGGTTTCCGACTTCCTGCAGCGATGGACAATCGTCCGTTGAAATTTGAGGAATTTGAAGCGATGCAAAATCAAGTGATTTATGTATCAGCAACTCCAGCTGATTATGAATTAGAAAAAACGGATGGTGTTGTCGTAGAGCAAGTAATTCGTCCAACAGGATTACTAGACCCAATTATTGAAATCCGTCCAAGTTTAAACCAAATTGATGATTTGATAGAAGAGATTCAAGTTCGAGCTGAAATTGATGAACGTGTTTTAGTGACCACACTAACGAAAAGAATGGCCGAAGAATTAGCTAAATATTTAACTAAAGTAAATATTCGTTGTCGTTATATTCACTCCGAAGTAGATACATTGGAACGAATTGAAATTATGCAAGATTTGCGTAAAGGAATTTTTGATGTATTAATTGGTGTCAATTTACTTCGTGAAGGATTAGATTTACCAGAAGTATCACTCGTAGCAATTTTAGATGCGGATAAAGAAGGTTTTTTGCGAAGTCACCGTTCGTTAACACAAACTATTGGTCGAGCAGCGAGAAACTTGAATGGTAAAGCCATTATGTATGCGGATAAAATTACCAAGAGCATGCAAAAAACCATTGATGAAACTACATACAGAAGAACCAAACAAATAAATTACAATACAGAACACAATCTAGTTCCGATGGCACTTAATAAGAAAATTGAAAGTGCATTTACTAAAAATCCATTAGTAGATTATGAACTAGGACTAACAGTAGATGCAGCCGCAGAACCAGAAACTACTTATATGGCTAAGCCAGAAATTGAGAAACTTATCAGGGAAAAACGCAAATCAATGGAGAAAGCTGCAAAAGAATTAGACTTTTTGCAAGCAGCTAAACTACGTGATGATATTAAAAGACTGCAAGGACAGTTAACTTAATTATGTTGCTCTTGAAAAATACTCAATATAACTTTAGGTTCTATCATAGCGTTAGGCGCTTCGTTCATTAGTTTTAAAATACGGTTGGTAGCAACTGGACTAAGCCCCATTTGCATAGCTATTTGTTTTATGGCAGTAGCTTCATTTTTATGCAAAACGCCATCGCAATACATTAATAAAGCTAAACGATAAAATTGTTGTATCCGTTGAAATTCTGATTTTATGGGTAACGACGGTAATTCCTGATGAAAAAAATCTTTGAAAACTTCGTTGTCAAAACTCAGTTCTTTTGCTACAATTTCTAGAAACTCAAATTCTTTCTTGTGCAAATGTCCATCTACAGTAGAAAAAGCAATCATCTCTAGAAGCAAACTCCTCTTTTCTTCGAATGTATTCATGAAATTATATTTTCAGCTAAAATATCGTTTTTAAACTAGAACGCAAAACGAGCTGACACAATTTGATTTTTAAGAATATTCAAAATAAATCTAACAAAAAGATAGAATATAGCGAGATTTTAAACAATAATTCATTAATTTTAATCTTTAAATTTAGCATTAAATGAAACTAGTCCTTAGAGAATATAACCTTAAATTAAAACATACGTTTACAATTTCAAGAGAGTCAATTGACTTTCAACCATCATTAATTGTAGAATTACAAAACGGAGAATTTTCTGGTTTTGGCGAAGCTACTTCTAATCCTTATTACAAGACCACCGTTCCAGTAATGATGCAGGATTTAGAAAAAATTCGTAGCCTTATTGAAGCGACTACAAATGAAACACCAGAAGATTTTTGGGCAAAAATCCACCCGCATTTAAAACACGATATGTTTGCTTTGTGCGCATTAGATATGGCTTACAATGATCTTTATGCACGCCAAAAAGGAAAAAAACTATACGACTTGTGGAACTATAGTACTGAGAAAAATCCACTAACCGATTATACTATTGGTATTGCTTCCATTGAAAAGATGGTAGAAAAAATGCAAGAACTTCCTTGGCCGATTTATAAAATAAAATTAGGTACTAAAGAAGATATTGCCATTGTAACAGAACTTAGAAAACATACTAATGCAATCTTCAGAATTGATGCTAATTGCGGTTGGGATGTCGAAGAAACTATAAAGAACGCTGTAATATTAAAAAAATTAGGTGTAGAATTTTTAGAACAACCTTTAAAAGCCGACAATTGGGACGGACATAAGGAAGTTTTTAAACATTCTGTTTTACCTATTATTGCTGATGAAAGCTGTATTATTGAAGAAGATGTAGCAAAATGTCACAATCATTTTCATGGTGTAAATGTCAAGTTAGTAAAATGTGGCGGTCTCACTCCGGGGCGAAGAATGATTCAAGAAGCCAAGAAGTTAGGTTTAAAAACTATGGTGGGGTGCATGACCGAATCGACTGTAGGAATATCTGCAATTGCACAATTATTACCACAACTTGATTATGTTGATATGGATGGCGGACTGCTTTTAGCAGAAGATATTGCAACTGGTGTAACAATAGATTTTGGAAAAATATCCTATTCTGAACTCAATGGAACTGGCGTGACTTTAATTTAATATTATAATGAAAGTCAACCAATTTCCGGATCGAATAATTGAAGTCGACAATAAAGAATTTTTATATTTTGGTGGAACGGCTTATTTAGGTCTACCTGCAAATGCAGCCTTTCAGCAATTGGTCATCCAAAATATTTTAAAATGGGGAACCGCTTATGGCAGTTCTAGAAGTGCTAATATCCAACTAACGGCTTACGAGAATGGTGAAAAATTTTTAGCAAACTATATTAAAGCAGAAGCTGCACTTACAGTTTCCTCAGGAATGCTGGCTGGAAAATTAGCGCTTGAAGTTTTAGCTCGTCAAACGGATTGCTTTTTTCATTTTCCTGATACACATGCGGCACTTAAAGTACCTTCTAGCCTACCTTTTTTTGTCGGAAATAAATTAAATCCTCGTTTGCTAGATTCTGTGTCTGAAAAAATCACGATTCTAACAGATACTGTTCCGTCTTTTCGTACCCAAGCAATAGATCTTTCCATTTTAAATTCCATTCCTGCAAATAAAGAAATTACTTTGCTAGTGGATGAATCGCACTCACTAGGAATTCTAGGGAAAAATGGTTGCGGAATTTATTCGGATATTTCGCTTCCTACTATTAAAAGCAAAATTATGATAGCTTCATTAGGAAAAGCCTTTGGACTAACAGGCGGTGTTATTGCAGGCGACAAAGATTTTATAAATGAAATGAAAAACTTAGATACTTTTATTTCTAGCGCAGGCATGAATGCGGCATTTGTGCAAACTATGGCTGATGCAGCAGCAATTTATTTGCAACAGCATCAAAAATTAACAACTAACTTAAAGTATATTGACACCTATTTAATCAAAAATAAAGCAATTCATTTTAATATTAATTACCCATTAATTTATCCTGAAATTGACGCAATCAAGGAAATTCTGCTTGCCAATAAAATTATAGCTACTAATTTCAAATACCCAACAGACACAAAGGATTTGAATCGAATTGTAATCACTGCCAATCACAAAAAAGAAGATTTAGATCGCATAATTACTATTTTGAACCAAAATCAAATGTGAATCTAATGTAGTGGTGCAATTGCATTTTAACCGTACATTTGTAAAAAATTAAAATGATGACAAACAACGATATCTTTAAAAAACTTCGTGTAGCTTTAATGCTTCGTGACGATCAAATAGTTGAAATATTAGAACTGGTAGATTTTAGAATCACTAAATCAGAATTAGGTGCTTTTTTCCGTGATGAAAAACATGAAAACTATATGGAATGTGGTGACCAAGTGTTGCGTAATTTCCTAAATGCATTAGTAATTCATTTACGTGGAACAAAAGAAAACCCGAAAAATCCAAACGATGTTTTAGCCAAACATAAAGCACAAATCCCTGCAAAAGAAGGATCAAAAGACAGACCTGAATTTAAGGCAAAACCAAGAGACGAAGAAAAGTCAAGAGGAGATGAAGCGCCTTCAAAATCAAGACCTGCGACAAAAAACACTTCTAAAAAGCAATACCCAAAAGGGAATTCAAAACCTCAAGTTGTAGAGAAAGTGAAATTTAACTTCGGTAAGAATAAAAAATCATAAGCGTGAAAACGGCATTGGTAATTGGTAGTACTGGTTTAATAGGTTCACATCTATTGAATTTACTTTTAGAAAGCTCCCAGTACGATAAAGTAGTCACTTTCGTAAAAAGAGATACAGGAATAACGCATCCAAAATTAAGGCAACACATCATTGATTTTGACAAGCCGGAAACCTACAAGGAATTAGTTTTTGGTGATGATTTCTTTTGTACTATTGGTACCACTATCAAAAATGCAGGAAGCCAACAGGCTTTTAGAAAAGTTGATTTTGAATACCCAAAACAGTTTGCCAGATTTGCGTTACTAAATAAAGTGAAACACTATTTGATTATTTCATCTCTTGGTGCTGATGCAAAATCCGGAAACTTCTATTTGAAAACCAAAGGAGAAATTCAAGATTTACTTAAAGATTGTAATTTCGAAAGTGTGTCTGTATTGCAACCTTCATTGCTATTAGGAGATCGAACTGAATTCAGATTCGGAGAAAAAGTAGGTGGTTTTTTCATGAAAATGCTTCCTTTTTTATTCTTTGGGAATTTAAAAAAATACAAACCTATTGAAAGTACAACAGTAGCTAAAGCTCTTTTAAAAATTGCTCAAAATAACAACAAAGGTTTCAAAATATACGAATCAGATCTGATTCAAGAAATTGGAGAATAACTGAAAATCAAAATCCTGTTCCTAGCGAGCAGGATTTTTTTTGTTATATTTGAAAAGAGTAAAAAATAATATGAGAATAGTAAACTGGAATTGCAACGGTGCATTTAGAAAGAAATTTAGTTTGCTTCAACAATTCGATGCTGATATTATTGTAATTCAAGAATGTGAAAATCCTGAAAGATCAAATGATAAATTGTATAAGGAATGGGCAACTAACTTTATCTGGATTGGAGAAAATAAAAACAAAGGACTTGGAATATTCTGCAAAGACTCTTTAAAACTTTCAAATAATAATTGGGAAACAAATGAACTTAAGTATTTTATTTCTGCGACTATTAATGAAGATTTTAATATAATAGGATTATGGAATCATCATGCAAACTCACCTACTTTTGGCTATATAGGACAGTTTTGGAAATACTTACAAATCAATAAATCATTAATGCAAAAAACTTTAATTGTTGGTGACTTCAATAGTAATAAAATTTGGGATAAGTGGGATAGATGGTGGAATCACACCGATGTAGTAAGGGAATTAGAAGAGCTAGGAATTAGAAGTTTATACCACGAATATTTTAACGAAGAACAAGGCGAAGAAAAAACTCCAACTTTTTATTTGCAGAAAAACAGTTTAAAACCATATCATATTGATTATGTATTTGCAGATAAAAAACTTTTCGAAAGCGCAAAAAAATTTGAAATTGGAGAAAAGAATAAATGGTCAGAATGGAGTGATCATATGCCTATATTAATTGAACTATAATTTGTAAATAGAAACAAAATAATTTAAAAAATGAAACCATTCCTAACCAGCGTAATTTTATCGATAACATCATTATTTTTCGGACAGGCTAATAAAAGCAACGAAGCGGCTTATCTACTTGATTATAAATTAGTTTCGCAGAAAACAATAAGCTACATAAGTCCTGATGAAATAGACTCCGTAAATGTCAAAAAGAACGATACCATAATTAATAACAAGCACTTTTCTGGGGTACTTTACGTCACTACTAAAAATCGAGATAAATTTGATTTTTTAAATTTAGAACAAATCAAAAATGATTTTACTTCTATTAAAAAAAGTGACGTGGTCTATATGATAAATGGCGATTTTATCAAAGAAGACCTAAAGGCTATCTTATTAGATCGCAATTATATTTTAAAAGTTGAAGTTACAAATTCAAACGATTTTTACAATTTAAGAGAAAGCAATACTAAATTTGATATCATCAATATCTTAGGGAAAACAAAAGAAAATTTAGATGCAAAAAACAACATTATTTTAAGAGGTCACGAAGCAATTGGGGTTAAATAGAATGTAATTTAAGAACTACAACTCAACATCGAGCACCCAACTTTATCTCTAGCCCAATCAGGTCTTTTAGCAAACCACTTTTGGAAATCAAGTTGCTCATCATACGGTTTTTTAAGCATTTCGAATAGTTCATTTAGCAACGAATAATCTCCTTTATCAGCATCATCAATACACAATTGCGTCATATAATTCCGCAATACATATTTAGGATTTACAGCATTCATTTTATCTTTTCTGTCTAAGTCGGATTGTGTTTGCTCGTTGATTCTAAAATTATAAATTTCAAACCAATCGTACCAATCTTTTAAGATTGTTTCATTCAAATCTTTTTCGTTATAAAAAGCATCTCTTATTGTATCAAAAGATTCAGAAACTGAATTTTCTTTATTCACGTTGCTCAAATTTCTAAAGAAAATAGTCATATCTATTTCTTCTTTTTCAAGCAATTCAGTCAAACGGTTCACTAAAAACAGATCATCATCAAGTTTGTCTTGTAAGCCAAGCTTATTTTGCATCATATTTAAGTATTCCTTTTCATAATCAGAAGCATAAGCATTTAAAATAGCTTCAAGTGGTTTAGCATCATTGATGAGTGGATACAAAGCGTTCGCTAATTGGTATAAATTCCAAAGCGCAATTTCAGGTTGGTTCCCAAAACGGTATCTTTTATGTTGGTTATCCGTAGTATTTGGCGTCCAATTAGAATTATAATCTTCTAGCCAACCGTAAGGTCCGTAATCTATCGTTATGCCATGAATGGACATATTATCCGTATTCATAACGCCATGGACGAAACCAACACGTTGCCATTCGACTATCATCTTGAGCGTATTTTGGGTAACTTCTTGGAAAAAGGCCAAATATTTTTCGACTCCTTCCACTTTAATATGATGAAAATGATGCTTGATAGTAAAATCTGCCAATAATCTGAGATTTACAAGATCTTCTCTAGAAGCAAATAATTCAAAACTACCAAAACGAATAAAAGAAGGAGCCACTCTACAAACGATAGCGCCTTTTTCGTAGGCAGGATTTCCATTATACAATACATCACGAAGGACTTGGTCACCAGAAAGCATCAACGAAAGCGAACGTGTGGTAGGAACGCCTAAATAATGCATCGCTTCGGCGCACAAATACTCACGAATAGAAGAACGCAAAACGGCAAAACCATCTGCTGTTCTGGAATATGGCGTAGGCCCTGCTCCTTTTAGTTGCAAAGTGTATGACTTATTTTCATGAAAAACTTCGGTAAGATTGATCGCACGTCCATCACCCAATTGTCCAGCCCAATTCCCGAATTGATGTCCAGCATAACCCAAAGCATACGGTTTCGTGCCTGAGTAAATTGTATTTCCTGAAAAAATATTTAAAAATTCAGTTGAAAATATATCTTCTTGGGATAATCCTAAAGAACTAGCCACTTCCTCTGAAGCATGAATTAGTGACGGATTTGAGGGCTTTTTGGGTAAAACAAAGGAATAACAAGCTTGCTCGACTTGTCTTGGAATATTTATCTCGCTAGAGTCAGCAGGTAATTCTGTAGTAAAATTATTTTTTATATGAAGTTTCATTTGATAGCAGAATAATTAAGATCAGTACCATACAAAGGTATTGGATACATTAGACATATTTGAATTCTTATGATAACTTTATTCTATAACCAAAGCCGATTTATTTATAAAGATCTTGGAAGTAAACACAACGATTTTCAATAGTTTTATAAGAATAATACACCAAAAAAATAAACTGTTAAGTATTAAAATATTTACTTTTAATCTTTTACATTTGCCAACATAACATTTTTTTTTACAAAAAAACATTTCATTTCAAAATCACTTATTTATGAAAAAAGCTTTTTTATATCTTTCGGTAGTCGCACTAGTAGGAACGCTTTCTTGCAAAAAAGAAGTAACGGAAAATAAAATTAAAACAGACAGCGTAACTGTAATTACTGATTCAGTAAAAACAGATAAAAAAACTACAGCAATTGATCCTGATCCAAATGATACTATACCAGCCACTCAATACGGAATTAATTCTTCTAGTTTAAAAACTGCAAATTTGGTTCGTTCCACATTACAAAAGCTTTTTAAGGAAGATTTAGAAAAAAAATGGATTAATGAAACCAGTAGAAAATTTATTTTCTTTGAATATGATTTGAATGATGACGGAAAAAAAGAAATTCTGGTTGGACTAACCGGATCTTATTTCTGCGGCTCAGGCGGTTGTACACAATATATATTAGACAACCAAGGTAATGTAATTTCAAAATTTACCGTTGCGGATAGTCCGGTTATAATTAACACTCATAAATCCAGTGGTTGGAAAGACCTAATTATTTATAGTGCTGGTAAAAATAGGTTGGTGCAATTTAATGGTAAAAAATACCCTTCTAACCCTTCGTTACAAGCCGAATTCAATATGATTCCAGGTGATGATTTACCAAGAGCATTAAACTTTATTAACGAACCCTATCCATGGTTTCTATTTTAATTGAATCTGCTCTAAAATCAGTTATTAAATTTTAATACTATAAATCCAAAAAAAATCCTGAGCTTTCACTCAGGATTTTTTAATATATAACAATTTATAATTAAGAAAGAGCAGCTTTTACTTGGTCTGCAGCTTCTTGAAATTCAACAGCAGATAAAATTGGCATTCCTGAATTATCAATTAATTCTTTAGCAATAGCTGCATTAGTACCTTGTAAACGTACAATGATTGGCACTTTTATAGCATCTCCCATATTTTTGTATGCATCAACAACTCCTTGTGCCACACGGTCACAACGAACGATTCCACCAAAAATATTGATTAAGATTGCTTTTACGTTTTGATCTTTTAAAATAATACGGAAAGCAGTTTCAACACGTTTTGCATCAGCAGTTCCACCTACATCAAGGAAGTTTGCAGGTTCAAAACCAGCATACTTGATTAAATCCATAGTTGCCATCGCTAAACCAGCTCCGTTCACCATACATCCTACTGTACCATCAAGATCAACATAGTTTAAACCTACTTCTTTAGCTTCAACTTCGATTGGGTTCTCCTCACGAATGTCACGCATATCAGCATATTTCTTTTGTCTGTATAAAGCATTATCATCGATATTTACTTTAGCATCTACAGCCATAATTTTATTATCAGATGTTTTTAAAACCGGGTTGATTTCAAACATCGAAGCATCAGATCCAATATACGCATTGTATAAAGAGTCGATGAATTTCACCATTTCTTTGAAAGCATTTCCAGAAAGACCTAAGTTAAAAGCAATTCTTCTTGCTTGAAAACCTTGTAATCCTACCGCAGGGTCAACTTCTTCAGTAAAGATTAAGTGTGGTGTGTGTTCTGCTACTTCTTCAATATCCATTCCACCTTCAGTAGAATACATAATCATATTACGTCCTGTAGCTCTGTTTAACAGTACAGAAACATAAAACTCAGAAGTTTCACTTTCACCTGGATAGTAAACATCCTCAGCGATTAAAACTTTATGCACTCTTTTACCTTCAGCAGATGTTTGAGGCGTAATCAATTGCATTCCGATAATTTGCTCTGAAATTTCTTCTACTTGTTGTAAGTTTTTGGCAAGTTTAACTCCACCACCTTTTCCACGTCCACCTGCATGAACTTGGGCTTTTACAACATACCAACTTGTACCTGTTTCGATAGTTAATTGTTTTGCAGCAGCAACGGCTTCTACTGGGTTATTTGCAACGATTCCGCGTTGAATGCGAACTCCGTAACTTGCTAAAATCTCTTTTCCTTGATATTCGTGTATGTTCATAATATAGAATTTGTCTGGCTTCTGAATTTATTTCAGTTTAAAAGTGCGACAAAAATAGCAAAATTCATCTGAATAGAGAAATGTTTTACACTTAAAAAATTTTAATAATGTTCATTGAGACAATTAGGATCGATTTTATACTTTATACTGTAAATCGAAAGCAAATTGTCAATTTTATCAGCATTACAAAAACTAACTATAACGATTGAGTTATAATAGCTGAAGCCACATCAGTAAAAGGATTGATACTATTTCTTATATCGAAAAAAAGAAAAATTATTGATTTGTCAATTACAAAGTATCAAAATTATTTAATTATCATTTCAGGTGTGATTTTCTAATACTATTATAAAAATGCGATTTTAATCGACTAAATGATAAATTAAATTCAGCAAAACCTTTATTTTTGTATAAAAAATACATTCACGATGATAGTTAAAGCACAAGGCCTTTATTTACCGGAATTTGAACATGATAATTGCGGAGCGGGATTCATTTGTAATTTAAATGGAATTAAGTCAAATGATATTATACACAAAGCACTCGATATTTTAATAAAACTAGAGCATCGGGGAGCGGTTAGCGCCGATGGGAGAACCGGCGATGGTGCAGGTATACTTTTTGACATTCCTCATGATTTTTTTAAGAAAGTATGTGACTTTGAACTTCCAGAAGTTAGACAATATGCCGTAGGAATGGTTTTTATGCCTAAAAGCATTAACCAAGTTGCTTTTTGTAAAACTACTTTTGAAACTGCTATAAAAAACCAAAATCTAGAAATCTTAGGATGGAGAGATGTACCGGTAGCTCCTTCTAATTTAGGGCAAATTGCAGCCGAAAAAGAACCTACTGTAAAACAAGTCTTTGTAGGCAAAAATGGCTTAGAGCTGACTGAGCAACAATTCAATGCTAAAATGTTCGCTGCTAGAAAAATTGCAGAACATGCCATTCGAAATTCAAGAACTTCAGAAAGTCACATGTTCTATTTTTCTAGTTTTTCTACAACGACCATTATATATAAAGGATTGTTGATGCCCGAGGATATCAGTAGATATTATACTGATTTATCAGATACTGATTTAGTTACTAGACTAGCGCTTGTTCATCAACGCTTTTCTACCAATACATTTCCTTCTTGGGAATTAGCCCAACCGTTTAGATACATGTGTCATAATGGTGAAATAAATACACTTCGCGGAAATATTAGCCGAATGCGCGCTCGCGAAGAACTAATGCAGAGTGAAGTTTTTGGAGAGGATCTAAAAAAATTATTCCCAATCATATTAGAAGGAAAATCAGATTCAGCGTCTATGGATATGGTAGTCGAATTATTATTGATGACTGGTCGCTCCTTACCAGAAGCCATGATGATGGTTGTGCCAGAGGCTTGGGAAAAACATCAAACAATGTCTGATGAAAAAAAAGCATTTTATGAATACAATGCTTGTATTATGGAGCCTTGGGATGGCCCCGCTTCTATTCCATTTACTGATGGTAATGTAATTGGTGCATTATTGGACAGAAATGGATTGCGTCCTTCTCGATATACATTAACGAAAAGTGGTTTTGTTATTATGTCTTCAGAAATTGGTGTTCTAGATATTAAACCAGAAGATGTAATTCAGCATGGTCGTTTAGAGCCAGGGAAAATGTTCTTAGTAGACATGAATGAAGGCCGAATAATAGAAGATGACGAAATTAAAAATGCCATTGCAACCAAAAGACCTTATAAAAAATGGCTGGATGAGAATTTATTGCATTTAGCTAATGTCCCTTATACTAATAATGCAATCCCAACAGAAATTGTCGATTTTGAAACAAGACAACGTTTATTTGGTTACACTATCGAAGATTTAAAAACAATTATAAATCCGATGGGAGCACAAGGTGCAGAAGCCTTGAGCTCGATGGGGAACGATACTCCATTAGCCGTTTTATCAGATCAGCCACAACTTTTATATAATTATTTCAAACAATTATTCGCTCAAGTTACTAATCCACCTTTAGATGGAATTCGCGAAGAAATTATTACAGATATCAGTTTAGCGATTGGAGGTGATTTTAATCTTTTTGATATTGATGCCAAACAATGTAAAAAATTAAAAATCCAAAATCCAGTTATTTCAAACGAGGATTTAGATAAGTTAAGAAATATCGACCACGTTGATTTCAAATCAGTAACCATTTCTACTTTATACGATATAGAAAAAGGCGTGAACGGCTTAGAACGCGCTTTAGAACGCGCTGTGCAAGCTACATTTAAAGCAGTTTCAGAAGGATGTAATATTGTAATAATTTCAGATAGAGGAGTTAGCGAAAAAATGGCACCAATACCCATGTTACTTGCTTGTTCTTATATTCACCATTCTCTTAATGTCCTTAAATCTCGTTCTAAATTCGGAATCATAATTGAATCCGCAGAACCTCGTGAACCACATCATTTTGCCTTACTATTTGGTTATGGAGCTAGTGCCATTAATCCTTATATGGTGAATGAAATTATTCATAACCAGATAAACCAAGGTTTTATTACAGGCATAAAAACTGATTACGCTATTAAAAACTACAATAAAGCAATTGCAAAAGGAGTTCTGAAAATCATGAATAAAATTGGGATCTCTACCTTACATTCATACAGAGCGGCACAGATTTTTGAAATTTTAGGATTAAATAAAACATTTTCTTCTAAATATTTTCCTTACACTCCATCAAGAATTGAAGGAATTGGTTTAATGGAAATTGAAAAAGAAATCAAAAAAAGATATCAGAAAGCATTTCCAAATTCTGAAGTAGCGAATTTACTACCGTTGGAAATTGGAGGAATTTACAGATGGAGACGTAATGGGGAAAAACACATGTTTAACCCAACAACTATTTCTAAACTACAACAAGCTGTACGATTAAATAGCCCAGAAAGTTATAAAGAATATGCTACTATGGTCAATGATCAAAGCGAAAATTTAATGACAATTAGAGGTTTATTCGAATTTAATAATTTAGATCCAATTTCTATTGACGAAGTAGAACCTTGGACAGAAATTGTAAAAAAATTCAAAACTGGCGCTATGTCTTACGGGTCTATTAGTCAGGAAGCGCACGAAAATTTGGCAATAGCCATGAACAGAATTGGCGGTAAAAGTAATTCAGGAGAAGGCGGAGAAGATCAAAGACGCTTTCAAAAAGAGGAAAACGGTGATTCTAAAAATAGCGCTATTAAGCAAGTAGCTTCGGGAAGATTTGGAGTTTCAATAAATTATTTGACTAATGCCAAAGAGATTCAAATAAAAATGGCTCAGGGTGCAAAACCTGGAGAAGGTGGTCAATTACCAGGAGAAAAAGTAGTCCCTTGGATTGCAGCAACAAGAAATTCCACTCCTTATGTGGGATTAATTTCTCCACCTCCGCACCACGATATTTATTCAATCGAAGATTTATCACAGTTGATTTTTGATTTAAAAAATGCCAATAGAGAAGCGCGTATTAATGTGAAATTAGTTTCAGAAGTTGGTGTTGGAACAATCGCTGCTGGTGTTGCCAAAGCAAAAGCCGATGTGATTTTGATTTCAGGATATGACGGAGGAACTGGCGCTGCACCATTAACATCATTGCAACATACAGGAATTCCGTGGGAACTTGGTTTAGCCGAAGCGCAACAAACCTTACTATTAAATGATTTAAGAAGCCGTGTAGTTTTAGAGTGTGACGGCCAGTTAAAAACAGGACGTGATGTGGCTATTGCGGCTTTACTTGGCGCAGAAGAATTTGGTTTTGCCACAGCGCCTTTAGTCGCTTCTGGTTGTATTATGATGAGAGCTTGTCACTTAAATACTTGTCCGGTTGGGATTGCAACGCAAGATCCAGAATTGAGAAAAAATTTCAAAGGTACTCCTGAGCATATCATTAATTTCATGTATTTTATTGCCGAAGAGCTACGCGAAATAATGGCTCAACTAGGATTTAGAACACTGAAAGAAATGGTGGGACAATCGCAGAAATTGAATGTTAACAAAGCAATTACACATTATAAAGCGAGTGGACTGGACTTATCAGCTATTTTATACAAGCCAGAAAAAGGAAAAACAGTTCCAAATCACAATACCACTGCGCAAGATCACGCATTAGAACATGTATTGGATTTTGATATCATAAAAGCGGCGATACCTTCAATTTATCGAAAAGAAAAAACAAGAGTTACTTTTAAAATAAAAAATACAGACCGTTCTGTTGGAGCCATTTTAAGTAACGAAATTTCAAAAATATACGGTGCAAAAGGATTACCAGACGATACCATATTAGTTGATTTTGAAGGATCAGCTGGACAAAGTTTTGGTGCTTTTGCAACAAACGGTCTCTCTTTCAAAATTCACGGAAATTGTAATGACTATTTAGGAAAAGGACTTTCTGGAGCTAAATTAATTATCAAGGTTCCTCCTACCGCTACTTTCAAACCAGAAGAAAATATCATAATAGGAAACGTTGCGCTTTACGGAGCTATTACTGGAGAAGCGTATATAAACGGAATGGCCGGAGAACGTTTTTGTGTTAGAAATTCGGGAGCAACAGCTATTGTTGAAGGAATTGGAGATCATGGATGCGAATATATGACTGGAGGAACAGTAGTCGTTTTAGGTAAAACAGGACGAAATTTCGCAGCAGGAATGAGCGGTGGTATTGCATATGTTTATGATCCAAATAAAAAGTTTGACGCCACTGTTTGCAATATGGAGGTGGTAGCGTTCGAACCTCTAGAAGAGCACGACACTACATACTTAAGACGTTTAATAAAAAATCATTCTCTATATACTAGTAGTCCATTAGCAAAGAGAATTTTAGAAGATTGGGACAAGCAACAGAACAATTTCGTAAAAGTAATGCCAACAGATTACAAAAAAGCATTGCAAAGATTGGCGGAAGAAAAACAGATTGAAGAACTACTAGCACTATAATTATGGGAAAGATAGGAGGATTTAGAGAATATAATAGAACGGACGAAAGTAATATAGTTGTCGAAGAACGAGTGTCAAATTACAAGGAATTTACGATTCCATTGGAAAAAGATAAGATGAAAGAGCAAGGATCCAGATGCATGGATTGCGGCATTCCCTTTTGTCACAGTGCTTGTCCATTGGGAAATCTGATTCCTGATTTTAATGATATGGTACATCAGGAAGAATGGCAAAGCGCATTAGAAATTTTGCAATCGACCAATAATTTTCCAGAATTTACAGGTCGCCTATGCCCTGCTCCATGTGAAAAATCATGCGTTTTAGGAATTATAAATGAACCTGTAGCTATTGAAAACATAGAAAAAAATATCATTGAACGCGGTTTTGCTGAAGGATGGATTAAACCGCAAACTCCCGCAGTAAGAACAGGAAAAAAAGTAGCAGTTGTAGGTTCTGGTCCTGCAGGATTAGCAGCTGCGCAACAACTAAACCGAGCTGGTCACAGTGTTACTGTTTTCGAAAGAGACAATGCAATAGGTGGTTTATTACGTTACGGAATTCCAAATTTCAAGCTAGAAAAAGGAATTATTGACAGACGTGTAGCGATTTTAAAAGCGGAAGGAATTGTGTTTAAAACCAATATAAATGTTGGTATAAATTACAGTATTGAAGAACTAAATTCATTTGATTCAATTGTACTATGCGGTGGAGCAACCGAAAGAAGAAGCTTACCAACAAAAGGAATTGAAAGCAAAGGCGTTGTACAAGCCATGGATTTCTTGACCCAACAGACCAAATCTCTGTATGGAGAAAAAATTGAAAATCAAGTTCTGGCAACTGGCAAAAACGTTATTGTGATTGGTGGTGGCGATACAGGCTCTGACTGCGTGGGAACTTCAAATAGACATGGTGCTAAATCAGTAACTAACTTTGAAATTTTACCTAAACCTCCAGTTGGCAGAAGTGAATCTACACCTTGGCCATTTTGGCCTTTGCAATTAAAAACTTCTTCTTCCCATGAAGAAGGTTGCAATAGAAATTGGTTAATTAATACTAAAGAATTCATTTCGAATGAAAAAGGAGAATTAGTTGGTTTAAAAACAGTCGAAGTAGCGTGGAAAATGACAAATGGTCAAAGACCCGAATTAATTGAGAAAGAAGGATCAGAGAAAATTTGGCCTTGTGATTTAGCGTTATTAGCATTAGGATTTACAGGTCCTGAAAAAAATTTAAGTGATCAATTAGGCTTGGAAGTTGATTTTAGAAGTAATTATAAAGCAACTAATTATCAAACAAATGTTCCACATATCTTTACGGCTGGCGATATGAGAAGAGGACAATCACTGATTGTTTGGGCTATTTCAGAAGGACGTGAAGCGGCAAGAGAAGTTGATAACTTTTTAATGGGTTATACCAATTTACCAACAAAAGGACAAGGCGATTTACCTAGTTTATAGCTGCATATAAAATTAAAAGACCCTTGATTCAATTTCAATCAAGGGTCTTTTTTTTGCTATTTTTAAATAAATGTTTAATTTAAAACTTTTTGTTATATTTCGTTATAATAAATTTATTAACTTGTACAACTAAAGAAAGAATAATAAATTTGCCAAAAATTAATAATCATGCAATCAAAAGACTTACTTCAATTAGCAGAACAGTATGGCAGTCCATTATACGTATATGATGCTGCAAAAATTCAATCTCAATATAATAGACTATCAAAAGCTTTCTCGAAGGTAAATAAGCTACGAATTAATTATGCGATGAAGGCACTATCAAATGTAGCAATTCTGCAATTATTGCAAGAAATGGGTTCAGGTCTTGATACTGTATCTATTCAGGAAGTAATGTTAGGACTTCATGCAGGTTATGAACCAGATCGAATTTTCTATACTCCTAATGGCGTTTCACTAGAAGAAATCGAAGAAGTGAATGCTATGGGAGTTCAAATCAATATTGATAACTTATCTATTCTAGAGCAATTTGGAACTAAATATCCACACGTTCCTGTTTGCATCCGAATAAATCCTCACGTTATGGCAGGAGGAAATGCAAATATATCTGTTGGACACATCGATAGTAAATTTGGTATTTCAGTTCATCAATTACCACATCTAGTTCGCATTGTAGAAAATACAAAAATGAATATAGTAGGAATACACATGCATACTGGTTCAGATATTCTTGATATTGAAGTATTCTTATATGCAGCTGAAATATTATTTGATGCAGCTAAAAGCTTTAAAAACCTTGAATTCTTGGACTTTGGAAGCGGATTTAAAGTTCCTTACAAAAAAGACGATATAGAAACTGATATAGAAGAACTAGGTAAAAAACTATCTAAAAGATTCAATGCTTTTTGTGTTGAATACGGTAAAGAATTAACCCTAATATTTGAACCAGGAAAATTCTTGGTAAGTGAAGCTGGTTACTTTTTAGCTAAAGTTAATGTGGTAAAACAAACGACCTCTACTGTTTTTGCTGGTATCGATAGCGGATTCAATCATTTAATCAGGCCAATGTTTTACGGTTCGCAACATCATATTGAAAACATTTCACACCCAAAAGGGAAAGAACGTTTTTACTCTGTAGTAGGATACATTTGCGAGACAGATACGTTTGCAAATAATAGAAGAATTTCAGAAATTAAAGAAGGTGATATTTTGAGTTTTAGAAATGCCGGAGCATATTGTTTTTCTATGGCTTCAAATTATAATTCACGTTACAAGCCAGCTGAAGTTTTATGGATGAATGGCGAAGGGCACCTAATTCGAGCTCATGAAACTTTTGAGGATTTACTTAAAAATCAAATTTCACTTCCCGTAACTACGGCAACAGTCTAAAATAACAATCCCATTCGTTAGTCCGAATGGGATTTTTTTATCAAAAAAATCAATCGAAAAACATATTTAGCCAAAAAATAATCAGTTCTTAACATACTAAATGAAGTAGTTTATTTACATTTGAATTTCTTACAAAAAAAATCAAAAACAATGGATAGACGGAAATTTTTCAAAAACGGTTCTTTATTTGCTATTGGAGCGACCATATTAAATCCTTTCGAAGGAAATGCAAAAGAACTTGATTTTGACACTTTAAAAAAGAATACAAAAGCAAAAAATATCATTGTGATTGTTAGCGATGGAATGAGCATCGGTACACTAAACATGGCTGATATCTACCTCAATAGAAAAACTGGAAAAGGCAGTAACTGGATTCAATTATATAAAGACAATAAAGTAACTCGAGGTTTGATGGATATGGCTTCGGCATCATCAATCGTTACTGATTCTGCAGCAGCAAGTTCTTCTTGGGGAAGTGGTTTTCGTGTAAAAAATGGTTCTTTAAATGTTGGTGTAAACGGAGAAGAGTACCTTCCAATTTGGCAGAAATTTAAAAAAGCAGGAAAAATGGCGGGTTGTGTGACTACAGTTCCTATTACTCATGCCACACCTGCTGGATTTTGTGTTGCTTCAAAAAGCAGAAATAGTCAGGATAGTATAGCCGAAATGTATCTTGACCTGAAATTTGATATTATGATGGGTGGTGGAAATAACTATTTTTCTTCTGAAAGCCGCAAAGATAAACGGGATCTGTATCAAGAGTTTTCTAACAATGGATTTTCTGTAGTAAAAAACAAAAGTGAAATGTTTGCTTGCGGTAATAGCAAGCCTATTCTTGGCGTATTTTATAACGATGGATTACCCTATTCTAAAGATAGAGAAAGTAGTAAAGAATTAACCGGAACTATTCCTACATTAGCAGAAATGGCACAACGTGCTATTGATAAAATGAAAAATCATCCCAATGGTTTTGTACTTCAAGTAGAAGCTGGAAAAGTGGATTGGGCGGCACATGGAAACGATATTACAGGTTTACTTTACGATCAAGTAGCACACGATGAAGTTGTAAAACTTGCTATTGATTTTGCCGAAAAAGATAAAAATACTCTTGTAATTATTACTACTGACCATGGAAATGCCAATCCGGGAATTATCTACGGTAGAGATGCAGATGCTAATTTTGATAGTATTCAAAATTACAAACAAACTAATGAATGGATCTTAAACGGAATTGGCCAAGAAACTACAGTTTCACAGTTAATTGACAGAATCGAATACGCTAATAAAACAATTCTAAAACAGGATGAAGCTAAGGAAATTTTAAATTTTTATTCGAATATTAAATTAGAAGAGGGTCTTTATAATCCAAGACATTTGCCTTTCAAATTACTAGCTGACATTCAAAAGAAATACAATTCAGTCGGCTGGATTAGTATGGATCATTCTGCTGATTATAGTGAACTAGCGATGTATGGCCCTGGAAGTGACTTATTGAAACCTTTCATTAAAAATACGGACTTACATTATTTAATGTTAGAAGCTGCTGAAGTAGAAAATAAATTTTAGTGTCTAAATTAAAAACTAAAAAAACTCCTATCTTATTCAAAGACAGGAGTTTTTTTTTTAAAATTATGTCCCGTCCTGAAATAGCGATACACAAAAAACATCGTTATGGAAGAAACTTTCAATTATGCAAAGCGTACTCAAAAAGACTATTCAATGTCTTTTAAATTACAAATTGTTCAAGAAATAGAACAAGGACATCTCACAGCAACCGAAGCCACAAAGAAATATGGCATTCAATGTAGAAAGACTGTTATAGAATGGTTGCGAAAATTTGGTAACTTTGATTGGGAAAACCAATCTCGTTTGAATATGCCAAAGACATCAGAACAAAAAATCATGGAACTTGAAGCTCAAGTCAAGTTATTAGAAAAGCAAAAGGCATTTCTAGAACGACAAGCTTATGTTGCAGACAAAAAAGCGATACTATTTGATATGATGATAGATTTAGCAGAGAAAGAATATCATATCGATATACGAAAAAACTCTGTACCCGAACAATCGACTACTTCAAAACAAAAGAACAAAAAACAGTAGCGTTTACCTGTTATTTGTTCGGGATAGACAGACAGGTTTATTATCGAAAAATTAAAAGAAGAGCATCCAAACAGAACAAAGCCCAAGAAGTAATTTTGATGGTAAATGATATCAGAAAAACAATGCCTAGACTAGGTACTAGAAAACTATATTATCTTCTGCTGGATAAACTTCAATTAATGAAAATAGGAAGAGATAAATTCTTTGATATACTCAGAGCTAATCATTTATTGATACAGCCTAAACGAAGTTATCACCTAACAACTAACTCCCATCATCGATTTAGAAAACATCAAAATCAGATTTTAGATTTAGAAATTAACAGACCTGAACAAGTTTGGGTGTCTGATATAACCTATATCGGGAAAAGAGAAAATCCATGTTATTTAAGTTTAGTCACAGATGCTTATTCTAAAAAGATTATGGGGTTTTATGTTGCTGATAATATGAACACAGAAAGTAGTTTGAAAGCTTTAAAAATGGCTCTTAAGCACAGAAATAATAAAACTTTGCAGTTAATACATCACTCTGATAGAGGTTTACAATATTGTGCTAATCAATACCAAAAACAACTTAATAAAAATAAGATTGTATGTAGTATGACTCAAAATTCTGACCCTTATCAAAATGCAGTTGCAGAAAGGATTAATGGTATTTTAAAACAAGAATTTAGCATTGATAAATACAAACAAAAAGCAGAAATTATGCAAAAAGTTGTAAAGGAAGCTATTAATATCTATAATGAAATCAGACCTCATTATTCTAATTATATGCTAACGCCAAATCAGATGCATACCCAAAACAAAATTAAAATGAGAACTTATAAAAAAAAAACAGTAGTAAACCGAAGCTTACTACTGTTTAAAAATTGTACTTTTATTTTTTATTAATCCTGTATCACTTTTTCAGGACTAGACATTACACAGCAAAAAATATATAATAATTTAATGCTTTTCTAAAAGCGTTTCCAATACTTCTGCTTCTGTTCCATTGGTAAAAGGGATCTTCAACATCTGTGAAAGTGTTGGTGCAATTTGTGTAATATATTTTTTAGAGTGTAATTCTCCCTTTGGCACTTGCCATCCATAAAAAATCAAAGGCACATGTGTATCATAACTATTAGGCGAACCATGTGTAGTCCCTGTGGCTTGGTATTGCATATAACCCGTTTTATCCAAAACAACAATCTCACCATTCTGTTTAGGATCATACCCCTTAGAAATAAAGCTTAAAAAATAATCATCACCAGAAGATGCTAAAATTTCCTCTTCAGTATATACTCTTTTTACTTGTTCTTGCGCCATCAAAAATTCTTTGAAGCTTTGTTTCACCTTTGTTAATTCTAAACCTTTCTTTTTTATAATTTCTTTATTGAAAAACAGATTAAAATTCGAATAATCCAATATTAAATCAGCACCAAAAGTTTCATTAGAATATTTTTTTAATCCTGTAACGATATCTTTTGAAGGAATATTTTTTACATTGTATTTATTATCCTTCAAATAATTTGGATTTTCAGCTCCAGCGTGATCTGCCGTCAGAAAAAGTAGATAATTATCCTTTCCCACTGT